>NZ_HG916852.1:65000-714000 GCF_000577275.2 Rhizobium favelukesii
GTACCCGAAACCGACACAGGTGGTCAGGTAGAGTATACCAAGGCGCTTGAGAGAACTATGTTGAAGGAACTCGGCAAATTGCACGCGTAACTTCGGAAGAAGCGTGACCCCATGATACGCAAGTATGGTGGGGTGGCACAGACCAGGGGGTAGCGACTGTTTATCAAAAACACAGGGCTCTGCGAAGTCGCAAGACGACGTATAGGGTCTGACGCCTGCCCGGTGCTGGAAGGTTAAGAGGAGAGGTGCAAGCTTTGAATCGAAGCCCCAGTAAACGGCGGCCGTAACTATAACGGTCCTAAGGTAGCGAAATTCCTTGTCGGGTAAGTTCCGACCTGCACGAATGGCGTAACGACTTCCCCGCTGTCTCCAACATAGACTCAGTGAAATTGAATTCCCCGTGAAGATGCGGGGTTCCTGCGGTCAGACGGAAAGACCCCGTGCACCTTTACTATAGCTTTACACTGGCATTCGTGTCGGCATGTGTAGGATAGGTGGTAGGCTTTGAAGCGGGGACGCCAGTTTCCGTGGAGCCATCCTTGAAATACCACCCTTATCGTCATGGATGTCTAACCGCGGTCCGTTATCCGGATCCGGGACAGTGTATGGTGGGTAGTTTGACTGGGGCGGTCGCCTCCGAAAGAGTAACGGAGGCGCGCGATGGTGGGCTCAGACCGGTCGGAAATCGGTCGTCGAGTGCAATGGCATAAGCCCGCCTGACTGCGAGACTGACAAGTCGAGCAGAGACGAAAGTCGGTCATAGTGATCCGGTGGTCCCGCGTGGAAGGGCCATCGCTCAACGGATAAAAGGTACGCCGGGGATAACAGGCTGATGACCCCCAAGAGTCCATATCGACGGGGTTGTTTGGCACCTCGATGTCGGCTCATCGCATCCTGGGGCTGGAGCAGGTCCCAAGGGTTTGGCTGTTCGCCAATTAAAGCGGTACGTGAGCTGGGTTCAGAACGTCGTGAGACAGTTCGGTCCCTATCTGCCGTGGGTGTAGGAATATTGACAGGATCTGTCCCTAGTACGAGAGGACCGGGATGGACATATCTCTGGTGGACCTGTTGTCCTGCCAAGGGCATAGCAGGGTAGCTACATATGGAATGGATAACCGCTGAAGGCATCTAAGCGGGAAACCAACCTGAAAACGAGTATTCCCTATCAGAGCCGTGGAAGACGACCACGTTGATAGGCCGGGTGTGGAAGCGCAGCAATGTGTGAAGCTTACCGGTACTAATAGCTCGATTGGCTTGATCGTTCTCATTGACCATGCTCATCACAGGGCGAATGCAAAGCATTCGTCCCGACCCCGGCAAGCGCAAGGCGCTTGTCCGCTCAAGGTGATGTTAAGACGTGTTCACCCGGCGAACATCAAATGTTCGCCCGGAAAAAAGAGGTCGCAAGACCTCTGCCAGCTTCTCAATTGTTGCGCTTCGCTGACCTGGTGGTCATGGCGGGGCGGCTGCACCCGTTCCCATTCCGAACACGGCCGTGAAACGCCCCAGCGCCTATGGTACTTCGTCTTAAGACGCGGGAGAGTCGGTCGCTGCCAGGTCTGCTAAACGCAACATACAATCTTCTCATCACAACAAACGGCCCAAGCCGAAAACAAAGGGCCGCCCAAAGCGGTCCTTTCCGCTTTGAACACCATAACGCAGAGCGTATACTTCCGGGGACAACGTCCCCTTGGCGCGGGGTGGAGCAGCCCGGTAGCTCGTCAGGCTCATAACCTGAAGGCCGCAGGTTCAAATCCTGCCCCCGCAACCAAATCTTCCCAACCAACCAAAATAACCAGACCCAGATGCGCTGGCGATCCTGGCGCATCCGTCGTGCTCGATTCCGACTTCACGACTTCACGGCAGATGACCGTATCGAGGAATTTACGCGGCTGGGGATCAATGTTCCGGCAGACTTCGCCGTCCTCGGCTGCGGCAATGCAGAGGAAGGACTTTACTGCCAGCCACGCCTTTCGACCATCCGACCATCCGACCAGTGTGGCTCGCCTTGGAAGAGGTTGGGCGTTACTTGATCGAAGGGATTGCCTCTACGAAGCCACCCTTCCCAAGCGATTTTACGGAATTATGGATCGGACGGAGACATTTTCCGCTTGCGTCAAGAACGGACGTTCAGGTAATCAACGACCATAGCGGTTCGGTACGCTAGTAGCACTATCCAAATAGAGCATTTAACCCGAACGGGCAGGCAAACCACATAAGTCTGCCGTGTACGCAAAGCTATATTTTATCGGTAGCAAATGCGCCTTTCTCTGCTTTTATCCCTCTGCTTGATAGCTTGGCGATATGCACGATCAAAGGCTCCCCTTGGTTCCGACAAGCCAAATTATACTAGACGTAGCCATTAGAAGCAGAGCGCTGAGGCCAAGAAAAATAGAGAATTCTAGCCGCGGGCAAACGCCGCCAGCGTCTCTCCCGCCATCCGATAGCGGATCCATTCCTTCTGCGGCTCCGCGCCGATCGCCTCATAGACACGGATCGAAGATTCGTTCCAGTCGAGCACACTCCATTCAAAGCGGCCGCAGCTCTTCTCTAGCGCGATCTGTGCAAGACGCCGCAGCAGCGCCTTGCCGGCCCCCGAGCCGCGCGCGTCCGGTGTTACGTAGAGATCTTCCAGATAAAGGCCGTTCTTCGCCTGCCAAGTCGAATAGCTGAAGAAATAGACCGCCATGCCGATCGCTTGGCCTTCGCGTTCGCAGATCAGCGCATGCGTGACAGAACCGTCGCCGAAGATCGCCGCGCGTGTGCTCTCCTCGGTCGCCTCGACCTCGTGGATCGCCTTTTCATAGTCGGCCAATTCGCGGACGAATCGCAGGATCGTTGCCGCGTCTAAAGGCGTCGCGGGGCGTACGGTAACGGTCATGTGAGAAGGCTCCTGATCTGGCGCTCCAGATGAAAGAAACGTCCCGGCCTGTCAACTGCATGAAGTGCAGAGTGCATCTGTAGGCCTGCAGTTTTGTTCCCGCACTGCTCCACGGCAGCTCTGCGGTTCGATTCACGTCGAGGCGGTGTAGCATTCGATTGAAATGCCTTGGCTGGGTTCTCAAGCCACCGGCCAAAAATCGACGACTTCCTGTTCCGTCTTGCCCGCCTCAATGCCACGTACTCGTGCCCACTATCGAGGTTGCGATCAAGTCCCGAACGGCGTGAAGGTCCGTCAAAACGCAATCGCAGCGGCCAAGAACATCTGGAGTAGGCTAAACCAGATCAGGCACCATGATGATCATCGCTCCTGCGCTTGATGCCGAGAGAACCCCATTTCGGGAGTCCTCAAGGCAACGCATTCGGCAATGGGCAGATTGAGCCTGGGGGGCGGGATGGATGATTTCGGAATGCGGGGGCGGATTGCCTCGGAACCTGCATGATGACCTCCCGTGCACTTGGGAGGGCGTGATAGATTGCGCGCTCAGGGTAGGAAATCACCTCTCAAGGAGACGCATAGATAAACCGATTTCTGGCATTTCTAGCGGCTGGAGCGCTGATCGGTCTTTCTACCATCATTTCGGCCTGCACAACGCCTGCAAACCGTGGTCATCAAGGTTTTACTGCAGCATATCAACAGAGATTATCCGCTAAACCCAGCCTGCGCGGATGGATTCAGACCCAGTAACGGCCGCTCCTGCAGCTATTAAGGGCGCTCACCGAGAATTCCGCACGTGAGCGTTCAAGCCGATTTTGGTAACCTCGGACTTTCTGAGAGAACTCGTGCTTGGGCTATGGAAACGCCATAAGATGCTATCAGCCACAGGCTGAGTGCGACCGCACGGGGCACCGGCTGTTCACCCGACGCCCACCGGCGGCTCGTGAGTTCATCGACGCCAAAAAGCTCTGCGGCGACGCTTGCTGTCAGCCCAGTGACAGCAAGCGCCGCCCTGTATTCGGACGGAGTCATTTGATGCGTTCCCGGCGCGATTTGCGCGCGTTTTATTTCGTTACGCCGCACCTTAACTTTCATTTAATTTCGTGATATCTAATAGACGACATTTATTTGTCTTTTTACGACGCGCCGCCTTTAGCTCTGGTTTCGCGCGTCGAGACCCGGAAGACGCAAGAGGAAACGAGCCCGGTCACTAGACATCGATTGCCGCGCGGTTTGAAGGAGACAACCTTCTGCTTCGACATTGATAGTAAGTCATCCACGGATGACCGAAGCGTAATCGACAGGCTACTTTACACAAGTTGGATCCGAAACGAATTTCAGGGGAGCGCGCCATGCGCGCCGGTCCCATAGGAGACCTTTATCACTGTCACCACCACGGCGTGCCCGTCAGCAGACGGCGATTTTCGTCATAAGGCGACCCTGCATTAGGATATTCTTAAATTTTGCCACGCAGGCTAATCGTGTCGCAGAAGTAATAGGTCGCGACAGGCAACATCGACTAGGCTGAAATTGGTCCGTCTCTTTGGAGGCGGACCTTTTGCTTTGACAAGAGATCAAAAAGCCACAAGAGCCATGCCTCCCTCTGCCCAACGTTTCAGACCTATTCCCGCAGGCATAAGTCCCGCTTCCTGGCGGTCTGGGCAAGTTTCCGCAGGAAGCCGGCGTTACCCGCTGCCCGCTGGATGACCGTCCGGCGCTGCGCATGGATGATGGCAAAGTTAACTCGATCTGGCAAAGGTGAGGGCCAGCGACATCATCCCCGATCGCGCTGAACCGGCGCTGCATGACAAAGGTCCGCCCAGCGGCCAGATTGGCGGCGTAGTCGTCCGGCTCGAGTTGCAGGGCGATCGCACATTGGCGCTCCGCCTCCTCAAACTGTCCCCTGTATAGAAACAGCAGCGCCTTTCCGGCGTGGGCGCTGGCGAGGCCGGCATCGAGTTCGAGGGCGCGGTCGATTTCCGCTTCGCCCGTCTCGGTGCCACCGATGCTGCGCCTGAGGCGATTGAGCGTTTCGCCAAGAAGTGCCCAGGCACGCGCGTTGCCCGGTTCCAAGTCGGTCACGCGGCGGCAGAGCCGGATGATCAGCGGCAAGTGCCGCTCCGATCCCGTGATATTGTATTGCCGTGCCAGAAGAAACAGCTTGTACGCCTCGGGGTCGGTCGGGGCATAACGCTCGAGCGCCTGGCGTTCTGCGGGCAGCAGGCGAAGCCGGAGCGCCTCAACGACGGCCTTTGCGAGGTCTGACTGCAGCGCCAGGACGTCCTTGATATCCCGGTCGAAGCGCTCGGCCCAGACGGTCGCATCGTTTGTCCCGTCGACCAACTGCGCGGAAAGGCGGATTCGTTCACCTGCCTTGCGTACCTTGCCTTCGAGCACATAGGCTACATTCAGCTGCTGCGCGATCGCTCGCGCGCTCTGAGCCTTCATGCTGAAGGACGTCGCGCGGGAGATCACCGTGAGAGACGAGAGCTTGCTCAGATCGATGATGATGTCCTCGGTGACGCCTGCGCTGAAGTAGTCCTGCTCCGGATCGCCGCTGATATTGGCGAACGGCAAGACGCAGATCCCGATCCGCTCGCGACTGGATCTGGCCTCCGCCGGCGAATCACCCTGGATGGCGAAGACCCGGATGGGCCGCTCAATGTTCTTCAGCGACATTGGCCCGAGATCTTCAAGGGCAACGTTCAACTTTCCGCCTACGTGCTCGCGCACTGTCTCCGAGAGTATGATACCACCCGGCTGGGCGAGGGCCTGCAACCGCGCTGCGATGTTGACTCCTTCGCCGTAGAGATCGCCGTCCTCGACGATCACATCTCCCAGATTGAGGCCCATGCGGAAGCGAAGGGTTGGGTCGGTTGCCGAAGCCACGCTTTGCAGCGCGATAGCGCCCGCTGTCGCATCAACGGCGCTTGCGAACTCAATCAGGGCGCCGTCGCCCATGAGTTTGACGATGCGACCATGGTGTCGTTCTAGCACAGGATCGAATGCCGCAAACGCCGCCTTGACGCGGGCAAGCGTGCCAGCCTCGTCGCGCCCCATCAGCTTGCTGTAACTGGCGACATCGATGCAGAGAACAGCAGCCAGTTTGCGCATGCAACCATTCCTGTGAAGGTGAACGCTTGCGACGAAAGCTCGGATTTGCGTCTGGCCAGTCCATCACATTCTGACATCGGAAACAAGCGAGTGAACTTGATTGTCGGCCTGGCCTAGTGCGTGATGAATCCGGCGCTGATCGGTACCTATGATCAGCGAGATCGACCGCCTGCTGGTCAAGCCGATTGAGATCGGGCACGGAGATTTATAAACGGTCAAGTAGTAGATTCCGCTCATATACAGTGCTACGTTCCTGGTTGTATTCCAGGGGCCGCTGGTTCGGAGGACGCCATGTTCCGATTGGGCAAGGATGGGAAGCGCTGCCAATGCCGATGATGTGGGAGAATTGAAGCGACTGTTCTCTCCCGCGTTGACGCCCCGCCAGAACACCATTCTGACCCATCTGGCCAACTGGTACACCAATACCGAGGCATTGTGCATGGCGACGTCGGGCAATGCGGATCTTCTCGAGCTTTCAAGCCTGCGCACGCCGTATGCCGGAAAACTCGGCGTCATCGAAGAAGGCGCGTTCGCCGATATGCTAGTCTGGGACGGCAATCCGCTTGATTACCTTAGGACGATTGAAATCCGCAATGGAAGCTGAGTGTCGTCATCAAGGATGGACGGATCTTCAAGAATACACTCTAGGCGACGAGGAAACGATGCTGGCACGGAGAACGGTTCCTGCAACCCCGGTTCTGATTGCGGTGCTTCTCCTCGTTGCCATGCTCTCTATGGCAAAGACCGTTCTTGCTCCGTTGACATTTGCCCTCCTGGTGATTGCTCTTCTGTGGCCTATGCAGCGCCGCATGCAGAGGATTGTTCCGCGATATGTCGCGCTCCTCGTTAGCCTGTTCGTCGTCGTGATGGCCTTCGTGGTTTTCGCATGGATCGTGGCCTGGTCCTTCGGGCAGGTGGGGCGGTGGGTCATTGCCGACGCGTCGCGCTTCCAGCAGCATTACGAGGAAATCCGTCTATGGCTTGAGGACCACGGCATCGTCGTTGCGGTGCTTTCGGCCGACAGCTTCTCAACGGCTTCCATCCTGCGCGCCGTTCAGACCGTCAGCAGCCGCGTCAACAGCGCCTTCAGCTTCTGGCTGATCGCACTGACATACGTTCTGCTTGGAATAATGGAGGTCGAGGATTTCGAGCGCAGGATTGCCGGAATGCGAAGTCAGGTCGCGAGAAAACTCCTCCTGGACGGCAGCCGCCAAACGGCGCAGAAACTTCGACGCTATATGGCTATCAGGACGGTGATGAGCATCGCAACCGGGCTGCTTGTATGGCTTTTCGCACGCGCGGTCGGTCTGCCCCTCGCCGAGGAATGGGGTGCCATAGCATTCGCCCTGAACTATATCCCGTTTATTGGACCGCTGGTAGCAACGCTGTTCCCCACGATGTTTGCCCTCATTCAGTTCGACAGCTGGCAGTCGGTACTGGCGATCTTCCTGGGACTGAATCTCATACAATTTACGATCGGCAGCTACATCGAGCCACGTGTCTCGGGCAACGCGCTGTCCCTTTCGCCCGTCATCGTGCTGTTTTCCGTATTCGCCTGGGGTTACCTTTGGGGAATATTCGGTGCATTCATCGGCGTCCCGATCTCGATCGCCTTGCTGACGTTTTGCCGTCATCATCCATCCAGCCAATGGGTCGTTGAGCTGTTGGAGCCGGTGGCGAGGGCGACGCGGCACCACCACCGCCCTAGATCTGCGGCGCGATTCGGGCAGCCTCGACTGCCTTCAGCCTTCCGGAGTTTCCCCCGGGGCTGATAGTTGGGAAGTCGACCGGCCGGCAGCATTGCCAAGAGACCTCGATTTCGTGTTGATACGTAGCGCCTCTGCCCTCCCCTCGGGGTGGCATTTGTGTTCCCGATTACCGTCGCAAGTCGATCATTGCTTCTGACAAAGGTGATGCTATCGAGATTCACCTCGGACTGGATCTCGATCGGCAATGTCGTTTTCTGGCAATTGGCGCACGACTGCCGAACTGAGGAGGCCCACCAGCAACGCCCTGCAACGGCAGTGCCGACATAGGAAATTTTGCAGTCACGAAAAGGGTCTGGAAGTTCCGTACACACTTCTCCCTTACAATCTCGGCAAGCCTGACAGCATTCAACGAATGTTTCTTGTCCTGGTTGTGGGACGATAGTCTCTTAGAGTAGAGTATCCTTTACAACAGGTAAGTGAAATGCCGGAAGGCGGTTCCTCGGTATGGGCAAGCAATCCTGTCTGGGAATGTCGGGATCGCCACATGTTGATCGGGAAAATTAAACCAGGTCGCTTCGCCGATAAGAGGCGGACGCACATTCCGACCCGGGACGAGTAGAGTGGTTCTGCCCCCAACGGAGCTCGACCGATGCCAAACCTGATTGATAATCACCTGTCCCTTTTGCCGACATCGCCCGGCAGGGTTAGTGCGACAAGGCGGCCGCGGCTTTTCCACTACACAACGCTTCAAGGGTTTCTGGGTATTGTCGGCTCGAAAGTGATATGGGCGACAAATATCCATTATCTGAATGATTCAGAGGAGTTCGCCTACGGCCTCGGCTATCTAAGGACAGAAGCGGAAGCCCGCGCAAAAAACGCATCCTCAGGACATCAGGCCATATTGCTTCGGGTTGCCTCTCTCGTTGATTACTTCAAGCAGGGATATGTCTACACAGCGTCGTTTGCGGAGGACGATGACCTCCTGAGCCAGTGGAGGGGCTATGGTGCCGGAGGGGGTGTATGCCTGGGGTTTGTTGTCGGTGACCTGCAAAGGATTGCGAATAGGTCGGGTTTCCGCCTGATTAAGTGCATCTATGAGCAAAGCCAAAAAGCAGCACTCGCTAAGGAATTCATAGTTCATTCTTTGACGACGATCGATGCCACCACCACGTTGGACGATGAGCGGGTCGAGGAGTTTGCAAACCAGATCGTCACCCGCTACCAGCAACTGGCATGTGCCTTTAAGGATCCGTCCTTTCGCGAGGAATGCGAATGGCGCATCATTTCGAAGTTTGTGCCGCTTGACCATCCGTCTGTAAAAGTCCGTGGGACGGTAACGATGCTGGTGCCGTACTTCGAGGTCGACCTCGATCTGGGTCAAGATAGCCAGGGACGGACGAACATTGGGATTGATACCCTGGTCATCGGCCCCAGCCTGCAGAAGGAGCGAATTCTCCAGGCAGCTTCGATCGCCACTAAGCACTTGACCATTGAAGCTTCAAGGCCATCCGAGATCCCATACCGATCGCTATAGCAGCGCCTTTCGGACGGGCGCGAAGCTTGGCGACGAACTGCCGACTTAGACTAATGTCCGCCGCGCTGCAGCGGATGGTTTCATTAGGAGACACTCGCGCTCCAAGCACCCGCTGAACGTCCCCTTTTTATGACGGCGGCGACAGGCTCGTTGAGGTTCGCGATGTGGGAGGGCGCGGTTTCGCGATGATTTCAGTAACGAGGAAATTGGTTACACCTGAAATCTGGCGCGCCGGGCAAGCAGTATCGCAGGCTGAGTCGGCCTCAAGGTCTTGCGCTCTGGCATCGGGCTTGCAGCAGCGGTGCCGCCTTCAGTGGAAGGCGGAGGTGTGTGCTTGCCGCAGCGGACGGCCGTGAAGGCCTACCCGGCAAGGCGGTGATTGGGTGATCCGTCGGACCCGTCGACGAGAGTAATGTTTCTGCCCTCCGATTTCGCCCGAAGCAGGGCAGCGTCTGCTCTTTGCAGCAGAGTGGCGGCTGGCTTGCCATCTTCCGTCGAGGCAATCCCGATTGACACGGTCACAGTCCCCAGCGGCCGCCCCTGATAGGTGACGGGCGCGGCCTCGACTGCGCTACGAAGCTTCTCTGCAATATCGATGGCAGACCTCCCCGTTGCCTCGGGCAGAACAATCGTGAACTCCTCGCCGCCGAAGCGGTAGACCGAACCTGACTTGCCGGCCGTGTCGGCCATGAGTGTCGCGACCTGCCGCATCACATGATCGCCGGCATCGTGTCCGAACTCGTCATTGAAGCGCTTGAAGTGATCGATGTCGACCATCAAGCAGGCCGTCGGGCGATCCACGGTGTCTCGGCGTAGCCGGTTCATTTCGTCGTCCAGCGAGCGGCGGTTCAGAAGACCTGTGAGGGGATCTCTTATGGCAAGATGTGTCAGTCGGTCTCTAAGCTGCAGATTAGCGATCGCCAGTCCGATATTCTCCGCGATGATTTCGATGTAGAGCCTTGCAGTCACCATGGCCTTGCCGCCATCCGTTCCCTCGAAATAGAGGAGCCCGACCGTATCGCCGTGGGCGGACAGCGGTATGCAGATGCACGCATCGTCCCCCTCCTCCAGATGCTGGCAGGGTACATCGTCGCGAGAATGGTCGCTGACATGGGGTCTGCCGCGTCTCAATCCCCAGCATTCCGCCGGCGCCAACACGTCGTGCGACCGGCTGGGCTGAAGCCAACGGCTGGCGGAGGTCAGTGCCGACCGACCGCCGTTCATGAGGTACAAGTGTCCGGCGAGGTGCGGAAAGATCTGGGGCGCGAAAAGGGAAACGACCTCGGCAAGTTCTTCCTGCTGCTGGCAGGCCTGAAGCCGATGCATCAAGTGAAGGATGTGATCCTTCGTCTTCTGGTCACGCCGCCGCTCGGCATCCAGGCGCTCTCGTTCCAGGCCATTGTCTCGGAAGATCTGGATCGCCTCGTTCATCTCGCCGATTTCGTCGCGGCGACTGTCGGGAAGCACCTCGACGTCGTAATCCTGTTTCGCCAGTCGATTGACGATCCCGGTCATTCGGAGCAGTGGCGTTGCCACCCGACGCTTCAAGACAAAATACAGGACGCCGATGAAGACGGCGGCGGTCAGCCCTAACATGGACTTGGCTATGGTATCCCAGAGATCGGTTCGCGCTCTTGCGCCAGCGAACTCGTCGTCGGCGCGGGTCGCGACAAGATCGATAAAATGCTGAACACTGGCGAGGAGGTCGGTCTGCAAGCGTTCGTGCTCCGGTCCAAAAAGGGTTTGCCGCGCACCGTCGCGATTGCCGTTTGCGTAGTCGGCAATCGCTTTTTCCTCGATCTGGTCCAGTGCTTCCGCATCACTTTCCAGCCGGCGTAGCGCAACGAGCTCCTGTGGCGACAGGTCGGTCGACTTCAAGCCCTTGATTGCGTGTTCGCGAGCGCGTTCCTCTCCTTCAGCGCTGCGAAATGCCTGAAGATGGCGCTCCTCTCCTCGCATCACGAACAAACGAGCGTCTTCGGTGGTCTGTTCGGCTGCTACGGCCAGCTCATCAACAAGCTCGTCGAGCTGCCGGCGGGTCTCGACCGCGGTTCGTTCGCGAACGGCGCTATGGGCGGACAAAATGAACGCTCCGCCTGAGAGAATGGTGAGCATAACCGTGACGGCGTATGCCCAGTTGGTGATCGTACTGATCCGCATCCTGTCTCTACTCCGCGACACATGGTTCGCCTGAGTGGGCGTCCTGCGATGCTAAACTAGGGCGATAAATGAGCACTTAAATCAGACTATCCAGCCGAAACGCAAGGCTGGCACCAACGAAAGCGTCGCTGGCAGTCTATCACGTTGTCAATGGGTGCCGCGGCCCCTTTTGTCTATTTCCCGTGACGTCGTGCCCATTCACTCGCCGGGGTTGCCGGCGCTATTGATCCCGCGCGCGAGAAAAAGTATTCCTTTTGTCGACAAGAGGATTCTAGGATGACTGATACCGACACGAATTCCACTCCCGAACGCAAGCGCGGCTCCGGCGTCAAGATGGTCTACGACCTCTTGCGTGATGAGATCCTTGACTTGGTTTTGCCGCCCGGCAGCCCGATCGATGAGGTGCAACTGGCCGAGCGGTTCAAGATGTCGCGCACGCCGATCCGTGAGGCGCTGGTGCGACTGGCGGGCGAAGGGCTGATCGACACGCTGCCCAATCGTTCGACCATGGTCTCGAGCATTGATTTCCTCAACATGCACACCTTCTTCGATGCCTTGGTACTAATGTATCGCGTGACCACACGCCTGGCCGCCCAGTATCACCGCGCCGAGGATTTGCAGGTGATCCGCGCGCATCAGGCCGACTTCGCCGCCGCCGTGGCGGCGCAGGATGCTTTGGCGATGATTGCCACCAACGCCGCCTTCCATTCGGCCATCGCCGAGGCCGGACGCAACGCCTATTTCACCGGCCTCTTCAATCGCCTTCTCGATGAGGGGCGGCGCATCCTGCGGCTCTACTACCAATCCTATGAGGATCGCCTGCCACAGCGTTTTGTTGATGAGCATGAGGACATTATCGCCGTCATCGCCGCGCGCGACAGCGAAGCCGCCGATCGCTTGGCAACGATCCATGCCGAGCAGATCGTACAGCAAATACAGAAGCTTTTTGCCCGCGGCGGAAAGCTGGATATCACCCTTTGATAGGCTGCATAATTTTTGTCGACAAATAATATGCAAGTGCTATAACGGCTCTCGAAGACGCGGGGACCGGCGCCAGTGGCGCGTCGATCCCTGTCCGTCCGCCAGGCAACAGGAGTTTCGCAATGAAGGCCAAGATTTTCTCCGGTGTGATTCCGGCTCTGATGACCCCCTGCAAGGAGGATCGTACCCCCGACTTCGATGCCCTCGTCCGCAAGGGACAAGAGCTGATTGCGCAGGGTATGTCGGCCGTCGTTTACTGCGGCTCCATGGGTGACTGGCCGCTCCTGACCGACGCGCAGCGCATGGAAGGCGTCGAGCGCCTGGTAAAGGCCGGCATCCCGGTCATCGTTGGTACCGGCGCCGTCAACAGCGCCTCTGCTGTTGCGCACGCGGCCCATGCCCAGAAGGTTGGGGCGCAGGGCCTGATGGTCATCCCACGCGTCCTGTCGCGTGGCTCGGTGATTGCGGCCCAGAAGGCGCATTTCAAGGCGATCCTGTCGGCTGCGCCTGATCTTCCGGCGGTCATCTACAACAGCCCTTACTATGGCTTCGCCACGCGCGCGGATCTGTTTTTCGCGCTGCGTGCCGAGCATCCGAACCTCGTCGGCTTCAAGGAATTCGGCGGCGCCGCTGACATGCGTTATGCCGCAGAAAACATCACCAGCCGAGATGATGGCGTTTCGTTGATGATCGGCGTCGACACGGCCGTCTTCCACGGCTTCGTAAACTGCGGTGCGACGGGTGCCATCACTGGCATCGGCAACGTCCTGCCGAAGGAAGTGCTGCATCTCTGCAACCTCGCCAAAGCCGCCGCTGCCGGCAATGCCGATGCCCGCCAGCGGGCGCTGGAGCTCGAGCAAGCGCTTGCCGTTCTCTCCTCGTTTGACGAAGGTCCGGACCTCGTGCTGTTCTTCAAACACATGATGGTGCTGAAGGGAGACAAGGAATACACACTGCACTTCAACGAAACCGACGTCCTGACGGACAGCCAGCGTGGCTACGTCGAGGCGCAACTCAAGCTCTTCAACACCTGGTATGCTGAATGGAGCAAGCTTTCCGGTGCTGTTGAGAAATACAAGGCCTGATTTCAAAGGCTCTCAACTGAAAGGCCCCGCTTACGCAGTAATGCAGTTCACTTAGGTTTGCTTACGGCTCTTATCGGGTATCTGGCAGGCAGTTTTTTGACGACACGGGGGCATGATCGCCCCCGTTTTTCTGTCAGCAGCAAGTCTGCCAATCTGTTTCTCAATCTGGTGAGGTGGGCGGGGATTTTGCCGGGTGCTTCGATCGCCATCCATCCCCATTCGTGACGCAGGTAATGCAGGGCTGTGATAAAGCTTAGTCGGGTTGGCTCGACTTGGGCTTCGGTCGCGACCTCTGCCATTTCGAGCCGCACCAGATTGTAGGCCAGCAACGCGCCCCAGACCTCCTGATAGACAGTCTCCGGCGTGCCGCTTCGCAGGGTCAGTTCGCTACCGAGAAGCTCCTGCTTGAGTTCGCGATAACTTGTCTCGATGCGCCATCGCTCTTCATACTGATGGACGATTTCGCTTGCCGGATAAGTTTGTCTGTCCATCAGCGATGTCAACAATATGCGCTTTTTGCCATGGCTGGTGGTCGTCTCGATGGCCCTGACCTCCCAGAAGGCCGGCAAGTCCGGTTCTGCCTGCCGCGCCTGGGGCGAGACCTTCATGCGCACCCGATAATCGGTGGGGTGCGGATCCAGTCGTTCCCATGTGCTGTTGGCTTTGGCCGGAATCAGCCAGTGACGCTCATGTCCCTTCGTCTGCAATTGCAAGAGAAGGCTGGCACTGAAGAAGCCCTTGTCGAAGACCGTCAGCGAATGGTCCGGAACCCGGTCGAGCAGGCTTTTGGCATAGAGCATCTCGTTTGTGCCATAGGCTCCGAACACCGCATCACGCACCAGATGCGTCGCCAGCGCCGTCAGCGTCAGCAGCCGCAATTGCGGATAGCTTGCGACAACGCCAGACGCGTAGGCCTGCGCTCCAAAATGCGCCCGGTTCTCCGGGCTGTCGGACGTCCGCAGCGTGCTGCCGTCCACGGCATAACGACAAAGACCCCGCCAGGCACGCCCGGATTGGTGGCGTTCATCCCAGCATGATGCACTCATTGCAAACAACTGCGCCAACGGTGCCTGACCCAAGCGCTGCCGTGCCTGTGTCAACGCGCTCTTGGCAATATCCGCGTTGACCTCATCGGGCAAAACCAGATCAAGATGGGCCACCACCTCCGGGATCGACTGATGACGATAAAGGGCCAACGCAATCACCAGCCAGACGACCTGCTCGGCTGGCAGCTTGCGCTTGCGGACGCTCGCCTTGCCTGTCGTGGCGAGAGCCTGAGCGATCCAGTCCGGGTCGATCGCCTGCGAAAGAGCCGATAATTCGGCCGAATGTCCAAGGGTGCGTGACATCACAAACAAAAACAGGATGGGAAAACGAATCCCCATCCTGAACCATCAAACTTGCCCGCAGCTCACTAAGTGAACTGCATTACTCCGTTTGGAGGGCCTTTTTGCATCGTCGGCAGTGTGAAGCCGTGGCTCAGGCCACCGCCTCCAAGCCGAGTGCGAACAACCGCTCGAGCTGCTTGATTTCGGCGTCGGTGAGCGTAATGCCATCGGCTTCGGATTTTGCGCGCGCCACATAGCGGCGCTGCGAGGGCAGGCGGGCGCCCTGGCCGACGATCGCCTCGAACAGTGTCTCTGCCCGCGCAAATGGATTGCCTGGCCGGCCGGCGGCGAAGGCTTCGGGGGAGAAGGCGATGATCAACTCGCCGTGGAAAGGGGCAAGCGTCGTCGTGCCGAGATAGTCGAGCACCTCGGGGCTCGTCAGGTCGCCGATCATGATGCCGGCCAGCAGCTCGATCATCGTGCCGATGGCTGACCCCTTGTGTCCGCCGAAGGGGAGCATGGCGCCGGCCAGTGCGGCTTCCGGATCGGTCGTCGGATTGCCGTCGGCATCGATCGCCCAGCCCTCAGGCAACGGCTTGCCGGCCCGCCGGTGCAGTTCGATCTCCCCGCGTGCGGCGACCGAGGTTGCAAAATCGAAGACATAGGGCGACTGGCCGACGCGCGGCCAGGCAAAGGCGAAGGGGTTGGTGCCAAGCAGCGGTTTGTTGCCGCCGGTCGGTGCAACGGTTGCATAGCTCGGGCACATGACCAGGCCGGCAAGTCCCTGTTCGGTCAGTCCTTCAGCTTCCGACCAGAGCGCGGAGAAATGCGTGCAGTCGTTGATGACGAGTGCTGCAAGTCCGCAGGAGCCGGCACGCTCCACGAGTGCCGGCAGGCCGAGTTCGAAGGCCGGATTGGCAAAGCCGCCCTTAGCATTGACCTTCACAATCGCCGAGCCTTCCTGCAGCAGCAGTTCCGGCACCGCATCCGGCTTCACCTTGCCCGCCTTCACGGTGCGCAGCGCACCCTCGATCCGGTAGATGCCGTGCGATTTGCAGGCATCCCGTTCGCCGGCCACGATCACGCGAGCGAGTGCGCCGGCTTGGATCTCGTTGAGGCCGGCCTTGCGGAAGATCGCATCGACCCGCTCCTGCAGTGCCGCGACGGTCAGGGTGGTGTTATCGCTCATCTTGTGTCCCTCATGGATGGCCCGGCCGCCAAAGGCGATCGAGTGTTGATGTTATAAATACATAGAGTATACAAAGATCCGACGCGTGCAATTCGCCTGCGGATGGATTTTCGCGTAAAGCACCCCGGGCTCTCAAGAAAGGAATCGCAGATGGTCTTCACTCCCAATGGAAAACACCTCGTCGCTGGCGAATGGCTCGACGGAGTTGGTACTTTTGCATCCGCGCCGGCGCATGGTCCAGTGCATCGGTTCGCCGTCGGCACGGTAGACCTGGTGAATCGCGCATGTGAAGCTGCCGAAGATGCATTCTGGAGCTACGGCTACTCCACTCGTGCGGAGCGAGCGGCGTTCCTGCGTGCCATTGCTGACGAGATCGAGGCTCGCGCCGAGGCGATCACAGAGATCGGTAGCCAGGAAACCGGTCTGCCGGAAGCGCGCCTGCAGGGCGAACGGGGTCGCACAACCGGCCAGTTACGGCTTTTCGCCGATCATATTGAAAAGGGCGAATATCTCGATCGCCGTCTCGATGCCGCGCTGCCCGACCGACAACCCGCGCCGCGGCCGGAGATCCGGCTCATCCAGCGCCCGATCGGCCCGGTTGGCGTCTTCGGCGCCTCGAACTTCCCGCTCGCCTTTTCAACTGCTGGTGGCGATACCGCGGCCGCGCTGGCGGCAGGTTGCCCTGTCGTCGTCAAGGGCCATTCGGCGCATCCAGGGACCGGTGAGATTGTCGCGCAGGCCATCGAGGTGGCCATCCGCAAGACGGGTGTCCATCCGGGCGTATTCTCGCTGATCCAGGGCGGCAGCCGCGAAGTTGGCCATGCGCTGGTGCAGCACCCACGGATCAAGGCGGTCGGCTTCACCGGCTCACTCGCCGGCGGCCGCGCCCTCTTCAATCTCTGCGCCACGCGACCGGAACCGATCCCGTTCTTTGGCGAGCTCGGTTCTGTCAATCCAATGTTTCTGCTGCCCGAAGCGTTGAGGGCGCGTGCCGAGACGCTCGGCCAGGGCTGGGCGGCGTCGCTGACGATGGGCGCCGGTCAGTTCTGCACCAACCCTGGGATCGCTGTAGTGACCGAGAGTGCCGACGCCGATCGCTTCGTAGCCGCGACGGTCGAGGCACTCGGCAAGGTGGCGCCGCAGACGATGCTGACGGATGGGATCGCGAAGGCCTATCAGGATGGGAAGGCGCGCTTTGCAACCCGCAATACGGTCAAGCCGCTGTTCGTCGGCGAAACCTCCAACCGTTCTGCCGCCCCGAACCTATTCGAGACGACGGGCGCGCAGTTCCTCGCCGATCACGCTCTGGGCGAAGAGGTCTTCGGACCGCTCGGTCTCGTGGTGCGCGTGGAGACAATCGATGAGATGGAGCAGCTTGCGCGCGGCTTCGAAGGCCAGTTGACGGCCACGATCCATATGGATGCGGGCGATCTTGCTGACGCGCGCCGCCTGCGTCCCGTGCTGGAGCGCAAGGCCGGACGCGTGCTGGTTAACGGGTTCCCCACTGGGGTCGAGGTGGTCGATTCCATGGTCCATGGCGGGCCCTATCCGGCGTCGACCAACTTTGGGGCCACCAGCGTCGGCACGATGTCGATCCGGCGTTTCCTGCGACCGGTCTCGTACCAGAACATGTCCGAAGAGCTTCTGCCGGAAGATTTTCTCGGCTGATCCCTACTGCCGATAGAAATAGCAAGGGCGGCCACGATTTGGCCGCCCTTTTTTGTCGACATGAATATCGATAATCTTATACTTTTTGTATACTGCATGTATTTTGATATTGATTTGCGCGCGCTGACGGGGAATAGTGCGCCTCATCCGCCAATGGACAATCCAACTCTGGGAGAGAGAAAAAGATGAAATCCTCGGTCCTCGCCTTCGGCCTTCTGGCCGCCACCACCCTTCTGACCAGCCCGGCCAAGGCTGACAAGTTGGACGATATCATCGGTTCGGGCACGCTGCGTTGCGCTGTCGTGTTGGACTTCCCGCCGATGGGTTCGCGCGACGAGAACAACAATCCGATCGGCTTCGACGTGGACTACTGCAACGATCTGGCCAAGGCGCTGGGCGTAACTGCCGAAATCGTTGAGACCCCGTTCCCTGAACGTATTCCGGCGTTGATGTCCGGCCGCGTCGACGTGGGCGTTGCCTCCACGTCCGACACCCTCGAACGCGCCAAGACCGTCGGCATGACGGTTCCCTACTTTGCTTTCGAGATGGCTGTTACCGCCAATGAGAAGTCGGGCGTGAAGTCCTTCGAAGACATGAAGGGCAAGGTCGTCGGCGCCACGGCCGGCACCTATGAAGCGATCGCACTCGAGCAGCAGGTCAAGGCTTGGGGTACCGGCGAGTTCCGTCCTTACCAGACCCAGGCCGACGTATTCCTGGCGCTGAGCCAAGGTCAGCTCGATGCCACCGTTTCCACCTCGACCGTGGCGCAAGCGAACGTCAAGACCGGCAAGTTCGCGGGTATCTCAGTGGTCGGCAAGGCGCCCTTCGACATCGACTACGTCGCGCTCTTCACCAACCGTGAGGAATACGGCCTCATCAACTACCTGAACCTGTTCGTCAACCAGCAGGTTCGCACCGGCCGCTACGACGAACTCTACAAGAAGTGGGTCGGCGGCGAGGTACCGTCTCTCGCGGTCAATGGCGTATACCGCTGATCTGACCGTTTCTCCCGCGGCGCGAGGCGATCCCTCGCGCCGCAGCTTTACAAAAAGGTGAGACGGTCATGTTCAACTACACCTTCCACTGGAACCAAGCCCTCAAAGCATTGCCGCAGATGCTTGATGGTGCGCTGGTCACGCTGCAGATTGCGCTCTTGTCCATGGTCATCGGACTGGCTTGCGCGATCGCGCTGACCTTGTTCCGGCTATCCGGCAACCGCATCCTTGGCGGCTTCACCATGGCCTGGGTCGAGATCGCCCGAAATACGCCTGCGCTGTTCCAGATTTACATGGCCCATTTTGGCCTTGGCAATTTCGGCATTCACCTCACTCCATCGACCGCGCTCTTGGTGGGCATTGCCTTCAACAACGGCGGCTACCTGGCTGAAAATTTTCGCGGCGCACTGAAGGCGATCCCAGACACGCAGACCCGGGCCGGGCGCTCGCTTGGCATGACGTCGATGCAGACCTTTCGCCTGATCGTCTTGCCACAGATGCTGCGCGTGGCCTTTCTGCCGGCGACCAACCAAATGGTCTGGGCAGTTCTAATGACGTCGCTCGGCGTGACCGTCGGCATGAACACCGACCTTGCCGGCGTGACCCAGGAACTGAATGCGCGCTCCTTCCGCACCTTTGAATTCTTCGCCTTGGCTGCCGTGATCTATTACGTCATCGCCAAGGTTCTGACCCTTGCTACCCGGGCGCTCGCCTGGCGTATGTTTCGCTACTGAGAGAGGTGAGAGATGTTCAATACTGCCCTCACCTGGGGTGATCTGGCCTTCCTGGCGCAAGGCGCGGGGATGACGCTTGCGGTCACAGCCGTTTCGGTCGCTGCCGGCACCCTCCTCGGAATCCTTTTCGGAATGATCCGCGTCGAACTCGGGCCCTACTGGTCCGCACCGCTGACCTTCGCGCTCGACGTCTTCCGCTCGGTGCCTTTGTTGATCCAGCTTGTGCTTGGCAATGCACTCCAGTCGATCATGCGGCTTGGCTGGCCTCCGTTCACGACCTCCTGCGTGGTGCTGTCGCTCTATACCGCCGCCTATTGCACGGAGATCGTGCGCGGCGGCATTTCCTCGGTGCCACCAACCACGCGTCGTGCGGCTCGCTCGCTCGGCATGACCTGGTGGCAGGATATGCGCTATATCGTTACGCCTCTTGCCACCCGCGTTTCGCTGCCGTCCTGGATTGGTCTGACGCTCGGCGTCATGAAGGATTCCGCGCTGGTGCTCTGGCTTGGCCTTATCGAGTTGCTGCGCGCCTCGCAGATTCTCGTTACCCGGCTGCAGGAGCCGCTGTTCATCTTGATGATCTGCGGCGCCGTCTACTTCATCATCAGCTTCCCCATCGCCCGGATTGGCGGGTATCTCGAAAAACGGTGGTCCCCCAATGATTGAGATTGAAAACGTTCGCAAATCCTTTGGCCCGTTGGAGGTTCTGAAAGGCATCGACCTCATCGTCCAAAAAGGCGAAGTGGTCACCGTCATCGGCGGTTCCGGTTCGGGCAAGTCGACGCTGCTCACCTGCATCAACGGGCTGGAGCCTATCGATTCGGGGCGCGTCGTAATCGACGGCACCGAGGTTCATGCCAAGAGCACCGACCTCAACAAGCTTCGTCGCAAGGTCGGGATCGTCTTCCAGCAGTGGAACGCCTTCCCGCATCTGACCGTACTGGAAAACGTCATGCTGGCGCCCCGCAAGGTTCTCGGCCTGTCGAAGGACAAAGCCGAGGAGATTGCCGTCAAGCAGTTGACGCATGTTGGCCTCGGCGAGAAGCTGGAGGTCTATCCGAACCGCATGTCGGGCGGCCAGCAGCAGCGCATGGCGATTGCCCGTGCGCTTGCCATGTCGCCGGAATACATGTTGTTCGACGAGGTGACGTCAGCGCTGGATCCCATGCTCGTTGGCGAAGTGCTGGACACACTGAAGATGCTCGCCGAAGAGGGAATGACGATGATCTGCGTCACCCACGAGATGGCCTTTGCTCGGGACGTATCCAAGCGTGTTGCCTTCTTCCATCAGGGCATTATGACCGAGATCGGTACGCCCGATCAGATTTTCGGCGCGCCGCAGCATCCTGAAACGCAGAAGTTCCTGGCGAGCGTGCGCTGATGGCCGGACCTGATGTCATCGTGGTCGGCGCGGGGGTCGTTGGCCTATCGGCGGCGATCGCAGCACAGGCAAGAGGGCTTTCGGTGGTCGTACTCGACCGAGAGGGTCCCGCTGCTGGAGCATCGGCAGGCAATGCCGGCGCCTTCGCCTTCACCGACATCTTGCCGCTTGCCTCGCCTGGCATTCTGAAGAAAGCGCCGAAGTGGCTTCTCGATCCGCTCGGTCCACTGTCGGTCCCGCCTGCCTATGCCTTGCAGATCGCGCCCTGGATGTTCCGGTTCTGGCGTGCCTGTGCGCCGGGCCGTGTCGCACATTCCACAGCGGCGCAAACCGCGCTGATGGATCTTTCGAAGGCAGAGCTCGAGCCGTTTCTGCAGCAGACCGGCACCGCAGCCATGCTGCGCAAGGACGGCAATCTCCAGGTTTACGAGGGCGAAGCGGAGCTGAACGCATCGCTTCCCGGCTGGAAGGCGCGGGAAGCGCACGGCGTTGAGTTCCATCACCTCGATGCTGTCGGCATGGCTGAGATCCAGCCCGGCCTCGCGCCGCGCTTTACCCATGGCACCTTCACGCCGGGCTGGCACTCCATCGCAGATCCCAAGCTCTATACCCTTGCCTTGGCGGGCCACTTCCGCGCCATGGGCGGCACCATCAAGCGCGCGGAGGTAACGGCGTTGCGTCCCGTAGAGGGCGGCGTCGATGTTGTGAGCACCGGCGGCGGTTCGCGACGTGCCGCGCGCGTGGTCCTGTCGGCAGGCGCCTATTCCCATCAAGTAGCCCGCACCATCGGCGAGAACATTCCGCTGGAAACGGAGAGGGGCTACAACACCACCCTTCCTCCCGAGGCTTTCGACTTGCGCACCCAGGTTACCTTCGGCGGTCACGGCTTCGTCGTTACCCGGCTATCGACGGGTATCCGTATCGGCGGTGCCGTCGAGCTCGGGGGGCTCAAGCTCGCGCCGAACTTCCGTCGCTCGGAAGCGATGCTGGAGAAGGCCGGGAGTTTCCTGCCCGGCCTGAAGCCGCAAGGTGGCGTTCAGTGGATGGGCTTCCGCCCATCCTTGCCCGACAGCTTGCCCGCCATCGGCCATGCCCGCGACAGCCACCGGGTTGTCTATGCTTTCGGTCACGGCCATCTCGGCCTCACTCAGTCGGCAGGGACCGCGCGGATCGTCGCGGATCTGCTGACAGGCAAGAACCCCGCCATCGACATCGCGTTCTTCTCGCCGCAAAGATTCTGATGGAGGCCCACAGCGTGCCAACCGCGATGTTGGTTCGCAACGCCCCCGTTGGTGACCGTCATCTCTCCGCTCAAGGATTCGCGTGAAATGAAAAAATCAGCACTCGATCGCAGCATTCTCGGAGGCTCCGCCAAAGGTCCCGTCATCGCCACCAAGGAGGCCTTGAGCTTCTGGGGTGGGGTCGATCCGGCGACCGGCAGCGTGATCGACGTGCACCACCCGCTTCACGGGACCTGCCTGACGGACGGCATCCTGATGATGCCGTCGAGCCGCGGGTCCTGCACGGGTTCCGGCGTGCTCCTTGACCTCGTCCTGACAGGGCGTGCACCGGCAGCCTTGGTTTTTTCCGAGGCTGAGGATGTGCTGACGCTCGGCGCGCTAATCGCATCCGAAATGTTCGGCAAGCCGTTGCCTGTCCTGAGGCTCGGGCCGGAAGCCTTTGCGGCGCTCTCCCGCGCGAAGACGGCTGAGATCCGCGATACGGCGGTTGTGGCGGACGGGCTGGAGATTTCGATGGCTCCTCCGGCGACCGCTGCGCTCGACCTCACCGAAGCCGATCGCGCCATGCTTGACGGACGGCAAGGTATCGCCGTGCAGCAGGCCATGCGCATCATATGCGCCATGGCGGCGCAGCAAGGTGCGCATGGGCTCGTGGATGTCACGCAGGGCCATATTGACGGCTGTATCTACGCCAGCCCG
Organism: Rhizobium favelukesii; assembly: GCF_000577275.2. Taxonomy (NCBI): domain Bacteria; kingdom Pseudomonadati; phylum Pseudomonadota; class Alphaproteobacteria; order Hyphomicrobiales; family Rhizobiaceae; genus Rhizobium; species Rhizobium favelukesii. The sequence continues at coordinate 87,697 of NZ_HG916852.1, forward strand.
GCAAATCTAACCTTTGCGGAGAGGATGGCGGATATGGGGGCGCTGGTTTGCGTGCCGACGACCATGAACGCCATTTCCGTGGATCGCGCCAATTGGCAAGCGCAGGGCGTACCGTCGACCTTCGGCGACCCGGCCGCGCGGCTTGCCGATGCCTATGTCCGCATGGGCTGTCGGCCGACGTTCACCTGCTCTCCCTACCTGCTCGACAGCGCGCCAAAGGCAGGCGAATCCATTGCATGGGCGGAATCTAACGCGGTGATCTTCGCCAACACGGTCCTCGGGGCGAGGACGGCAAAGCACCCCGACTTCCTCGATCTCTGCATAGCGCTGACGGCCCGCGCACCGCTATCTGGTGTCTATCTCGACGAGCACCGCAAGGCGCGGCGTATCGTCGATGTCGAACTGCCTGAGAACGTCGATGACGCCTTCTGGCCGCTGATCGGCTATCTCGCCGGTCGCGCAGCACCGGACCGCATTCCGCTTCTGCGCGGTCTCAGTCCCGCGCAGCCTTCGCAGGACGATCTCAAGGCCCTTTGCGCCGCTTTTGGCACCACGTCCGCAGCACCCATGCTGCATGTGGAGGGCGTCACTCCTGAGGCCACCGACGCGGCACCCGATAGCGCCGATCGCGCCTTCATCTCGCGCGCCGACATGGCCGCGGCCTGGACGGTTCTCAATGAAGGGCCGGAGGAAGTAGAACTCGTCGCCATCGGCAGCCCTCATGCCTCTCTGAGCGAATGTCGTGCCTTGGCAGATATGCTTGCTGACCGCATCCGGCACTCCGATGTCACGGTGATCGTCACCGCCGGTCGGCAAGTCATCAGCGCGGCGCGCAACGAAGGCTTACTAAGCAGATTGGAGGACGCAGGCGTACAGGTGTTGCCCGATCTCTGCTGGTGTTCGATTTCCGAGCCGGTGTTCCCGACGCGCACCCGCGCCCTGATGACGAATTCGGGCAAGTATGCCCACTACGGCCCCGGCCTTTCCGGTCGCGCCGTTCGCTTCGGCAGTCTTGCCGATTGCGTTACCGCGGCTCTGACTGGGCGTGTTCCGGCACAGTTGCCAGATTGGCTTTCCTGAGGAGGTATCATGCGCAGTACCAAGACCATCCATGTGATTTCCGCCCATGCCGAAGGTGAGGTGGGAGATGTCATCGTCGGCGGCGTGACGCCGCCGCCCGGCGAAACGATCTGGGAGCAAAGCCGCTGGATCGCCCGTGACCAGACGCTGCGCAATTTCGTGCTGAACGAACCGCGCGGCGGCGTCTTCCGTCACGTCAACCTGTTGGTGCCCCCGAAGCATCCCGATGCCGATGCCGCCTTCATCATCATGGAGCCGGAAGACACGCCACCCATGTCCGGCTCGAATTCGATCTGCGTGTCCACGGTGTTGCTGGACAGCGGAATCCTGCCAATGCGGGAGCCGGTCACTGAAATCACTCTGGAGGCTCCCGGTGGCCTGGTTCGTGTGCGCGCCGAGTGCCGCAACGGCAAGGCCGAGCGCATCTTCGTCCAGAACCTGCCGAGCTTCGCAGAACGGCTGGATGCAAAGCTGGAAGTCGAGGGACTGGGCACATTGACCGTCGATACGGCCTATGGCGGCGATAGTTTCGTTATCGTCGACGCCGCAGCCATGGGCTTCCGCCTGTCACCGGACGAGGCGCATGACATTGCGCGGCTCGGTGTACGGATCACCAACGCGGCCAATGCCGCACTCGGATTCCATCACCCCGAGAACCCGGATTGGAAGCACTTCTCCTTCTGCCTCTTCGCCGGCCCCGTGGAGTTCACAACGGAAGGCCTCCGTGCCGGCGCTGCTGTCGCGATTCAGCCCGGCAAGGTCGACCGCTCGCCCACCGGCACGGCGCTGTCGGCGCGCATGGCGGTGCTGCACGCCCGCGGGCAATTGGCCCTCGAGGACAGACTGACCGCCGTTTCGCTGATCGGCTCCACCTTCACTGGCCGCATTCTCGGCACCACCGAAGTCGGCGGTCATCCGGCGATCCTGCCGGAAATCTCCGGTCGCGCCTGGATCACCGGCACGCACCAGCACATGCTCGACCCCTCCGACCCCTGGCCGGAAGGCTACCGCCTCACCGACACCTGGGGCGCCCGCTGATTGCCCAATCGGCTTTGAGCGGTGCGGATAGGATCCGCTCAAGGCCCCTTCGAGCACCTTTGCTTGTGCGCTAGGAGTGATACGCTCGAAGCACACCCGCCAAGAACTAACAGGTGGCGGTTTTGGTGTGCCGGATAAATGCCGAACGGCCCGCTGGACAATCAGCGGGCCGTTCGGGATTTTCGTTGGTACCGGCTTAGCGGTCCATGTGGTAGCAAGCGGCGGACTGTCCTGGCCGAACCTGTTCGGTCGGCGGCATTTCCGTGCGGCAAACATCCGTGGCCTTCCAGCAGCGCGGAGAAAACACGCAGCCTGGCGGCGGATTGAGCGGCGAGGGTGGGTCGCCCTGCAGCCGGATGCGCTGCCGGTTGCGTGCGAGCTTCGGATCGGGTACCGGCGCGGCCGAAAAAAGGGCCTGCGTGTAGGGATGCGCCGGGCGGTCGAACACGGTGGCGCAATCCCCGGCCTCGACCACCTTGCCGAGATAGAGCACCAGAACGTCGTCAGAGATCAGCCGGACGACCGAAAGATCGTGGCTGATGAAGATCAGCGTCAGCCCGAATTCCTTCCGGAGCTTGCGCAAGAGCGTGATCACCTGCCCCTGGATCGACACGTCGAGCGCCGAGACGGGCTCGTCGCAGATGATCAGCTTCGGTCGCGTCACGACCGCGCGGGCGATGCCGATGCGCTGTGCCTGGCCGCCCGAGAATTCGTGCGGATAGCGGTTGATCATTTCGGGCACCAGGCCGACGGCCGCCATGATCTCCCGGACGCGTGTCAGTCGTTCCGCTTTCGTAAGCTTCGGCTCGAAGACGGTGAGGGGTTCGGCAATGATGTCGCCTACGGTCATGCGCGGATTAAGTGAGGCGATCGGATCCTGGAAGATGATCTGCATGTCGCGGCGGGCCGCACGCATTTCCTCGTCCGATAGGTCGAGCAGATTCCGCCCCTGCCACAGGATGCGGCCTTTCTGCGACTTGAGGAGACGTAAAATCGAACGGCCGAGCGTCGACTTGCCGCAACCCGACTCGCCGACGATGCCTAGTGTGCGGCCTTCTCTCAGGTCGAAGCTGACATTGCTGACGGCAGTCAACAGCATCGGCGGCTTGAAGAAGCCCTTCGACGGCAGCTCGAACTGGGTGGTGAGGTTCTCGACTCTCAAAAGGGATCGCTCAGCCATGGTTCAAAACCTCCTCACGGCGCGGGAAGGGATGGAAGCAGGCTGCGGAATGACGTTCTGCCAGAATCTCGAGCTTCGGTGACACGTCGATGCAATCGTTCTGGACCATGGGACAGCGCGGCGAGAAGCTACAGCCCTTTGGCAGGTGTTGCAGATTGGGTGGGCGACCGGGGATGACGGCGAGCTGATCGACGTCCTGGTCGGGCCGCGGGATGGAGGCGTGCAGCGCCGCTGTATAGGGATGCGCGGGCACTTCGAAGAGTTCGTCGACCGGTGCTTCCTCGACAATCCGCCCGGCATACATGACGGCGACGCGGTCCGCGAGGCCCGCAACGACACCCAAATCATGGGTGATCATGACAAGTGCCGTGTTCATTTCCGCCGTCAGGTCATTGAAGAGATCAAGGATTTGCGCCTGGATCGTCACGTCGAGCGCCGTCGTCGGCTCGTCGGCGATGAGAAGCTTCGGTTTGGTCAGTAGCGCCATGGCGATAACGATGCGCTGGCGCATGCCGCCCGAAAGCTCGTGCGGGTAGAGGTTGAAGCGTCGCGACGGGTCGGGGATGCCGACACGTTTGAGCATGTCCAGGGCCTCGGCAGAGGCTGCCCGCGCCGTGAAGCCTCGGTGGACTTCCAGCTGTTCCGTCAGTTGTCGGGAAATCCGCAGCGACGGATTGAGGGCCGTCATGGGGTCCTGGAACACCATAGCCATGTCCTTTCCGCGGACATGGTCGAGTTCGCGTGACTTCAGCGCCAGCACGTCCCTTCCCTCGAGTAGTGCCTGGCCGCTGGTGCGGCCGTTCTTGGCAAGCAGACCCATAACACCGAGGAAGGTCTGACTCTTGCCGGATCCGGATTCACCGACGATCGCGACGCGCTCGCCGCGCCGGACCGAAAGGTTCATGTTGGAGACGGCCTTCACCTCGCCATCCGGCGTCGCAAAGGTGATCGAATAGTCTCTCAGTTCGAGAAGCGCGTCGTTTTTTGTTTCTGGGTGCATTCTATCGATCCTTCGGGTCGAACGCGTCGCGCAGGCCATCGCCGATGAACAGCAGGCTCATCAGCAGGGCAACGAGGAAGCAGGCCGGGAAGGTCAGCAGCCACGGCATGCTTTCCATGGCGTCGGTGCCCTCAGCAATCAGCGTGCCGAGCGAGGTGAGCGGTTCCTGAACGCCGAAGCCAAGGTAGGACAGAAAGCTCTCGGTCGCGATGATTTCCGGGACGGTCAGCGCAGCAAAGATCACCACCGGCCCGACGAGGTTCGGGATAATGTGCTTGAGGATGATCTTGAACGGCTTCTGGCCGGACGCGCGTGCCGCTTCGATGAATTCGCGTTGCTTGATCGAGAGCGTTTGTCCCCGCACGATGCGGGCCATCGTCAGCCATTCCAGCGCACCGATTGCTGCAAACAGCAGGTAGACATTGCGGCCGAACACCACCATCAGCAGGATCACGAAGAGAATGTAGGGCAGGGCATACATAATATCGACAAAGCGCATCATGATCGCATCGAGCCTGCCGCCAATGTAGCCGGAAATCGCGCCATATAGTACGCCGATTACCACGGACACGATGGTCGCCGTCGCGGCGACGGCGAGCGAGACGCGGGTGCCGTAAAGAACACGCGCAAGCAGGTCGCGGCCGTTCGGATCGGTTCCGAAATAGTGGCCGCTCTCCATATCAGGGGGCATCCGGAAAGCCGCCCAATCCGGTTCCTCATAGTCGAACGGAATGAGGTACGGGCCGAGGAATGCGGCCAGGATCAGGAGAAGGAGCACAACGATGGCAACGACGGCTGCCTTGTTGCGGGAAAGACGACGCAGAGCATCGCCGGTCAGCGAGCGGCTCTTGTGCGAAAGCCCTTCAGCCTCCAGAAGTTCAGCCGCGAGCAGCTCTCTCTTTGCGGGATTGAGGATCATCGGTTTCTCACTTTCGGATCGAGCCACGCATAGGCAATGTCGACGAGAAGGTTCAGAAAGACGATCAGGACCATGTAGAAGATGACCGTGCCGAGAACCATGCCGTAGTCGCGGTTCAGCGCCGCGTTGACAAAATAGCGGCCGATGCCGGGCAATCCGAAGATGCTCTCGACAACGAGCGAGCCGGTGAGAAGGTAGCTCGCCGCCGGGCCGAGATAGGAAACGACCGGCATCATGGCAGGCTTCAGCGCGTGGCGCATGACGGTCAGCCGCGGACCGATGCCCTTGGCCTTGGCGGTGCGGATGTAATTCTGGTTCATCACCTCGATCATCGAGCCGCGGGTCATGCGTGAGATGCGGCCCGCATGCGGCAATGCCAGCACGACGATCGGGATGACGAGATACCTGAACGAGCCGTCACCCCATCCCCCGACAGGCAGCCAGCCGAGATGGATGCCGAAAATCAGCTGTAGGATGGGCGCGATCAGAAAGTTCGGAAGAACCAGGCCGACGAGAATGACCAAGCCGAGGAGGTAGTCAGGCGCCTTATTCTGATAAAGCGCCCCAAGACAGCCGACTGTCACACCGATGAGGATGGCAAGGATGAAGGCGAGGCCACCAATCGTGAACGTGTAGGGCAGGCCGATCATGATCTGCTGGCCGACGGTAAAGTCTTCATTGGCGAAGGAAGGACCAAGGTCGCCCTTCAACACGTCGTAGATGTAGATCAGGTATTGGTCGATAAGCGGCTTGTCGAGATTGTAGTGAGCCGCGAGGTTCTTCAGGATCACCGGCGGCAATGGCCGCTCGCCATCGAATGGGCCGCCGGGAGCAAGGCGCAAGACAAAAAAGCTGAGTGTCACGGCGATCCACATGACGGGGATCGTCGACAGCAGGCGACGGAGTGCATATTTGATCATGGTCGTGGATCGGCCCTTCCTGCAGCGGGCGGGAAGGGCCGGTGTTCCTTATTCTTTGATCGAGAGCCAGCGCGTACGGTGGATGTCCTGAATATTGTCTTCGAAGCCCTGGACCTTCGGCGAGACGACGTTCTTCGAGACGTAATAGTACAGCGGAATGGCGGCACTGTCGTCGAGCGCGAGCTGTTCAGCCTTCTTGAAGATTTCCGCGCGCGTCTTCAGGTCGGTCTGGGCGTTCGCTTCCTTGACCAGCTTGTCGTAATCGGCGTTGCTCCAACGGCCGTAGTTCATCGAAACGCCGGAAACGAGCAGGCCGAGGAAGTTGTCCGGATCGTTGTAGTCGGCGATCCAGCCGGCGCGGCCGATTTCGACCTGACCATGCTGCATTTCGTCGTAATGCACCTTGGTTTCGGTGTTGTAGAGCTCGATCTGGACACCGAGCGGCTTCCACATCGAGGCGATGGCGACTGCCACGCGCTTGTGGTTGTCGTTGGTGTTGTAGCGAAGCTGTGCCTTCAGTGGGTGGTCGGGTCCGAAACCTGCTTCCTTGAGCAGCTTCTTCGCCTCTTCCACCTTCTCCTTGTAGGGCATGTCCTTCCAGCTGACATAGGCCGGATCGCCGTAGTTGGCAGTGCCCGGCGGAACCCACGAATAGGCTGGAAGTTCGCCGGTGCCGAGGATCTTCGGACCGATCACGTCGCGGTTGACGGCCATCGACAGCGCCTGGCGGACGCGCTTGTCGTTGAACGGCGGCTTCTGGGCGTTGAGGACGTAGTAGTAGCTGGCCAGGAACGGCGTCACGTGCGCCTGACCCGGCAGGTTCTTCTTCATCCACTCGTATTGATCGGTCGGGAAGTCGGTCATGATGTCGAACTCGCCGGCGCGATAACGCTTGAGAGCCGCTTCCTGGTCTTCGAGCGTGAAGAACTTGACGCCGTCGATCTTCAGGTCCTTCTCGCCGTAGTACTGGTCGTTCTTGACGGTTGTGACGGACGCACCTGGGATCCATTCGGTCGGCTTGTACGGACCGTTGGTGACGATGTTGCCGATCTTGACCCAGTCAGTGCCCTTCGCCTCAACCACATGCTTCGGCAGTGGGTAGGCGGTGTAATGCATCAGCGCGTTAATGAAGTAGGGGGTTGGGTTCTCCAGCGTGATCTCGAGCGTCTTGTCGTCGATCGCCTTGACGCCGAGCTGGCTGAAATCGGTGATCTCGCCCTTGTTGATCTTCTCCGCGTTCTTGATGGTGAACTGCAGATAGGCGTATTCGGCGGCATTCTTCGGATCGAGAAGGCGCTGGAAGGCGAAAACAAAATCCCCTGCGGTCACCGGCTGGCCGTCCGACCACTTGATGCCGTCGCGCAGCTTAAAGGTATAGACCTTGCCATCAGGCGAGACAGTCCAGCTTTCGGCCTGCCCCGGGATCGGATCGTCCTTCGGGTCTTCCGTTACGAGGCCCTCGAAGATGTCGCCTGCAATGCGGTTCTCATAGTCGCTCGATAGCTTCTGTGGGTCGAGCGACTGCGGGTCGCCGCCATTGTGGATGTTGAGCGTCGCTGCGTGCGCCGACACGGCCAGCAGCGAGCCAAACACTGCTGAAGCCAGGAATTTTTTCGTAAGAAAGCTCATATGGGGGCCACCTTTCTAGGCTTTGCGCCTTTTATTAGTCGTTTGTTCCCGTGACCAGTTACGTTCAGGTCAATGCGCAACCTATCGTAAAGGTCTGGCGTTGCAAGCCCCCAAATGAAACAGCGAGCGACGCTTCCTGAGGCCGTGATTTTTTGGCCTCCATTCTATCACCAGGCTACGGAATGGGCGATTTTTTGCGGCTGCGAGGGCGTTTCGATCAAATGGGCATGCCGCGCCACAGTCAATCACTGGTTGAATAAACTGACTCTAGCCGGCTCAAATTTCGACGCGTTTGCGGTGAATTGCGTTGATAAATCAATGGCTCCTGCGTCCGTTTGGTGTCTGTTTGCGACATGTGGTCGCCATCGATTTTTGAAATGTTGCGTTGTCTCCGGAGGTCCCGCGAAGACCGGGCCAGATCACGCAAAGGGACCCAGAGAAGCGCGAAAGGCAGATTGTGGGGGCACATCATGATCCGAACAAAGCACCGCTTGTCTGTGAAACAGGCGCCGCCCGAACGATATCCACACCTGAACTCCACGAGTCCACGACCTCCACGTCGTTGACCGCAGCTTTACCAAGCACCTCCGCAGGACAGGCGTGCGACCCCAGAAAACGGAGCGATGCCAACCAGCATCGCTCTACTTCATCAATCTCAAAGAATCCGTAGCGTCGGGATCGCCACGACGAAACGTCCGTCCCATGCCCGGATATACTGGTTCGACTTGACGATCTCGTCGGTCAGATTCCACGGCAGGATGACGAGATAGTCCGGCTTCGCGGCTTCGATATGGCTCGGCGCATAGACGGGAATATGGCTTCCCGGTAGCAACTTGCCTTGCTTGATGTCGCTGCGGTCGACGACGAAGACGATGTCGTCGGCGTTAACGCGGCAGACGTTCAGGAAGGTGTTGCCCTTGGCTGCGGCGCCATAGGCGGCGACCGTTTTGCCTGCGACCTTGGCTTGACGTAGGAAGGCCTTGAACGCTTCGCACACGCCTTCGATCCGCGTCCCGAACCGTTCGTAGGTCGCCATCTCCTTGAGGCCGAAGGCCTCTTCCTTTGCGCGGAGCGCAAGCAGCCTGTCTGTCACAGCGCGGGCGCCTTCCGCCTTCTGTGCGAAGACGCGCAACGATCCGCCATGCGTCGGAATCTCCTCGACATCGAAGACCTTCAGCCCGCAAGCGCCGAAAATGCGCTCGACCGCGAGCAGCGACATGTAAGAGTAGTGTTCGTGATAGATCGTGTCGAACTGGATGCCATCGATCATCGTCAGAAGATGTGGGAATTCGAATGTCGAAACGCCGTCCGGCTTTAATAGGATGGCAAAGCCACTGACGAAATCGGCGATATCTGGCACATGCGCAAGGACGTTGTTGGCGGCCGTCACGTCGGCGCGCACGCCGCTCTCGACCAGCGCCTGGGCGGTCTGCCTGCCGAAGAACGCCACCTTGGTCGCCACGCCGCGGCTTTGCGCGATCTTTGCTGCATTTGCGGCCGGTTCCACGCCGAGCACCTGGATGCCCTTGGCTGCGAAATATTGCAGGAGATAGCCGTCATTCGAGGCGACTTCGACCACTGTCGAAGCTGCCGAAAGTCCGAAGCCCTCGGTCATCATCTCGGCGTAGCGCTTGGCATGTTCGAGCCAGCTGGTCGAGAACGATGAGAGGTAGGCATAGTCGGCGTTGAAAATTGCGTCCGCCGGCACGTTCTCGGTCGTTTGAACCAGGAAACACTCCGCGCAAACCATGACCTTCAACGGAAAGGAGCGCTCCTTGGCGATCGCGGCTGCATCTGGTAGAAAGGAGTTCGACCACGGTGTCGATCCAAGATCTGCGACAACGGTCGTCAGCGGCGCTGAGCAGAAACGGCATTGGTGAGACATGCGGTTAGGAGCCTTTCGTGAAAGCATCAATCTGGCCAGCGACGAGCGAGAGCGCATCTTCGCCCCGGCGCCATTGATCGTACCAGCGTGCAGCCCAGTCTATCGCTTCGGTCTGGCTCAGCTTTGCCCGCCAGGAGAGGCAACGATAGGCTTCGCCAGGATCGAGACCAAGCGCGTGCATCTCGCGCGGCTTGTCGACCGCCGACGTATCCTGCCAGGTTTGCCCGAGCCCCATGGCTGCTTGGACCGAGGAGGCAACAAAACCGACGGGAATTTGCGCTTCGTCAGGGGATGGCCCAAAGTTCAGCGCTTCCACCGACGCAGTCCCGTTGTACAGCGCCTCGCAGAACAGGAAATAGCCGTTCAGGCAGTCGAGCACATGCTGCCAGGGACGCGTCGCAAGCGGGTTGCGGATATCAAGAATCTGCCCGGCTATGGCAGCGCGGACGATGTCGGGAACCAGGCGGTCCTCCGAAAAGTCGCCGCCACCGAGCACGTTTCCGCCGCGCGCGGTGCCGACATGCACGCCCTTCGGACGGAAAAAGGAGTCCCTGTAGGTCGCCGTTGCGATCTCGGCTGCGGCCTTCGAGCCGGAGTAGGGGTCATGTCCGCCAAGCCGATCGGTTTCGACGAAATGCCGGCCGCTTTCGTCGTTGCTATAGACCTTATCTGTCGTCACGACGAGAATGGCTTTGAGCGCTTCCAGCGGCCGCGCCGCCTCCAGCAAACGGATCGTCCCCATGACGTTGACATCGAACGTGTCAACCGGTTCGAGATAGCTGCGGCGCACCAGCGACTGCGCCGCCATGTGCAGGATGATATCGGGATCGCACACGCGAAGCGCATCCGCAAGGGCGGACCCGCTGCGGATATCGGCGATCGTCTCGGCAGCCATCCCGGAGGTGCCCGCAAGGGCGTGCAGCGTTGGCGTCGTCGCTGGCGAGAGCGCGTAGCCGGTCACCTCAGCGCCGAGCCGCGAAAGCCATATTCGCGCCCACGTCCCCTTGAAGCCGGTATGGCCTGTCAGGAAGACGCGTTTGCCTGACCAGAAACGCTGATCCGGCAGCTGGCTCATGACCAGACTTTCCACGGTGCATGGCCGCTCTGCCAGAGTTCTTCGAGCTGGTTCTTGTCGCGCAGCGTATCCATCGGACGCCAGAAGCCGTCATGGGGGAAGGCCATCAGCTGGCCGTCGCTGGCAAGTCCTTCCAGTGGTGCTCCCTCGAATGGCGTGGAGTCCCCCTCGATACGATCCAGCACCGACCGGCTGAGCACGAAGAAGCCGCCATTGATGCGTCCGTTGTCGCCCGCCGGTTTCTCGGTAAAGCTCATGACCTGCTGATCTTCGGTCATCAATGCGCCATAGCGCCCGGGCGGTACCACGCTGGTCACCGTCGCCTCGCGTCCATGGCTTTGGTGAAATTCGGTCAACGCCTTGATGTCGACATCGGCAACGCCGTCGCCGTAGGTGAGGCAAAACGTGTCGTCGAGATAGTTCGCGACGCGTTTCAGGCGCCCGCCGGTCATCGAACCTTCGCCCGTTTCGACAAGCGTCACGCGCCACGGCTCCGCTTTCGTGGCATGGTACGTCGTCTCGCCGCGCTCCATGTCGAAGGTGACATCCGCGGAGTGCAGGATGTAGTTGGCGAAATATTCCTTGATCATGTAGCCGCGATAGCCGAGGCAGATCACGAAGTCGTTGAAGCCGAAATGGCTGTAGATCTTCATGATGTGCCAGAGAATCGGACGACCCCCGATCTCGATCATCGGCTTTGGCCGCAGGTGGCTCTCTTCGGAGATGCGGGTGCCGTATCCACCCGCGAGAATGACGATTTTCATATGGTATTTCCCGGGCTAAGAACTCTGATTCCAGAGAGTTCTATCTGTGTCGCTTCAGAAAGCCGTCTGGTGCCACGGTGATCATAAGCTTTTGGTCGATCGATCGGTCGATCTCGAATTCGGGATGCGTTTCGAGATACTTCCACACAGCCGTTTTGGGGTTGTCACCCGGTCCCCACGACCGGTCAGGATAAGCCTCCGCGGGCATGTCTTCGATCAGGGTGTCGAAAACGACGCAATAGCTGCCGACCGAAGTCAGGGGCGCGTAGGCTTCAAGCTCGGCCAGTACATGATCGTGCGTGTGGTTGCTATCCAGGCACACCAGAACGCGTTTGAACGGCTTGGCGATCTGATGGACTTGATCGATGACGCCCCGATCTATACTCGACCCTTGAATCATCTGAATGCGCGACGCCATCGGGTGCGCTTCGATGGCGGCCCTGTTATGCGCCCGGATATCGATATCGATGCCGAGAACACGCCGATTCGAGGTGCGGGGGTCCAAGGTAACGCCAGCTTCCATCGCGTCTGCCATATCAAGGAGAGCAAGCATGGACGCGCTCAGGATCAGTGAGCCGCCATGCGCGATCCCTGTCTCAATGATCAGGTCCGGACGCGTCTCCCAGATGATCTCCTGCATGGCGACCATGTCCTGGGGGTACTGGATAATCGGGCGACCCATCCAGAAGTAGTTGTAGGAGTACTTCGGTTCGACGGACTTGCGCAGGAAATCGGAAGCGCTTCTTTTGAAGTCTTCGTTGCCTTGGATCGCGACAATACGGTCGGCCACTTCGCTCTTGAAATCAACCACGGTCAACCTCGACATAGTTGTAGGCGTTGTTCGACATTTTCTTGATCTCTTCAGAATAATTGCGGTTCATCACGTAGATATCGGAGCCTGGCGGCAGTTCCGGCAGAACCTCGCTCGGGGATTGAACTTTCAATCCAGTCAAAGGCAGGAACTTGCCTTGCTTTGAAGGATTGATGTCAATCACAGCCGTGACGGGACGGCCCTTTCGCTGTCTCAGAAGCGAAAATATGACGCCCTTCGAGGCACCACCCCAGACCACTGCCGTTTGCGTTTCGCCAGGGCTGATGCTTTCCAGCTTCGCGACGAAATCGTCGGGGATATTTACGCGGTCGTTCTGGTCAATCGTCGGATCACGCAATGTCGCCAGATCGGCGACAACGTAGAGGTACTGACCGCCGAAGATCCGACCGCTCGCGACAACCGTCCCGAACATTCGGTGGAAATCCGAAAGTCTGAAATAGTTGACGTGTTCGTAGAAGACGTCAAACCATGCCCGCTGCTCGCAGATCCAATCAAAACAGGGAACTTCGATATAGATGTGTCCACGCCCGCCGTTGGCTTCCTTCAGTTGCCCAAGGAATGCGACTGGGTCCGGAATGTGTTCCAGAACATGCCGGAGGATCAGGCCATCGCTTTCAATCCCGCTGCCAGGTTGGAAATACTCTTGGCGAATTCGGCGGTTTGTTCCCTCATAGGCAGGGTCGAAGCCGGTGATTTCGACACCGCGCTCTTCCAGCATCTCCAGGAAAAGCCCCTTGCCACAGCCAACCTCGACAAGGTTCTTCCGGCCCATGTTCGTCGTGATGATCGCAGCGACCTCGTCCAGATGGCGACGAAACATCGGACTGAGGCCCTGCTCGTTCTGGTAGGATGTATCATAGATCATCAAATCGGGCTGAAACGCAGCATTGCGAACGAGACCCGTGCGGAGATCTTCCACCAAACATATGTCGCCTCGCGGCGAGGCCAGCGCGTCCTCCAAGGTGTCATACATTCGATTCTGAAAGATCGGCAGGCCCCGCTGCTCGTAAAGCACGCGGACATCCGTTGGTGCTGTATCCAAGACTATGGCACTCCCAAGACGAAGGGCGGATCGACAAGATTATCGGGCCGCGCTCCAAAGTTTAAAAGATCTCGTCGACCATACTGATCGGCGATTCGCTCTGCGAGCTCCCGCACGGTCACAGGAACACCGGAGCAAACGTTGATAGCGCCCGTGGCTTTTCCGAAGGTGACCTCGCATATGCGAGCGGCTGCATCGCGGACGTCCATGAAGTCGCGAACCTGCCTTCCTTCGGTGAGATCGGCCCGTTGCCCCGCTTCCAGCGATTTCCGAAGATACGGCACGAAGCGACGCTCATCTTCGCCTTCGCCATAGAGATAGAAAAGTCGGCACCACGCAAACTCCACGCTTTGCGCCGGCAACCACTGCGACAGGGCGATGAAGGCCGCTGCTTTGGCCGCTGCGTAGGGGGTAAGGGGCTTCAATGGGGTTTCTATTGAGAGCTTTCCGAAGCTGACGTCGTATTCGAAGCACGTGCCGACCCCGACAAAGCGGCGTACGCTTACCGTTGCTGCAGCCTTCGCCATCGTCAGCGTGCCGGTGAGGCAGTCCAGATTTTCCGGCGCCGTCAAATATTTTCCAGGTTCCGCGTACCACGCCAGGTGGACGATTGTATCGATCCCGCTAAGAGCATCAGCCCACCAGGTTTCGCTCTCGGAAAAAGGCGAAGGGCTCTCTACAACCTCAATCGCTGCGACGGTCTGCACCTTTTCGACTGCATTCGGCCGAAGGACGGCACGCACATCGGCTCCCTGTGCTACAAGTGCGCGCAGGAGGTGTCGGCCTACAAATCCGGAGGCTCCGGTGATAAGTACTTTGCCCAAATCAGTGCTCTCGAACAGTGGTTGCTAATGAGCCCTTTTTCAATGTCAGGTCAAGTTTGCGTCGACCGAAACAAGTCGATAAAGCGTTCCGCCGGGCTATCTTGAAAACATTCCGATCGAGTTCCATGTCCCGTTTCACCCGCATCCCCACTGCCCTCAGCAACCTCCTCGTCATCGAGCGTCAGCGGCTTGGCGATGAGCGCGGCTTCTTCTCACGCTTCTTCTGCACCGAGGAGCTTGCCGATTTCGGCATCGGCCGCATCGCGCAGATCAATCACACGATGACACAGGCAAAGGGGGCCATTCGCGGCATGCATTTCCAACGGCCCCCGGATGACGAAGCGAAGTTCGTTTCCTGTCTCGCCGGAGCCGTCTTCGACGTCGCCGTCGATCTCAGGCCGCAGTCGTCAACCTATCTCAGGTGGCATGGTGAGGTTCTTTCCGCCGAGAATGCGCGTTCGATGATGATCCCGCCAAGCTTCGCCCATGGCTTCCAGACGCTGACGGAAAACTGCGAATTGATCTATCTGCACGACAAGCCTTACGCGCCCGGAGCCGAAGGCGGAGTCAACGCGCTCGATCCCAGGATCTCGATCGCCTGGCCGCTGCCCGTCGCGCAGATGTCAGAGCGAGATCGTAACTTCCCGATGCTCTAAGGCCACGCCGCCGCCGGCTTGTGTGCGGTCGGAAGCCGGCGGTTTGACGGCGCGCCGCCCTCCACTAGATTGAGCATGATGAAAGGGAGGCCGTGATGACCGAAGTAGATCTGCCTTGGGAGGGTGGCTGCCGATGCGGACGTGTGCGATTGAAGATCAACGCCAAGCCGCTGCTGACCATGGCCTGCCATTGCACGGGCTGCCAGAAGATGTCGTCGAGCGCCTATTCGCTGAGTGCCGCCATTCCAGCGGAAGGCTTCGAGATCACCGAGGGGGAGCCGGTGATCGGCGGTCTGCACGGTGCTGAGGCGCACCACTATTTTTGCGGCCACTGCATGACCTGGATGTTCACACGGTCCGAGGGGATGGACTGGTTCGTCAATTTGCGTCCGACGATGTTGGACGATCCGCGCTGGTTCCGGCCATTCATCGAGACCTGGACGCGCGAGAAGCTGCCCTTCGCAGAGACCGGCGCAGCCCGCAGCTATGAGGCGCTGCCGGAGATGGACGCCTATGAAGGGCTGGTGAAGGAATATATGGCCTGCAGCTGAAGCAGAGCGGTATCCAGATAGCAGCCCGGCCATGCGTCGCGTGCCGGCCGGGCCAAAATGATGCTTTACTCGTCGCCCATCTTGAGTGCGGCGATGAAGGCTTCCTGCGGAATCTCCACCTTGCCGAACTGGCGCATGCGTTTCTTGCCTTCCTTCTGCTTGTCCAGAAGTTTGCGCTTACGGGTGGCGTCGCCGCCGTAGCACTTCGCCGTTACGTCCTTGCGCAGTGCCGAGATGGTCTCGCGGGCAATGACGTTGCCGCCGATCGCGGCCTGGATCGGGATCTTGAACATGTGCTTCGGGATTAGTTCCTTCAACCGCTCGCACATGTCGCGGCCACGCTTCTCGGCGGCGGCGCGGTGTACCAGCATCGACAGCGCATCGACCGGCTCGCCATTGACGAGGATCGACATTTTCACAAGGTTGCCGGCGCGGTAGCCTTCGAGGTGATAGTCGAAGGAGGCGTAACCCTTCGAAATTGACTTCAGCCGGTCATAGAAATCGAAGACGACTTCGTTCAGTGGCAGTTCGTAGGTCACCATCGCGCGGGTACCGACATAGGTGAGTTCGGTCTGGATACCGCGGCGGTCCTGGCAGAGCTTGAGGATGCCGCCGAGATAGTCGTCCGGGGTCATGATCGTCGCCTTGATCCAGGGCTCGCGGATCTCGTCGATCTTGACGACATCGGGCATATCGGCCGGGTTGTGCAGTTCGCGCTCGCTACCGTCAGTCATCGTCAGCTGGTAGACGACCGAAGGCGCCGTCGCGATCAGATCGAGGTTGAATTCACGCTCCAGACGCTCCTGGATGATTTCGAGATGCAGCAGCCCGAGGAAGCCGCAGCGGAAGCCGAAGCCGAGGGCGGCTGACGATTCCATCTCGAAGGAGAAGGAGGCGTCATTTAGGCGGAGCTTGCCCATCGCAGCGCGCAGATCTTCAAAATCGGCCGCGTCGACCGGGAAGAGGCCGCAGAAAACCACCGGCTGCGCCGGCTTGAAGCCGGGAAGGGCCTGCGCCGTCGGGCGCTTGTCCTCGGTGATCGTATCGCCGACGCGGGTATCGGCGACTTCCTTGATCGAAGCGGTGATGAAGCCGATCTCGCCGGGGCCGAGGCTGTCGGCATTGACCATCTTCGGCGTCAGCACGCCAACGCGCTCCACCTGGTACTTGGCGTCCGTACCCATCATGCGGATCGTCTGACCCTTGGTCAGCACGCCGTCGATGACGCGCACAAGAACCATGACGCCAAGATAGGTGTCGTACCAGCTATCGACGAGCAATGCCTTCAGCGGTGCCTTTTCACCGCCCGGGCTCTTCGGCGCCGGCAGCCTCTGCACGATCGCTTCCAGAACATCGGGAATGCCGAGGCCGGTCTTCGCCGAAATCAGCACCGCTTCGGACGCATCGATGCCGATCACTTCCTCGATCTGTTCCTTGATGCGGTCGGGCTCGGCCGCCGGTAGGTCGATCTTGTTGAGAACGGTGACCAGCTCGTGGTTGTTGTCGATCGCCTGGTAGACATTGGCAAGCGTCTGAGCCTCGACGCCTTGGCTGGCGTCAACGACGAGCAGCGAACCTTCGCAGGCCGAGAGCGAGCGTGAGACTTCATAGGCGAAGTCGACGTGCCCGGGCGTGTCGATCAGGTTCAGGATATAGGTCTCGCCGTCCTTGGCCATGTAGTGCAGGCGCACCGTCTGGGCCTTGATGGTGATGCCCCGCTCGCGCTCGATATCCATGTTGTCAAGCACCTGCTCGGACATCTCGCGCTCGGCCAGCCCGCCGGTCGATTGGATCAGGCGGTCAGCAAGCGTCGATTTGCCGTGGTCGATGTGGGCCACGATCGAGAAGTTGCGGATATGGGAAAGCGGAGTCGTTGGATTGGTGCTCATGCGCGCCATATAGCAGCGCCGCCCCTTGCCGCAAAGCGGAAAAGCAGGGATTCGTTTACGATAAATCGCTGTTTCGTAGGCCTAAACATAGCGCTTGATTCCATCACCAGAGTGTGCATTTTCTATTATAGTGGAATTATTGGATCGGATGATGGAACAGGAACTGGAAACGGCGATTGGCCTTCGCATCCGCAAGCTCCGGATCGAGAAGAATTTGACGCTGGATGATCTTGCCAACGCCTCCGGCGTCAGCCGGGCTATGATTTCGCGGATCGAGCGTGGCGAAGCGAGCCCGACGGCGTCGCTGCTTGCCAGGGTTTGTGCAGCGCTCGGCCTGTCGCTCTCGGCCTTCTTTGCCGAGGAGGGCGAGGTCTCGCCGCTGTCGCGCCGGCACGATCAGCAGGTCTGGCGGGATCCGGAGACGGGTTACATGCGCCGCTCCGTCTCACCGCCCGGAACCGCCTCGGATGTCGATATCGTCGACGTCGAATTCCCGGCCGGTGCCCGCGTCAGTTTCCCTCCGCATGCGGCAAGCAACGGCATGACCCAGCATATCTGGCTTTTCGACGGCGAGATGGAAATGACGACGGGCGACACGGTCCACCGACTCCTGCCGGGTGACTGCTTGTTCATGCCCGTCAGCGAGGGTCACGTTTTTCACAACCGCGGCAACATACCCGCTCGCTACTGCGTCGTGCTCGACCGCCGCGGGCGCTAATTCACTTCAGGAGAGAATGATGATAGCCACGATCCGCCTTCTCGACGCGGCAGAAGCCCGCGCGGCAATTCCCGACCTTTGCGAGGTGCTGACCGATTGCGTGAATGGCGGCGCATCGGTCGGCTTCATGCAGCCCTATGGCAATGCCGATGCCGCGCCTTACTGGTACGTCGTCGCCGATGCCGTCGCATCTGGCGCAACGCTGCTTCTCGTGGCCGAGATTGACGGTCGGGCCGTCGGCACAGTGCAGGTCGGTGCGGCGCAGATGCCGAACCAGCCGCATCGCGGCGATCTGAAGAAGTTGCTGGTGCATCGCTCGGCTCGCGGCAAGGGGCTAGCGCGGTTGCTGATGGATGCCGCCGAGCGCGAAGCTGCCGCCCGCGGCAAGATGATCCTGGTGCTCGACACGGCAACCGGCAGCGACGCCGAGGCGATCTATCCACGGCTTGGCTGGGAGCGGGTCGGTGTGATCCCGGACTACGCGCTGTGGCCGGAAGGCGGCCTCTGCGACACCACGCTTTTCTACAAGCGGGTTGCTTGATGAAATAGCTTAGGCCGGCTTGCGCATCGGATCGTCGAGCGCCGGATTGTAGAAGAGCGACAGCGTCAGGCTCGTGGCAATGCGTTCGGCGGTCGCCATGAACCAAGCCTTGGCTTCCGGGTTCGGGGCGATGTCACTGAGCGTCTCCGAAAACAGCGCCAGCCATTGCGGGAAGAGATCGGGCGACATGTTCGCGACGCCTGTATGCGCCTGTACCGGCTTTCCGCCATAGGCGCCGCTGCGGAAGGCGACTGATGACCAGAAGCTCTTCATCTTCTGCATATGCTCGGGCCAGCGGCCGGAGAGCCGGGCGTCGAACACCGGTCCGAGCGCCGGATGCTGGAGCACGCGACCGTAGAACGTCTCGACCAGTCGATCGATGAACGCCTCGTCGATCCCCATCGCCTTCATTTCGGCTTCAGCGCGCTCGCGAATGGCGGCCACATGCACCGCGCGGCCCTGTATTTCCGTATCCATCGTCAACTCCGGCACGTCGCAATCCGCGACCGTTCTCATATAGGCCGTCAACGCCGCAAGATGAAGCCGCTGCGACGCAGGGCAGCATTGCGCCTCAATAATCGCTTCTGTTTTCGCTTCTGGCGTTATCGACCATCCTCTCGCGATAGATGTCACCCTGTCGGGCCTTCAGTCGCCACGGGCGGGCCTTCTGCAGCGGAATGTCATAGACTGGGTCGTCGCGATCTAGCACCGCGGTTGCCAGGCTTGGTTCGGGTACCGCCGGACATTGCGTCACCCAGTTTCCATCCGGGCCGATAATGCCGGCCGGCCCCTTTGTGGCCTTCTGCACCGGCGTTGCAGCGCCGATCCAGATGCAGTTCAATCCCGCATGCGCGCGCAGCGCAATCTGGAAATAGTCGGGAGTGCCGTATGAGGAGAAGAGCACGGCATCGACGCCAAGCCTCTCATATTCCCCGAAGATCTCCGGAAACTGCGATTCGATGCAGATCGCGCAGCCGAAACGATAGCCGTCGACGTCGAAGGTGATCGGCGCGGTGCCGGGTGAGTACCAGCCGCCAAGCTCGCTGTTCGACAAAAACCTCTTGTCGTAGCGGGTCAGCAGTGCCCGGTATCGGAAAACACATAGAGACTGTTGTGCGGCGGGTAACCCTCGGATCGCCGGTGCGCTCCGCCGATCACCGCGAAGATGCGAAGCTCGCCGCAGAGATTGGCGATTGCACGAAGCTCGGCCTCCTGCTGCTGCCAATCGAAACCGGCCCAATCATCGGGATGCATCATCTGCAATTTCGAATATCCCGAAAGCGCGCCTTCGCAGAAGTTGACGACCCGCGCGCCATTGGCAGCCGCGGCCGCAATCATGCTCCGGATTGCGCTGCCGTTCCCGGCAATGTCAGGCGAAACGATGGTCTGTGCTGCGGCTATCTTCAACGGCGCACCTCTCGTGATTCGGTCCGTGTCTTTGACCGATTCGACGCGGTGTGGAACCGCAAAACGGCAACGATGAAGATACGTGAAGCGAAGCCGGCGTTAAGAAGTGGCGAGGCCGCGCAGCACTCCGATCATTGCTTTCCCATCGCTGAAATAGGGATCGCCGCCCCCATTGCGGCCGGTCTTGGGGGCGCCGATGCCGGGGATCTCGTAAGTCGACGACAGTTGCCCGGCCTTCTGAAGATCGGCGATGATCAGATCCCGGTCAGCGTCGACGTCGGGCGCGATGTGATGGGTGATTTGGCCGGTGTCGTGGCTGAAGCCGACACCACGATCAAAACTCGCCGAGCCGAGCCAAAGCGGACGCCCGTCCGCACCGGTGCTCCTAGTTAGCCAAAAACGTACATGGTGGCGCTCGTCGGCGCTCTTGCCCACTGCCCTTTCAAACGCCAGATCCTGCTTGCGCCCCTCAAACAGCAGGGCGCTCACCGGAGCGTCGAGGTCGGGTCGATCGAGCACGACGCTCAAGCCGATTTCGGCCGACGTACGTAGCGTAATCTTGTCGGCTGGATCCCATCCGGCCGATGCGAATGCCCGGAGCACGTCCTCCTTCGAGCCACGAACAGGACATTCCTGGCGACCCGATCAATGTTGGGCTTGTGGGACGGTGGTTGTGACCATTGGGCCAAATTCCCCAATGCGGCCGCGATGAATCCATATTTCCGGAATGAAGAAATAAGCGACGAGCAGATACGCAACCAACATGGCCGCCACACCGCCTATCGCCATCCGTGTTTTCGTCAAGCGTCGCACCCTACTCGCCCCCCGGTCTCGGCTGTATCATACGATCCTGCTGTGATCGGCGCCAGCTTCCGCCGTTTCTATCGCGTCGATGGCAAGTCGAGGTGTACGCCCATGTGCGTCCTCGGTGTCCGTATCGCGCCTCTCACCCTTGCCATCCGCCCTCGTTGCGCTTAGCTCTCGGGCACCACGAATCCGGATCTCGTATGCCGCACAAGGTCTCCCTGTCCCGTCTAAAGCTGACCGACTTTCGCAACTACGCGTCAGTCTCGCTGTCGCTCGACGGCCGGCATGTGGTGTTGACAGGAGACAATGGTGCCGGCAAGACCAATCTGATGGAAGCCGTTTCCCTGCTGTCGCCGGGCCGCGGTTTGCGCCGCGCCACATATGGCGATATCACTCGCGTCGGTGCGAGCGGCGGGTTTGCGATCTTCGCTGAACTCGACGGAATGGAGGGCGAGGTGGAGATCGGCACCGGCGTCGACACCACCGATGACAGTGCCTCTCGGCGTTTGCGCATCAATGCCACGCCGGCGAAATCGGCCGATGAACTGACCGATCATCTGCGCCTCCTGTGGCTGACGCCGTCGATGGATGGCCTCTTCACCGGTGGCTCGTCCGAGCGCCGTCGTTTTCTCGACCGGCTCGTGCTCTCGCTTGATCCGGCTCATGGTCGCCGCGCCAGCGATTTCGAGCGCGCCATGCGCAGTCGCAACAAGCTGCTCGACGAGCGCCGCTTCGATCCCGCTTGGCTTTCCGGCATCGAGCAGCAGATGGCGAGCCTTGGCATTGCCATGGCAATGGCGCGCCAGGAAATGCTCGGCCTCCTCGCCCGGCTCATCGAGGAAACGCACGATACCTCGCCATTTCCGGCTGCCGCGCTCGAACTCGCTGGCTTTATCGACGGCCAGTTCTCGCGCCCCGCTGTCGATCTCGAGGACGAGTACGCCGCCATGCTTGCCGAAAGCCGTTATCGCGATGCCGCGGCCGGCCGTACGCTCGTCGGTCCGCATCGCGCCGATCTCATCGTCCGCCACCGGCAAAAGCAGATGGAAGCAGCGCGCTGTTCGACGGGCGAGCAGAAGGCGTTGCTGGTCGGACTGATCCTTGCCCATGCCCGGCTGGTCGCCAATCTCACCGGCCACGCGCCGATCCTGCTGCTCGATGAGATTGCCGCGCATCTTGACGAAGGCAGGCGTGCCGCCCTTTTCGACCTCATCGACGCGCTGGGCGGTCAGGCCTTCATGACGGGTACGGACCGCGCCATGTTCTGCGCGCTCGGTGAGCGCGCGCAATTCTTCACCGTTGCCGACGGAAAGGTTTTCGAGTGAGCGATGCCGCTTCCCCCACAACCAAAGGCCGTGGTAGCATCGCGCCCATGGAACCACTGAGCCCGGAAGAAATCGCGCGATATCAGCGTCATATCCTGCTTCCCGAGATCGGCGGTGCAGGCCAGCAGAAGCTGAAGGCCGCGCATGTGCTGGTGATCGGGGCCGGCGGGCTGGGCGCGCCGGTCCTGCAATATCTCGCGGCCGCGGGCGTCGGCACGCTCGGCATTGCCGATGACGACCGCGTTTCGCTTTCCAACCTGCAGCGGCAGGTGATTCACGATTCCGGCACGATCGGCGAGCTGAAGACGGGAAGTGCAGCCTTTGCAATCGCCAGATTGAACCCGCACGTCAATGTGATTCGCTTCGAGGAACGCTTTTCGCCGGACTCGGCCCGCCGTCACCTCTCAGGCTTCGACCTCCTGATCGATGGCTCCGACAATTTCGATACCCGCTATACCGCAGCCGATGCCGCCGAGACGGCGCAAATCCCGTTGGTGACGGGCGCCGTCGGCCGCTTCGATGGCTCCGTCACAGTGCTGAAGCCCTACGAGACGGCGGAAGATGGCACACCGAACCCGACCTATCGCGATCTCTTTCCCGAGAAGCCGCCGGCTGGCCTGATCCCGGCCTGTGCGGAAACCGGCATCATTGGTGCGCTGACCGGCGTGATCGGCACGCTGATGGCGATGGAAGCGATCAAACTGATCACCGGCACCGGTGAACCGCTAATCGGCCGACTGCTGCTCTACGATGCGCTTGCCGCCCGCTTCGATACGATTCGCTACAAGCGACGGCGCCAAAGGCAAAGCCACGCGTCATGAAGATCGTTCGCATCGATGAAGGTTTTCAGCGGTGGGACGAGCTGCTGGCGCTGATCCTGTCGTCCTTCGCCTATATGAACGACCGCATCGATCCACCATCTTCGGCCCTGAAACTGACGCTGCCAAGCCTTGCCGACAAGGCGCGTTTAGAAATCGTTTATGCGGCTACGGAAGGCGAAGTCCTGCGCGGCTGCGTCTTCCTGCGGCCGGAGAATGACTGCCTTTATATCGGCAAGCTGGCGATTTCCCCGGATGCTCAGGGTCGGGGGATCGGCCGCCAGCTCCTGGCGGTTGCGGAAGAGGTGGCGCGGTCTCGCGCGCTAGCGTCGCTGAGGCTCGAGACGCGCGTCGAGCTCGTCGAAAACCATCGCGTCTTCGTGCGCTGGGGATTCGAGAAGACCGCCGAAAACACGCATCCGGGCTTCACACGCACGACGTCGATCGAGATGCGCAAGCCGGTCTCGGTTTAGCGGCCGGGCAGCACGCGGTTCGGCGGGCGATGTCCGTCGATGAATGTGCGGATGTTGATGATCACCTTGTCGCCCATGTCGATACGGCCTTCGATCGTCGCCGAACTCATGTGCGGCAGAAGTACGACCTTACCTTCGTTGGCGAGCTTGACGAGCTTCGGATTGACCGCCGGCTCATTCTCGAAGACGTCGAGACCAGCGCCCGCCAGCTTGCCCTCCCGCAGGCTCTTGATCAGCGCGGCCTCGTCGACCACGTCGCCGCGGGCGGTGTTGACGAGGTAGGCGGTCGGCTGCAGCAGCGCGAGACGGCGGGCCGAAAGCAGATGGAAGGTCGCCGGCGTCGACGGGCAGTTGACCGAAACGATGTCGACACGAGCGAGCATCTGGTCGAGGCTCTCCCAATAGGTCGCCTCCAGCTCGTCTTCGGTCGCCGGGTTCACCCGCTTGCGGTTGTGGTAGTGGATCGAGAGGCCAAAGGCCTTGGCGCGGCGGGCGACGGCGGTGCCGATCCGGCCCATGCCGACGATACCGATGCGTTTGCCGTGGATGCGCCGCCCGAGCATCCAGGTCGGTGACCATCCGGCCCACTCACCCGGTTGATCGGTCAGCACGCGCGCACCTTCCCCCAGCCGGCGCGGCACGGCGAGGATCAGCGCCATGGTCATGTCAGCAGTGTCCTCGGTCAGCACATTCGGCGTGTTCGTGACGGTGATGCCCTTGCGGGCCGCAGCCTCCACGTCGATGTGGTCGGTGCCGTTCGAGAAGCTGGCGATCAGCTTCAGCTGCGGCCCGGCCTCCTCGATCAGGGCTGCGTCGATCCGGTCGGTGACCGTCGGAACCAACACGTCGGCGCTTTTGACGGCGGCAATCAGCTCGGCTTTGGAGCGTGGCATATCGTCGATATTCAGTTCCGCATCGAAGAGTTCGCGCATGCGCGTCTCGACCGCGTCGGGCAGCTTCCGCGTGATGTAGACCTTCGGTTTTTTCTTCGTCGTCATGTGCGCCGGCGCTAACTTGTTCAGAGGTCCTTAACCAAGACGCGGGATAATTTTCCCGTTCCGGGCAATTTCTACCAGACCCGCACGCGAAGACAAACAAAACTCGTCCAGCGTGCGCAGGAATGTCAAATTCCCGGAATCAGGCAGCAGTCCTGCCCTCATCTGAGCAAACGGAAGTCCCATGCATAGCAAAGTCCTGAAATCTTGCCTCGCCCTTGCGATCGGTTTCGTGCTTTCGGCGGGAACGGTCGAAATGGCCTCCGCGCAGGCGGCAAAGGGACCGAGCGGCCTGCCGCTGCCGCGTTTCGTCACGCTGAAGTCCAAGCGCGTCAACCTGCGCATCGGCCCGGGCACGGACTATGCGGCCTCTTGGATGTATCTGAAGGCCGGCCTGCCCGTCGAGATCATCCAGGAATACGACAACTGGCGCCAGATTCGCGATGCCGACGGCACCGAGGGCTGGGTCAACCAATCGCTGCTGTCAGGCTCGCGTGCGGCGATCGCTGCCCCGTGGATGAAGGGCAAGGGCAAGTCCGTCTATGTCAACATGCGCCGTGATGCCCTGCCCTCGGCAAGCATTATTGCCAAGCTGGAGCCCGGCGTCATGATGAACATCGGTGAATGCAATGGCGATTGGTGCTTCGCCAAGAGCGACGGCGCCGAAGGTTGGGTGGCGCAGTCGGAAATCTGGGGCGCGTATCCAGGCGAGGCCTTTAAATAAGCCCAGCCTGCTTGCCGGCTTCAGCCAGCGACTTCATCGGCCGCGGGCCGATTTGCTGGATCACGATGCCGGCCGCGAGGCAGCCAAGCTTGCCGCAATCTTCCAATGTCCGGCCCTGCGTATAGCCGTAGAGGAAGCCGGATGCGAAGAGATCGCCGGCGCCCGTCGTATCGACCAGCTCCCTGATCTTGATGGCATCGACGTAGAAGCGTTCCGTGTCTTTCAGGATCACGGCGCCGTCCTCGCTCATCGTCACGGCTGCGATCTTGCAGTCCTTGGCAATGCTGTTGAGCGCCGCCTCGAAGTCGTCGGTTTCATAGAGCGCCAGCACTTCCTGGCGATTGGCGAAGACGATATCGACAGTGCCGGAGCGCATCAGATCGAGGAATTCGCCGCGGTAGCGGTCGACGCAGAAGCTGTCGGAGAGCGTCATCGACATCTCGCGGCCGTTCTCGTGGGCGATACGGGCGCATTCGCGGATCGCTTCCTTGGCGCGCGGCGGATCCCAGAGGTAGCCCTCGAAATAGGTGACCTTGGACTCGGCGACGACGTCGGCCTCGACGTCCTCGGGCCCGAGCTCGACGCAGGCGCCGAGATAAGTGTTCATCGAGCGTTCGCCGTCGTGGGTCACGAAGATCATTGAGCGCGCGGTTGGCGGGAACGTACCCTTCGGCTGCGTCTGATAGTGAACGCCCTGTGCGCGGATGTCATGGGCGAAGATCTCGCCGAGCTGATCTTCGGCGACCTTGCCGAAATAGGCGGCCTTGCCGCCGAAGCTCGCGACACCGGCTGCCGTATTACCGGCGCTGCCGCCGGAGGCTTCCACCGCCGGCCCCATGCGTGCATAGAGAAGTTCGGCGCGCTCAGCATCGATGAGGTTCATCGCCGCCTTGGTGATCTTATTGTCAATGAGGAACTGGTCGTCGCAACGCGCGATGATATCGACGATAGCGTTGCCGACAGTCAGAACATCGAATTTGGTCATGAAAGGGAAGGTCCCGATTTTTGGTGATAGCCGGTGATCGGTCTTAGCGAATTTTCGCCGCATGGGAAGCGGAAATGCCGTTTGAGCCTATCTATGCCTTCGCAAAGTGCTCTGCTGCTGCGGATCAAATGCCACGAGGCGTTGGTCAAGACGGTGATGGTTCATCAAGCTGTGCTTCAAGCAACGGCCGCATAGATGAGGTCAGGTACGACAAGCCACTCGTTCTTGCGCAAAGGCGGACACATCGAGCCTGCCGCGTCGATCGCGGCGGGCAATGCCGACGAAACGATAGCGGCTGCCTCGAATGTCGACCACGCGAGCCGGGATCGGTCTGCCATCGATATGGCCGATAACCGGCCCGTCGCAACGGGAGCCGTTGAGGAAAAAATATTCGTGGGGGAGGTTCCTGCTCACCATCCTATTGCCATTCGTCGTTTGGTCGTGCGCCCAGCGCAAGTTCATTGCGGACGCGCTTCCCATCGCGGTTGGCCTTCTCCAAAGGAACGTCGCTTTTTGATGGCAGCCTTGAAAAACACGGCGCGTTTTCTTGATCTCCGCGACAAATAGCTTCCTTTGAGAACGCATGTATGGGTTCTGGTGGTTGGCGAGACGGTCAGCTGAGTATGCAATCAACCTGACCGAGCGGTCCGAAATCGGCCGCCAAATGTTGACCAGGCAAGCCAAACGACGGCCCCCAGAGGATGTCCAAGAATTGCCGGCGAACACGGTGTCACCGAAAAGGAAGACGTTCACCTCGATATCTGCCAGGCGATCAAGATCAATCGCGTCTACGCAGGGTCCGCAGGGCGTGGCGACATGCGGCCCAAAGTCGACAATGGCCGCAATTGTTCCCGACAAAGCTCTGACCTGTGCGCCGGCCGAGGATGCCGATGGCGGGATGACAGCCCACTACGGCGCTCGCCACCGATGCCCGGTCAACCGCTTCGCCTGCCTCGGGGGAAAGGTCGCAAGTATGCTAAACACAAACTCGCATTGAGCACCGATGGCGCCCGGCGGCAGCCTGAATTGCTTTATTCCCATGATCAGGGCTGACGCCCGAATTTCGGAAACGACCGGCTTGGTCAAACCGAGGATGCGCCTGGATTCGCGACTGCCGACAAGTGCATAGCCTTTGCGCTCGAAGCCCCGAGCGAATCCTCGGCAATTGCCTGAATGCCGTATGCCTCGTCCTCCGAGGAGATTAGATCGAGCGGAAGATCGCACAGTTGCTCCCGTCTCCGGCACCGGGCGAGAACGTCAGCTGTCTTATCCTTGAGTTCGAAGTACATTGCTGTTCTCCGTGCCTTGGTTCCGCGGCGCTCGTGGCGCCTCGTCATAAGGATGGGGGAACGGTGATAGGCATTCCATATCGGACGCCGCGCTTCCGGCGTTAATATCTCATAGCGCCTAAAGGCGCGAGCCGACGGAGCGTCTCGTTTCGCGCCTAATGTTCGATCTGCTGCTCTGCCACGGCACTGGCGATAATCTGATCAGAACCCTTTGCGTAGAGCGGAAGCGTCAGGGTGATCGCTTCGCTGCGCCCGTTGATGCTGGCTGTATATCGCTTGTAGACGCGATCCTGCCCTTGCTCTTCACCTGCCGAGACTGCGTTCACCTTCTCGACCAATGCCTTTTCGAAGACGGCTGCGTCGACGTCGCCCAATGCCACCGTGCAGCCTTCGACGATCTTGCCTCCGACATTCGCCCGGGAGACCACCAGTGCTTGAAAGCTTTCGCTTTCGCCGCCACTGATAATCCACCCTTCCAGCGCTTCCGGGTTTTCCATCGGCGTGAAGGTCAGCGCCAGATCCTGTGCCATCGAAGGCCATTCGTCCGTTTTCGCACGCTCGGACGTGCGCTCGAAGTCTGGGCCGGAGGAAACGCAGCTATCGTAGAAGAACGCAAGCTTGGAGCTCGCGTCATCGGCGAACGACGGCCCGGCGGCCGCAAGCAGGAAGAGCCAGACAGCAAAGCTACGCTTCATATTGTCTCCGAGCGGCAAAGTCAGTGCGGCCTTTCGGCCGCACGGATCACTTCAAACCTGCCGCACATTGTCGGCAGAGGTTCTGCCGGTTCGTCGGTCCTGTGCGACTTCGAACGCTACATCCATGCCTTCCTTCACGGTGTCGATTCCGCCTCTTTGAGCGGCCGTGATGTGCAGAAAGATATCGGTACCTCCGTCATCCGGCGTGATGAACCCAAAGCCCTTGTCCTGGTTGAACCACTTGACTTTACCTGTTGGCAAAATTTACCCCCATGTTGGTCTCCCCAGCCGACATGGGACATCGCATGATTTTGGCGGCGGGCACAAGAGCCGTTGAAGGCAGGGGTGGGGCGGTGGCGCTGACAGCGCGAATCGCCAGTCCGCATTTTCACCGGCCCAAATGCCGGTGACGCTGGTACGATTCGAAACCACATGCGCCACAATCGGCCGCTTGCGGGTTGCCTCGGCTCTTCGCAAAAATGCCGTCCAGACGTCATCCCCGTGTCATTTTCCTGTCCTATAAACAACGTCAACGAGATTGGCATCAGCGGCTCGCGGGCCGCGCCCAATACAGAAGGGAATGATACCCTTCGACGATACCGGAGCGACGCTGACCACGGATGGACTGGCAGCATCGCAAGCCGGCTATCCGGCAAGACCGGATGCGGAAAAGCGGGCGAGGCCCGCTTTTTTTGTTTTTGTGTCGCGCATGTTTGTCATCCCGGCCGATTTGCTGCTACGCATGCATATTCCCTCGCAAGGCAGCCGCACTGAATGTCAGCCATCATCTTCGACGTCCTTCCCATCTTCATCATGATCCTTATCGGCTGGCTGACCGTGAAACTGCGGGTGATGAAGGCGGAGATCGGCGATGCGCTGAGCGAATTCGTCTTCAAGATCGCCGTGCCGCTCTTGTTGTTCCGTACGATCGCGGCGGCAGAGTTTCACGGGGCGTCGCCGTTCAGGCTCTGGATCGCCTACTTCTCCGGTGTTGCAGTGACCTGGATCGCCGCCCATATCGCCGCGACGCGCTTCTTCGGGCGCGATGATCGCATCGGCGTGCTCGCCGGCGTGTCGTCAGCCTTCGCCAACACCATCTTCATCGGCCTGCCGCTCGTGCAGCGAACGGTTGGCGACAAGGGGCTCGTGCCGCTCTCGATCCTGATTGCGGTCCATCTGCCTGTCATGATGATTATCGGTACCATCATGATGGAGCGCGCCGAACACAAGATCTCCGGCAAGCAGGAGCGGAGCATCGCCAAAGTGGCCCGCCAGATTGCCCAGAACCTCGTGCGAAACCCGCTGGTGATCGGCTTGGCCGGAGGCTCTGCCATGCATCTTCTCGGCCTCACGATGCCCGGGCCGGTGGAATCCATCGTCGATCAGATTGCCGGCGTCGCCGGACCGGTTGCGTTGATCTCGCTCGGCATGGCGCTCGAGAAATACGGGATATCCGGCAATGCTGGCATCGCAAGCGTCACCTCGGGCTTCAAGCTCCTGCTGTTGCCGGCCTGCGTCTGGACGGCCAGCCATCTGGTGGGGCTCGCCAGCGACTGGACGGCGGCCCTGGTGCTGATTTCGTCGGTTCCGACGGGCGTCAACGCCTGGCTGATCGCCAATCGTTTCGGCGTCGGCCACAGCCTGGCGGCATCGACGATCACGCTAACGACGGCACTCGGCGCCATCTCCGTGTCGTTCTGGGCCTTGCTGCTTGGCGTCTAGCGCAAAGAAAAAGCCCGGCGCAGGCCGGGCTTCTATTCTCTCAGCAAACGAGCACGCTTACTGCGTCGCGCTATCCGGTGCGTTCGGATCCGGAAGCGGAACCGGCGACTCGGCGAGGGTGTGAAGGTAGAGGATGACGTTGGCGCGGTCCGTGTCCTTCGGAAGACCTGCAAAGCCCATCGCCGTGCCCGCAACATATTTCTTCGGCGCTGCCAGGAAGTGGTTCAGATGATCGAAGGTCCACTTTTCGCTGCCGCCCTTGGAGAAGTCCTTCATGGCCGACGAATAGGCAAAGCCCTCGTGCGTGCCGATCGGACGATCGACGAGACCATAGAGGTTCGGGCCAACTTTGTTCGGCCCCCCCTTGGTCGCGTCATGACAGGCCTGACACTTCTTGAAGACAGCTTCGCCAGCCTTGGCGTCTGCCTTCGAAAGCAGCTGCGCGATCGGAACGGCTGCAGCCGGTGCGGCCTCGCCGCCACCAGAGGCGGGTGCCTCTTCGGCTACGATCGCGAAACCTTCCTTCTCCGGCTTCTCCGAATGAAAGATTCCCTCCGACGCGATGGAGACGGACATCAGAACGAAAACCGTCCCGAGCAGTGCCCCCACAGCCGTATTCACGTATGAATTCATCTGCAATGCTCCCCTTGCAGCCGGCAGACATAAAACCGGACCATCTTGAAATCGCGCGGAACCTATGTCTTTTGGCTATTCGTTGCAACAGTCTAAATGGGCTGCTGCGTGAGACTTTTTGACACCTTTCCGCCCGGATTAGAAGGCCCGAACAATGACCAGTCCAAATTTAGATCACGTGCTCGTGCTGATCCCGGCCCGCATGGCATCGACCCGTCTTCCGGGTAAGCCGCTTGCCGATATTTGCGGTCTGCCGATGATCGTGCAGGTGGCGTTGCGGGCGAAGGAAGCCGAGATTGGCCGCGTCGTCGTCGCCGTCGATGACCAGCGGGTCTTTGATGTCGTTGCCGAGGCGGGCTTCGAGGTCGTCATGACGAGCAAGGATCATCAGTCCGGTTCGGACCGCATTTACGAAGCGCTCAGGAAGGTGGATCCGGAAGGGCAGGCCAAGTTCATCGTCAACGTGCAGGGCGATCTGCCGACGATTGAACCGGAGACGGTTCGCGCCGCACTGCGCCCTCTGGAAGACCCGAGCGTCGATATCGCAACACTAACGATCGCAATCGATAACGAGGCGGACAAGACTGCACCGCATATCGTCAAGGTCGTCGGTTCACCGCTCTCCGAAAGCCGTCTGAAGGCTCTCTACTTCACGCGCGCGACGGCACCTTACGGCGATGGACCACTCTATCACCATATCGGCCTCTATGCTTATCGCCGGTCGGCCCTGGAGCGTTTCGTAACGCTTGGACCATCGGTCCTGGAAAAGCGCGAGTCGCTGGAGCAACTGCGTGCGCTGGAGGCCGGCATGCGCATCGATGTCGAGATCGTTGACACGGTTCCGCTCGGTGTCGATACTCCCGCCGACCTTGAGAAGGCGCGGCACATTCTCTCCGCTAGAACGAAGTGACGGATTTTCCATGAACATCAAGACCGACAGGATCGCCTTCCAGGGCGAGTTCGGCGCGAACTCCGACATGGCGTGCCGCGACATGTTTCCGACCATGGAACCGCTGCCATGCCAGACGTTCGAGGATGCCTTCGTGGCGGTCGAGAACGGCGATGCCGATATCGGGATGATCCCGATCGAGAACACGATCGCCGGTCGCGTCGCCGACATTCATCACCTGCTGCCGGAGTCCCGCCTTCACATCATCGGCGAATATTTCATGCCGATCCGCTTCCAGCTGATGGTGCTTCCTGGCGTGACAAAGGATGAGATCCGCACGGTTCACAGCCATATCCATGCACTTGGCCAGTGCCGCAAGATCGTGCGCTCGCACGGCTGGAAGCCGGTAATCGCCGGCGACACGGCAGGTGCTGCAAGGCTCGTCCAGGAGACCGGTGATCGCTCGATGGCCGCGCTGGCGCCGCGTCTTGCTGCGGATCTCTATGGTCTCGACATCGTGGCGGAGAACGTCGAGGACACCGAGGACAACGTCACCCGCTTCGTCGTCCTCTCGCGCGACGAGGAATGGGCGCATCGCAATTCCGATGAGGAGAAGCTCGTTACGACGTTTGTCTTCAACGTCCGAAACATTCCGGCCGCGCTCTACAAGGCGCTCGGCGGTTTTGCGACGAACACCATCAACATGACCAAACTGGAGAGCTATCAGCTCGGCGGCAAGTTTGTCGCAACGCAGTTCTATGCCGATATCGAGGGACATCCGAACGATCCGAACGTCCGGCGGGCACTGGAGGAACTTCGGTTTTTCTCCGAGAAGGTCCGTATTCTCGGCGTCTACAAGGGCCACCCGATGCGGGGGCAGTTGCAGAAATGAGAAGGGCGCCTCCGGGCGGGCGCTCTTTTCCGTTATAGCTTACTTATCCGGCTCACAGACACGCAAGCGATGGCCGTCCGGGTCGAGAACGACGAAGGTTGGACCGAAATCCATATCCGTCAGATCTTGCGCGATGGGTAGCTGGCGTTTGCGCCAGTCTTCGTAAAGCGTTGACACGCCGTTCTCGCCGGGAACCATGAAGGCGATCTCGGCGCGGCTACCGGTGGCAGAGGGCTGCGGCGCGACCTTGCTCAGCCGCCAGAGGCCGAGCGTGAAGCCGCCGTCGAGCGCGAAAGCGACGAAGTTCGGAGCTTCGGCCACCGGCTCGCGGCCAAGCAGCGATCGGTAGAAACCGGCGCTTTCGGCCGGGTCCTTGACGTAGAGAATGATGAGGTTCGGGCTGTTCATCGATGGTCCTCGTTGTGAGATGGTGGCAGGCGAAGGAACGCCGCTGCGCTCATCGGCAGCGGCGGCGGTCGTTTACGCGTCTTGGGAGTTGCGCTGTCGCGGTCTATCCTTCGTGGCAGGGGCGGCCCCAGTCCACGAAGCCGAGATCGCGTTTCATCGTCTCGGGCATGGTCTCTGGATCGAGGCGCGGATACTTGCTCCGTGCCATGTGGCGCGACGCGTTCAGCATCATCCGCAGGAGCGTGGATTGCGGGTATCCTGCATGAGCGGCGGTGTCCTCGACAGGATGATCGCCACGCGTCGATCGGGTGAGTCTCAGGCTCGTCATCATCGGTCCTCCTGTTGGATTGATACCGATAATAGCGCTAACCACTGTCAGTTTATGGCAGTAGCGTCGAGGTCAGGGTGCAATCTCTTGCTGGTCCCGCCATTCCTTGAGTAGCACTGCGCGCCGGCGCGGATAGCGCCCGTCCTGGGGGGTCATTTCGACGATCCGATCCGTGCGGAAGTGACGGTAATCCCGACGCAATTCGCACCAGGCAACAACAACGCGCACATGCTCGAAATAACTCAGTGCGAAAGGCCAGATATTGCGGACGGAGACGGTTCCACTTTCGTCCGAATAGGTGAGCTTGAGGATTCGTTCGCTGCGGATCGCCTTGCGAATGGCGCTGAGATCGGCCTTGTCGGCAACGGGCGGTCGCAGATGCACGAGCAGCGGCGATGTCTCGATTTCGTCGCGCATCTCTTGCGGCAGCACATCCGCGATCTTCGCCAGCGCGTCGGCGCCGGCGGCGGCAAGTCGCGGATCGGCGGCGCGCGCCACCCAGCGCGAACCGAGAACGAGCGCCTCGATTTCGTCTAGCGAGAACATCATCGGCGGCAGCATGAAGCCCGGCTTCAGTACATAGCCGAGGCCAGGCTCTCCTTCGATCAAAGCCCCTTGTGCCTGCAGGCTGGCGATATCGCGGTAAAGCGTGCGGATGCTGACGCCCGTCTCTGTTGCCAGCACCGCGCCGCTGACCGGCCGGCGATAGCGCCGCAGGGTTTGCAGCAGCGTCAAAAGGCGTTCGGAGCGTGCCATATCAGGGGCCTCGTTCTGTCAGGCCTTATTGCCTTTTCCACTCTACCCAATCGCGCATCAGTCGATGGGCGATCGCGCCCTTGGGTGGCGGGGCTTTGCCGGTCGCGCCGGGGCGTTCGAGCATCTCAAGCGTTTCTGCACGCGTGAACCAGCGGCAGTCCTCCAGCTCCTGGCTGTCGAACTTCACGTGCTCGGACCTGGCTTCGGCGTAGCAGCCGATCATCAGTGAATGCGGCATCGGCCAGGGTTGCGAGGCGTGGTAGCGGATCCTTCCCGTGTGGATTCCGGATTCCTCCAACGTCTCGCGCCGCACGGCGTTCTCGATCGTCTCACCCGGCTCGACGAAACCGGCGAGACAGGAATACATACCCGGCGCAAAATGCGGGCTGCGGCCGAGCAGGCAGAGATCGCGTTCCTCGTCGATCGTCAGCATGATGACGACGGGATCGGTGCGCGGGAAGATTTCGTGTCCGCAGGCCCAGCAGACGCGCTTGTACCCGCCGATATGGATTTCCATGGTCGAGCCGCAGCGGCCGCAGAACTTGTTGTCCCGGTTCCAACGGATGAGGCTTGCGCCCTGGGCGAACTCACCGAGAAGGACTTCATCAAGCAGCATCTCGCGAAATAGCGAGCGTCCGTCCGAGGGCTTGTATTGGCTAGCCAATTCCTCTTCCGCGACGCCGACGGGAACCGCAAGCCGGGGCTCGCCGGTCTTGCGATAGCCGAGCAGCACTGTTTCGTCCCAGTTCGGCTGCAGGTCTTTCAGTTCGTAACGGGCAAACAGCGGATCGAGCACCTGTCCGTCGTGCTTCAATACCAATTTGTCGCCCGCAAAAGCGAAGATATGCGTTCCTTCCTTCGCAAGTGCCTTGTCGACGGAAGTCTCGTCGCGATGTTCGGAATCGCGGATCAGGTCGTTGGCAGCGAAGGCAGTCAGGCTGCTGGGTTCCGGATGCGGAACATCCGAATCGAAAAGCGAACGGCTCATGATGAAAGGGCTTCCCGCAACTTCTCTATAAGGTCGTCTCTCTTATCCGCCGCATAGGGTTCAGCCTTGCCAAATCCCCAAACCGGATTTGGCCAATTGGCATCGCCTTCGAAGCGGGCAATGACATGAACATGCAGCTGACGGACGATGTTGCCAAGGGCCCCGATATTGATTTTTGCGGCGCCGGTGATCTTCTTCAGGGCGGAGGCGACCATCTCCGTCTCGAATGTCAGCAACACCTGATCGAGCGGGGTCAGTTCGAAGACTTCGGTGACATCCGTCCTGCGCGGTACGAGAATCAGCCACGGCCAACGGGCGTCCTTCGACAGCCTGAGATCGCAGAGCCCCGTCTGCATAACTCTGTCGCTATCGCTTTCCAACCGACGGTCGAGCTTGAAATCGTCCAACAGGCATTCCTCCATGTTTTCTTGAGGCTAGCAGTTTTTTTTAAGCTTGGCTTGCTTTTGATGGCGATATTGCCGATATGTGCATCCGGGAGGTTGGTGGTGGACGAGCCACTCGCCAACCGGGTCAGGTCCGGAAGGAAGCAGCCCTAACGAGCCCGGCACGGGTCATCGTGCCAGCCTCCCACCCTTCTCTCCATCCTTTGCCCGATGAGTCCGGGCGCTAAGCAGGGCGATGAGCGACACCGAGCGACAATCAAAAGATGCCGCCTCGACGGGCACCGGATACCGGGTGCTGGCACGCAAATACCGCCCCAAGGATTTCACGGATCTGATGGTCGGCCAGGAGCCGATGGTCCAGACCCTGACCAACGCTTTCGAGACCGGCCGCATTGCGCAGGCCTACATGCTGACCGGTGTTCGCGGGGTCGGCAAGACGACGACGGCCCGCATCCTTGCCCGCGCCCTGAACTACAAGACCTCAGAGGTCGACAAGCCGACGATCGATCTGCGCATTCCCGGCGAGCACTGCCAGGCGATCATGGAAGGCCGGCATGTCGACGTCATCGAGATGGACGCCGCCTCTCATACCGGTATCGACGATATCCGCGAGATCATCGAGCAGGTGCGCTACCGTCCGGTTTCGGCGCGCTACAAGGTCTACATCATCGACGAAGTGCACATGCTTTCGACGCAGGCCTTCAACGGCCTGCTGAAGACGCTCGAAGAGCCGCCCGAGCATGTGAAATTCATCTTCGCCACCACCGAAATCCGTAAGGTGCCGATCACGGTCCTGTCGCGCTGCCAGCGCTTTGACCTGCGCCGCATCAGCGCCTCGGATCTCGTTGGCCTCTTCACCACGATCGCATCGAAGGAAGGCATCGAGGCAGAGCCCGATGCGCTGGCGATGATCGCCCGCGCCGCCGAAGGCTCGGCACGTGACGGTCTGTCGCTGCTTGATCAGGCAATCGCCCATGGCGGCGGCGCCGTTTTGACCGAAGCCGTACGCGGCATGCTCGGCCTTGCCGACCGCGCTCGCATCGTCGATCTCTTTCATTACATCGTCAAAGGTGATGTTGCTGCGGCGCTGGGCGAATTCGAAAGCCAGTACGAAGCTGGTGCCAATCCGGTTGCGGTGCTGACCGATCTTGCCGATTTCACGCATCTTGTGACGCGGCTGAAGTATGTGCCGGACGCGGCGAACGACCCTTCGCTCAGCGAGATCGAACGCACAAAGGCTGCGGAATTCGCCCAGGGCGTGGCGGTGACGGCGCTGTCGCGCATCTGGCAGATGCTGTTGAAGGGCATTCCGGAAGCCGAAGGCTCCTCGCGCCCGGCCGGCGCCGCCGAGATGGTGCTGATCCGACTGG
The DNA here is from genome assembly GCF_000577275.2 of Rhizobium favelukesii. Taxonomy (NCBI): domain Bacteria; kingdom Pseudomonadati; phylum Pseudomonadota; class Alphaproteobacteria; order Hyphomicrobiales; family Rhizobiaceae; genus Rhizobium; species Rhizobium favelukesii. The sequence goes on from NZ_HG916852.1 coordinate 124,148, forward strand.
CGCATGCCGCGCATCTACCGGCACCTGAGGATGCTGCCCGTCGCCTCGCGGAGTTTTCCGAGACGAACGGTGGAAGCCGTCCGTCTGCGCCGTCGGGCAACAGCGGTGGCGGCGCAACGGTGAACTATCAGGGCAATCTGGCGGCGCGATCGACGGACCCGATACCGCGTCCGCAGCCCGTGGGGCCGACCGCCATGCTGCATGCGGTTCCCAATCCCGATCCGCATTACGTGCCGGTCGGGCGTGTCGAGACGAAGCCCACCGAGGCGCCGAAGCCATTGGTGCCGGTCAATTCCATCGCCGATCTCGCCAATCTAGCAGGTGACAAGCGCGATGCGAAGATCAAGGCGCTGGTGCGCAACTTCGTCCGTCCCGTTCGCATCGAACCCGGTCGCCTCGACGTCACTCTGACCGAAGGCGCCCCCGGCACGCTTCTCAACGAACTGGCGGTCAAGCTCAAGGACTGGACGGGCATCCATTGGATCGTCAGCCTCAGCCGCGAGCAGGGCCAGCCGACAATCGTCGAGGCCGAAGCCAGCGCCAAGGCGCAGCAGGTGAGCGACGCCCGGCAGGACCCGGATGTGGCGGCGATCCTCGCGCAGTTTCCGGGCGCCAAGATCATCGACGTGCGCGTGCGGGCACCGGAGCCGGACGAGGAAGAGGAGGTCAAGGCGCCCGCCGCTGCCGAATCCGATGAAGGCGACATCCTGCCCGGCGACGACATAATATTCTGAGATATCGAGAAGGAGCGAGACGATGCGCGACATCATGGGCATGATGGGCAAAGTCAAGGAAATGCAGGCCAAGATGGAGAAGATGCAGGCGGAAATCGCCGAACTCCATGCGGAAGGCAAGTCGGGTGGCGGCCTCGTTACCGTGGTCCTCAACGGCAAGGGCGAGATGCAGAGCCTGAAGATCGACCCGTCGCTATTCAAGGAAGACGATGTCGAGATTCTCGAAGACCTGATCGTTGCCGCTCACAAGGATGCCAAGGACAAGGCGGAAGCCGCCGCGGCTGAGAAGACCAAGGCGCTGACCGCTGGCCTGCCGATCCCGCCCGGCTTCAAGATGCCGTTCTGATCGGCCAGTAGACCGAAGGAGCGGTGCCGGCCGAACCTGGCACCGCTTCCGTCATGTGAGGGGGATTCGGATGACATTGACCAGCCTGTTCGTCTTTGCCTGCGCGCTGTTCGTGGCTGCCGGCTCTCCGGGGCCGAGTGTTGCTGCCCTCGTCGCCCGTGTGATCTCCAAGGGCGCGCGTGACGTTCTTCCCTTCCTGGCGGCTATGTGGCTCGGCGAGGCGATCTGGCTGACCTGCGCCGTTGCCGGTCTCGCCGCGATTGCCGAAACCTTCCATTACGCCTTCGTTGCCATGAGGTGGCTCGGCGTCTGCTATCTGCTCTATCTCGCCTGGAAGATGTGGTTTGCCTCGCCGGACCGTGAGGCTGAATCGCTACCCGACACGCAATCGCCGCTAAAGCTTTTCCTCGCTGGCATGACGGTGACGCTCGGCAACCCGAAGATCATGATGTTCTATATGGCGCTGCTGCCCTCGATCATCAACATCCGCGCCGTGACCATGGTCGGCTGGGCCGAACTCGTCGGGACGATGCTTCTGGTGCTGGTCGTCATCGATATCAGTTGGGCGCTGCTCGCGGCGAAGGCGAGAGGCTTCCTGAAAAGCCGCCGCGCTATTCGTGTGGCCAATAGGGCCAGCGCCGGAACGATGGCCGGCGCTGCGGTCGCGATCGCGATGCGCTAGGCTATCGCTGTGAGATATGCCGCTTGGGAGCCCGTGGCGGTGGTGCCGGCGGCACCCAGGTCAGAATCATGTTAGCAACGCCTGCCGCGATATTGAGACCGGACGTGCCCTCCGCCGAGACCGGCTGCAACGCAATCGAGCCTTCGAAACCGCCGATAAGGACATTAGCCCCGACACCGAGGCCGACAGTCGCATTGGCTGCGACGCCGGAGTAGCTTCCCTGCAGAGCGCCGTCCAGCCGGTTGGTCGGTGCATAGACGAGCCAAATCATTCCGCCGCCCGCCAGAGTGCCGATATCAATGCCAAGCTTGGTGATTGTACCGGTATAGCGTTCGCTCGGCCGTCCCGGCGAAGACGGGGTGAATATGCAGTTGAGCGTCCGTTTCGAACCGATGATCACGCCAAATCCGGGAGATATGTCACAGCCAAGCGAGCCGACCTTGACGCGGGCGGCCGCCGGCGTCGCTGATAGGAAGGTGGTGGCCGTTGCGGCGATGACTGCCGCCGCGATAAGTCTTGCGATGGACATGCGAGCCTCCTTCGATCTACACTCCGTGCGTGAAAAACTAGGAGCGTCGGCCTCGTCAGCAAGTGGCAGTGGTTGAAATCACGTCAGAGGTGGTGTCGCGCCAGTTTCACCAGTTCGCGGCCGATCGGCTTCATCGGTTCGCCGCGCAATACGAGGGAGGTCGTCACTGCGCCGTAGCGCGCGATGCTGTCGACGATGATTTCAAGCTCGGACGGCGAGGGGACCAGGACCTTCAACACGAAGCAATCCTCTCCCGTCAGCCTGAGAACCTCGACAATCTGTGGCATTTCCGAGAATTGCTTGAGACAGCTGCGGATATGTTCGTGGCTCGTACGCAGCCGAACGACGGCCATCATGCCCAGCCCGAGGGCCGCGGCATTGACGCGGGCGCCGTAACCCTCGATGATTCCCCGTTCTTCCAGGCGTTTCAGCCGCTCGGACGCAGCCGGTTGCGACAGACCGACCTTGCGCCCGAGTTCGGAAACAGAGATGCGCCCGTCCGCCTGCATGATCTCGACGATCAGCATGTCGGTCGGGTCGAGTTGTCGGCTCATGAAACCAGCCATCATTATTCGCCTTTAATTCATCGGTTGAACGATGATTTTTCCGATGATTTCCTATGTCGTTTGCAGACTATCTCACGCAGCTTATGCGTCGAGCAACAGGAAGGAAGCGATGCGAGATATCATCATGGTGCCGGGCATTGGCGGGTCTGGCGAAGCACACTGGCAGTCCCGATGGGAGGCGGCCGATCCCCGCATGCGGCGGTTTTCGCCCTCAAACTGGGATCAGCCCGACCTCGAGGATTGGATCGCCGCGCTGGACCGGGCTGCCGGACAATCGGAGAACGAACCATTTCTCGTCGCCCATAGCCTCTCCTGCCTTCTGGTTGCCCATTGGGCGCGGCGGGCCACGTATCGCGCCAGCGGCGCCTTGCTGGTCGCGCCACCGGACCCACGCTCGCCGGCTTTCCCCCCGGAGGCTGCCGGCTTTGCCGATCCACCTGTCACGGCCCTTCCGTTCCTGTCGCTTGTCATAGCCAGTAGCGACGACCCTTTCGGTTCGCTCGACTATGCGCGTACCAAGGCCGATGCTTGGGGTAGCGAATTCATGGGTATCGGTGCCCGCGGTCACATCAATGAGAAGAGCGGGCTCGGCGAGTGGCCGGAGGGAAGGGCGGCATTGGCGGCCTTTGAGGCGCGCCTGCGCTAGGCGCCTGAATGCACTGCCAAGATATCGCGCAGTTTATAGTGGATCGGTGCTGCGAGATAGCGGCTGCGATCCTGCGCCGCGAGTGTCTTGCCGAAGGTCGCGATCATCTCCGGCATCGTGACCTTCTCGCCGTCATAGGGCAGATAGTCGACCGTCATTCCGGTTGCGATTGCCCCACCGTGAAGAACGCGGCAATAGATGCCTGGCCGCGCTGCCTGCGTGTAGCGCTTGATGAACAGCGGGTCGCCCATCCGGGCGGCAAAAGTGGCGCAAGGAATGCGTGCGCTGGTGACCTCCAGAACAAGATCGCCGGCTATGAATTTATCGCCCACCGAGACAATGCCGTTATCGAGATCGTCGATCACCATGTTCTCTCCGAACGTGCCCGGCTCGATTGGCCGCCCAAGCTCCTTTGACCACCAGTCGAGCGTCAGCGAACCCTCGAGATAGACGGCCTGGTCGACGCCACCATGGTGTTTCTGGTTACAAATGGCGTCGCCGACAAGCCCCTCGGCATCGACGAGCACGTTGCCGCCGACGGGATGCTTGTAGATGCCGGTCTTGTAGCTCTTGCCGGGTAGCCGCTCGGCACTGCCAATGCAGATGGCGAGGATTTTCATCGAGCGGCGCTCCCAAGCTGTTTCCGTTTTTGCAACATATGGGCTAATAACCGCTCATGGCAAAGCGAGTCACCGGCCCCGAGATCGAAAAACTGATTCAGCTTCTGGCGAAGGTGCCCGGCCTCGGTCCGCGGTCCGCGCGCCGGGCTGCCCTGCACCTCATCAAGAAGAAAGACCAGCTGCTCGGCCCCCTGTCGAATGCGATGGGCGAGGCCTATGACAAGGTCAAGATCTGCTCCCATTGCGGCAATGTCGATACGGTTGATCCTTGCACGGTCTGCACGGACGACCGGCGCGACCAATCCGTCATCATCGTCGTCGAGGATGTCTCTGACCTCTGGGCGCTGGAGCGTGCCGGCGCCTTGAACGCGACCTATCATGTACTCGGCGGCACCCTCTCACCGCTGGATGGCGTCGGGCCTGATGACCTCAACATTCGCGGCCTGATCGAGCGCGCCAGCGCCGGCGGCATCCGCGAACTAATCATCGCGGTCAATGCGACCGTCGAGGGGCAGACGACAGCACACTATATAACCGACCAGCTGAGCGGGCTGGACGTGAAGATCACGCGCCTCGCCCACGGCGTCCCGGTCGGCGGCGAGCTCGACTATCTCGACGAAGGAACACTGCAAGCGGCGCTCCGAGCACGTACGGCAATCTAGGGGGAAGCATGAACAGGAGCATTTTCGGCCGCCTCGTGATCGCAACGGTGGCGCTGCTGACGCTGTCATGCTCGTCGGTTCTTTCCGCTTCGCAAGCAGATGTCGAAGCGCAATTCGAGAGATGGGTGCAGGCTGATCTCTGGCCGGAGGCGCAGAAGAACGGTATTTCGGAGCGGGCGTTTCGCGCGTCCTTCGCGGGCGTCGAACTCAACTGGAGCCTGACCGATCTTGCCCCTCCCGGCTTCCCGCCGCCGAAGCAACAGAAGCAGACGCAGGCTGAATTCTCCTCCCCGGCGCCCTATTTCAACGAGGATCGGCTGAAGCGGCTGGGGGGCACCGGCCGCGGTTTTGCATCGCAATATGCCTCGACGCTGAAGAAGATCGAAAGAACCTACGGGGTCCCCGGTTCGATCGTGCTTGCCGTCTGGGGGCGCGAAACGGGTTTCGGGGCGGCCAAGATCCCCAACTCGGCGATCGAGGTGCTGGCAACGAAGGCTTTCATGTCGACACGCAAGGAGATGTTCCGCACTGAACTGCTCGCTGCCCTGCACATCATCGATCGCGGCGACGCGACACCAGCCGAATTCAAAGGCTCATCGGCCGGCGCGCTTGGCCAGCCGCAGTTCATGCCGACCAGTTATCTGAAATATGCCGTCGATTTCGACGGTGACGGCCACCCCAATATCTGGACATCGGTTCCCGACACGCTTGCCTCGATCGCCAATTTCCTCGTCCAGAAGGGCTGGCAGCGCGGTCGTGGCTGGGGATATGAAGTGACGATTCCCGATCAGGTTTCCTGCGCGCAAGAAGGGCCGGATCTCGCCAAGCCCATATCGCACTGGGCCTCGCTCGGCATCGCGCGCATATCCGGCAAGGCCTTCCCTTCCGACGAAGGCAAGGCATCCGGCATAATGCTTGTACCGGCCGGCCGTGACGGGCCGGAATTCGTCGTCACGCCGAACTTCTACGTGATCAAGGAATACAACAACTCCGACCTGTACGCGCTCTATATCGGCAACCTCGCCGATCGCATTGCGTACGGCTCCGGCGCCTTCCAAGGGGCATGGGGCGATGTCGGCAAGATGCTGCGATCCGACGTCGCGGCCATGCAGAAAGCATTGGAGAAGAAGGGATACGATGTCGGCGGCTCCGACGGGCTGCCGGGCTACAAGACGCGCCGGTCCATCGGCCAGTGGCAGGAAAAGAACGGCATGAAGCCGACCTGCTATCCCGAGGCAACGATGATCGGCAAGTTGAAGTAAGCCTAGAGGTTGCGCTTCAAGCCCTCGTGGCTCGCAACGAACCCCAGCTTCGCGTAGAAGCGGATTGAATCCCTCCGCGATTTGTCGCACGTCAATTGCACCAGACCACAGCCGCGTTCGGCGCAGCGCGCAACAGCCCATTCGATGAAATCGGAGCCAAGGCCCAGGCCACGCGCGTCTCTGGCAACACGCACGCTCTCGATCTGCCCGCGCCACATGCCCGTTCGGGACAAGCCGGGTATAAACGTCAGCTGCAGGCAGCCGATGACACGATCGTCCTCGTCCACCGCGACGGCCAGCAGTTGGTTTGCATCGGCTTCGATTGCCTCGAATGCGGTAACATACCTTGTCTCTGGCGGATCCGAGATGATCTCGCGGGTGGCGCCGAGATCGTCATCAGAGAGCAGGACGATGATTGCCGTCAGATCGGAAGGACGGGCGGGGCGAAAGGAATGCATGTCTTGCCTCAATGGTGCAGATCGATCGGTGTCTTGTAGAAGACGTCGCTGTCGGGCGGAATGGCCTGGCGCTCGATCAGCCGGTGGACCTGCGGCAGTTGTTCGCCGTGGTGAAGCGCCCGAAGCCGTTCGATGTTTTCCGCATCGGCCTGCGTTCGGCGCTGATTGTGTCTGATGTATTCGACCCAGGTCGGCGTGTGGTAGGTCTCCGTCCATCGCCCCGGCTTTTCGAGATCGCGCATCAGCGCCCAATTGCGGGCGCCATCGCGAATTCTGATACGCCGCCGCTCGCCCATCAGAGCCAGGAACTCGGGAACATCCGCATCGGCGATTTCGTAATCGATTTGGACGACGATCGGACCGCTGCGCGGCGCAATATCGAGGCCAAGCGCCGGCTCGATGAAGCGGTTGAGCGGGTCGAGATTGAGCGAGGCAAAGGCCGGCATGGCAAAGCGCAGCCCGACGACGATGCCAAAGAGCATGACGACGGCGGAGATCAACAAGGTGTCCGAGACGCCGTAGCGATCGGCCGCCACGCCCCATAGCCAGCTGCCGCCGGCGATGCCGCCGAAGGTCACCGTCTGATAGAGCGACAAAGCGCGGCCGACGACCCAGCGCGGCGTCGACAACTGGACGATCGTGTTGAACAGCGAAAGTGCCAGCACCCAGCATGCCCCTGATATCACCAGCCCGGCACAGGTCAGTGCGGCAATCGGGCTGAAAGAGGCAATCGCGGCGCTCAGCGCAAAGCCGGCGAAGGAAATCCGCACGATCGTTTCACTGGAGAAGCGTTCGCGCAGCCGATCATTCAGCATCGCGCCGCCGATCGCACCGATGCCGAAGGAGCCGAGCATGAGACCGTAGGTCAGCGGGCCGCCGACGACGAGGTCGATCGCCACGATCGGCAGCAATGCGAGAATCGAGCTGGCGCTGATCCCGAAGATGAGCCCGCGCAGCAGCACCTTCTGCAGGTTGGGCGACATTGACACATAGCGAAGGCCCGCAAACACTGCGCTGCCAAGCGTTTCCCGTGGCAGGGTGGAGGCCGGGGGGCCCGGCTTCCAGCGAATTAGCGCATAGATCAGCGCGAAGTAGCTCAGCGTGTTGACGGCAAAGGCCGCTGCCGCGCCGGCGGCAGCGACGATAACGCCGCCGATCGCGGGGCCAACGCTGCGGGTGATGTTGAAGCCGACGCTGTTCAACGTGACCGCGCCCGGCAGGTCGCTGCGTGGCACCATGTCGCCGACCGAAGCCTGCCACGACGGATTGTTCAACGCAGTGCCGCAGCCGATCAGGAACGTGAAGAAGAGGAGCAGCCAGGGCGAAAGCCAGTCGAAGTAGGCCGATATGCTGAGCAGCGCCGAAACCGCAAGCATGAAATACTGCGCGGTCAGCATCACCCGGCGGCGGTCAAAGCTGTCGGCAAGGGCGCCCGATACGAGCGAGAAGAGCATGATCGGCAGCGCCGTCGATGTCTGCACCAGCGCGACCATATTTTCCGATGCCGTGATAGTTGTCATCATCCAGGCGGCGCCAACCGCCTGGATCAGCCCGCCGAAGTTCGAAGCGAGGCTTGCAAACCAGATCGTCCGGTAGGTTTCGTGCCGCAACGGCGCCAGTGTCGACGAAGTGTATGGCACGATCCCTCCCGATGCCGGTCCCTCTGAGCCAATATATGGCGAAAGATGCCGCTGGCTAGCGCGGGAGCTCATTGGAAGGTTAGCGACGGAGCTTGCAATTTCGTAAAAACGGGCCTATATGGCTCTCAAATCTTGATCGCATTGATGAAGAGTGGGCCGCAAGGACCCGCTCTTTTTTATTACCGCGATCACCCAAAATGCATGACATTGCTAGGAGCGCATCGCTTGTCGGATCCGACGAAAGCAGACAATGAACTTGAGCCGCGGCTCATCACGGAGACTGGTCTCGATCAGCGCCTTGCCGACATTATCGAGCCCGTGCTTGTTGACCTTGGTTACCGTCTGGTCCGTGTGCGCATGCTCAACCAGAACGGCGCCACCATGCAGATCATGGCCGAGCGCAACGATGGAACGATGGACGTCGAAGGCTGCGAAGAGGTCTCGATGGCCGTTTCTCCGGTTCTCGATGTGGAAGATCCTATCGATAGAGAGTATCATCTGGAAGTGTCTTCGCCGGGTATCGACCGCCCGATGGTGCGGAAGTCCGATTTCGTGCGCTGGCAGGGACATCTTCTGAAGTGCGAAACGTCGATCATGGTCGGCAACCGTAAGCGCTTCCGTGGTAAGATCGTTGCGACCGACGCCGACGGTTTCACGCTCGAGCGTGACCAGGTTTCCGAGGGCGAAGAACAGAATATCGTTATTCCGTTCACGGCCCTCGCTGATGCAAAGCTCATTCTGACCGACGATCTGATCCGTGATGCACTGCGCGCCGACAAGCTGGCGAAGGCAGAGGCCGCGAACCAGAACGAAGCGGAAGACGAAGAATAACCGATCAACTTGTGGCTCCAGGGACGGGAACCCCGGACGCCTAGACGGAGAGAAAAGACAATGGCAGTCAGTGCGAACCGGCTCGAACTTCTGCAGATCGCAGATGCAGTGGCGCGCGAAAAGGTCATCGACCGCGAGATCGTGCTTGCCGCAATGGCAGACGCGATCCAGAAGGCAGCGCGCTCTCGCTACGGCACTGAGTCCAACATTCGGGCCGACATCAACCCGAAGACCGGCGAAATCCGCCTTCAGCGCCTGCTCGAAGTTGTCGACAAGGCCGAAGACTATTCGACCCAGATCCCGCTCGAGCTGGCCCGCGACCGCAACCCGGATGCAGCCCTTGGCGATTTCATCGCCGATCCGCTGCCGCCGATGGATTTCGGCCGTATCGCGGCTCAGTCCGCAAAGCAGGTTATCGTTCAGAAGGTTCGCGAAGCCGAGCGTGATCGCCAGTTCGACGAGTTCAAGGATCGCGTCGGCGAGATCGTCAACGGCACCGTCAAGCGCGTCGAATACGGCAACGTCATCGTCGATCTCGGCCGTGGCGAAGGCATCATCCGTCGCGACGAAATGATCCCGCGCGAAAACGTCCGCTATGGCGATCGCGTCCGTGCCTACGTATATGATGTTCGCAGAGAGCAGCGCGGCCCGCAGATCTTCCTGTCGCGCACACATCCGCAGTTCATGGTGAAGCTGTTCACTATGGAAGTGCCTGAAATTTACGACGGCATTATCCAGGTGAAGTCGGTTGCCCGCGATCCGGGTTCGCGCGCCAAGATTGCCGTGATTTCGAACGACAGCTCGATCGATCCGGTCGGCGCCTGTGTCGGTATGCGCGGTTCGCGCGTTCAGGCCGTTGTCGGCGAGCTTCAGGGCGAAAAGATCGACATCATTCCGTGGTCGCAGGATCCGGCAACCTTCGTCGTCAACGCTCTGCAGCCGGCTGAAGTGGCCAAGGTCGTTCTCGACGAAGATGCAGAGCGCATCGAAGTCGTGGTCCCGGACGAGCAGCTGTCGCTGGCCATCGGCCGCCGCGGCCAGAACGTCCGTCTGGCGTCGCAGCTGACCGGCTGGGACATCGACATCATGACGGAGGCCGAAGAATCCGAGCGCCGCCAGAAGGAATTCAACGAGCGGACCAACCTGTTCATGGACTCGCTCGACGTTGACGAGATGGTCGGCCAGGTACTGGCCTCGGAAGGCTTCGCAGCGGTCGAAGAGCTGGCTTACGTCGATCTCGACGAAATCACCTCGATCGACGGTTTCGACGAAGACACGGCACAGGAAATCCAGACCCGTGCCCGCGAATACCTGGAGCGCCTGGAAGCCGAAATGGACGAAAAGCGCAAGGCGCTTGGCGTTTCCGACGAACTGCGCCAGATCGACGGCATAACCGCTCAGATGATGGTCGCGCTCGGCGAAGACGGCATTAAGACGATCGAGGACTTCGCCGGCTGCGCCGCTGACGATCTCGTCGGCTGGAGCGAACGCAAGAACGGCGAGACCAAGAAGTTCGAAGGTCTGTTCTCCAAGTTCGACGTTTCGCGCGTCGAAGCCGAGCAGATGGTCGTTCAGGCTCGCCTCGCGGCTGGCTGGATCACCGAAGAAGATCTCGCCAAGGACGCGGAAGCTGAAGAAGCTCCCGAGGCCGAGCAGGAAGTATAATGTCCGCGCGGGAGCCGACCGTTTCTCCTGAGGACGACGATCTTGCAGGATATGACGTGAATGGTCGCATGTGCATCGTGACGCGCGAAAGCGGATCGCCGGATGAGCTGATCCGCTTCGTCGCCGCTCCCGATGGGACTGTGGTCGCCGATCTGAAGCGCCAGCTTCCGGGACGCGGCTGTTGGGTCAAGATCGATCGCTCGCTGGTCGACAAGGCCGTGGCGAAGAGGCTCTTCGCCCGCGCTTTGAAAGCGGATGTGAAGGCGGCAGCCGATCTCGGCCAAACCGTTGAGACGCTGCTCGAACAGCAGTTGATGCAGATGATGAACATGGCCCGCAAGGCGGGGCAGTTCGTTACGGGCTCCGCGAAAGTGGACGCCGCAGTCAGGAGTGGAGCGGCGATTGCCGTGTTCCACGCGACGAATGCCGCCGAAGATGGCGTGAGAAAAATCGACCAGGCTCGCAAGGCCTGGCACCTCGGAATGGAGACCGAGGAGGAAATACCTTCCTACCGTCTCTTCTCGGAGAGCGAAATGGAAGGCCTGATGGGCCAGAACGCTTTTATCCATGCTGCAGTGCTTGCAGGGCAGGCGGGTGAGGGTGTAGTGAAGCGCGCAAAGATGCTCGAACAGTACCGCAATGGCGGTCAGTCCCGGGCAGCGGGCGGCGCTGGCCGGCAAAAACAATGATACGGTCACCGGCTTGTCCGGTCCCAACATCATTGATCGACATATTTGATTGACAGGGCCTGATGACGTCATCGCTCCCTGTCCGAAGGAACGGGAACGAATGACCGATAGCAATGACGACAAGACACTGAACGGACCGGGCAAGAAGACTCTGACCCTGAAGCCGTCGGGAATGAGCCAGGGCACCGTGCGCCAGGACATGGGCCGCGGTCGCACCAAGGCGGTCGTTGTCGAGACCCGAAAGCGGCGTCCGATGCGTCCGGAAGACGAACGCCCGATCACATCTGCGGCGCCGGTAGCGCCTCTTCGCGCCGCCGAACCCGCCCGTTCTCCGGCACCCGCGGCACCGGTGCAGGCGCGCGGTCCGCAGGTACCACAGCCGCGCGTCCATCAGCCGGGTGGACAGCAGCAGCGTCCGCAGCAGCCTTCATCGCAATCGTCGCGTCCTCAAGATCGTCCGCGGCCGGTGGTCCTGAACCACCTGTCCCCGGAAGAAATGGACGCCCGTCGTCGTGCGCTTGCCATGGCGCAGGTTCGTGATGCGGAAGATGCCGTTCGCCGCGCCGAGGAAGAAAAGCGCCGTGCTGCAGAGGACGCCGCGCGTCAGGCTGCCGAAGCTGAAGAAGCCAAGCAGCGTGCAGAGGAGGAAGCGGTACGCGCGGCTGCAACCGCATCCGCCGCGGTAGAGGCAGAGGCACCAGCTGCGCCGGCAGACGCTCCCCGCGTCCAGCCGGCTACGCCGGCAGTACGTCGTCCAGACGCGGCTGCTTCGCCGACCCAGGCACGTCCGGCCCCGGGCGGCGTCGCTGCCCCGGCCGTTCGCGGCCGCCGTGAAAACGAGGAAGAAGATCGTGGGGCACCCCGTGGCGTTCCCGCTCGTGGTCGCGTCGTGCGCCCCGAGCCGGCAAAGCCGGTCACGACACGTCCGAAGACGGACGACGAACGTCGCCGTGGCAAGCTGACGATCGGCACTGCCGGCGTCGACGACGACGGCACGGCACGCGGTCGCTCTATGGCTGCCATGCGCCGACGCCAGGAAAAATTCCGCCGCAGCCAGATGCAGGAAACCCGCGAAAAGGTTGTTCGCGAAGTCATTCTACCTGAAACCATCACCATTCAGGAACTGTCGCAGCGTATGTCCGAACGTGCGGTCGACGTCATCAAGTACCTGATGAAGGAAGGCCAGATGATGAAGCCGGGCGACGTCATCGACGCCGACCTTGCGGAACTCATTGCCGGCGAATTCGGCCATACCGTCAAGCGTGTCTCCGAATCCGACGTTGAGCTTGGCATCTTCAATGTTGCCGACCAGGAAGGCGATCGCGTTTCGCGTCCGCCGGTTGTGACGATCATGGGTCACGTCGACCATGGCAAGACCTCATTGCTCGACGCAATCCGTCATGCCAACGTGGTTGCCGGCGAAGCCGGTGGTATCACGCAGCATATCGGCGCCTACCAGGTCGAACAGAACGGTCAGAAGATCACCTTCATCGACACCCCCGGCCACGCCGCCTTCACGGCAATGCGTGCCCGTGGTGCGCAGGCGACCGACATCGCGATCCTGGTCGTTGCAGCTGACGACAGTGTCATGCCGCAGACGATTGAATCGATCAACCATGCCAAGGCGGCCGGTGTTCCGATCATTGTGGCGATCAACAAGGTCGACAAGCCGAGCGCCGATCCGCAGAAGGTTCGTACGCAGCTCCTGCAGCACGAAGTCTTCGTAGAATCGATGGGTGGTGAAGTTCTCGACGTCGAAGTTTCGGCGAAGACGGGCTTGAACCTCGACAAGCTGCTGGAAGCCATCCTGCTGCAGTCCGAAATCCTCGACCTCAAGGCCAATCCGAACCGCACGGCGGAAGGTACGGTCATCGAAGCCCAGCTCGACCGCGGCCGCGGTTCGGTTGCCACGGTTCTCGTCCAGAACGGCACGCTGAAGCCCGGCCAGATCATCGTCGCTGGCGATGTCTGGGGTCGTGTTCGCGCGCTCGTCACCGACAAGGGCGAACATGTCAAGGAAGCCCCGCCGGCCATGCCGGTCGAGGTGCTCGGCCTCTCCGGCACGCCGCAGGCGGGTGACAAGTTCGCGGTCGTCGAAAACGAAGGCCGTGCTCGAGAGATCTCGGAATACCGCCAGCGTCTCGCCCGCGACAAGGCTGCCGCCCGCCATTCGGGCCAGCGCGGCTCGCTGGAACAGATGATGACGCAGCTGCAGTCCGCCGGTGTCAAGGAGTTCCCGCTGGTCATCAAGGGCGACGTGCAGGGTTCGATCGAAGCGATCGCCGGTGCTCTCGAAAAGCTCGGTACGGACGAAGTCCGCGCCCGCATCGTTCACTCGGCCGTCGGCGGTGTTACGGAATCGGATATCTCGCTTGCCGAGGCATCGGGCGCCGCGATCATCGGCTTCAACGTCCGTGCAAACGCGCAGGCTCGCACTCTGGCCGAACGTCAGGGCATCGAAATTCGCTACTACAACATTATCTACGACCTCGTGGATGACGTGAAGGCGGCGATGTCGGGTCTGCTCTCGCCGGAGCGCCGCGAAACCTTCCTCGGCAACGCCGAGATCCTCGAGGTGTTCAACATCACGAAGGTCGGCAAGGTCGCGGGCTGCCGCGTCACCGAAGGCAAGGTCGAGCGTGGCGTCGGCGTCCGCCTCATCCGCGACAACGTCGTCATCCACGAAGGCAAGCTCAAGACGCTCAAGCGCTTCAAGGACGAAGTCTCGGAAGTGCATTCCGGCCAGGAATGCGGTATGGCTTTCGAGAACTACGAAGACATCCGCGCCGGCGACACGATCGAGTGCTTCCGCGTCGAACACATCACCCGTACGCTCTGATCGTGTGATATTGGAAATTTGGACGGGCGCCGGATCATGTGAGGCCGGCGCCCGAACCTTTTGAGGCAAAGAAAAATGGCAACAAGACCAACAACCTCCGCACCTTCGCAGCGCATGCTGCGCGTCGGCGAGCAGGTTCGCGCCGCCATCACGCAGGTTCTGCAGCGCGGCGAAGTGCGCGATGACGTGATCGAGAAGACCGTGATTTCCATCTCCGAAGTCCGAATGTCGCCCGACCTGAAGATCGCGACGGCGTTTGTGACGCCGCTCGGCGTGACGGATCATGATGCGGTGATCGGCGCGCTGAACCGCAATGCGAAATACATTCGCGGTCGCCTCGGCCCGCAGCTTCGGCAGATGAAGTACATGCCGGAAGTCCGCTTCCGCGACGATACGAGCTTCGACAATTACAAGAAGATCGACGAGTTGCTGCGCTCGCCCGAGGTCCAGCGCGATCTCGACCAAGGCGATACTGAAGAAGAATAGTAGAAGAGACTGATGTCCAAACCACGTAAACCGAAGGGCCGCCCGATCTCCGGTTGGCTGATCCTTGATAAGCCGGTCGATTTCGGCTCCACCGAAGCCGTTTCCAAGATCAAGTGGCTGTTCAAGGCGCAGAAGTGCGGTCACGCCGGCACGCTTGACCCGCTGGCTTCGGGCATGCTGCCGATTGCGCTCGGTGATGCGACGAAGACCGTTCCCTACGTGATGGACGGCCGCAAGATCTACGAATTCACAGTGACCTGGGGCGAGGAACGCGCAACCGACGATCTCGAGGGCGATGTGACCCAGAGCTCCGATGCGCGCCCGAGCGAGCAACAGATCCGCGATCTCCTGCCGAAGTATACCGGCGTTATCAGTCAGGTTCCGCCGCAGTTCTCCGCGATCAAGATTGCCGGCGAGCGCGCCTATGATCTGGCCCGTGACGGCGAGGCCGTCGACATCCCCTCCCGTGAGGTTGAAATCTTCCGTCTCACGCTGCTTGCCTGCCCGGATGCCAATACAGCGCATTTCGAAGTCGAATGCGGCAAGGGCACCTATGTCCGGGCGCTGGCTCGCGACTTTGGCCGCGAACTCCGCAGCTATGGCCACATCTCCGGCCTGCGCCGCAGTTTTGTTGCGCCCTTTGCCGAAGAAACAATGGTGCCGCTCGCCGATCTCGTCGCGCTCGAGGCAATCGAGGACGCGGACGAGCGACTTGCTGCACTGGACGCCCTTCTGATCGACACGAGCGAAGCGCTTTCTTCGCTGCCGCATCTCGTCGTCAACGACGACCAGGCACACCGGCTGAAGATGGGCAATCCGATCCTCGTGCGTGGCCGGGATGCGCCGGTTGCCGAAAGCGAAGCCTACGCCACAGCCCGTGGCAAGCTGATCGCAATCGGCGAGATTGGCCAGGGCGAGTTCCGTCCGAAGCGCGTCTTCGGCTGAGTTTTCAGTAACCTCTGGTTTCTGCCGGATAAGGGCGGACCTAACTATAGGTCGCAATTGTCAACCTTTGCCATTGGGATATGCTTCCCTGATCTGGGCCGTGGGGCCGTTCAGGTCAGGGAGAAAGTCATGTGCAGAGTTGCAGCCGGCATCCTGATGTTCTTCTCGGCGGTCTTGATGGCCGCCAATGTCCACTCCGCGGAACGCTGGGCGAAGTTGCCAGCCTTTCCGCCGATGCCTCCGGCAAAGACGAGCGGCATGGCTCCCGTCAACGACATCAAAATGTACTATGCAGAGTACGGCGAAGGTGAGCCGATCCTGTTCATCCACGGTGGGCTCGGCAGCGCCGATGTCTGGGGCTATCAGGTCGCCGATTTCGCGAAGGATCACCGGGTGATCGTTGCTGACAGCCGAGGACACGGTCGTTCGACGCGCAGCGAGCAGCCTTTCGGTTATGACCTGATGACCTCAGATTATGTCGCGTTGCTCGATTATCTGAAGCTCGACAAGGTGACACTGGTCGGCTGGTCGGATGGCGGCATCATCGGCATCGATATGGCGATGAAGAACCCGGAAAAGCTGACATACGTCGTTGCGCAGGCCGCGAACGTGACGACCGACGGCGTCAAGTCTGACGCCACGGACAACAAGACGTTCAAGGAGTACATAAAAGCCGCAGGCGAGGCCTACAGGAAGCTGTCGCCGACGCCAAACGGCTATAGCGCCTTCTTCAAGCAGATGATGGCGATGTGGGGGAGCCAACCTGCCTGGACAGCCGACGACCTCGACAAGATCAAGGTGCCCGTCACCCTGGCGATCGGCGATCACGACGAGGCTGTCAAGCGCGACCATACCGAGATGATGGCCAAACAGATTCCAGGGTCGAAGCTGGTGATCCTCAAGGACGCGAGCCACTTCGCCATGTTGCAGGACCCCGAGGGTTATAATGCGATGATCCGGGATGCAATGACCGGAAAGTGACGAATCAGCCGTCTGCGGCCATGCCTCTTTCCATCGCGACACATTTGGTTTATACGCAGCGCCAGCATCAGGCAGGGCTTGAATGCATTCGCGGCCAAAGCTGGACGACATCCCGGCTTTTGGCGACCTTATCTCCTCTCATCGAAAGGATTATCCGATGTCGATTACTGCTGAGCGCAAGACGGCTCTGATCAAGGAATACGCAACGTTCGAAGGCGACACCGGTTCACCGGAAGTACAGGTTGCCATCCTGACCGAGCGTATCAACAACCTGACCGGCCACTTCAAGGACCACAAGAAGGATAACCATTCCCGCCGTGGTCTGCTGACGATGGTTTCCAGCCGCCGCTCGCTTCTTGATTACCTCAAGAAGAAGGACGAAGGCCGCTACACCAAGCTGATCGGCAGCCTGGGTATCCGCCGCTAATGATTTTTTCGGCGGGCGCTCCCATTGGGACGCCCGCCGGATTTTTTCGGGAAGCCTTTTCCCGATTCCGCCACACGTGGCGGATTGCCCGGCAGACCCGGATGGGCCGGTTCTGCCAAACCAACCGTTGACCTGTCATGGGGCAGGATTGCCGGATGCTTTCGGCCAGAGCTTCAGGAGCTTTGGCCCGGTCTCTTCCGGGGCCGTCGATGCAAAGCCTCCCGTTGTCTTGCCCATGATGCGTCACACTGATTGCGGTTGACCGTGCGCGGTGCCTTGGAAGGCGAGGCGCATGTTCCCGCATTGAAGGACAAGACATATGTTCGATACTCACAGTGTTGAAATCGAGTGGGCAGGCCGCCCGCTAAAGCTCGAAACCGGCAAGATCGCCCGCCAGGCTGATGGCGCTGTTCTCGCAACCTACGGCGAGACCGTGGTCCTCGCTACCGTCGTTTCCGCCAAGGCGCCGAAGCCGGGGCAGGA
This sequence comes from Rhizobium favelukesii, assembly GCF_000577275.2. Classification (NCBI taxonomy): domain Bacteria; kingdom Pseudomonadati; phylum Pseudomonadota; class Alphaproteobacteria; order Hyphomicrobiales; family Rhizobiaceae; genus Rhizobium; species Rhizobium favelukesii. The sequence goes on from NZ_HG916852.1 coordinate 141,639, forward strand.
CTTCTTCCCGCTCACCGTCAACTACCAGGAAAAGACCTACGCAGCCGGCAAGATCCCCGGCGGCTATTTCAAGCGCGAAGGTCGCCCGTCCGAAAACGAAACCCTCGTTTCCCGCCTGATCGACCGCCCGATCCGCCCGCTCTTCCCGGAGGGCTACAAGAACGACACGCAGGTCGTTGTCACCGTCATCCAGCATGACCTTGAAAACAACCCCGACATCCTGTCGATGGTTGCGACCTCGGCAGCCCTGACGCTCTCCGGCGTTCCCTTCATGGGCCCGGTCGGCGGCGCGCGCGTCGGCTATATCAACGGCGAATACGTCCTCAACCCGCATCTCGACGAGATGGACGAGTCGGTGCTCGACCTCGTCGTTGCCGGTACGCACGACGCCGTTCTGATGGTTGAATCCGAAGCCAAGGAACTCAACGAGGAAGTCATGCTCGGCGCCGTCATGTTCGGCCACCGCGGCTTCCAGCCGGTTCTCGACGCGATCATCAAGCTCGCTGAAGTGGCTGCCAAAGAACCGCGCGACTTCCAGCCGGAAGACTATTCCGAACTCGAAGGCGAAATGCTGAAGCATTTCGAAGCCGAGCTTCGCACCGCCTACAAGAACACGCAGAAGGCTGAGCGCTACGCTGCCGTCGACGCTGTCAAGGCGAAGGTCAAGGCGCACTTCCTGCCTGAGGAAGGCGAAGCCAAGTACACTGCCGAAGAAGTCGGCGCGATCTTTAAGCACCTTCAGGCGAAGATCGTTCGTTGGAACATCCTCGACACCAAGAGCCGCATCGACGGCCGCGACCTCGAAACCGTTCGTCCGATTGTTTCGGAAGTCGGTCTCCTGCCGCGCACGCATGGTTCGGCGCTCTTCACCCGCGGTGAAACGCAGGCGATCGTCGTTGCCACCCTCGGCACCGGCGAAGACGAGCAGTATGTCGACTCGCTCACCGGCATGTACAAGGAGCGCTTCCTGCTCCACTACAACTTCCCTCCTTACTCCGTTGGCGAAACCGGCCGCATGGGCTCCCCGGGCCGCCGCGAAATCGGCCACGGCAAGCTCGCATGGCGCGCTATCCGCCCGATGCTGCCGACTGCCGAGCAATTCCCCTACACGCTGCGCGTCGTCTCCGAGATCACCGAGTCGAACGGCTCCTCCTCGATGGCCACCGTCTGCGGCACGTCGCTTGCTCTGATGGACGCTGGCGTTCCGCTCGCAAAGCCGGTTGCCGGTATTGCCATGGGCCTGATCCTCGAAGGCGATCGCTTCGCGGTCCTCTCCGATATTCTCGGTGACGAAGACCACCTCGGCGACATGGACTTCAAGGTCGCTGGTACGGCCGACGGCATCACCTCGCTGCAGATGGACATCAAGATCGCCGGCATCACCGAAGAGATCATGAAGGTCGCTCTCGGCCAGGCACAGGGCGGCCGCAAGCACATCCTCGGCGAGATGGCAAAGGCCATCACCGAGAGCCGCGGCCAGCTCGGCGAATTCGCACCGCGCATCGAAGTCATGAACATTCCGGTCGACAAGATCCGTGAAGTCATCGGCTCCGGCGGCAAGGTCATCCGCGAAATCGTCGAAAAGACCGGCGCGAAGATCAACATCGAAGACGACGGCACCGTTAAGATCGCCTCTTCCTCGGCCAAGGAAATCGAAGCTGCCCGCAAGTGGATCCACTCGATCGTTGCAGAACCGGAGGTTGGCCAGATCTACGAAGGCACGGTCGTCAAGACCGCCGACTTCGGCGCGTTCGTCAACTTCTTCGGCGCCCGTGATGGTCTCGTCCACATCTCGCAGCTCGCTTCCGAGCGCGTTGCCAAGACGCAGGACGTCGTCAAGGAAGGCCAGAAGGTCTGGGTCAAGCTCCTCGGCTTCGACGAGCGTGGCAAGGTCCGCCTGTCGATGAAGGTTGTCGACCAGGCAACCGGCCAAGAAATCCCTGCTGACAAGAAGAAGGAAGAGGCAGCAGCCGAGTAAGCTGCGCCTTCCCAAGTCTTCATGGGCGCGGGATCTTTTCCGCGCCCTTTTTGTATCCGAGAATGAGACGAGACCATGAGCCGCGAAACCTTGAAGACCCTGTTCCATCCCTTTGCAAGCGGCACCGTCGAAGCGCCCGGCGAGGGCGAGCGCGTGCTCTTCCTTGGCGCCGAGGCAGGCTTTGCCGTGCCGGAGGGCTTTGCCGCCTCGCTATGCGCCGTACAGGGCTTCCGGCCGCTGTACCGGCAGCTTCTCTCCCAGCGCATCGAAACCAACCCTGAGATCGAAGGCGTGGACTACGATGCCGCGCTGGTCCTCTGCAACAAGCACAAGGGCGAGAACGAGGCCAACATCGCTGCGGCACTTGAGCGCGTGAAGGCAGGCGGCTTGATCGTCATCGCCGGCGGCAAGGAGGATGGCATCCAGTCGCTCCGCAAGCGCATGGAGGGCTTCGGCCTCGAGATCGAGCATATGCCGAAGTATCACGGCGTTGCGCTGTGGTTCGCACGGCCGGCCGATGTCAGCGAGATCGTTGCCAAGTTCGCCAAGCCATCCGTGCGCGTCGATGGCCGCTTCTTGGCCGCCGCCGGCATGTTCTCGCATGACCGCATCGATGACGGCTCGGAACTGCTCGCCTCGCGGCTGCCTGCGGATTTCACCGGCGATGTTGCCGATTTCGGCGCTGGCTGGGGCTATCTCTCCGTCGAACTGGCAGAGCGCTCGCCCGGTGTCGGCCGCCTCGACCTTTACGAGGCCAACCACGCGGCCCTGGAGGCAGCCAAGGCAAATCTGGCGGAGAACTGCCCTGATGTGCCTGCGCGCTTCTTCTGGGCCGATCTGGCGGGCGAGCCGGTCAAGGACAAGTACGACCTCGTCATCATGAATCCGCCCTTCCACGAAGGCCATGCGGCGGAACCGTCGCTCGGCCAGGCGATGATCAAGACTGCCGCCTCGGCGCTGCGCGGCGGCGGACGCCTGCTTCTCGTTGCCAATCGCGGATTGCCCTACGAGCCGGTGCTGGCTGCGAACTTCAAGGAAAGCGGCGAAACCTGCCGCAATGCCCGCTTCAAGGTGCTGTGGGCGAAGAAATAGAAAAGGCGGCCATCGGCCTAATGCAGTTCACTTAGGTTTGCTTACGGCTCTTATCGGGTATCTGGCAGGCAGTTTTTTGACGACACGGGGGCATGATCGCCCCCGTTTTTCTGTCAGCAGCAAGTCTGCCAATCTGTTTCTCAATCTGGTGAGGTGGGCGGGGATTTTGCCGGGTGCTTCGATCGCCATCCATCCCCATTCGTGACGCAGGTAATGCAGGGCTGTGATAAAGCTTAGTCGGGTTGGCTCGACTTGGGCTTCGGTCGCGACCTCTGCCATTTCGAGCCGCACCAGATTGTAGGCCAGCAACGCGCCCCAGACCTCCTGATAGACAGTCTCCGGCGTGCCGCTTCGCAGGGTCAGTTCGCTACCGAGAAGCTCCTGCTTGAGTTCGCGATAACTTGTCTCGATGCGCCATCGCTCTTCATACTGATGGACGATTTCGCTTGCCGGATAAGTTTGTCTGTCCATCAGCGATGTCAACAATATGCGCTTTTTGCCATGGCTGGTGGTCGTCTCGATGGCCCTGACCTCCCAGAAGGCCGGCAAGTCCGGTTCTGCCTGCCGCGCCTGGGGCGAGACCTTCATGCGCACCCGATAATCGGTGGGGTGCGGATCCAGTCGTTCCCATGTGCTGTTGGCTTTGGCCGGAATCAGCCAGTGACGCTCATGTCCCTTCGTCTGCAATTGCAAGAGAAGGCTGGCACTGAAGAAGCCCTTGTCGAAGACCGTCAGCGAATGGTCCGGAACCCGGTCGAGCAGGCTTTTGGCATAGAGCTGTGCCATAGGCTCCGAACACCGCATCACGCACCAGATGCGTCGCCAGCGCCGTCAGCGTCAGCAGCCGCAATTGCGGATAGCTTGCGACAACACCAGACGCGTAGGCCTGCGCTCCAAAATGCGCCCGGTTCTCCGGGCTGTCGGACGTCCGCAGCGTGCTGCCGTCCACGGCATAACGACAAAGACCCCGCCAGGCACGCCCGGATTGGTGGCGTTCATCCCAGCATGATGCACTCATTGCAAACAACTGCGCCAACGGTGCCTGACCCAAGCGCTGCCGTGCCTGTGTCAACGCGCTCTTGGCAATATCCGCGTTGACCTCATCGGGCAAAACCAGATCAAGATGGGCCACCACCTCCGGGATTGACTGATGACGATAAAGGGCCAACGCAATCACCAGCCAGACGACCTGCTCGGCTGGCAGCTTGCGCTTGCGGATGCTCGCCTTGCCTGTCGTGGCGAGAGCCTGAGCGATCCAGTCCGGGTCGATCGCCTGCGAAAGAGCCGATAATTCGGCCGAATGTCCAAGGGTGCGTGACATCACAAACAAAAACAGGATGGGAAAACGAATCCCCATCCTGAACCATCAAACTTGCCCGCAGCTCACTAAGTGAACTGCATTAGGCCATCGGCCGCCCTTTTTGTCGCTTCAGTTGATGCTCACTCGACGTCTGCCCTGCGCAGCGCTTCGAGCGTCGGCATCGACGTGATGTTGAAACCGGCATCGACGAAATGGATTTCGCCGGTAACACCAGCGGCAAGGTCCGACAGGAGGTAAAGGGCGGAATTGCCCACCTGATCGATCGTCACCGTTTTGCGCAGCGGCGAGTTGCGCTGGTTCCAGGAGAGGATCGCGCGCGCATCGGAAATACCGGCACCGGCGAGGGTGCGGATCGGGCCTGCGGAGATCGCGTTGACGCGAACACCCTTGGGACCGTAATCCGCAGCCAGATACCGCACAGACGCCTCGAGAGCCGCCTTGGCGACGCCCATGACGTTGTAGTTCGGGATGACGCGCGTCGAACCGTTATAGGTCAGAGTCAGCATCGAGCCGCCTTCGTTCATCAGCGGCGCACAGCGCTTGGCGATCTCGGTGAAGGAGAAACAGGAGATAACCATCGTGCGGCTGAAGTTTTCGCGCGTGGTGTCGGCGTAGAGGCCCTTCAGCTCGTTCTTGTCCGAGAAGCCGATGGCGTGGACGACGAAGTCGAGCGCGCCCCAGCGCTCCTTGATGGCATCGACGGTGGTGTCGACAGATGCGATATCCTCGACATCGCACGGCAGGACGAAGTCGGAACCGACTTCTGCCGCCAGCGGCTTGACGCGCTTGCCGAGCGCGTCGCCCTGATAGGTGAAGGCGAGCTCAGCTCCCTGCGCTGCCAGTGCTTTCGAAATTCCCCAGGCGATGGAATGGTTGTTCGCGACGCCCATGATGAGGCCGCGCTTACCCTGCATGATTCCCGTCATATTATTGTCCGTTGTAGCGCTGGAAGACGAGCGTGGCGTTGGTGCCGCCGAAGCCGAAGGAGTTGGAAAGCGCGATATCGATCTTGGCGTCGTCGATGCGCTTACGAACGATCGGAACGCCGTCGAATTCGGGATCAAGCTCGGTGATATGTGCGCTTTCACCGATGAAGCCGGCTTGCATCATCAACAGGGAGTAGATCGATTCCTGCACGCCGGCGGCACCCAGCGAGTGGCCCGTCAGCGACTTGGTCGACTGGATGTGCGGGATCTTGTCGCCAAAGACTTCGCGGATCGCGCCGATTTCCTTGCTGTCGCCAACCGGGGTCGAGGTTCCGTGCGTGTTGACGTAGTCGACGTCGCCCTTGACGGTGGCAAGCGCCTGACGCATGCAGCGGATCGCGCCTTCGCCCGATGGTGCAACCATGTCGTAGCCGTCGGACGTCGCGCCGTAGCCGACGATTTCGGCATAGATCTTCGCGCCACGTGCCTTTGCGCGCTCAAGCTCTTCGAGAACGAGGACACCGGCGCCACCGGCGATCACGAAACCGTCGCGGCTGACGTCATAGGCACGCGAGGCCGTTGCCGGCGTGTCGTTGTATTTGGAAGACATGGCGCCCATGGCATCGAAGAGGTTCGACATCGTCCAGTCGAGGTCCTCGTGGCCGCCGGCGAACATGATGTCCTGCTTGCCCCACTGGATCATTTCCGCAGCATTGCCGATGCAGTGCGCCGAGGTTGAGCAGGCCGACGAGATTGAGTAGTTGACGCCGTGGATCTTGAACCAGGTGGCAAGCGTCGCCGATGCGGTCGAGGACATCGCCTTCGGCACGGCAAACGGGCCGATGCGCTTCGGGCTGTTGTTCTTGATGGTGATGTCGGCCGCTTCGATCAGCGTGCGCGTCGACGGGCCGCCGGAGCCCATGATGATGCCGGTGCGCTCGTTACTGCTGATGTCACTCTCTTCCAGACCGGAATCGGCAATCGCCTGCTTCATGGCGACATGGTTCCAGGCGCCGCCCTGCGACAGGAACCGCATGGCGCGACGATCGACCAGGTCGGTCGGATCCAGTGTCGGGCGCCCCCAGACTTGGCACTTGAAGCCGTGTTCTGCGAAATCGTTGGAAAAGGAAATGCCGGACTTGGCATCGCGCAGCGAGGCAGTGACCTCGGCGGCATCATTGCCGATCGAGGAAACAACGCCCAGACCCGTGACAACTACCCGTCTCATGTGTTTCGACCTTTTCGTTTTTTCTAACTTGGAAAGCCGGGCAAGCGTGCCCGGCGCAATCAGGCGGCCTTGTCCTTAGACAGTCCCACGCGCAGGTCGCTTGCCTGATAGATGACCTCGCCGTCGGCCTTGAGCCAGCCGTCGGCGGTGCCGAGTACGAGGCGGCCACGCATGACGCGCTTGAAATCGATGCCGTACTCAAGGAGCTTCGTCGTCGGACGAATCATGCCCTTGAACTTCACCTCGCCGGTCGAAAGGGCCATGCCGCGCCCCTGTTCACCCAGCCAACCCAGAAAGAAGCCAGTCAACTGCCACATGCCGTCGAGGCCAAGGCAGCCTGGCATGATTGGGTTGCCGGCGAAGTGGCAGGGAAAATACCAGTCGTCAGGCTTCACGTCATATTCCGCGCGAATGTAGCCCTTGTCGAAGCTGCCACCCGTTTCGGAAATGTCTGTAATGCGATGAACCATCAACATCGGCGGGAGGGGGAGCTGCGCATTGCCCTGGCCGAACAGTTCGCCGCGGCCGCAGGCCAGAATTTCCTCGTAGTTGAAGCTGGATTGTTTCGTCGCCATGAAAACTCTAATTCCCCCCGCAACTCTGCCGATGGATGTGAACGTTTAGTCCAAGTTCAGCGGAAAATGAAGCATAAGCATGACTGAGCTTCACCCACCTTCGGAGGACCGGCTGCGCGCCTTATTTGGTGGTCGCATACAGGAAGGCCAAGCCCCCGGCCAGCACTAATTGCGCCAAAAGCCCGATTTTGCGGCGCTTTCGCACTCTTTGTCCCCATTGAAACTATTGAAACGCTTTTGCGCAAAAGTTATATGGCTACTGAAACCTGATTACTTGACGCTAGATTAACCGGAGTTTGACGGATGGTGGCAGAGGCCCCGCTTACCATTGAGGTACGGCTGAGAAGCGCCGGCCTGCGTCCGACGCGCCAGCGTGTCGCGCTCGGCGACCTGCTCTTTGCCAAGGGCGATCGGCATCTGACCGTCGAGGAGCTCCACGAGGAGGCGGTGCAGGCGGGCGTGCCGGTGTCGCTGGCAACTGTCTACAACACGCTGCACCAGTTCACCGAAGCGGGCATGATCCGGGTTCTCGCGGTGGAAAGCGCCAAAACCTATTTCGACACCAACGTCTCCGACCACCACCACTTCTTCGTCGAAGGCGAAAATGACGTGCTGGATATTCCGGTCAGCAATCTGACCATCGGCAATCTGCCGGAGCCACCGGAAGGCCTGGAAATCGCGCATGTCGACGTGGTGATCCGCCTGCGCCCGAAGCGGCGCTGATTTCACATCACATCATCAGGGTGCCGGCCGGGCTTGGCTTTGTAAGTTGGAAAGGTCCAGCCAAAATACAGCGCGCCGCCGCGCACTGAGAATGCCGCGATCACGCCGACCGCAGAGGCTGCATAAAGTGGCAGGTCGAGTGCGTGTGCAGCCGTAAATATGCCGCTGCCGACGAGTGCTGCCGTGATGTAGATTTCAGGCCGCAACAGCACAGACGGTTCATTTGCCAGGAGATCGCGCAGGATGCCGCCGAAGGTCGCCGTCAGTGTCCCGGTGACGATGCCGATCGTTGGCGATCCCGTGGCGGCGAGGCCCTTCGCCGCACCCATCACGCAATAGGCGGAGAGCCCGACGGCATCCAGCCAGATCAGCAGGCGATAACGCGACTCGACAAGGTGGGCGGTAAAGAACACCAGGATGCCGACGGCGCAGCAGACGATGACGTAGGTGGGATTCAGAACCCAGAATACCGGCACGCGACCAAGGACAATGTCACGCACCGTGCCACCGCCGGTGCCGGTAACGATCGCAAAGAAGAGAAAGCCGATCAGGTCGAGCTGCTTGCGTGAGGCCGCGAGCGCTCCCGTTGCCGCAAAGAGCGCAACGCCGGCATAATCCACGTAGACGAACAGCGGCATGCAGTCCTCCAGAGCCGACACGTATCTTTGCGAAATATGAATCACGGCGGCAAGGGCGGCGCAAGGCGGATCACGCAAACTGTTCGGCCAACAGCGTCCTTATCCGACCAAAAGAGAAGCCCCTCGTGAAAACGCTCCTGATCGCTTTGAACATTGCCGCGCTGCTCGCCGCTCCCGTTGCGGCTTTTGCCCAGCAATCCCTTATCTCGGACCCGGAGATCTATGAGAAGAAGCACTTCCAGGAGCAGTGCACCAAGGCCGAATTCTCGGATGGCTTCGTCATCCGCCAGGATATCAACAATGACGGCCTGATCGATGCCGTCGTGAACGAGGGCGAGCTGACCTGCGACGGCGAGAAGGGCCCACAGTGCAATGATGACGGCTGCACCTACAATTTCTATCTGCAGGTCGCCGAAGGTGGCTACTTCATGATCGCGACCGCCCAGGTCTATGGCTACGACTTCGTGAAGCGCTTCGGCAACATGGTGCTGGCAATGAAAATGCATCCGCGCTTCTGTGATCGGCCGGATGCCGACAAGGGGAAGGAGCCCTGCATCGTCACAGCCCGTGTGCGCGGCACCAAGTTCGTGACGATCTCCAAGAAATAGCTCGTTCAGCCGGGATAGAGCTCTGAGGTACGGCCGGCAAGGTAGTAGCCGACAAGCCCGAACCATTCGCGGATAGCCGTCGCCAGGTTCTGCGAATTCCGGCTCGGTTGCGTGAAGTCGAGGCCAAGCCTCTCCCGCCCGTCGGTGCGGTAGTCTGTCGGCCATGGCATCACGTCGATACCAAGCTTGCGGAAGATGCCGACCGAGCGCGGCATATGATAGCCGGAGGTGATCAGCAGGCAGTTCGAAAGGCCTTGGCTCGCCAGAAGATCCTTGGTGTTCATGGCGTTTTCGAAGGTCGTCCGTGACGTCGTTTCTTCAACCAGGCGTTCCCTAGTGATGCCGAACATCGGGAAGAAACGCGCCGATATCACCGCGTCGCCTTCATAGATGCCGGAGATCGATCCATCGCCGCCTGAAATCAGGATTCGCGCCTGCGGATATTTCTGTGCCAGGCGCAGCGCCTCGACGAAGCGATCGGCGCCGGCATTGAGCTCTATACCATGGCGCGCGGTATTCACTTCATTCTCGAAAGCGCCGCCCAGCACGATCATGCACTGCAGGCTGGCCGGATCCTGCGGTTTTACAAACCGACCCTCCAGACCCTGCAGAAGGTAGTTGCCGACGGTCGTGTAGAGCGTGACGAACAGGATGAAGCCCGCAATCGCGGAGGAAGCGAGGCTTGTCGAGCGCCAGCGGACAAGGCCCGCCACCAAGGCAAGCACGACGAAAAGAAAAGCGAGCGACAAAGGTTGCCCGAACACCCAGACGAACTTTGAAAAGAGAAACAAGGATGCCTTCCTCCAGCGGTTTCCACGCGCCTCTATCTGAACCGGTGGGGCTTTATTGCGACCGTCACTTCATGCGCGTTGCCGAACGTGGCGCGGCGTTGAACCGGCGTTGCGTACGTTTCGGAATCAAGAGGGTAGCGAGCGCAACCAACATCGCAAAAACAGCAATCAGCCACAGCGCCGCTGCCCCCGCGATCTGTGTCAGCAGCGCCCCAACGATAGCTCCAGCCAGCATGCCGACCCAAGGCACGATCTGGATGGTCCAGTCCACTCGCCTGTCGCCGACGATCCAGCGTCCGAGACCGCGTCCGAAACGCGAGAGAGCTCCTGTCACATAAGTCAGTCCGATCGGTAACCCTTCGATCTGCTCTACCGCCGCGTTCACCATCCCCATCGAGGCAACGACGAGATAGAAACGCGGAATCGCCAGGCTCTCGCCCGCCATGAGGGAGGCCGTTGCGAGCACGATGCTGACGCATGAAAGCACAACAAACGTACGACGGTCGGCAAAATAACCGAGCACGATGCCGGCGGCATTTCCAAGCACGAAGACTACGATCGCCAAAAGAAGAATGGTTGCATGTCGCAGGTTGCCATCACCGAGTGACAAGGCAGCGCGCGTCGTGTTGCCCGTCATGAACGACACGAAGTCTCCTGTCAGTGCGAGGCCCGTCGCATCCGTCATACCAGCCAGAAAGGAGATCGCGCCGGCAAGGGTCAGGCCCGTTGCCGTTCTGCGCGTATGAATGATCCGCCGCCGTTTTTCTCGTGTCATTGAACCAAGGCTCCGCTCCGCCGGACAAGGCGGCATCGAAACCATAGCGGGTGTTGCTAAAGAATTGGCAAAGCAATGGCGCGCGAAGCGCTACGGAACCTGTTGTTCAGTTGACGGTGGCTGGCGATCTCGCGACATCCGGCGTGCTCAGCACATAGGTCTGCTCCATCAGGTCGCGATGGCGCTTCGGCCAAGCGAAGCCGGTGGGGGCCGGGAGGTAGGTCTTGGGAAGAAAAATGTCTTCGCTGTCTTTGCGATTCAGCATACCCACCAATTCATCGCCTTCCTCGGCGGTAACCATATCCATGACAAACCCGTCGAGCACGGCTTTTTGGCCGGTGACGTCGTCAAACACTGTCCAATAGATGTTGAGGTTCTTGTGCAGGCTATATCTCTGGGCTTCCATGGGAGAATCCTCCAGCTTACCGAAATCGCCAGGCTTCTGCGCAGAATTGGATGGTGGCGCAGTACCTTTGAACACCCTGATAGAAGACCATGATCGCTCCGCGAAATGAATCGCACAGACATATAGACAGCCTATCCATTCGGATAGGATCTGGTGGACCTTTGCCAGACGCGCATTCCGACACAGGCGTTTCAATGGAATATGACGAGGCGGTACTCGATGTTCGGAAGATTCTGCTGGCTTCTGGGAGATAGCCCACGAGATTGAGGCACTAAAGGAGCCCAGCCTAAGAGGCTTCGCCTTCGAGGCGAGGAAACGCGCCAGCGAGGATCTGGAACATCGGCACCTTTATACTGCTCTCGCTGACTCTGCCGTGGACCGTTTGGAGCTGCTGAAGAGGCAGAAGACAGGGAAGGGCATCTGGTATGCTGTCTTGGAGGTCATCATGACGCGCCCGGAGGGATTTTCGGAAACCATACAAGTCTTGCATGAGCGATGTGATGGACGAGACGCCGCGGTTGTTGTCACTCGAAAACTGCTGGTTCGCCACGCCGAGATATTCAACGACTACACTGATCTGGAAGTCAGCGTGATGACCGACTTAGAGTGGGAAGTGCGCGCCTTTCCGGAGTAAGGCCGCCGTTAGCTCGCCGATTGCTTGGGCTCCGATAATGTAGGTTTTCGGAAGTCAGAAACGTGCCCAGATCACCAACTAGGGATAGAAGGGGTGCGCCTTCTGCGTGGTGTTAGCCTGTGGCCTCGTACAAGGAAGCTGCAATGTCCTTAGTCGGCAGAATGAGACGCCGCTCCATGTTCTTCGTCTCCTGGAAGCCGAATTTTTTATAGAAAGTGACGGCATCATCATCGAGAGCGTGGATTATCACGGCGCGAAAAGCGGCTACTTGCGCGGCGGATACCACACTCATGAGCGCGTTTTTGAGGAGTGCTTTGCCAAGGCCCTTACCGTGATGATCGGCATCAACCGCAAGTCGGGCTAGAACGGCAATCGGAATCTCGGTGGGAGATTTAGACCCTTTCACCGATCGGGAAACATCGTTTCGGTGTATCATGCCTGCACAAACCGAATGGTAACCTACGACTTTGAAGTTTTCGTCCGCAATTACAAATGTACGGGTGTATCCCTGCTCCTGATTATGTAAGGCCATTTCCTTTAGCCACGAATCCAAGGAGGGCTTCCCCGACGAGAAGCCCTCAATGATGTGCTGATTTGTAATAGGGCAAGGCTTCCGATACGGCAAACGTCAGTCCATCCAATCTACTTTGGTCTGAAAAAGCTTGACCAAGTTGTCTCTGGCTACGCCTGGAGCGGCAAGCTGCTCACTTACAGCTTCAAACACGTCAGCGGAAACGCCTATGAATCGTTGATCTAGCAACTCTTCTTGCGCGGTATATACAGAGGCTTCGGTCATGAACGCAGTTATGCTCTTTCCACAAACCTCAGCAGCACGTGCAATTAGATCATGCGTTTCCGGTTCAATCCGAAGATTGACGGTTTTGGTTTTCCTAGGAGCGGACATCATACTTCTCCATCAATCGCACAGTTGATTTTGGTTTGTGCGACGTACTCGATGAATGTTCGAATACGACCGTGTGTAGTTAATGTAAATACGCTTCTATAATTTTCAATTACTGAAAAGGTTGCATTTCCGCTATTGCGCTGAATCCATTTCCGGATTTTTGTCATTGCGTAGGTTGGTGCGCCGACCCTATGAGCGCAGAGGAGGATACTGATTTCAGAAATCAGCGCTCGTACTTCCCTGGTGCTTCCCCGGAACGAAGTCAATTTCGTCACGACCGAAGCCAATCAATATGAAATTGATTTTGCAGGGAAAATTTGGTGGAGCTAAGCGGGATCGAACCGCTGACCTCTTGCATGCCATGCAAGCGCTCTCCCAGCTGAGCTATAGCCCCATCAAGGCGGTCCGGCGTGGCCGGTCCTGGGATGCTTCGCGAAGGCTTGCCTCGCGGAGTGGCGGCTTATTACTTCCGGTTTTTGGAGATAGCAAGCCAAAAAGATCGGCCCGGCGAAATTTTCTCGTCCGGGCCGAGACTTATCGGATCAGACTTCGTCTTCGTCGCCGGTGACGCCGATGATATCGCTCATGTCGTCATCGTCGTCGTCTTCGTCGGCTTCGAGGAAGGTGTCGTCGTCATCATCGCCTTCGATTTCGACGTCGTCATCGCCCATATCTGGAATGTCGTCGCCAGATGCGCCCTCATCAGCGTCCTCGAGCGAAACCAGTTCGACTTCCGTGGTTTCGGTATCGACTTCCGCCACTTCCTCTTCATCCTGGACTTCAGCCGCTGCGGCAGCAGAGGTTTCCTCGAAGAAGGAGAGGGGATAGGACTTGCCGGTGTAAGGAGAAACAATCGGATCCCGGTTCAGGTCGTAGAACTTCTTGCCGGTTTCCGGGTCGGTACGCTTCGTTCCAAGTTCAGCTTTCGCCACTGTAAGCCTCGTGAGAATGGCCGAATCACGATTCGGCAAATGCCGTGAAAACCGGCGTGCTATTCGGAATTTATAAGCCGGTCCCCATAATCGTTGCAGCACTGCATGTCAAAGCCAAACTTCATGCATCGCTCATGCGCGCCGGATGACCGGCGCCGCCATTTGTGGTAGTGAGCCGGCGATTGTTCATTTGCAGGGCAGATCGGCGTGCGGCCGGCTGCCGGAATGGGTGTCAGACAATGTACCAGCCGCCGCATTTTCGTGAGGAAGACTTAGGTGTTCAGCACGCCTTGATCCGGGCGCATCCGCTCGGCTTGCTGATCACGGCGGGCGCAACGGGCCTGATGGCCAATTCGGTTCCCTTCCATCTGGATGCCGCTGCATCCGAGAAGGGGATCTTGCGTCTTCACCTCGCCAAGGCCAATCCGCAGTGGCGCGATATCGAGGCGGGCGCCGATGTGCTTGCCGTCTTCCAGGGCGCCGATGCCTATATTACGCCGTCCTGGTACCAGACGAAGCAGGAGACCGGCAAAGTCGTGCCGACCTGGAATTACGCCATCGTGCAGGTGAGGGGCAAGGCGCGCGTCATCGACGATGCCGCCTGGCTGCTAGCGCAGATCAACGCAATCACCACGCAACAGGAAGGACCGCGTGACAGGCCCTGGGCGGTCGGCGACGCGCCGGATGATTTCATTCGCGCGCAGCTGAAAGGCATCATCGGCGTGGAAATCGAGATTGCCGCGATCGAAGGCAAGTGGAAGGTAAGCCAGAACCGACCGGTTGCCGATCGCGAGGGGGTTGCTGCCGGTCTCGGCGAAGGGGCCGGTCAGGCCGATATGGTCGATCTCGTTCGTCGCTACGGCGGGCTGACGGAGAAATGAACGGACAGATGACCTCTAGACACTTTACGATCGCCATCGATGGGCCGGCCGCTGCAGGCAAGGGTACACTCTCGCGCCGCATAGCGGAGACCTACGATTTCCATCATCTCGATACGGGCCTTACCTACCGCGCCACGGCAAAGGCATTGCTTGACGCCGGCCTGACGCTCGACGACGAGGCGGTGGCGGAAAAGATGGCTCGCGAGGTTGAACTGGCCGGTCTCGATCGCGATATACTCTCGAAGCACGAGATCGGCGAGGCGGCCTCGAAGATCGCGGTGATGCCTGCGGTGCGGCGTGCACTGGTGGAGGCACAGCGGCGATTCTCGAAAAAGGCGCCCGGAACGGTGCTGGACGGCCGTGATATCGGTACCGTCGTGTGCCCGGCGGCGCCGGTGAAGCTCTATGTGACGGCAAGTCCCGAGGTTCGGGCGAAGCGCCGCTACGACGAGATAAGAGGCAAGGGAGGCATTGCCGATTTCGATGCCATTTTCGAAGACGTCAAGCGTCGCGACGAACGCGACATGGGGCGGGCCGACAGCCCTTTGAAACCAGCGGAAGACGCGCACTTGCTTGATACGTCGGAAATGAGTATAGAGGCGGCGTTTCAAGCTGCGAAATCGATCATCGATGCAGCTTTGAGCCGAAATACCTGAATTCGAGCGGCTTGCCCAAGCTCTGCCTGGGTCGCTTTTGAAGACTAAGCCTGAAATTCCGTCCAAGCGCCGGATTGCCTCCAGACAGGAGGCGGACTGGGTTCAGGCCCGTTCAACACGAACCAACCGGCGCACACGTATCCGGATTCGGATATGCAGGAGATTACATGTCAGTAGCTACTCCCTCTCGCGAAGATTTCGCGGCTCTTCTCGAAGAGTCCTTTGCCAAGCACGACCTGGCTGAAGGCTATGTCACCAAGGGCATCGTAACGGCAATCGAGAAGGATTCTGCCGTTGTCGACGTCGGCCTCAAGGTCGAAGGTCGCATCCTACTCAAGGAATTCGGCGCCAAGGCCAAGGACGGCTCGCTCAAGGTCGGCGACGAAGTCGAAGTTTACGTTGAGCGCATCGAAAACGCTCTCGGCGAAGCTGTTCTGTCGCGCGAGAAGGCTCGCCGCGAAGAAAGCTGGATCAAGCTCGAAGCCAAGTTCGAAGCTGGTGAGCGCGTTGAAGGCGTCATCTTCAACCAGGTCAAGGGCGGCTTCACGGTCGACCTCGACGGCGCGATCGCCTTCCTGCCGCGTTCGCAGGTCGACATCCGTCCGATCCGCGACGTTACCCCGTTGATGCACAACCCGCAGCCCTTCGAAATCCTCAAGATGGACAAGCGCCGCGGCAACATCGTCGTATCGCGTCGTACGGTCCTGGAAGAATCCCGTGCCGAGCAGCGTTCTGAAATCGTTCAGAACCTCGAAGAAGGCCAGGTTGTTGACGGCGTCGTCAAGAACATCACCGATTACGGTGCGTTCGTTGACCTCGGCGGCATCGACGGCCTGCTGCACGTCACCGACATGGCATGGCGCCGTGTGAACCATCCGTCGGAAATCCTGTCCATTGGCCAGCAGGTCAAGGTTCAGATCATCCGCATCAACCAGGAAACCCACCGCATCTCGCTCGGCATGAAGCAGCTCGAGTCGGATCCGTGGGATGGCATCCAGGCCAAGTATCCGGAAGGCAAGAAGATTTCCGGTACCGTCACGAACATCACCGACTACGGTGCGTTCGTCGAGCTGGAGCCGGGTATCGAAGGCCTGATCCACATCTCGGAAATGTCCTGGACCAAGAAGAACGTTCACCCCGGCAAGATCCTGTCCACGAGCCAGGAAGTCGAAGTCGTCGTTCTCGAAGTCGATCCGTCCAAGCGTCGTATTTCGCTCGGCCTCAAGCAGACGCTGGAAAATCCGTGGGCAGCCTTCGCTCGCAATCATCCGGCTGGCACTGAAGTCGAAGGCGAAGTCAAGAACAAGACCGAATTCGGCCTGTTCATCGGCCTTGACGGCGACGTTGACGGCATGGTGCACCTCTCCGACCTCGACTGGAACCGTCCAGGCGAACAGGTCATCGAAGAGTTCAACAAGGGCGACGTCGTCAAGGCTGTCGTTCTCGATGTTGATGTCGAAAAGGAGCGCATCTCGCTCGGCATCAAGCAGCTCGGCAAGGATGCTGTCGGCGAAGCAGCAGCTTCCGGTGACCTGCGCAAGAATGCAGTCGTTTCCTGCGAAGTCATCGCAGTCAACGACGGCGGCATCGAAGTGAAGCTCGTCGACCACGAAGACATCACTTCGTTCATCCGCCGCGCAGACCTGTCGCGCGATCGCGACGAACAGCGTCCGGAACGCTTCTCGGTTGGCCAGGTTGTCGACGCTCGCGTCACCAACTTCTCCAAGAAGGACCGCAAGATCATGCTGTCCATCAAGGCTCTGGAAATCGCGGAAGAGAAGGAAGCTGTCGCTCAGTTCGGTTCGTCCGATTCCGGCGCTTCGCTCGGCGACATCCTCGGCGCGGCTCTGAAGAACCGCGGCGGCGAATAATCACTAGCCTCAGGCTTGAAGACGAAAAGAACCCGCCGGAGCGATCCGGCGGGTTCTTTGCTTTTGTGCTGGTGTTGTCGCGGTCTCTGGTTATTCCCAGTCGACCTTGCGCCGGTAGAGCGTATAGGCTTCGTCCATGCTCGCAGCCATTGGTAGGGCCGGTGCCGGACGGTGAGGCAGTGTCCCAGCCTTGATCTGGCTTTCCCGGGCGGCCATCGCGGCGGCTTCATCATCCGTGACGATATCGGCCTCGCTATCATTCGGGGGATCGCCTTGCTCGGCATCCTCCTCCGACGGCTCGCCGCCGTTGTGGTCTTCGCGATACATCTCACGGGCGCCGCTGTCGTCGGCCTCGTCCCTCGAGAATTCGTAGGGCTGCATCGCGTAAGGCACGCCCTCGACGATCTTCATGAGCACCGGTACATAGGTTTCATCGATCGCCTGCTGCACCATCAATGGCACCGGCACTGCCGGTGCAGAGTGTTTCTTCGCGGCGGTGGCGGCTGTTTCGGTCGCCGGTTGTTCTGCGACAAGTGGCGATTGATGCGCCACGCCATCCAGCGGCGCGTGCCGATCGGGGAGGGTGGCCAATTCCTCCGGGAGATCAGCAGGGACCGTCTCGCCGAGGATGATGTCGATTTCGACTGCGGGATCTGGATCGGCAGCCTCCAGCAACGCTTCCGTTTCCTGGTCCTGAATGATTGCAACGATCAGCCTTGTCGTGTCGTCCGAGAGTGAGGCTGGTATCGCCGGCCAGCTCTTCGGAATGATGGGATCGCCCTTGGACGCTGCCCGCGGTGTGTCCGCTTGTGCGGTTGCGTGCGCAAAATCCGCGGCTTCCTCGGGCGGTATGGCCTCTTGCAAATCCTGGCCGAACTCGGTGCGCGCCTCTTCAGGGGGCACCTCGACAGTCAAGTTCGCGATCGGCTCGTCAACGACTGCAGATTCTTTGATGAGTTGGACCTGCTCGCCGTCGGCACCGATATAGGCAGCTGCAACAAGTGATGCCGGCGGCCGTGGAGCTTCCGGTTCCTGCTTCGTCGTCAGAGGGCGTGCCGCTCCGGCGAGACTGTCGCGCTGGATGCTGATTTCAGTCCGCTGCTCCTGGCGTAGCGGAGAGGCGTCGTTCTGGCCGTAGGAGCGAACAACGGCGCGGGCTGCGAGATCGTGATCCTTGTAGCGGATGGTTTCGAGATAGGTGGCGATGCGGGCGGCTTCCGGTCCGTCCGGATTCCGAAGCGCGGCTGCGAGCAGGCGCACAGGAACCGCTTGGCCTTGCATCGCAAGCCGACGCTCGACTTGCTCTATCTTCGCCGGCGGCAACTTCTGAATTGCAGCGGCCAGCCGGGAGGTAAACGCAAGGGCAGTTTCGTCGTCCTCACGCCGGATTGAAAGCGCCTCGCCCGTGGCATTGAGTACATCGAGAAGGGCGTCGACCATGCGCGCCCGCACAGCCAGCAGGAGAATGTTGAGCTTGCCGGCAACGGCAGAATTGAGATCCGCGCCCTGAATCTGATGCACGGGAGCGACTGCACTGGCAGCACCCACGAGGCCGTCGGCGCTGACCGCCGCAGTCTGGCCCTGGGAGGAAAAGCTCGCATTTGACGCTGAACGAACCGGAGTCAACATGTCATGCTCCTTCTTTCGTAAAGTGTGGTGAAAGCAGGTTACAGGAGGGCCGCGCTCATCCGGCCTTTCGCATTCCCCAGCAGTTCCTCCTGCCTGACTCGGTGCTCCATCGCACCGTCGAATGCATAAAAATTAATGAGTATCCTAGCGAAACGGCGTTAAAGAATCGCTAATGGCCGGCGCGCGGCACGCCGCGCCCGGTCCAAATCGGGCAAGATCCGGGAACGTTTCAGCTGTGCGCGAAGATGTCGGCTTCTTCCCAGCCGAGCAGGTCGAGCTTGGCGCGTGTCGGTAGGAACTCGAAGCAGGCGATGGCGTGGTCGATGCGACCGTCGCGCACCAGCCGCTCGGTCAACTTGTCGCGCAGTGCGTGCAGGTAGAGCACGTCGGAGGCGGCGTATTCCAGCTGCGCCGGCGACAGCGTCGCGGCTGCCCAGTCGGAAGACTGCTGCGCCTTGGAAATATCGACGTCCAACATTTCCTTGAGATTATCCTTTAGGCCGTGCCGATCGGTATATGTGCGGCAAAGGCGCGAGGCGATCTTGGTGCAGAAGACCGGCTGCGTGGTGACGCCGAAGGCGTGGAACAGAACGGCGATATCGAAGCGGCCGTAGTGGAAAATCTTCTGGCGGGAGGTATCGGCGAGCATGGAGACGAGGTTCGGCGCTTCCTTTTGGCCGGCAGCGATGCGGATCACGTCGGCCGAGCCGTCGCCTGCGGAAAGCTGCACGACGCAGAGTCGGTCGCGGCGCGGCACAAGGCCCAGCGTCTCGGTGTCGATGGCAATCGCTCCGGTGTAGCGGGCGGCATCTGCCGCGGAAATATCGCCTTCATGGTAACGTATGGTGGCTGCCATCTGCCTCGTCTCTCATCCGAAGTGTCTGTCAGGGCGCTATAGCGCAAAGACATGGCCGGCGATACCGTTAAGGATCAGAATGTCGGCGGTGTATTGATCCAGATCAGGATCGTCTCGCCATCGTGGCGATTGCGCCAGGAGTGATAGCGGCGGCTTTCGAAATAAAGCGAATCGCCAGGCCCGAGGTCGAAGAACTGGTCGGAATCGAGAATCAGTTCCAGCCGCCCCGAGAGCACATGCATGAACTCCTCGCCATCGTGCCGGTAAGCGCCTTCGCTCGCCGCACCGGGTGCCAGCACGAAACGGTGGCAGTCCATCATCGTACGACCCTCGGCCAAAAGTTGTACGGTGACACCCGGCGTCGTTTCCGGCCAAGTGCGCCAAGCCCCGGCGCGGACGACCTCGGGCACGGCATCGCGTTCCTCGCCGGAAAGCCGGGAAACCGTCGTGCTATAATATTCCGCAAGATCGTGCAGCGTCTTGAAGCTCACACCCTGGGATGTGCGCTCGAGCGTCGACAGCGTCGATGCGGCAATGCCGACATCGCCTGCGACCTGGTCCAGTGTCTTGCCGGCGGCATGGCGCAGACTGCGCAGCCGCCGTCCGAGATCGGAGGCATCCGCTGCATCGGAACTGTCCGAGGGCTCTTCGCTTTCCAACGCCTCGCGAATGGCCGCCGGATTGAGCCCGCGCGCAGTTCGATACCAGGCTATCTTCTTTATCCGTGCCACGTCTTCGGCGCTGTATTGTCGGTGTCCGGTCGCCGACCGATCCGGAACGACGAGGCCCTGGCTTTCCCAAAGGCGCAAGGTCGATGCGGAAACACCTGCCGATTTTGCCGCCTCGGCTACCTTGTAGCGCACGGGCGTCCCATTGCTCATAAGCCAAATATTCCCGGTTCGTTTGAGGCCGTATCGGCCCTCGTTTTCTTGAGCGACCATCGCCGAAAATGGCGACGGTTTGAAGCAGAAAATGGCGCTTGCATTCTTGCAGGAAAAATGTAGGTATTTTCTATACACCTTGCAGAATTTATGCAAGATCGCTTCGATTCATTCCAGAGCGCAGGAGCGCACCGATGACCGCGACCACCCTTACAGACCGGAAGAATGCTGCAATTTCCCGCGGCGTCGGAATGACCACGCAGATCTATGCCGATCGCGCCGAAAACGCCGAGATCTGGGATAAGGAAGGTCGCCGCTATATCGACTTCGCGGCCGGCATCGCCGTCCTCAATACCGGCCATCGCCATCCGCGAGTGATCGCTGCCGTGAAGGATCAGCTCGATCACTTCACCCACACCTGCCATCAGGTCGTTCCCTATGAGAGCTACGTGCATCTGGCGGAGCGGCTGAACGCGCTGACGCCCGGCGATTTCGCCAAGAAGACGATCTTCGTCACAACAGGTGCCGAAGCCGTCGAGAATGCCGTGAAGGTCGCGCGGGCGGCGACCGGCCGTTCTGCCGTCATCGCCTTCGGGGGCGGCTTTCATGGCCGCACCTTCATGGGCATGGCTCTCACCGGCAAGGTCGTGCCTTACAAGGTCGGTTTCGGCGCGATGCCGGGCGATGTCTTCCATGTGCCGTTCCCGGTGGAGCTCCATGGCGTAACGCCTGAGCAATCGCTTGCAGCCTTGAAGAAGCTGTTTGCCGCCGATGTCGATCCGCAACGCGTTGCCGCAATCATCATCGAGCCGGTGCAGGGCGAGGGTGGCTTCTATGCGGCGCCGGTTTCGTTCATGAAGGCACTGCGCGAACTCTGCGACCAGCACGGCATCCTCCTGATCGCCGATGAGGTCCAGACCGGCTTTGCGCGCACCGGCAAGATGTTCGCGATGGATCATCATGAGGTCGCACCCGACCTGATGACCATGGCCAAGAGCCTCGCCGGCGGCTTCCCGCTGGCAGCCGTCACCGGCCGCGCCGACATCATGGATGCGCCGGGACCGGGCGGCCTTGGCGGCACCTATGGCGGTAATCCGCTTGGTGTCGCCGCTGCTCACGCGGTTCTCGATGTCATCAAGGACGAAGATCTCTGCAACCGCGCCAATCAGCTTGGTAGCCGCTTGAAGCAGCGTCTGGAATCGTTGCGCGAGAGGGCGCCTGAGATCGTTGATATCCGTGGCCCGGGCTTCATGAATGCCGTCGAATTCAACGACAGAACGACGAAGCTGCCGAGCCCCGAATTCGCCAACAAGGTCCGCCTGACCGCGCTTGAGAAGGGCCTGATCCTGCTGACCTGTGGTGTCCATGGCAACGTCATCCGCTTCCTTGCCCCGATTACCATCCAGGACAGTGTCTTTGGTGAAGCGCTGGACATTCTGGAAGCCTCGATCCTCGAAGCAAGTGGCAAGTAGGCGCGCCGACCCTCTCTGCCCTGGAGTTACATGACATGGCATTCACGACTGCACTGACAAAGCACGTACCCTTCTCCTCGCCCTTCCTGCGCGATGCCGGTTACATCAATGGCACCTGGACAGCCGGTGGCGCCAGCAAGACCTTCGATGTCCTCAATCCTGCGACCGGTGAGGTTCTGGCCTCGCTGCCCGACATGGGTGCCGCCGAAACGCGGGAAGCGATCGATGCCGCCTATGCCGCGCAGCCGGCCTGGGCCGCGCGCCCTGCCAAGGAACGCGCCGGGATCCTGCGCAAATGGTTCGATCTGATGGTCGCCCATGCCGATGAGCTGGCTGCCATCCTCACCGCTGAAATGGGCAAGCCTTTCGCGGAGGCCCGTGGCGAGATTCTTTACGCCGCCGCCTATGTCGAATGGTACGCGGAGGAAGCCAAGCGCATCTATGGCGAAACGATCCCGGCGCCGTCGAACGACAAGCGCATGATCGTCATCAAGCAGCCCGTCGGCGTCGTCGGCACGATCACGCCCTGGAATTTTCCGGCAGCGATGATCACCCGCAAGATCGCACCGGCGCTAGCCGTCGGCTGCGCGGTTGTCTCCAAGCCGGCCGAGCAGACGCCGCTGTCGGCACTGGCACTTGCAGTTCTTGCCGAGCAGGCCGGCATGCCGGCCGGCGTCTTCAACGTCATCGTCGGCGAGGACGGCCCGGCGATCGGCAAGGAACTCTGCGGCAACGAGAAGGTGCGCAAGATCAGCTTCACCGGATCGACCGAGGTTGGCCGCATTCTGATGCGCCAGTGCGCCGATCAGATCAAGAAGATCAGCCTCGAGCTCGGCGGCAACGCGCCGTTCATCGTCTTTGACGATGCCGATCTTGATGCGGCGGTCGAGGGTGCGTTGGCGTCGAAGTATCGCAATGCGGGCCAGACCTGCGTCTGCGCCAACCGCCTCTATGTCCAGTCCGGCGTCTACGACGCCTTTGCCGCCAAGCTTTCGGCGAAGGTCGAGACGATGGCGGTCGGTGACGGCTTCAAGGCAGGCGTGACGATCGGCCCGCTGATTGATGAGCAGGGGCTGGCGAAGGTCGAAAGCCATGTGGCGGATGCCGTCTCGAAGGGGGCCAGGATCCTGACGGGCGGAAAGCGCGTCGAAGGTGCCGGCACCTTCTTCACGCCGACCGTGCTCACCGGCGTTACCCGCGAGATGAAGGTCGCGCGTGAGGAGACGTTCGGTCCCGTCGCGCCGCTCTTCCGCTTCGATACGGTCGAGGATGTCATCGCCCAGGCCAACGACACCGAGTTCGGTCTCGCCGCCTATTTCTTCGCCGGTGACCTCAAGAAAGTCTGGCGCGTCGCCGAGGCGCTCGAATACGGGATGGTGGGCATCAACACTGGTCTGATGTCGACGGAAACGGCGCCTTTCGGTGGCATCAAGCAATCCGGACTTGGCCGCGAGGGCTCGCGTCACGGTGCCGAGGACTATCTCGAGATGAAATATCTCTGCATGGGCAATGTCTGAGCGACATCTGGCTCAGATGCTTTGAGACAATACTCAAGGGATCGCCGGCAGCGGCGGTCCCCTTTTCTTCGGTTGCGTGATGCCTAGCTTTGCGATGCTTGCGCTGCGGGCTGCCAATCCGGCAGCGGGAAGACACGGTCATAGGCCCAGTTGACGACCAAGGCGTAGACCATGTAGAAAAGCGCGAACGACACGTCCATCATCAGGGCCTGAATGACACTGACACCGAGGTACCAGGCGATCATCGGCAGCAGCGCCAGCAGCAACCCCACCTCGAACATGACCGCGTGCGCCACGCGGATGCCGACGCTCTTGCGCGTACTGCCGGTCAGACGCTGCATCGAATGATCGAAGCCGAGATTGTAAATATAGTTCCACATCGTCGCCAGCGTCGCGCCGACCACGCCGACCACGCCGATATCGGCAATCGGCATGCCGAAGGCGAGCGCGCCGAGCGGCGTGACGAGCGCGAGTCCGATGAGTTCGAAGCTGATGGCGTGACGGATACGATCTGCGGCTCTACGCATATTTACCCCCGGCGGGAATGTTCGGGTCGTCCCGAGGTGATGCCCGTAGAGGGGAGGTCGTCCTCACCGCCCTTTAATAGGTATTCCGGCCGCCGAAAACAAGGGCGGAGCTTGCTCAGTAGTGCGGCGGCTGCGTAATTGCTGGGGCTTCCAACGATTGCTCCTCGAGCGACAGGAAGCGTTCCGTCAACCGGTCAAGCTTGGCGCGCGTCTGTTCCATGACCTTCCATTGCTCGGCCAGCTGCTCGGACAATTCCTCGATCGTCTTTGCCTGATGGGCGACGATTTCCTCGAGTTTCGTCATGCGGCTCGTCTCTTCGGACATGGAACCTCCTTGCCGCAACCGGCCAATGTCATCTGCACCTGAAAAGCGGAAATAGTCCGTGCGGTCAATCATTTCGAGAGGGAAGTGCGATTTTCAGAAGTGAACCGTTTAGTTACTAAAAGCCCTTGCCGCGTTCCAAGTTGTGGGGTAGGCCGGTAACCCTTCAGGGAGGAATTCTCATGGATGTTGGAAACGGCTTTCTTCATCCGGACCGGCTCTTTCCGGCCGATCCGACAACACGCACGATCGCGCGGGACCTTTACGAGACCGTCCGGACGCTGCCGATCGTAAGCCCGCACGGCCATACAGAACCCTCGTGGTTTGCCGACGACAAGCCTTTCGACGATGCATCCTCGCTCCTCGTCATTCCGGATCACTATCTCTTCCGCATGCTGCATAGTGTTGGCGTCAAGCTCGACGATCTCGGCGTACCGCGCCTCGACGGTAAGCCGGTCGCCAAGGGCCGTGACATCTGGCGCGCTTTCGCTGCGCAGTACCATCTCTTCCGCTGCACGCCCTCCAGCCTGTGGGTCGATCACGCGATGTCGGCCGTGCTTGGTTGCGAGGAACCGCTGACGCCTGACAATGCCGATGCGCTCTACGACCACATCAACGCGCAGCTGGCGCTTCCGGAGTTCCGTCCGCGCGCCCTGCATAAACGTTTCGGCATCGAGACGATCGCCACGACCGAAGGCGCACTTGACCCACTGGTTCACCACCAGAAAATGGCGGAAGACGGCTGGATCGGCCGCGTCCGCACCACGTACCGCCCGGATGGCGTCACCGACCCGGATGCCGTCGGCTTCCGCGAAAACCTGGTGCGGCTTGGCGAACTGACCGATTGCGACGTGACGAAGTGGGACGGGCTGATCGAGGCTCACCGCAAACGCCGTGCCTATTTCCGCCAGTACGGCGCAACCGCCACAGACCACGGCGTTCCGGCGGCGTTTACCGCCGACCTGCCACTGGCCGATAAGCAGCGGCTGCTCGACAAGGCGCACAAGGGCACGCTGAGCACTGAGGATGCGGAGCTCTTCCGTGGCCAGATGCTGACCGAAATGGCCGGGCTTTCGGCCGAAGACGGCATGACGATGCAGATCCATGCCGGCTCGCGTCGTAATACCGACCGCGAGCTGTTCCAGACCCGCGGCCCGAACATGGGCGCCGATATCCCGATGCCGACGGATTGGGTCGGCGGGCTCGCTGCGATGCTTGCAAAGTATGGTCACGCCCCTAGCCTGCGCGTGCTCCTGTTCACGCTCGACGAGACGACCTATGCCCGCGAGCTGGCGCCGATGGCGGGCCATTGGCCGTGCCTGATGATCGGTCCGCCCTGGTGGTTCCACGACAGCCCGAACGGCATCCGCCGCTATCTCGACCAGGTGGTCGAGACGGCCGGTTTTGCCAATCTGGCCGGCTTCAACGACGACACACGCGCGCTTCTGTCGATCCCGGCACGCCACGATGTCTGGCGCCGCGAGGTCTGCCGCTTCCTGGCCCAGTTCGTGACGGAACACCGGATGTCCCGAAAGGAAGCAGAAATCGTCGCCGGCGAACTCTCCTATGGAAACGCGAAGAAGGCATACAAGCTGTGACCGAACGACTGACGAGCCTTTCCGGCCTCGCGCCGACAGCCAAGCTTCCCCACTATGATCGCGATGCGTTGAAGCCGGGCATCCTGCATCTCGGTCCCGGCGCATTCTTTCGCGCGCACTTCGCCCCCTTCACCGATGGCGCGATTGCGGCGGCCGGCGGCGACTGGGGCATTGAGGTGGCGAGCCTGCGCACAGCCGACGTTGCCGATCACCTGAACGAGCAGAGCGGGCTCTACACCATGCTCGTGCGCGATACCGCGGGCACGACGGCGCACGTCATCGCCCCGATCCTGCGCGCCCATGTCGCGACCCGCAATCCTGGCGATCTGCTCGCCAAGCTTGAGGATCCCGCCATCCGCATCGTCAGCTTGACGGTCACCGAGAAAGCCTACGGCTTCGATTCCGCCACCGGTGGGTTGGACCTGAAGCATCCCGACATTGCCGCCGACCTCGCCGACCGCCATGCGCCGCGCGGAGTCGTCGGCTATCTGGTCGAAGGTCTTTCTCGCCGCCGCGCCAAGGGCATCCCACCCTTCACGCCGCTTAGCTGCGATAACCTACCAAGCAATGGCGCCGTTTTGAAGCGGCTGGTGCTCGACTTCGCCGAACGAGTCGATCCGGACCTTCGGCAGTGGATCGAGGACAACGTTCCCTTCCCGTCGACTATGGTCGATCGCATCACGCCGGCAAGCACGGATGCCACCTATCGCGATGCCGAAAGGCTGACGGGCAGGCGGGATATGGCAGCGATCGAGACCGAACCTTTCACCCAATGGGTGATCGAGGACCACTTTGCCAATGGCCGCCCGGATTGGGAGCAGGCCGGCGCTCTGATGGTCGAAGACGTCTCCGCTTATGAAAAGATGAAGCTGCGCATGTTGAACGGCGCGCATTCGCTGCTCGCTTATCTCGGCTATATCGGCGGCTATGAATTTATCCGCGACGTCATGGATGATGTCGGCCTGGCAGCCCTTGCGCGCCGTCACATGAACGCCGCTGCCGCAACCTTGGATCCGGTGCCTGGCATCGCTCTTGAGGCCTATGCTGACGAGCTGATTGCACGCTTTGCAAACAAGGCGATCGCCCACCGCACCTACCAGATTGCCATGGACGGCACACAAAAGTTGCCCCAGCGCCTTCTCGAACCCGCCTCCGAAGCTGTGGCTGACGGCGGCAAGGCAGAGACCTATGCGATCGCGGTGGCCGCCTGGATGCGCTACGCACTTGGCGCTGACCGGAACGGTGAAAGCTACGAACTGCGCGACCCGCGCGCCGCCGAGATAGCAGCGCTGCTGGCCGACGTGCCGCGCAATGGGGGCGCTGTATCGAAAGCTCTGTTCGGGCTGCCGGGCCTTTTCCCGGCTGCGCTGACCGACAACCTCGGCTGGACGGAGGATGTGGCGAACAAGCTGGAGATCTTGATCCAGGACAACAGGTTGCCGTTGTTTTGATGGCGCACGTCATCCCTTCGCAGCAGAAGACTCCCCACCGCACAAAAAGAGTCTTTTCGCCTCGCAGACGTGCGTCGGCTGGATTCTTGTGACAAGCACAGCAATTCGAGTCTCAGGCCGTCCTTCTATTGCCTTGTCACGCCTTTGCGCGGGCCATCTCAGGATCGTAGAGGGGCTCGAGCGATGCCCGGTAGGGCACGCGCTCGCGCGCCACGTCAAGTTCGTAGCGGCCGGACAGCACGAAGTCTTCGGTCACGCCTTCCGGATTGCGGACATAGCCGTAGCCGATCGGCTTGCCGATCGTGTAACCGAAGCCGCCGCTGGATAGCCAGCCGACACGCTTGCCGTCGCGATAGATGGTCTCGCGGCCGAGCAGAACGACATCTGTGTCCTCTGGTACGAAGCATGCAAACATCTTCTTGACGCCCGAAGCCAACTGCCGCTCGATCGCCTCGCGGCCGCGAAACGATGTGGTCTTTCTGGTCTTCACCGCCCAGCCAAGCCCGGCCTCGATGGGCGTATGATCCGGCCCGATATCGGAGCCCCAGGCGCGATAGCCCTTCTCTAGGCGGCAGCTTTCGATGGCGCGGTAGCCGGCATTCATGAGCTGCAACGGACCGCCCGCCGCCATCAGCGCGTCATAGACGGTTGTTGCGTATTCGACCGGCACATGCAGTTCGTAGCCGAGCTCGCCGACATAGGTGATGCGCAGCGCCCGTACCGGGCAGCCGGCGATGCCGATGGTCTTGACGCGGCCGAAGGGGAAGGCAGTGTTGGAAACGTCGTTGCTTGTGACCGTCTCCAGCACTGCGCGAGCGTTTGGTCCCATCAGCGACAACACCGAATAGGCGGAGGTGACGTCAACGAGTTCGGCATGCATTCCATCTGGAATATTGCGTGCGATCCAATCGAAGTCATGCGTCGCGAAACCGGTGCCGGTGACGATGTAGTATTCGTCGTCGGCCATGCGGGCGCAGGTGAGGTCGCACTCAATGCCGCCCTTGTCGTTCAGCATCTGCGTATAGATCAGCGAGCCGACCGGTTTTGTCACATCGTTGGAGGCGATCCACGACAGAGCCGCCTCGGCATCGCGTCCCTTCAGCACGAATTTGGCAAACGATGTCTGGTCGAAGATGACGGCCGCCTCGCGCACTGCCTTGTGCTCGCGGCCAACGGCATCGAACCAGTTCTGGCGGCTATAGGTGTAGATATCCTTCGGCTCCTCGTTGGCGAAGAGATCGGCAAACCAGTTGGGCCGCTCCCATCCAAGCTTTTCACCGAAGCAAGCACCTTGCGCCTTCAGCCGGTCGTAGAGCGGCGATTTACGGCAGGGCCGGCCACTTGAATACTCTTCGAGGGGGAAAGCCAATGTGTAGTGCTTGCCGTAAGCTTCCAGCGTGCGGGTGCGCACCCAATCGGTATCGAAATGCGGGCGGCCGAAGCGGCGAATATCGACCGGCCAGAGATCGTAGGGCGGTTCGCCGTTAGCGACCCATTCGGCGAGGGCCATGCCGGCGCCACCGCCGGACGCGATGCCGAAGGCATTGAAGCCGGCGCCGACGAAGAAGTTCTTCAACTCCGGTGCTTCGCCGAGAATGAAGTTGCCGTCAGGCGTGAAGCTTTCCGGGCCGTTCAGCAGCTGTTTCACGCCGACGTTTTCGAGCGCCGGGACACGTCCGAGAGCCTGTTCCATGATCTGCTCGAAATGCTCGAAATTGCTATCGAGCAGTGTGTAGTGGAAGCCCTCGGGAATCCCGGCTTTCGCCCACGGTATCGGGTTGGGTTCGTAACCTCCAGCATGTCGTTATGACCGAAGGCGATCTCGAACGGACCGCCAGCCGCTTCCAGCCGTTCGGCCTTTGCCAGCAGGTCCGGGAAAAGTTGACGATAGGGGCTGTTGGCTGCTTCCAGATTGGCGATGTAATCGCGAATGACATGAAAGACCCAGAAGATCGCCGCCGCGCCGCGAAATTCACGGGCGATATCGTGGTGGCAGGCGCGCACCAGCGGTATGACACGCTCCAACATCTCTGAGCGTCGCAGGTCGTCAGGCAAAAGCGCCTTCGACTCGATGTAGTCGAGAACAAGCACGCCCGGCGCATGATGGATAACAGCCGGCGAAAGCCCCGCTGCATGTGCGGCCTGGCTGGCGGCAAGCTCGTTCTGGCGGCTGATATGGTGAACGGGGATATCTTCCCCCAGCCGGACCACGCGACGCACCGCACGATCCCGCACGAGATAGTTCCGGTTGGTGATGCCGCCGGCGATCGGCACAATTTCAATCGGACCCTGCCAGATGCCGAGCGCATGAATCCGATCTTCAGGCGTCACGCTTTTCCCTTTCGTGGCCTATCCTATTGAAATCATGGCCAGAGCGGGATCGGCTGTCAAGCGCGCTAGATGGCGGCGCCTGATGCGTCGAAGACGTGGCACCGCGCCGGGTCGAAGGAGGCCTTTACGTTCGTCCCGCGCTCCACCTTCTGCTGTCCGTCGAGCGCGATCGTCATCTGCTGGCCGTCCGGCGTCTTCGCGTAGAGCATGGTTGCGCCGCCGAGGTTTTCAACGAGGTCGATATTCACGGTCGCAAGCGTGATGCCGCTGTTCTCGAGGACCGAAAGATGCTCCGGACGAATGCCGAAGGTGACGTTCTGGCCGGCTTCTGCCTTCAGCCGCCGAGGCAGGCGAACGGAGTTGCCGCAGACGTTGATGGTCGTCTCGGCCTCCCCGGGCTGCTCCACGCGCGCCTGTAGGAAGTTCATCTTCGGGCTACCGATGAAGCCTGCCACGAAGCGGTTGGTCGGATTGTTGTAGAGGTCGAGCGGCGCGCCGATCTGCTCGATGCGGCCTGCGTTCAGCACGACGATCTTGTCGGCCATGGTCATGGCCTCCACCTGGTCGTGGGTGACGTAGATCATCGTATTGCCGAGACTGCGGTGCAGACGGGAAATCTCTACGCGCATCTGCACGCGCAATTCCGCGTCGAGGTTGGAAAGTGGCTCGTCGAACAGGAAGATGCGCGGCTCGCGCACGATCGCGCGGCCGATCGCCACGCGCTGGCGTTGGCCACCGGAAAGCGCCTTCGGCTTGCGTTCCAGTAGTTTCTCGATCTGGAGGATTTCAGCCGCGCGTTTCACCTTTGGCTGGATCTCGGTCTTCTTGTAGCCGGCCGTCTCAAGCCCGAAGGCAAGATTCTTGTAGACCGACATATGCGGATAAAGCGCATAGGATTGGAATACCATCGCGATGCCGCGCTTGGCCGGCGCCACCTCGTTCATTCGCTCGTTGTCGAGCAGAAGCGCGCCGCCGGTGATTTCTTCAAGCCCGGCTATCATGCGCAGCAGCGTGGACTTACCGCAGCCGGAGGGGCCGACGAAGACCGCGAACTCACCGGGATCGATCTTCAGGTCGATGCCGTGGATGACGTCCAGGGCGCCGTAGCGCTTCTCGACTTTCTGGAGAACGACGCTTGTTGCCATGATCTCAGGATCCTCCCTGGTCCGTTATTTCGTGCGGGCACGCCAGTCGGCGTACTTGGGGCTGTCCGATCCGATCGGCAGGCTGACTTCGCGGCCGGTATCGGACGATTGATAGATCGCAGTGACGAGTTCCAGTGCGCGGCGCGCATCCTGGGTCGTCACCGGCAGCGGTCCGTTGCCGCTGAGATAGGTATGAAAATGCTCCATCTGCGTGGTGAAGCGCGGTGCGACCGGCTGCCAGTTGCCGATGACGGCGTCGATGCGCGCCTGCACATCATCATTCTGGACGATGATCTTCCAAGGGTCCCTACCCGGCGAGTAGGGCTCGTGATTGCTCTCGAAGGTCACGTTCTCAAAGTGCAGCCGCAAGCGACTGATCTGCTCCTGCGAGCCCAGCGTGCAGGAGAGCGACACGAAGGCGCCGTTCTTCATCAGCAGGCTCGCCGAGGCGCAGTCCTCCACCTCGATGTCGTTGACGCGGGTCGCAACGCGGCCGAACACCTTCGAGACCGGCCCCATCAGATGCAGCAGCATATCGTGCAGGTGCAACGCGTGGGTCACCAGCACGCCACCAAGCTCGGTCGCCCATTTTCCGCGCCATGGAACCGAATAGTATTCGGGCGTGCGCAGCCAGAAGGTTTCGACCGAGCCCATGTAGGGCTTGCCGGCGATGCCGGCGTCGATGATCCGTTTCGCCTTCTCGATGCCGTCGCCATAGCGATATTGGAAGATCGGCATCAGCGTGCCTTTGGCCGTCTTTTCCGCTTCCATGATCGTGTCGACGCCCGAGAGCGAGCCGGTCAGCGGCTTCTCGCAGATGACGTGCTTGCCGGCTGCCAGCGCCGCCACCACTTGCTCGAGGTGGATGCCGGGCGGCGTGCAGATGTCGACGATATCGACGCTCTCGTCGCCAAGCACATCGGCAAACGAGGTCGTGCGCTTGGCGATGTCGAACTCATCGCCGATCTCGCGCAGGCGCTCCTCGTTCAGGTCGCAGATCGCTACGACCTTGAACTTGTCGGGATGCGGCACGTAGCCTTCAACGATGTGGGAGCGGCCGATGCCGCAACCCACGATCGCAACTCTCTTGATACTCATATGACCTGTACCCGTAGCTGCATCAGCGCTTCATGCCTGTCGTGGCGATGCCTTCGATCAGCAGACGCTGGAAGAATAGGAAGAACAAGAACACCGGCACCAGCGTCAGCGTCGACATGGCGAACAATCCGCCCCAGTCCGATGCACTGGTCGAGTCGACGAAGGTGCGCAGGCCGAGCTGGATCGTGTAGGTGTTCATGTCATTGAGGTAGATTAGCGGACCGAAGAAATCGTCCCAGGTCCAGATGAAGGAGAAGATCGCGGCGGTCGCCAGGACCGGCAGCGACAGCGGCAGCATGATCTTCCAGTAGATGCGCCAGGCGCTGCAGCCGTCCATCATCGCCGCTTCATCGAGTTCGCGCGGAATGCCGCGGAAGAACTGCACCATCAGGAAAATGAAGAAGGCGTCGCTTGCCAGGAACTTCGGCACCACGAGCGGCAGGATGGTGTTCACCCAGCCGAGATTGAGAAACAGCACATACTGCGGTATCAGCGTCACGTGGTATGGGATCATCAGCGTGCCGAGCATGATCGCGAACCAGAAGTTCCGGCCAGCAAAGTGCAGGCGCGCAAAGGCATAGGCTGCCAGCGAACAGGCAACGACATTGCCGATGACCGTCAGGACCGAAATGACGAGCGAATTCCAGAAAAAGCGCCCGAAGGTGATGTCGAGCCCCGTCCAACCACGCAGGTAGGGGGAGAAGTCAATCGACGACGGAATGAGCGAGGTCGACGAGAAGATCTCGTTTTCCGGGCGAACCGAGGCGGACACCATCCACAGCAGCGGATAGAGCATCAGCAGCGAGCCTAAGATCAGCAGCGTATGGATCGCAAGCGACGCCGGAAGGCTGCGCTTGGTGATGTCGGATGGCGGCGCCGTGACGGCGGTGGTGATCCCGTTAGTCATCGTAGTGCACCCAGTAACGCGAGGTCAGGAAGGAGAAGGCCGTGAAGATCGCGATGATCAGCACGAGGATCCAGGCAAGCGCCGAAGCGTAGCCCATGCGGAAGTTTCCGAAAGCCTCCTGATAGAGATAAAGCGTGTAGAACAGCGTCGAGTTGATCGGCCCGCCCGTTCCGCCGGATATGATGAAGGCCGGTGTGAAGGCCTTGAAGGCGTCGATCGTCTGGACGACGGCGTTGAAGAAGATCACCGGCGTCAATAGCGGCAGGGTGATCTTGTAGAACTGCCGGAATTTGGATGCGCCATCGAGGCTGGCGGCCTCATACATGTCGGTCGGAATCTGGCGCAGGCCGGCGAGGAAGATGATCATCGGCGAGCCGAACTGCCAGACGCTGAGCGCGACCAGCGTGTAGATCGAGTAGCTCGGGTGAGAGATCCAGCTCGGGCCTTCGATCCCGAAATGCGCAAGCGCGGCATTGACCAGACCGTCGCCGGCAAAGAGCTGTCGCCAGAGGACAGCAATCGCCACGCTGCCGCCGAGCAGCGACGGCAGGTAGAAGATCGCGCGGTAGAGCGGCAGGCCGCGAACGCCTTTATTGAGCGCCATCGCGACCAGCAGCGCGAAGGTGAGCTTGAAGGGCACTGACAACACGACATAAGTCAGGGTGACCTTCATCGCCGCTGCAAATTTCGGGTCGGCGGTTGCGATGCGCACGTAGTTTGCTGCTCCCACCCACTCGGCCGACTGGATCATGTCGAAATCCGTGAACGAGAGGTAGAGCGAGATGACGGCCGGTCCGAGCGTCAGCCCGAAAAAGCCGATCAGCCACGGCAAGAGAAAGAGATAGCCTGGGGCATTGGCGGTCCAGAGGCGTTTGAAACGCCCCTGGGTCGCCGCCCCATATTCGCTCTTGATGGCGTCCGAGGCGGTCGTGCGCATCACTTCACTCATTCGCGTCAGCCTTTGGCGAGCAGGCGGCTGATCTCATCGACCAGCTGCTTGCCGCCGTCGCTGGCAGAAAGCTGGCCGAAAGCGACCTGCTCGGCGATGGTGCGCAGCACCACCTGGCCTTCACCGGCGCCCGAAGGTGGCGGCGGCGGCAGCTTGCCTGCGAGGTCGCCGAGACCGCTGACGTAGTTGAGCGGGACCTTGCCCGTCTCGTCGAGCTTGGCGGCCACGACGTCGCGCATCGCCTTCGATTCGGGAATGCCGCGTTCGACGTCGAGCGCCAGAGCCGCATCGGGGTTGGTGACGAAGAAGTTGACGTAGTCGACCGCCTGGTCGAGCACCTTCGACTGCGAGGACACCGAGAAGAACATCGAAGGCTTGCGATAGTGGCCGCCCTTCGAATCCGGCTTGATGCGCATGTAGTTGGTCAGCGCCAGCTTGTCCTTGCTGATAGCCTGGAAGCCGACAAACTGGTTGCTGTGCGCGTAGTCGGCCGCGGCCTTACCAAGGGTGAGCGGGCTGGAGTCGATCGTGTCCTTGTAGAGCGCCTGAACGTCAGGCGGTACGCAGGCGCTCGCTTCGCGGAATTTGCTCCACATGTCGAACCATTCGGAAGCCTCTTCGGCGCCGAAGGCGATCTTGGAATCGGCCGTATAGAGCGCTTTGCCGCGCTGCCTGAGATAGTTTTCCAGCAGCGGTTCGTTGCCGCTTCCATCGGCAAAACCAAAGAAGCCCTTGCGCTTGCCGGCCTTGGTGATCTCGGCGCCGATCTTGCCAAATTCCTCCCAGGTGGTTGCTTGCGTCGGCAGGTCGACACCGGCTTCCTGGAATGCGGTCGTATTCAAGACCGTTGATGCGGCGTTGGCGCCGAGGCTGACGCCGTAGAAATGCCCGTCGACGCTGCCGCCCTCGATCTGCGCTGGATCGAAATCGCCAAGATTGAGCTTGGACGGCATGTAGGATTCGAGCGGGGCAAGTGCGCCGCGCCGCGCATATTCGACGATATAGCGGTAGTCCATCTGGATGACGTCGGGCGCATTGCGGCCGGCAACCTGTGTTGCCAGGCGGGGCCAATAGTCCCCCCATCCAAGGAATTCGCCGGTGATCGACGTTCCCGCATTCTTCGTCTGGTAGAGTTGCGAGACCTTGTTGGTGCGGTCGGCACGCGGCTGCGAGCCCCACCACAGAAGCCGCAGGCGGGCATCGGCGGCAAAGGCCTTCGATCCAAGTGCGGACATCGAAAGAAGCGTTGCTCCTCCCGCAACGAAATTACGTCTGCTTACCCGAAGTGTCATCTGTTCTCCTCCTCCCTTGGGGAGCGCCTCCACACGCTCCTTGCTGGTTTCTCTTGCAACAAATAACTAATTGGTTACAAGCTATGAAGAAGCGTTGAGGCTGTCAAGCGCTGATATGACGGTGCTCCTCACGCTTCTCGTTTTTTACAATCTGTTCTCAACGTACTATGAGCGCAATGGGGAAATAAGAAAGGTGGGCCGATGGAAGGCACCGGCGGAAATAGGGAAAAGAAGAGAGTAAGGCGTCGATCGCCCGAGCGTGCCTTGCAGCGCGATCCCGAACGAACCCGTGCGGCAATTCTCGAGGCTGCGACCAAGGAATTCGCCGAGAACGGCATGGGCGGCGCAAGAGTTGATGCGATCGCCGAGCGCGCCGGCACCAACAAACGCATGCTCTACCACTATTTCGGCGATAAGGAACAACTGTACCTGCGCGTCCTTGAGGAAGCCTACGTCGGTATTCGCACGGCCGAGCGGGAGCTCCATATCGGTGATCAAACGCCCCAGGAAGGAATTGGCGAGTTGGCGCTGTTTACCTGGCGCTATTTTCTCAAACACCCTGAGTTCCTCAGCCTGCTCGGAACCGAGAACCTTCATCGTGCGCGCTGGCTGCGCCAGTCCGTTCGACTCAAGGAACTGCATTCGCATCTGATCGGAGAACTTTCCGACGTGCTCGAGCGCGGCAAGAAGACGGGCGTTTTCATCGCAAACGCAGATCCGCTGAACGTCTATCTGACGATTGCCTCGCTCGGATACTTCTATCTTTCCAACCAGTATACGCTCTCGACGATTTTCGGCCGCGACTTGATCGAGCCGGGCAATCTCGATGCCTGGGAGCGGCACATCGTCCATGTGACGCTCGCATCGATCGCCGCCTGATCGTCGAAATCCGCGATCGGCTATTGACAGTGGACGGTGTCTTCCATCAGGTAACTGTTTAGTTACAGCCCGATATGGCCCGCGGATTGGGGAGCCGCGACCTTGTTGGGCACCGGACCACTGTTCGTTTCATGACGCATGAAGGAGGACCATACGATGGAGAAACGTCGCTTTGCCTTGATTGGAACGGGAAACCGCGGCACCACCATGTGGGGCAAGGAACTGCTTGCCGGCTGGCGCGAGCATGTGGATCTCGTCGCGATCGTCGACACCAATTCGCTGCGCGCCGAGCGCGCCCGAACGATGATCGGCAGCAATGCGCCGATCTATGAAAACATCGACGCCATGCTCGCCGAACAGCAGGTCGACCTCGTCATCGTCTGCACGCCCGACTATACGCATGACGAGATCGTCGTACGTGCGCTCGAGGCCGGCATCGACGTCATCACGGAAAAGCCGATGACCACAGCGGTCGACAAGATCCGCCGTATCCTCGATGCCGAGAAGCGCACCGGCAAGCGGGTGGATGTCTCCTTCAACTATCGCTATTCGCCGACGGCCGCCAAGATCAAGGAACTGCTGAACGCCGGCGAGATCGGGCGCGTCACGTCAGTCGACTTCCACTGGTATCTCGACACCAAGCATGGTGCCGACTATTTCCGCCGCTGGCACGCCTATACCGAAAATTCCGGCAGCCTCTTCGTGCACAAGGCGACGCACCACTTCGACCTCTTGAACTGGTATCTGGATAGCGACCCGGATGCCGTCACCTCCTTTGCCGATCTCCAGAATTACGGGCGCAAGGGGCCATTCCGCGGCCCGCGCTGCAAGCTCTGTCCGCATACGGGGGAGTGCGACTACTTCCTCGACCTCGAGGCCGATCCATTTCTCGATTCGCTGTACGAGGATCCGTCGAAGATCGACGGCTACTTCCGCGACGGCTGCGTCTATCGCGAGGATATAGATATCCCCGACACCATGGTCGTCAGCATCCGCTACAAGAACGACGTCCATGTCTCCTATTCGCTGAACACCTTCCAGCCGATCGAAGGCCACCATATCGCGTTCAACGGCACGCACGGGCGTATCGAGCTGCGGCAATACGAGAAGCAACCGTGGGAAACGCCGGATCAGGACACTATCCTGCTCGTTCGCAATTTCCCGAAGGGAAAGGATACCGTCGAGCGGATCGTCGTGCCGCATTCACCGGGCGGCCATTACGGTGGCGACGACCGGATGCGCAACATGATCTTCAAGCAGGGCATGGAAGACAAGCTCGGCCAGCGGGCCGGGACGCGCGCCGGTGCCATGTCTGTGCTGTGCGGCATCGCCGCCCTGAGCAGCTCACGCAGCGGCAAGGTCGTGAAGATCTCCGATCTGATGCCGGAGATCGTCACGGGCGGCGCACCGGCAAGTCTGAAGGCTGGCTAAGCGATGAGTGCCAGATCGCGACGCAGGATCTGATAGAGGAGCGGTTCGCCATTGACGAACCGCTCTATTTCATCGACTGCCATATCCCCAAGCCGTCCGCGCTCCAGTCCCACGGCACCGGCGATATGCGGCGTCAGGAAGACATTGGGAAGGTCGTAGAAGGCCGAGGCCTCCTCCGGTATCTCGGGGTCCGTCACGTCGATGATGGCGTCAATCCGTCCGGCGCCAAGCGTCTTCAGCAGCGCGGCTTCGTCGATCAGTGCACCGCGTGCTGTGTTGATCAGCGTGGCCCCATCTTTCATCAGCGACAGCTCTTCGGCTCCGATCATATGACATGTCGACGGTAGCGACGGTGCGTGCAGCGAGACGATATCGGATTGCTTCATGAGCGTCGGCAGATCCGTCTTCTCGGTTCCAAGACTGCTCGCCTCGGCAATGTCGACGGTGGGATCGAAGAGGAGGATCCGGTATTCGAATGGCCGCAGCAGCTCGATGACCCGTCGACCGATGCGCGAGGCGCCGACAATACCGACCGTGCGGCGATAGTTGCCGATCGCCAACCGCTGCATCGGGTGCGTCCGGTCGCGGTTGCGGTCAGCGACGTAGAGGTCGCGGAAGCGCAACACCTGCTTGCCGGCGAAGATGATCGCCGCAAGCGTAAATTCCGCAACCGGGACAGAATTTGCCTCGGCTGCATGCGTTACGGCAATGCCGGCATCGAAGATCTGCTCATCGACGATCCCCTTGACGGTTCCGGCCGCATGCGCAACCAGGCGCAGCCGTGGAGCCGCTGCAAGGACCTCGCGCCCGACATAGGGCGATCCCCAACCGGTGATGAGAATATCGGTGCCGGCGAGAATGTGCCGGGCGCGATCGTCGTCGAAGCTTTGAAGCGGCTGGGGATCGAGAAGGTGGCCGAGCTCGCCGAGCCGGCGCAGCGTCTCGGCAGTCAGGACATGCTCGGTCCGTGACGGCTGCATCGCAAGCGCGATGGAGAGGCGCGTCATGGCATCTGCCCCGGCGCCTCGATCGCGCTGACCCTGGCGCCCTTGCTGGCGACAAGCGCTTCGAGCTCGGCAAGGTCAGGCGCCTGCGGCGGCGTGGTCCAGGCGCCGGTCACGATACCTTTGTCGTTCGCGGCGATAACAGCGGTCATCAGGATCGTCTGGCCTGCCGGTACTGCTGCGCGCAACTGCGGCACGAGCGTCTTGGCGATAATCATGTTGGTATTCGGCGGCGCCTTCTGCGTCAGGCCCGTGCGCGGCACTTGGGAGCCGATGTCGAGAATGCCGCTGAAATCCGCTTCTCCGATCGCATAGGCGCTCGAGCCCTCCGCGACCAGTGTATCGAGCTCGAAATCGCGGCGCGCGATCGCAAAGCCGCCTTCCGCGGTCTGCAGCGGCCGCGGCGTATTGATGCGGTGGACGCGGACGTGCCAGTGCGCTGCCGGCACCAGCCAGGTTTCGACCTCCACGTCACGGAATGGCGACCACTTCGAGTAGAGGACGTCGCCCGCAAGCTTGGCTTCCTGATTTGTCTCGCGAACCCGGTAGTGCAAACCGTCATCGCTGAAGGCGAGGGTCGAATCGAGCGCCGCGCCCGCGAAGTTGCGTTCGTCGGATTCGACGCTGAAACCGTAGCGGCTGGAATAAGCGAATTTCGCGTATTTCTCCGTGCCGAACCGCATCTGCAGGTTCTCCTGGCCCGAGGAGAGTGCCACGACGTCGCCGCCATTGCGCATCAGCACCATACCGGGATGGCGCTGCGGCAGGACTCTTGCCGCTTCCGCAGGTGCCGTTTCCTCGGCGGTCCAGAAGGGGTGGTCTTCAGCGAGTGCCAGCGGCAGGAACGCCTTGAAGGCCCAATAAGGCGAACCGGCCGAATTGTAGTTCTCCGACATCAGCAGGTTGGGATAGCCGAAACCGATCGAAAGGATGCCGTCGCGGTTGGTCATCGGCTTGTCCTTCCACCAGCGCAGGTGCTGCAGGCAAAGGCTTTTGATCTCGCCCCACGGCAGAGCTTCGAGGTCGGCGAAGGCCAGCGCCGACCAGAAGCCGGCACATGCGAAGCGGTAGGTCAGGCTGCGGCCGAACGGGATAGTTGCCCCATCCGCGCCGAACCAGTGCCTGAAGTCGTTTGCAAACAGCAGGGCGCGCTCGCGGTAGCGCTTCGCGTAGTCGTCATCGACGAGCTTGGAATAGATCAGGCCGTAGAAATGCATGGCGAACGGGATGTAATGGTCGATGCGGCGTACGTTGCCGTCACGGTACCATCCGTCGCCGATATAAAAGCCCTCGAGCTCCTCGAGATACTGCCGTGTCAGGCTGCGGTCGAAGTTGGCGCCGACCCGGTCGAGCGCGATGTCGACGAAGATGCGGAAGAATTTCCAGTTGTTGTCGGCATAGTCGAACTGTCGCGCATGCTTGAGATAGGCGACGACGTTGTCGCGCGCCCGTCCGCCAAGCGGCTCCCATACCTTCTCCGGCACGAGCGCCAGCGCAAAGCCGAGCGCCGCAAGCTCCACCATGCGCTGGTCACGGCCGTTGACCGTTCCCCAATATTCCGGATGCTTCGGGTCCGTGCCATTGGCGATGCCT
Source organism: Rhizobium favelukesii (assembly GCF_000577275.2). Classification (NCBI taxonomy): domain Bacteria; kingdom Pseudomonadati; phylum Pseudomonadota; class Alphaproteobacteria; order Hyphomicrobiales; family Rhizobiaceae; genus Rhizobium; species Rhizobium favelukesii. The sequence continues at coordinate 181,460 of NZ_HG916852.1, forward strand.
TCGGCAAAGCGATGCCACTCCGCAAATTCGCCGCCGCCGGCCCCGAGCGGCGCCAATCCCCAGAGCGGCCGCGCAAAGCCTTCGAGGTCGGCCGCCGCACGGTCGAAATGGGCCACCGCGCCGTCGAGGCGTACGCGCGCATTCCCTGCCGAGAAGTAGGGCAGCAGCGGATCGAAGAGATTGTGAAGCGCACGCGACATGTCCTCGCGCGTCTTCAGCGGATTGTCGGAAAGCGGATTTGCACTGGCGGGATCACAGGTCATCGGTATTGCTCGTCATATCAGGAGTGCGGAACGGTGCCGCCGGCAATAGGCACGACGGCGTGGCAAATCTGGCGGGCGGGGGCGGCGCGATCCTTGAAGCGCGCAACCATGAGACCGACCGCCTCCCTGCCGAGCGCCACGCGATCCACGCGCATGGTTGATAGCGGCGGATTCGTCATCAGCGCGCAGGGAAGATCGTCGAAGCCGACGATGGCGAAGTCATCGGGCACGCGCAGCCCGGCCTCGGTCACGGCTTCGAGAACGCCGACGGCGATGAAGTCGTTCATGCAGAAGGCGGCGGTGATGCCGGCATTCTCTGCAAGCACGGCGGCTGTCAGTTCATGCGCCTCATGGATCGCGCTGCGTTGAAAGGTCATCGACACGAGACGCCCTTCGGCGCCTTCGACCTCGGCAATCGCAGCCCTGAACCCCCGCACCCGCTCGCGGATGGTGTTGCGGTGCGAGCCGGTCAGATGCAGGATCTGGCGGTGGCCGGCATTCAGCAGGCGCGTCGTCGCTTCATAAGCGCCGAAGAAGTTCGAGGGAGAAGCGCCATCGAGCCGCAGCTGCGGATCGGTGCCGTTGACCAGTACCGTCGGGATTGCCGCGTCCTCAAGCCACGCGCACAGTTCGGCGCTCGGATCGATCCCAACCAGGAACAAACCACCGGCGCCGGCCGTCTGCATATACTCGTGGACCACATCGGGTGTGGCTCTATTCTCGCGGATCAGCCGCACCTCGAAGGGAACGCCGGCATCGAGCGCGCCGGCGCGCAACCCGTCGACGATCCCTTCGTAGAAGACGCTGAGCCCGCCCGTTACCCCGTCGCTTGCAATCAGCGCCAGGCTGCCACGCAGCGCACCGTTTGCGGTGCGTGCCGAGTAGCCATTTTCGGCCGCCACCTTGAGAATGTGCTGGCGTACGCTCTCGCTGATGCCGGGCTCGTTGGCGAGCACACGGGACACGGTAGATATAGACACACCCGCCATGGTGGCGATGTCGGCCTGTCTCAGTCTTTTGGTCTTGATCTCGTTCATGGAGAGAAGCTTATGCAAATAGTGCAAATTTGCAAGAAAAAGATAATTTGTTGCATTGGGTAAGTTTTTGCGTAATCTACGCCGATAAGCCCATGGAGCTGTTGGAGGATGGCGGGGCTGAAAGAGGAGGATGAAATCATGCAGGTCAATCGCCGTTCATTTCTGATGGGTTCGGCAGGTGTCGCTGCCGGGCTGGCCTTCGGCGCCGGAAGCTCAGTTCCGGCCTTTGCAGAAGATGCCAAGCTGCGTGCCATGTGGTGGGGATCGAACGATCGCGCCAAACGCACGCTTGATGTCGCCAAGCTCTATGAAAGCAAGAATGCCGGTGTTTCGATCGTCGGCGAGTCGCTGAGCGGCGACGGCTATTGGACAAAACTCTCCACCCAGATGGCCGGCCGTGCAATTGCCGACGTCTTCCAGCTCGAGCCGGGAACGATCTCGGACTACTCCAAGCGCGGTGCATGCCTGGCGCTTGACGAGTTCGTGCCCTCGACGCTGAAAGTCGATTCCTTCGGCAAGGACATGCTGAAGCTGACGACGGTGGACGGCAAGCTCTATGGTGTCGGCCTCGGCCTCAACTCCTTCGCGCTGTTCTTCGATCAAACGGCGTTCGAAAAGGCAGGCATTCCGGTGCCGACGGCGGATCTGACCTGGGATGAGTATGCCAAGCTCGCGGTCGAGCTGACAAAGGCCGGAGGCAAGGACAATTACTGGGGCGGCCCGTACGGCGGCGCGCTACGCCTACGTCTTCGACGCCTGGCTGCGCCAGCGCGGCAAAAGCCTCTATGCCGATGGCAAGCTCGGCTTCAATGTGGATGACGCAACAGCCTGGTTCACCTACTGGGAAGATCTGCGCAAGAAGGGCGGCACGGTCGCAGCCGATGTCCAGACGCTCGACCAGAACACGATCGACACGAACTGCCTCGCGCTCGGCAAGTCGGCGATGGGCATGGCCTATTCCAACCAACTCGTCGGCTATCAGCTGATTTCCAAGAACAAGCTCGCAATCACGCTGCTGCCGCGTGAAAAGAAGGGCGGCCCGTCCGGGCACTACTATCGCCCGGCGTTGATCTGGAGTATTGGCGGGACGACGAAGAACGGCGAGGCCGCGGCCAAGTTCATCGATTTCTTCGTCAATGATGTGGAAGCCGGCAAGATCCTTGGCGTGGAGCGCGGCGTGCCCATGTCGCCGACTGTGCGGGAGGCGATTCTCCCTCACCTCAATCCGACCGAGCAAGACACCGTGAAGTACGTAAACCTGCTGAAAGATCAGGTGGGCGAATATCCGGCGCCTGCACCGCTCGGCTCGACGCAGTTCGACCAGCGCGTCTTCCGTCCGATTGCCGATGAACTTGCATTCGAGCGGACAACTCCCGCCGAAGCCGCGGCACGTCTCCTGGAAGAAGGCAAGGCGACGATCAAGGGCTGATCGCACCCCGCCTCGACTAAGCTTTTGGATCGCGGCGGGCATGGTCTGTCGCGATTTTCTTTGTCGCCAGCGTTCCCCAATACCTTGATGACAATCGTATGATTTTTGCGATGAGAAAACCTTTTCCCACTTGACGATGAAGTTGGGAAAAGCTTTTCTCATCGCAAATGAGGAGACGCGCAGTGCACGTCGCGGGAGGAAAAAGAGGCCGGATCACCATCCACGACGTCGCGGCGGCGGCGGGGGTCAGTATTTCCACGGCCTCGAAGGCGCTGAATGAAACCGGCCGCATGAGCGCCGAGACCCGCGAGCGCGTAAAGCGCATTGCCGGCGAAGTCGGCTTCCGCCCGAATGCACTCGCCCGGGGCCTCCTGAGCAAGCGCAGTTTCACCATCGGCCTGTTGACCAACGACACCTACGGGCGCTTCACGCTGCCGGTGATGGCCGGCATTTCCGAAGCGCTCGTCGATCACGGCGTATCTGTTTTTCTCTGCGCGATTGAACACGATCCGTCCCTCGGTCAGATCCACGTCGAGGCCATGCTGGAAAAGCAGGTGGACGGCATCATAGCAACCGGAAAACGCTTGGACCGGCAGCTTCCGGTCGATCTGTCGAACCTGCACGTCCCCGTCGTCTACGCTTTCACCGAGGGGACGCCGGCAAGCGTTACCTTCCGCTCCGACGACGCGCAGGGCGCACGGCTCGCCGTGGAGTGGTTGGTGAAGATGGGCCGTCGGCGGATCGCGCATATCACGGGGCCGGAAGACTTCTTCTCCGTTCGCGAGCGCACGGGCGCCTACCGCGATGTCATCGGCGATGAGGGCCTCGTCATGTTCGGCCATTGGGCGGAGGCCTGGGGCCACGAGGCCGTCGCGGAGATCTGGAACGGAGAGGGCGAAAAGCCGGACGCGATCTTCTGCGGAAACGATCAGATCGCCCGTGGTGCTGTCGATGCGTTGCGCGAGCGCGGTGTTCGCGTGCCGGAGGATGTTTCCGTGGTCGGGTTCGACAATTGGGAGATTGTCGCCGGCCAGACGCGGCCGCCGCTCACCTCCGTCGATATGGAGTTGAAGGAACTGGGGCGCCAAGCCGGGTTGACGGTTCTGGCGCTGGCCGAGGGGCGCCCGGTGGAACCTGGCGTCAGGAAATTGCCGTGCCGCCTCGTGGTGCGGCAGTCATGCGGGGCCCAAAGCCCCAGGAGATGAGGAACCGGCGCGGAGGAGATGCGCCAATTTGGGAGGAGTGCCATGATTAAGCGTCTGTTGGCTGCGACAAGCGTTGCCACTCTATGTCTGGTGTCCGGAGCATCGGCCGCCGAGAAAGTCGAAATGTGGGTCCGTTCCGGTATCGGCGAGTCCTTCAAGAAGGTCGTCGAAGCCTACAATTCCAGCCACGAGAACCAGGTTGTCGCGACCGAGGTGCCGTTCTCGGAACTTGTCCAGAAATACGCAACGGCAATCGCTGGCGGCCAGGCGCCGGACGCGTTGTCGATGGATCTCATCTACAATCCGGCCTTTGCCGCTGCGGGACAGTTGGAAGACCTGACGGACTGGGCAAAGAAGTTGCCCTATTTCAATTCGCTGTCGCCGTCGCACGTCCGCCTCGGCACCTATCAGGATCGCGTCTATGGCCTGCCGCTGTCGGTCGAAACCTCGGTCTTTGCCTGGAACAAGGACCTCTACAAGAAGGCAGGCGTCGATCCAGAAAAGGCGCCTGCGACCTGGGAGGAAATCACTGCCAACGCCGAGAAGATCCGCAAGCTGGGTGACGACACCTACGGCTTCTACTTCTCCGGCGGCGGTTGCGGTGGCTGCATGATCTTCACGTTCACGCCGCTCACCTGGGGCGCCGGCGCCGATATCCTTTCGGCCGATGGCAAAACGGCGACGCTCGACACCCCGCAGATGCGCAAGGCCGTCGACTACTATCGCGACATGGTGAAGAAGGACCTTGTCCCGGCAAGTGCTGCCAGCGACAACGGTGCCAACTTCCTGAGCTTCACCAACGGCAAGATCGGTCAACAGAGCCTCGGCGCATTCGCAATCGGCACGCTCGTTACCGAGCATCCCGACATCGACTTCGGCGTGACGCTCATTCCGGGCGTTGACGGCAATCCGTCCTCCTTTGCCGGTGGCGACAACTTCGTCATCACCAAGGGCACGAAGAAGATCGATGCCGTGAAGGAATTCCTCGAATACATCTATTCGATGGACGGTCAGAAGATCATGGCGAAGTATGGCAGCCTGCCGACCCGCGGTGATATCGCCGACAAGGTGCTCGAAGGCCTTGATCCGAGGATGCAGGTCGGCCTGAAGGCGATATCGGTCGCGAAGACACCCTACACTCTGCAGTTCAACGATCTGATCAACAGCGCCAACGGTCCGTGGGCGACCTTTACGAACGCCGCCATCTTCGGTGACGACGTCGACGGCGCCTTTAAGAACGCACAGTCGGAGATGCAGTCGATCATCGACAGCGGCCAATAATCTCCCAACGGCCGTGGCCGGAGGGTGTCCTCCGGCCGATTTTATCAGGAATGATGCGGAGTGTTTCGATGACCGTGACGGGTCAAAAGCAGACAGCATGCGTGCGCAGACGTGCCCCACGACCGGAATGGACCGGCCTCCTCTATATCGCTCCGGCGATGCTTTTGGTGATCGTGTTCTTTGTGCTGCCGGTCGGTTTCACCGCCTGGATGAGCCTTCACAACTGGCCGCTGATGGGTGCCTCGCGCTGGATTGGCTTCAACAACTACTTTCGCATGTTCAATGACGGCCGCTTCGTCGCGGCGCTGAACTTCACAGCCTACTATACGGTCATCGTGACGATCCTCATCTTCGCGGTCGCCTTTCCGCTTGCTCTCTTCGTCGAGCGGCAGCGGGCATTTGTCAGTACCTACCGCACCATCATCTTCCTGCCCGTCGTGGTCGGTCTGGCGTCGGCGTCGCTGCTTTGGGTGTGGCTTGCCAATGTCGACAGCGGCTTCATCAGTCCCGCCTTGAAAGCGCTCGGACTTGTCGAGAAGAGCCCCAATCTGCTCGCCACCTTCGACAGTGCATTCCTGACCATCTGCGTCATGGTCGTGTGGAAGATAGCCGGCTTTACAATGATCATACTGCTGACGGGCCTGCAGGCGATCCCCGCCGATCTGACGGAGGCCGCCGTCGTCGACGGGGCAAGCTGGTGGCAGCGTTTCCGCTTTCTGACACTGCCGCTGATGCGCAGGACGATCGCGCTCGCTCTGATCATTTCCGTGACGGGGTCGATCCTCGCCTTCGATCAGTTTTACATCATGACCTCAGGCGGACCGCAAAACCGTATGATCTCCGTCGTCTACTACATCTTCAACCAGTCTTTCGTGTCCTTCAATCTCGGATACGGCGCGGCGCTGTCAATTGCGCTTCTCGCCATTCTGGTGATCATCAGCGTCGTGCAGCTCTGGCTGCTGCGTGTCGGGGAGGAGCGCTCATGAGCCTCGTCACCGGTCGCAGGAGAAGCCGTGAAATCCGCGGTCAGGTCGCCTATCACGGGACAGGCATAGCCGTTGCCATTTTCTTTCTCGCTCCGTTTGTTATTACGCTGCTCGCCTCGTTCCGGCATGGCACGGAGGCGCGCCTGCCACCGCTGCCGCCGTGGCCGACGAACGGCATCAGCGTTGATTCCTATCGCTCGCTCGACAGTTTCGGTGCCGGCATCTGGCAGCACACCCTCAATTCACTCATCGTATCGCTTGCGACCGTCGTGCTGACGGTCGTGATCAGCCTGCTCGCCGGCTATGGTTTCTCGCGCTATCGCTTCCCGCTGAAGAATGTCTTCTTTATCCTGATCATCGCGACGCTGATGATCCCCTTCCAATCGATCCTCACGCCGCTCTTCATCATCCTCGCCAAGCTCGGGCTCAACAACTCGCTCTTCGGTCTGACGCTGGTCTACGTGACGCTGCAGTTGCCGTTCTCGGTCTTCATGATGCGCAATGCCTTCGACGCCGTGCCGAAGGAAATCGAGGAGGCGGCTCGCATCGACGGCGCCCATGATCTGAAGATGCTGGTTTTGGTTCTGCTGCCGCTCGTGCTGCCGGGCGTCGCCACGGTGGCGATCTTTGCGTTCCTCAATGCCTGGAACGAATTCCTGGCCGCGCTCGTGCTGCTTTCAAGCAACGAGAAATACACGCTGCCTGTCCTGATGATGGCGGTTCGCGCTGGCCGTCTCGGGGCGATCAACTGGGGCGCCGTGCAAGCGGGTGTCGCTGTCATGACGATCCCCTGCCTCATCGTCTTCCTGGTTCTGCAACGCTACTACATGCGCGGGCTTATGGCCGGCGCGGTGAAATGACTTCCCAAGAAAGATGGATCACGCCATGAACAAGTTGAAAAGAGACCGCCAGTTTCGTCCGCTGCCCGTGCCTGATGTCGATGTGCATGGGCTATTCGGAGAGCGCCAGGATGCGATCTGCGATTCCACTGCCGAAACGCTGCTCGACCGTTGCGTCGAGGCAGGGATGCTACGTGCGATCGATGTCGACCAGCCTGGTCCCGGAATCGTGATCCCGATCGGCCCATGGGGTGGTTCTACGCAGATGTTCTGGGACAGCGATTTCGGTAAGTCGATCGAGACGGTTGCCTACTCGCTCTATCGCCGCGCCAATCCCGCTCTGGAAGCCCGCGTCGACGCCATCATCGACATGTATGAGAAGCTGCAGGACAGGGACGGTTATCTGAACGCATGGTTCCAGCGGGTTCAGCCCGATCGCCGCTGGACCAACCTCCGCGATCATCACGAACTCTATTGCGCCGGCCATCTGATTGAGGGCGCCGTTGCCTATTATCAGGCCACCGGCAAGCGCAAGCTGCTCGACATCATGTGCCGATTTGCCGATTACATGATTTCCGTCTTCGGCCACGGACCGGGCAAGATCCCCGGCTACTGCGGTCACGAGGAGGTCGAACTGGCGCTCGTCAAGCTCGCCCGCGTGACGGGCGAGAAGAAGTATTTGGACCTCGCCAAGTTCTTCATCGATGAGCGTGGCACCGAGCCCAATTTTTTCACCGAAGAAGCGATCCGCGATGGCCGCAACGCCGCCGACTTCCACCAGAAGACCTATGAATACGGCCAGGCGCACGAGCCGGTTCGCGAGCAGAAGAAGGTCGTCGGTCATGCCGTACGCGCTATGTATCTCTATTCCGGCATGGCCGACATCGCGACGGAGTATAATGACGACAGCCTGACCGGGGCGCTCGAGACGCTCTGGGACGACCTGACGACCAAGCAGATGTACGTCACCGGCGGCATCGGGCCGGCAGCCGCAAACGAGGGCTTCACCGACTACTACGATCTGCCGAACGAAAGCGCCTACGCCGAAACCTGCGCGTCAGTCGGCCTGGTATTCTGGGCGAACCGCATGCTCGGACGCGGCCCGAACCGGCGCTATGCCGATATCATGGAGCAGGCGCTCTACAATGGCGCCATGGCCGGCCTGTCTCTCGATGGCAAGACGTTCTTCTACGAGAACCCGCTGGAAAGTGCCGGCAAGCACCATCGCTGGACCTGGCATCATTGCCCTTGCTGCCCACCGAACATTGCCCGCCTGCTCGCTTCGATCGGCTCTTACATGTATGGGGTGGCGGAAGACGAGATCGCCGTTCACCTCTACGGCGAGGGAAGCGCGCGGTTCGAAATTGCCGGCACCAACGTCGAGCTGACGCAGAAGACCCGCTACCCCTGGCACGGCGCCGTTCACGTCGACGTCAAGACGAGCAAGCCGGCGCATTTCGCAGTTTCGCTGCGCATCCCGGAATGGGCAAAGGGCGCGACACTGGCCGTCAACGGCGAAACGATCGATCTCGGTGCAGTCGAAGTCGATGGCTACGCCCGCATCGAACGCGAATGGCGCGATGGCGACAAGATCGATCTGAACATCCCGCTGGAAGCGCGCGCCCTCTGGGCAAACCCGCTGGTGCGGCAGGATGCCGGACGCGCTGCGCTGTTGCGCGGACCGCTCGTCTATTGCGTGGAGGCGACCGACAATGGCGCGGGCCTGAACGGCATCAGGCTTGGCGAGGACATCGCGGCGACGACCGCGGAGATCGCCGAGCTCGGCGGTGCGGTTGCGCTCGACATTCCGGTCACGAAGGATGAACCGGATTGGGGCGCGACGCTCTATCGGGCCAAGCCGCCGGTGGCCGAGAAGGCGACGGCTCGCTTCGTGCCGTACCATCTGTGGGACAATCGCGCGCCAGGCGAAATGCTTGTCTGGATCCGTTCCGCGACGTAGCGCCGGCCATGTCGTATTCGTTCACAATGGTCGTCGCCGGTGCTACCTAGCGGCGGCGACTGCCTTGAGGAATGGCCGTGCCTCGGCTTGGATCATGCGCACCCAATTGCGACCGATGGCAAGGCCGCTCGCATCTGATTCGCTTGCATGGCCGGCGGCAAGCGTCGTGTAGCGTTCATGCCAGCCGGGCTCCATCTGCTCGATCGATGCGGCAAATTCGGCTTTCCAGCTATCGATCACCGATGCGCTGGCTTCGAAGTGGAACTGCGTGCCATAGGCTGCGCGTGCAACGCGAAACGCCTGGTTTTGCGTCAGGCTACTGACCGCAAGGCGCTTGGCGCCCTGCGGCAGCGTGAAGGTGTCGCTGTGCCACTGGAACGTCGTGAAATCATCCGCGAGGCCGGAGAGCAACGGATCCGTCCGGCCATCCCTGGACTTGCTGACCGCGTGCCAGCCGAACTCCAGCCCGGCATTCAAATGGTTTTCCGCGCCGTAGGCACGCGCCAGGATCTGCGCGCCGAGGCAGATGCCGAGCACCGCCTTGTCGGCGTCGGCGAAGTCGCGCATCAGTTGCGCAAGCGCCGGCAGGTACGGATAGTTCTCATCGTCGATCGCGTTCTGCTCGCCGCCGAGCACCACCAGCGCGTCATGATCGGCAATACTGGCGGGTAATTTGCCGTCGATCCACGGGTGGAAGCGCTCGACCTCTGCTTTGGCCTCGGCCAGTGCCACGCCCAGCGAGCCGAGCGGCGTGCTTTTCATGTTCTCGATGATGGCGACCCGCATCAGCATCTCCAATACGATCTTCGACACGGAGAGGAACACCAAGCGCTGCGCGATTGCAATATGGATTGCGCCGCGCCACGACGGTTCGTAAACCGGCATGACGAAAGGAAACCTGACATGAGCGACGAGAAAGCCCGCGTGACGATCCTCTACTGCACCCAATGCAACTGGCTGCTGCGTGCCGGCTGGATGGCGCAGGAGCTTCTGCAGACCTTCACTGACAGTCTCGGCGAAGTGGCACTCATTCCCGGGACGGGCGGAAATTTCGAAATCCGTGTCGATGGCGCCCTGATCTGGGAGCGTAAGCGCGACGGCGGCTTTCCAGGTCCAAAGGAATTGAAGCAGCGCGTCCGCGATATCATCGAGCCCGGCCGCGACCTCGGCCACGTCGATCGCGCCTCGCTGGAAAGCTGAGCCTAGATCAGGATGAATTTTGGCCGATCGGCCTAGAATCTGAATCCCCCTCTAGTCGTACGGCGAATTGCAGGTTTTGTAGATGCCCTCAAACGTCACGAACCGGTCGGTCTTAGGATTGTAGCTCCGATACTGATTTCGGCACCAGTCCACATGGAACTGTCGTCCCTGTGCGTTCGGTTGCACTGTGCGCACGGGCGGCGGATCGTAGTAGAGCGGCGCGCGTCCCCGTGCGCCCGGTCGATAGTAAGTCGGGCCTGTGGCGGTTGGCGGTCGGTAGTTTGGCTGCACATAGGATGGGCGGAACGACTGCACCGGCCCGAAGGTAAAGCAGCCGCGCGCATCGCACATGGTCGACCCCACACGGACGATGTCCGATTCGCCGTCGGGGGCTGAAAATACGCCGAGTGGCATCGCAACCGCTGCGTAGGGCAACAGGGAGAAAAGCGCGATCAGGCAGAGATTGTGAAGACCAGGCATCGGACGATCCTTTCTCACTGCGTATATAGTGCGCCTTGCGCCGATCACTATCGCCTCCTCCTCAGATTGTGTCGTCGTAAGCACACACCGGCATCAAAGACTTTTTTGCTGCCTGTCAGGAAAACTTCAAAAACCCTGTTGACAGCAAGAGGCCACCCCCGTACATGGCTCTCCGTCGCCCAGATGGCGGAATTGGTAGACGCGCCAGCTTCAGGTGCTGGTACCCGAAAGGGTGTGGAGGTTCGAGTCCTCTTCTGGGCACCATTCCATTTTGATCGCTAGCCGGATCGAATACTTAAGCCTTTCCAAGATGATGCGCATTGGATACCTTGTAACAAAGGTCTGTAACAATGCGCCTACGATTGGTAAGTCCGATGGTCTCGAAAGGCTCCTCCAACGCCTACTTTGTGAAGCGCATACCGGCTGACACTAAGGCCCAGCTGGTGGGCCAAACGCTACACATTCCTCTAGGTGATTCGACGGTGTCCTTCATCGTCACGGCGAGCACACAAAGCATACGTTTTTCGCTCGCTACCTCAGATCCCTCTGTTGTTCGGATCAGGCAAGCCCGGGCTCTCGCCTATGTAGAAGAGTTCTTCGTCAAAGTACGTGCGGGCCAGCCGGTTGACCTCACAGCGCGGCAAATTGCCAGTCTCGTCGGGGAGGTTCACGCCTCGTGGGCACAAGGGCCCGATGCTTCTCGAACGCTCACGGTGACGCCAGAGATAGGAACTGTGGACACGGACCACCTCACAGACCCTGAGCTTGTAATGGAGTGGGAGCAAATGGAGCAAGAGCTTGCCGAGCAGGCATCCAAAGACCCAGCAGCATTTCTTTAGCCAGCCACCAGGAGGCCAGAAGCTAGGGCAACTTGCCGAACGCATGGGCAGGCCCAAAGGCATTCCTTGCCTATCCAAGGGGTCTATTGCACAAATCACAGCCAGGATTCCCCAAGCCGTTGCCGAGGGGATGAAGACGGGGGCCAGGAAGCTTGCTGGTGATTATTCCCCCGATGCCAAGCTCTCCGGCTACCCACTGTGGGAAAGCTCTCCACAGACCTCTACGCCCGCGCCAACGGCCAAGGTCTCCCTCATGGGTCTTGTTGCGCTATGGTGGAATGAAGCCAATGCGGTGGGCAAGTCCGAGAGCACACGGGAGAGCTACACGAACACCTTTAAGGCATTCAGCGCTTTCTTGAAGCACGATGATGCCGCACGAGTGACGCCGGAGGATGTGGTGGCTTATAAGGACCACCGGCTCACCACGCCCAACCCAAAAACCGGCAAGCCCGTTTCAGCCAAGACCGTAAAGGCCAGCGATTTGACGGCCTTCAAGTCCGTCTTTGATTGGGCCGTCGCGAACCGCAAGCTTCCCTCGAATCCGGCTACCGGCATCGGCCTAAAGCTGGGCAAGAAGGTAAAGGTCAGGGAGCGCGACTTCACGGAAGCAGAGGCTAGAGCACTGGTAACAGCGGCCAATGAAGTCCTTGTCGGGAAGACAAAGCCGAACCAGACCCGATTTTGCCAAACGCTGGGTCCCTTGGCTCTGTGTCTACACGGGTGCCCGAGTCGGTGAGCTGGTGCAGCTCCGCAAGGAAGATTTCGCTCAGGACGCTTCTACAGGTGCGTGGATCATGACGCTTACGCCTGAGGCTGGCACCGTGAAGGGTAAGGAGTTCCGCGAGGTGCCGCTTCATGCCCACCTTATCGAAATGGGCTTCATGGAGTTCGTTGACAAAGCACAGAGTGGCTATCTCTTTATGACCATCAAGCCGGGCAAATCGTTCCCGGGTGTCTGGCAAAGCAAAAAGAATCGGCTGGCGGAGTTTGCCCGTGAGTACGTGAAAGACCCCAACGTAGCTCCTAACCACGGCTGGCGACACACCTTCAAGAGTCTCGGCTTCGAGGCGGGGGTACAGGAGAAGGTCCTGGATGCAATATGCGGGCACGCACCGGCTAGCATAGGGCGAGCATACGGTAGTGTAAGCCTGAAGACCAAGGTGGATGCCGTGGGACTCTTCCCGCGCTTCAAACTCGAAGACCGAGAGCAGGCACCATTGGGGCAGGCGTAGGGGTCTCATCAACTTCCACAGCTTCCGCCGCTGGTTCATCACCAAGGTAGAGCAGGCAGGCCAGCCAGAAAGCACCACCGCGACGGTCGTAGGGCACAAGCGCACGGGGATAACATTGGGGTCTATTCTGGTGGGCCGTTGCTAGAGCAGGCGAGAGCTTGCGTAGAGTCCGTTAAGCTTCCTCCGCTGGCGGATGGCGGCTGAGATTTTCCCGATAGCAGGCAGTAAGTGCAGCCAATGCCTACTTACGCACCGAAGCGGCCATTCGCGACTGGCGTTGTCGCCACTACAGCGTCGCTCCTATCAGGATCCAACCAGTTCCCTTCCGGATAACTGATCAATCGAAATGCTGAAGAAAATCGGCACTTCAGGTTCGCCCGAACCGGCTCCCGGTTTGGAGGAGCCGGGCTCCCACCAAAACGAACGTTTCTGCAAAAGGGACCAGGCGTAGAGGCGCTCATTATGCCACTGGGGGGTATCGGGAAGTTCGTGGTATGTGCCCTCCGCGACAACGCTCTTCCAACGGTGATGTTCACCGCTTGCCTCCACCTGCAAGCATGCATTCGGATTGCTGCGCAGCCGATCAATCTTTTGCCCGGTCAGGGAAAAGACATAGAGCTTTTCCGCATCGAACGCATAATGAACGGGCACAACGTAAGGACGGTTATCGTGAACACAAGCAAGATGCCCGACATTGCCTTGTGCTAGGAGTTCTCGGCTCTCCCGCTCGGTCATTTCTCTGACGGCCATTGTCGTGGCCTCCTAGCTATGGAAAATTGGAACAGAGCGGCGCGTTCCCCCACGCTTGGTCAAGAGCGGACCGGTTGCCTGTGCCACCTTGTCATCCATGTTCTCCAATGTTGCGTCGAAAAGCTCCTGTGCATAAGCGATCGCAGAATCGGCGTCAGCGGACGAGAGCTTGATTTCCTCGCATTTTGACCGCATGGCGCTGCGAATGGCTGAGAGCGCCTGCTGCGCCGCGTGCTTGTCACCGGCTTTCATAAGCAGGCTCAGAGAGGTCGCTGCGACAACCTCCAATACCGTTATCCGCCCCTCAATCTCGCCCATTGAAGGAACCGCAAGGTTTGCGCCGTTCCCGTAACCGTCGCGTTTGGCATTGTACATCGCATACTCCTCGTGACACTCGACTGATCCTGTCGGTCGGCAGGTGTCTGCTGCGCGTGGACGGGTCTTGCTGAATATCGATCCCGAGTGATCGCAGGAGCTTGACCAACTGAGCGGTCACGATTGTGCTAGGTCTCGCGGGTTTGAAGGTTGTCGTTTCGGCTGGCCTCAGTGATCGCAGGTGCTGGCTCCGAGATGGTCTTTAACAAAGAACGCACTGCGTCGCGCTCCCGGCTTCTGGCTAGCGTGGCTTTGGCGGGGCGGAACGAGACCCGCAAATGCTGTGGTGACCAGAACGTGTTCCCAACACGCACCGCGTAGTCATAGGACCGTGCCGCCGCCTGAAGGGTGCAGTCACCTGCGTCTAACCCGCACAAGGCGTCGAATTCTGCTCTCAAACCAGCCAAATCGTCTGGTGAGAAAGTTCCGTTATGATCAAGTCTTGGAAGGGACAACAAGTATCTCCCCATGTCGGGGCAAGAGCGGTGTGCTCCCAAGCGGCAACGCCCGTTTCAGTGGCTGCCGACAAGCTATAGTATACCTGTAGTTCATTCATGTAACGCGATTTAATGAGGCCCGAACCACGTCCTGCCCAGATGGCGCACGGCTCGGACATAGAAAGACCCTCGGTTGCAAACTATCGGCAACATGATGGAATTCCTTTGAGTCGTCACCTGCTGCCTTTCATCAGACCACCATCAATTGTCAGGACAAGGCCGGAGTGTGGACATTGGGGAGAAGCTATCGCCCGTAAGCAACAGACCTTTGTAACAACACTTGCCGTTCACTAAAAATAATGCAATAAAATCAATACGAAGAGGGTCGAAATGCGCAGTCCTCTTCTGGGCACCATTCCCTAATAAATGCAAAGTGAAAGCCGATACCAACGGCTTCCTATTTCTTCCCCGAAAGACATCACCAGCGTAGGTAACGACGCCCGGTCAGGCTGCCGATTGTAGTAACGGCCGCGATCGCGATTCACGAAAAGCGGGCCGTCGCCCCGGGGCGATGGGCCGGTCGCCGCCGCGATCCTGCCGGCGTGATCATCGCCGGGTCCGGCGTGGACATCGACCACCTGATTGCGCGCCATCATTGCCGAGCAGCCCAATAAGCTCAGCGGACCGGCTGATAGTGTCCGCGTAGCGGCACCTGCGTGCCGGTGCTCTCCAAGCCGTCACGATCGCAGACGTAGACAAGGGTCGGCAGCCCGCCAGTACGGAAGATCTTGTCGTATCCGCGGCGAAGCGACCCCCGGCAGGTTTGCGTAGGGATAGACCGAGTGGGCCTGGGTTTCGCCAGCACGCCGCCAGTCCGTGGCGAAGCTCGCTCCCGGCGCTAGGCTTGCGCCGGCCGCCGTGGCTATCAACAACACGCTTGCGAACCGCATCTCGTCGCCTTGCCGGATTTCTGGACTTCATCTTCTCCCACGGATGTAGGCGCGGCGGCGATCCACATCAAGCAATCGGATCGCTCTGTCGGCCGTCATCTCGAAAGCGTGACTTCGACCAGGCGATTTCCCTGCCGTTGTGTTGTACGGCGGGGATACGCGTCTTGACGACGCAAGCGGAACGGAGTTTTGCGCGCTCTGCCGTAAGTTGGTCGCAACGGGGAGACGCGAGAGCCTGCAAGCTTCTGACGGTTTCTCCTGCAGATAGTTGCACGAATGAAGGCACGGTGCTCTATCCGTGACTTTCGCTATGATCTAAGCAGGCCGGCCAGCAGGCGCCGCAAGAAGGACGGACACATGACGAGCTATGTATTGACGGTGACGTGCAAGTCGACGCGGGGGATCGTGGCAGCGATCGCGAACTATCTGGCGGATCAGGGCTGCAACATCGTCGATTCGTCGCAGTTCGACGACCTCGATACCGGGAGGTTCTTCACCCGTGTCAGCTTCATTTCCGAAGAAGGTGTGGGCCTTGCGGCGCTGAAAGAAGGCTTCAAGCCGGTCGCCGAGAAATTCGAGATGGATGCTGAAATCCATGATGGCGACAGCCGCATGAAGGTGCTTCTGATGGTGTCCCGCTTCGGCCACTGTTTGAATGACCTGCTCTACCGCTGGAAGATCGGTGCGCTGTCGATCGATATCGTCGGCGTGGTGTCCAATCACTTCGACTATCAGAAGGTCGTCGTGAATCATGATATCCCGTTCCACCACATCAAGGTGACGAAGGAAAACAAGCCGCAGGCCGAGGCACAGCTCCTCGATCTCGTGGATCAGACCGGCACCGAGTTGATCGTGCTCGCCCGCTACATGCAGGTTCTTTCTGACGCCATGTGCCGCAAAATGTCGGGCAAGATCATCAACATCCATCACTCCTTCCTGCCGAGCTTCAAGGGTGCCAACCCTTACAAGCAGGCCTATGAGCGCGGCGTGAAGCTCATTGGCGCCACGGCCCATTATGTGACGGCGGATCTCGATGAAGGTCCGATCATCGAGCAGGATACTGCCCGCATCACCCACGCTCAGAGCGCCGACGATTATGTCTCTATCGGCCGCGACGTCGAGAGCCAGGTGCTGGCGCGTGCCATCCATGCCCATATCCATCGCCGCGTTTTCCTGAACGGCAACCGCACCATCGTATTCCCCGCAAGCCCGGGCAGCTATGCTTCCGAGCGCATGGGCTGACAGCCGCGGCGGCTTTGCCGTTGAGCGACTGCGATCTCCTCGCTTGCCGGTGGCAAGGATTCGATTATCTGCTTAGTCTGCAGAATCGAATCATGCCGCGGGGGATGCCATGACTGACGAGACGCTTGCCTATCGCGCGACGTTGCCACGCCCGGACGTGACCGCCGCGGAAGCTGGCGACATTCTTCAGTCGCGATATGGCTTGTCGGGAACGATCACCGAGCTCGGCAGCCAGCAGGATCGCAACTATCGCCTGGATACCGGCGAACAGCGCTATGTGCTCAAGATATGCCACGTGACCTATGAGACGCTGGAACTCGAGGCACAGAACGCAGCGATCCACCACATCGGCACGAAGGAGAATGCGCCGCGCGTTCCGCGGGTTATCCCATCGACGGACGGGCAGGACATCGTGGCCGTCACCGTGCGCGACCAGACCTTTCAGGTTCGGCTGCTGGAGTATCTCGAAGGCGAGGGGCTGTCGCATCGCAAGCACTTGCCGAAGGAATCGGTTTCCGCGCTTGGGGGACTCTGCGCCCGCCTGGCGCAGTCGCTGGCCGATTTCACGCATCCTGGCCTCGATCGCAGCCTGCAATGGGACCTGCGCCGCGCAGGCCCGGTCGCCGTTCAGCTGCTGTCGGCAATCACCGACAGCGCCGCACGCGATCGCATCGCCAAGACGATGGTGGCCGCGGTGCGGCGAATCCAGCCTTTGGCGCCGTCTTTGCGCTTGCAGGCCGTGCATCATGACGTGACGGGTGACAACGTCGTCAGTCATCGCGACAGCCGCGGTCGTCTAGTTCCCGACGGCGTCATCGATTTCGGCGATATCATCCGCGGCTGGCTGATCGGGGATCTCGCGGTCACCTGCGCCTCGCTGCTGCATCAGGCGGATGGCGACCCGCTCTATATTCTTCCGGCGGTGAAGGCCTATCACGAAGTCTATCCGCTCACGGAGGGGGAGCTGCGCGCTCTCTGGCCCCTGGTGGTTGCGCGCGCCGTCATCCTTGTCGCCAGCGGCGAGCAGCAGATTTCGATCGACCCCGAGAACGACTATGTCCGCGGCAATCTCGAGCTCGAGCGCCTGATATTCGACACGGCGGTCTCTGTTCCGTTCGAACTCATGGAGATCGCTGTCCTGAAGGCGGTGGGCATGGAAACGGCCACGCTGCCGACGGAGGACTGGCGTCCGCTGTTTCCCGACATCGACCCGGCGACGATTTCCTTTGTCGATCTCGGTGTCCAGAGCCCGCATTTCGCCGCCGGCAACTGGTCGCAGGCCGACATGGATTGGCGGTTACTTGCCCGCGCGGCGGCCGAGACCGGCACTGCGGCGACACGCTACGGCGAATACAGATTGTCGCGCTCCAAGCTTCACAGCGCCACGCCGTCCGCGACCTTTGCACTGCATTCCGACATTTGCCTCGCCGGTGGCAGCACGGTTGCCGCCCCGTTTGCCGGAAGGGTCAGTTGGAAGAACCACCATTTCATTCTGGCAGGCGAGGGCGTCAACCTTCATCTGGACGGAATTGAGCCCTCGCTTGAGGATGAGGCGGAGGTCGGGCCAGGGCAGCCGCTCGGGACGATCTCCGGTGAAAGCGGATCTCTCGGCGGGCTTCGGGTGCAGCTCTCCACCTTGCAGGGCGCGGAGCCGCCGCTGTTTTGCGGTCCGCAGGAGGCAATGGCCTGGTCGGAACTATGCCCGTCGCCGGCGGCCCTTCTCGGTGCTGGCGTCGATGCGCCGAAGCCGGCGTCGGCGGAATTGTTCGCACTCAGAGAGGCTCATCTCGCAGGGCCGCAGAAGAACTATTACGAGACGCCGCCGCAGATGGAACGCGGTTGGAAGGAGCATATGTTCGATGTCGAGGGGCGCGCCTATCTCGACATGCTCAACAACGTCACCATTCTTGGTCATGGTCATCCGCGCCTGGCCGAGGCGATCAGCGAGCAGTGGCTGCGGCTGAATACCAATTCGCGCTTTCATTATACCGCCATTGCCGAATTTTCAGAGCGTCTGGCCTCACTTGCCCCGGAGGGACTGGAGGCAGTCTTTCTCGTCAACAGCGGATCGGAGGCCAACGACCTCGCCCTTCGGCTTGCCTGGGCCCACACGGGCGCCAAGCCTATGCTCAGCCTTCTTGAGGCCTATCACGGTTGGTCGGTTGCAAGTGATGCAGTCTCCACGTCGATCGCCGACAATCCGCAGGCTTTGACGACGCGGCCCGACTGGGTGCATGCCGTTCTCTCGCCGAATACATATCGGGGTGCCTTCCGTGGTTCGGAATCAACGACCGGCTACCTGGACGCGGTGGTTGAGGTCCTTGAAGCCATCGACGCAAAAGGCGAGGGGCTGGCCGGCTTCATTGCCGAGCCAGTCTATGGAAATGCCGGCGGCATTTCGCTTCCGGACGGTTTCCTTGCAGCGGTTTACGGACAGATCCGGGCCCGTGGCGGCGTCTGCATCGCCGACGAAGTGCAGGTGGGCTACGGACGGCTTGGGCACCATTTCTGGGGCTTCGAGCAGCAGGGTGCCATCCCCGACATCATCACCATCGCGAAGGGTATGGGAGACGGGCATCCGCTCGGCGCTGTGATCACGACCAGGGCCATCGCCGGTTCGCTGGAGAAGGAAGGCTATTTCTTTTCGTCCACCGGCGGCAGCCCGGTCAGTTGTGTGGCCGGTATGACGGTGCTCGATATCATGGCCGATGAAAGGCTGCAGGAGAACGCGCGCGATGTCGGCGATCACCTCAAGGGTCGTCTGGTGGCGCTGATCGAGCGCCATCCGATCGTCGGCGCCGTACATGGCATGGGGCTTTACCTCGGCCTCGAACTGGTCCGCGACCGAACGACGCTGGAGCCGGCGACGGAGGAGACGGCGGCAATCTGCAGCCGCCTCCTCGATCTCGGCATCCTAGTGCAGCCGACCGGCGATCACCTCAATGTGTTGAAGATCAAGCCGCCGCTCTGTCTGACAGTCGACAGTGCCGATTTCTTCGTCGACATGCTGGAAAAGGTGCTCTCGGAGGGGTGGTAGGCCGTTTGTGGCAACGTTAACCATTTCGGTCATTTCGCGGCTTTGCATTTTTTAATCAAATGTCCCATTGCCGGAATCAGCGGTAATTCCTATGTCTGCTCCGTGATCGAAAGAGAGCTTCGGACCGTCACGCGAATTGCACAAAGACTTGATAGGGTTCTTGCAGTCAATTCGAATATGATGGAATGAAATTTTCCGAATGGTCGATTTTTTGACACGTTTCGGAATATGTTTCTGATCGACTGCGACGTATAGTCTACCAATGAAGTAGATTAATAGCGCAGTCATCGCCGACCCTGGAAAGCCAGGGCCTCAAGCAAGCGCAACGCCAGAGAAAGGAACGAGACATGACGAAAATCGATACTCTCGCCGATTTCCTTGGGCGATCCGTGCTTGGCAATGACCGTCCGGGCGCCCTCTCCCGCCCGAACTGTCGAATGTGACCTTCGTCCACCTTTAACGGAATCAGACAAGTCAATTCGCCATCGCCAGCGCATACCGCGCGGCAGGAGTTCTACGCATGAAAAAAGAAGTAATCGAGTACGCAGGCGTTCCCGTCGGGATCGTCATCCCGGATGAGAACCGGTTGAAGTTCATCGCGGTGAAATTTCACGTCCACGATCTGGACGAGCAGCATTTCAGCTCGCCGGCGGAAGTAAAGCTCGCGATCCATGATCTGATGACCCGTCGTCACCCGAAGCCCATTCATGCCTGAGGGCATGAAGCACGGCCTAACCAGCCTTGACAGATTTCAGACCGGTCTTGCCAAAGGTGAGGCCGGTCTTGTCTTTTGATCGCCATTGCGGTCCTATCGCGCGCTCTTGCTCAAACCAGGATGGTGCGGTTGCTGAATCTGATCACCGACATTGAAGGCGTCTCCGTCGGAAACGCGACGGATCTGAAGCTCGGCTCAGGTGTAACCGTCATCGTCTTCGACGAACCGGCCACGGCGTCTGGGGTCGTGCTGGGCGGTGCGCCCGGTGGCCGCGACACAGCGCTTCTCGATCCGTCAATGACGGTCGGCGCGGTTGACGCGTTTGTGCTCTCCGGCGGGTCGGCCTTCGGTCTTGACGCCGCGGGCGGCGTCCAGGCAGGTCTGCGGGAAGTCGGCCGAGGCTTTCCTGTCGGCGATGTGAGGGTGCCGATCGTTCCCCAGGCAATCCTGATGGACCTGCTGAACGGCGGCGACAAAGACTGGGATCTGCAGTCGCCCTATCGCGAAATGGGCTATCAAGCTTTCAAGGCGGCGGACAAAGAACAATTCGCGCTCGGCACCGTTGGTGCGGGCGCGGGCGCAACGACCGCGACCTTCAAAGGGGGGCTCGGTTCGGCAAGCGCCGAAACCAGCACCGGCCTGAAGATCGCGGCGATCGTCGCCGTCAATGCGCTTGGCTCGGCGACGGTGGGCGAGGGGCCGCATTTCTGGTCCGCGCCTTTCGAGCAGAACGGAGAGTTCGGCGGCCTCGGCTTGCCCTCGCCAATCTCGCAGGTCGACACGCACATGCGGCTGAAAGGCATGAGCACCACGGCGACGACGATTGGCGCCATCGTCACCGATGCCGAATTGACCAAGCAGGAAGCGCACCGCCTTGCGATCATGGCCCATGACGGCTTCGCCCGCGGTCTTCTGCCGGCGCATCTGCCCCTTGATGGCGACACTGTTTTTGCCGCCTCGACGGGCAGGAAGCCGCGGCCGGATCTGCCTGCCTTTCTGGAGCTCTGCCATCTCGCCACAATGGTGATGGCACGCGCCATCGCGCGCGGTGTCTACGAGGCCACTGCACTTCCGGTCGCCGGCGCGCAGCAGGCCTGGCGAGATCGCTACCCGGATCGCGTAAGATCGCTTAAACAAGGCGACATTGCCTGAAGCGGCGGAGACCACGAAATGCAGATCCGGGCCCTGATGTATTTCGACGAGCTGGTGCGCACCAACTCCATGCGCCAGGCTGCGGAGAATCTGAACGTTGCGCCGACGGCGATCAGCCGGCAGATCGAGAACCTGGAATATCACTTCGGTGCGCCGCTTGTGGAGCGCAGCGCCCGCGGCGTCAAACTGACGGCGGCGGGTGAGTTGCTTGCTGCCCGTGCGGGTCGGACGCTGCGCGAACTCGATCACGTCGGCCAGCTGATCGAGGATCTGAAGGGGCTGCAGCGCGGCCGGGTCAGCATCTATGCCAACGGCGCCACGGTCGCCAATCTGCTCGCTCCGGCGCTGGCGGAGTTCAGCTTGAAGTATCCAAAACTGCGCTTCGAAGTCGCGATCACAAGCGCGCGCCAGGCGATTGAGGCGGTGAACGGCGCTGAAGCCGATATCGCGGTAACGCTGTTTGCGCCGCCGCTCTCCGGCACGAAGGTACGGTTGCGCTCGGAAATCGCCTATGACCTGATCGTCGCGCCAACGCATCCTGCTGCCGATCGGGCCGAGATCCAGCTGAAGGATATCGCCGAGTATTCGCTGGCGCTTCCCGATCAGTCCTTCAGCTTCCGGCAGGCCTTCGATGCACGCATTGAGAAGGAGGGCTTGAATGTCGAGCCTGTGTTCGTCACGAGCTCGCTCGAAATGCTCAAGGAACTGGTTTTGAGCGACGCCGCAGTTACCTTGCTGCCGGCGCTGACCGTCCGCCGCGAAATCGAGGCGGGCCAACTCCGCGCCATTCCGCTGGCCGGAAAAAACGCGATACGCACCTATGTCGATCTCTGCGTCGCTCCCGATCGCCAGCTTGCCTTTGCGGCCACAAAGCTGGTCGATTTCATCGAACGGTTTATGCGCGAGCGCGCAGACGCAAGACCGCGAGCAAAAGATTAGTCCCTGGGCTTGCTCGGACCGCATCTTCGAGTGTAGCACTTTCGGCTACACCGAGAACACATAATCGTTATTGTGTGTGCACTCCGGGAATGACACTTTAGCTCGCAAAGGTCGAAGCTACGGCAGCGGCCAGACAGGGGAACATAATGATGAAGGTTTCGCTCGCGCCGTCGGTACGGCTGGTTCGGCGACTTTCGCTCGGGGCGGCCGTTTCTGTCGGCCTCGTTTTTTTGGGGCTCACCCCGGCGGAAGCGGCCAAAACCACACTGACCCTCGGCATGACCGTGGAACCGACCGGTTTGGATCCGACGATCGCAGCCCCTGTCGCGATCGGGCAGGTGACCTGGCAGAATATCTTCGAAGGCCTTGTCGCGATTGATGAGGCCGGCAAGGTCCAGCCGCAACTCGCCAAGAGCTGGGAAGTCTCCCCTGATGGTCTCGTCTATACCTTCAAGCTACAATCTCCCGTCAAATTTCACGATGGCGAGGCGTTCGATTCTGCTGCCGCGAAGTTCGCGCTTGATCGTGCCCGCGGTGCCGACTCGGTAAACCCGCAGAAGCGTTTCTTCACATCGATCGCTTCCATCGAGACGCCCGACCCGGAAACGCTCGTGCTGCGCCTCTCCGCACCGACAGGCAGTCTCCTTTATTGGCTTGGCTGGCCCGCCTCGGTCATGGTGGCGCCGAATTCCGCCGCCGATGACAAGACGAATCCCATCGGCACAGGCCCGTTCAAGTTTGTGAACTGGGCCAAGGGCGACAAGGTCGAACTCGAAAAGAACGTCGACTATTGGAACAAGGGCGTTGCGGTAAAGCTCGAGAAAGTGACCTTCCGCTTTGTTGCCGATCCTCAAGCCCAGGCCGCGGCGCTGAAGTCTGGGGATGTCGACGCCATTCCCGAGTTCGCGGCGCCCGAGCTGATGAGTTCGTTTGACGGCGATGCGAAGCTTGCGACCAGGATCGGCAATACCGAGCTCAAGGTCGTGGCCGGTATGAACAACGCCAAGAAGCCGTTCGACGACAAGCGTGTGCGACAGGCCCTGATGATGGCGATTGATCGGAAGACGGTGATCGACGGTGCCTGGTCGGGCCTCGGCACGCCGATCGGCAGCCACTACACGCCGAACGACCCCGGCTACGTCGATCTCACCGGCGTTCTGCCTTACGATCCTGAAAAGGCCAAGGCGCTGCTTGCCGAAGCCGGCTATCCCAGTGGTTTCACCTTCACGATCAAGTCGCCGCAAATGGCCTATGCGCCGCGCAGCGCCCAGGTCATGCAGGCGATGCTGGCCGAAATCGGGGTGACGATGAACATCGAGCCGACTGAGTTTCCGGCCAAATGGGTGCAGGATGTCATGAAGGACCGCGCCTACGATATGACGATCGTCGCACATGCCGAGCCGCTCGACATCGACATCTACGCCCGCGATCCGTACTACTTCAATTACAAGAATCCGGTGTTCGACGGCCTGATGAAGATGGTGCAGGAGACCTCGGATCCCGCGGCGCAAGCCCAGATTTATGGGGAGGCCCAAAAGGTTCTGGCCGAGGATGTGCCGGCGCTCTATCTCTTCGTCATGCCCAAGCTCGGCGTCTGGGACAAGAAGCTGAAGGGTCTCTGGGACAACGAGCCGATTCCCTCGAACGTCCTCACGAACGTCTCCTGGGAAGACTGATTGCGGATGGATGACATGGCGGGGCGGCGAACAATACCGGACGTGAAATGATAGCGCTTCTGTCCCGTCGCCTCGCCGGTCTAATCGTCACGCTCGCCGTCGTTTCACTGCTGATCTTTGCAGTGATGGATCTTCTGCCGGGCGATCCGGCCTCCATCATCCTCGGCACGTCTGCTTCACCGGAAACGCTCGCAACCCTCCGTCACGAGCTTGGTGTCGATCAGCCTCTCCTTTGGCGCTATGGCGAGTGGCTCGTCGGCGTATTCCGCGGCAATCTCGGCCAATCCTATACCTATGGGGTGCCGGTTGCCGGCTTGATCCTCGAACGGTTGGCAGTCACGCTGCCTCTGGCGCTGTTGGCGATCGCCCTCTCCGTCGCCGTCGCCATCCCTCTGGGCGTCCTTGCGGCGTCTCATCGAGGCGGGCTGCCGGACGTTGTCGCTTCGATATTTTCGCAGATAGGCATCGCTGTCCCGGGCTTCTGGGTGGCGTTGCTGCTGATCATGCTGTTTTCAACGACCCTCGGCTGGATGCCGGCCGGGGGATTCCCGGGATGGAGTTCCGGCATCTGGTCGGCTCTCAAAGCGCTTATCATGCCCGCAGTGGCGCTTGCATTACCACAGGCGGCCGTCTTGGTACGCGTCACGCGTTCGGCCGTTCTGGAGACCCTGCATGAGGATTTCACGCGCACGGCGCTTGCCAAGGGACTGTCGAAGCAGCGAGTCCTATGGCGCCACTCCGTGCCGAACGCCCTCGTTCCTGTTTTGACGATCCTTGGGCTGCAGTTCACCTTCCTGGTTGCGGGAGCGGTTCTGGTCGAAAACGTCTTCAATCTTCCTGGCCTCGGGCGTCTTGCCTATCAGGCGCTGTCGCAGCGCGACATCATCGTCATGCAGGATGTCGTGCTGTTTTTTGCCGGACTCGTCATCGTCATGAACTTCATCGTCGATCTCTCCTACCTGGCGATCGATCCGCGCCTGCGAAAGGGCGTCTGACATGGCGCCGCTCGTATCCAATCAAGCGATCATTCGGCGCCGGCAATTCGAAATTAGCCGGAGAATGAATCTGATCGTTGGCGGCAGTTTCATCGCGCTGCTCATTGCCGTGGCTTTGTTGTCGCTGGTCTGGACGCCGCTGCCACCCGCGAAGATGCAGATCATTCACAAGCTACAGCCGCCTCTTGCCTTCGGCATTCTCGGCACGGACCAGTTTGGGCGGGATATCCTCTCTATGATGATGGTCGGCTGCTGGAACTCGCTTTCGATCGCCATCGCAGCCGTTGCGGTCGGCGGTATGCTCGGTTCGATTGCCGGCATCTCGGCGGCGGCTGTACGGGGGACCTACGAAGCTCTGCTGATGCGCGCCTGCGATGTCGTCTTTGCGCTGCCGCCGATCCTTTCGGCGATGATGCTGGGCGCCTTTCTCGGTCCGGGTCGGCTCACCGCCATCATTGCCATCGCAACCTTCATGATCCCCGTCTTTGCTCGCATCACGCTCGCCACAGCGCTCCAGGCGTGGAGCCGGGACTATGTGCTGGCAGCCCGCGCAATCGGGAACAGCCGCTTTGCGATCTCAGTCCGTCATGTGCTGCCCAACATCATGAGCCAGATCATCGTCCAGGTGACGATCCAACTGGGGTTGGCGGTGTTGACAGAGGCCGGGCTCAGCTTCCTTGGCCTCGGCATTGCGCCGCCTGCGCCGACATGGGGTCGTATGCTTGCCGACGCACAGACCTACCTTGCACTTGCGCCGTGGCTGGCAATCCTGCCTGGCCTTGCCATCGCGCTCTGCGTCCTCGCCTTCAACATGCTTGGCGACGGCCTGCGCGACATCCTCGACCCGCGCGAGGCGAGCCGCGTTCGTCTTAAAAACCACACGCCCGGATGACAATGCCATGTCCGAAACCGATCTAACGATCCGCGAATTGAGGCAGCGCTTCGCCGATCGCAGCCTATCCCCGCTTGAGTACTGGCTGGCGCTGGAGCGACACATCGAAGCGTGGGAGCCCAGCATTTGCGCCCTCTATGCCTATGATCCAGAGGCGGCGCGCAAGCAGGCGCAAGCTTCGACCGACCGATGGATGAAAGGCACGACGCTTGGCATGCTTGATGGTATCCCGGCGACGCTGAAGGAGCTTATTGCCACCAAAGGCCAGCCGGTGCCGCTCGGGACCAGAGCGATTGAGTTGCTGCCTGCGGCCGAGGATGCCCCCGCCGCCGCAAGGCTGCGCGAGGACGGCTCGGTGCTCTTTGCAAAGACCACCTGCCCGGACTATGGGATGCTCTCCTCAGGCCTCTCGAGCTTCCATCCTCTGAGCCGAAATCCCTGGGACATGACGCAGAATCCCGGAGGCTCGAGTGCCGGCGCGTCTGCTGCCGCAGCTGCGGGTTACGGGCCGCTGCACGTCGGTACCGATATCGGCGGCTCGGTGCGTCTGCCGGCAGGCTGGACAGGCATCTTTGGTTTCAAGCCGAGCCATGGCCGCATTCCGGTCGATCCGTTCTATGTCGGCCGCTGTGCGGGGCCGATGACGCGCATGGTTGAGGATGCTGCCTTTGCGATGGCGACACTTTCGCGCCCGGACTGGCGCGATGGCACCAGTCTGCCCCCAAACGATTTCGATTGGATGGATCTTAGGATCGACGTTCGCGGACTGAAGATAGGGCTCATGCTGGACGCCGGATGCGGTCTCGCGGTTGATGACGAGGTGCAGGCGTCGGTCGAGGCGGCGGGTCAGCGATTTGAAGATGCCGGCGCGATTGTCATTCCGGTTCAGCCTGTTCTGACGCGGGAGATGCTGGACGGCCTGGACACGTTCTGGCGTTCCCGCTTCTGGGGCGATATCGAGAATCTGAGCCAAGAGCGTCGAAACAGCATCCTGCCCTACATTTACACGTGGGCCGAGGGCGGCGCGTCGATCAGCGGCGCCGATGCCGTCAGGGGGTTCAATCAGACGATCGAGATGCGCAAGAGCTGCGCCAGGCTGTTCACGAAGGTCGACGCTGTGATTTCGCCGACCAACCCCATCGTTTCCTATCCCGCCGAATGGGCGTCCCCGACGAACGATCCGGCACGCCCCTTTGAACATATTTGCTTCACGGTGCCCTGGAACATGTCCGAGCAGCCCGCTTCATCGATCAATTGCGGCTTTTCGCGATCCGGAATGCCGATCGGATTGCAGATCGTGGGCCCGCGCTTTGACGATATGCTTGTCCTGAGGCTGTCGAGGGCTTTCGAGAGCTGGACAGGCGGGATCAGGTCATGGCCGAAGCCGCCGGCCAGGTGAGCGGGCGACGATAACCTGTCGGCTGCTCGTAAAGCCAGCCGATGCGCTTGATCGCGTCCTCGAGGTTTTCGCGGGCGACCGTCATCGTATGGCCGTTGGCGTGAACGATCGTTTCCGGATCTTCAAGGACGGCAACGTGCCCCTTCCAGAAAACCAGGTCGCCGCGGCGCAGCTCGGACCGGTCGATCGGGCCCCCGAGGGTTGCCGCCTGCATGTCGGTGTCGCGCTGCGCGCTTCGTCCGGTCATCAGCATTGAAAGCTGGACGAGGCCTGAACAGTCGATGCCAAGTCCGGAGCGACCGCCCCAGAGATAGGGGGTTTCAAGGAACCGGCTTGCCACCTCGACATAGTCGCCGCCTTCGCCCGCGCCGATCGGCTGCAGATGCTTGGCAAAAATCGCTGTGCCGTCTTCCAGCATCGCATAGCGGTTGCCGCGCGTATCGGCCTCGCCGACAATCCGAACTCTGCTGCCCATGGATAGAATGGCCTTGCATGGTTTGCGCAGCTCCGCCTCCTGATAGAGGAACGTCCGCTGGACCGTGACGATATGTGTCGGCGTCGCAAGCGCGTCTGAAAGCGCGGTCTCCGGCAGATAGCCGACATAGCCATCAGAGGCGGCTTTGACCCAGCACCAGCCGTTTGCGCGGTCGAACACCGTAACGTCCTCGCCAAGGAGCAGTTCGGTATCGATCCCCTTGGCAAGGTCGGGCGCGGGCCTGAGCCCGATGACCGGCACGGTTACCTGCGCCGGCGCACCGGCAACGAAGCGCAGGGCATCGACGCGACCCTCGAGCCCTGCTTCTGCAAGGTCCGCTCGGTAGGCATGCAGGCGGCGGTCGAGCATCGTCATTCTATCCCTTTCACGGTGTCAGGCGGCGACCCTGGTCACGCACGAGATCACCAAGCTTTTCCAGATAGAGCGCACCTCCCACGGTACGCTTTATCACAACGTTTCGCCGGTCTCGTTCGTCGCGCACGCGGTCAACCAGACCCATTTCGCCCATCGTATCCAGTGCCCGGGTGATGACAGGCTTGGTCACGTTGAGCGTCGCCGCCAGACCGCGCACGGTGTGTGGCGGCGGCACGAGATAGATATGCAGCAGGATGGCCATCTGGCGCAACGTCAAATCGCGATCGTCGAGCCTAACCTGATCGAGCGTCACACCATGCCACAGGCCCAATGCCTGCGAAGCCGTCAGTTCGATCGGCATGGGTCCTCCGGGAAACTCGTTACGTCTGCGTTCCATTTTCCGGCAGTGCACCGTGCGACGCAATGGGCGACAGATTCTGCCGCCCGTCACGGTGAATAGAATTTTAATGATCGGCGTTCAACGCACGCTCTGCCGGATGTGATGGTAGAGCGCGCGAATTGCCTGCGCCTCGCCGCCGCCGGGGGAGTGAGGTCTTTCTGAAGGCGCCCAGCCGTAGATATCGAAATGCGCCCAGCTCGTGGTGTTGGAGACGAAGCGCTTGAGAAACAAGGCGGCCGTGATCGCACCAGCCATGCCACCGGCTGGGGCATTGGTAATATCGGCAAACTTGGCGCGGATATCCTTTTCATAGCCGCCATAGAGCGGCAGTCGCCACAATGGGTCGTCTGTCTCAAGGCTTGCTTCGGTCAGGTCCTGAGCAAGTTCGACGTCATCGGTAAAGAAGGGCGGCAAATCGGGACCGAGGGCCACCCGGGCTGCGCCGGTCAGCGTCGCCATGTCGATCAGCAGGTCAGGCGCATCCTCATCCGCATAGGCAAGGGCATCAGCCAGGATCAAGCGGCCTTCGGCGTCGGTATTGTCGATCTGCACCGTCAGCCCCTTGCGGCTCCGGTAGATGTCGCCTGGACGGAAGGCATTGGCTGAGATCGAGTTCTCGACGACAGGAATGATCACCCTGAGATCGACCTTGAGCTTGGCGTCCATGATCATCAACGCGAGGCCCATGACGTTTGCCGCGCCGCCCATGTCCTTCTTCATCAGCAGCATCGAAGATGCCGGCTTGATGTCGAGGCCGCCGGTGTCGAAGCAGACGCCCTTGCCGACGAGCGTGATCTTGCGGTGACCCTTCTTGCCCCAACGCAACTCGAGCAGGCGCGGTGCATCGGCGCTTGCGCGGCCGACGGTGTGGACAAGCGGGAAGTTCTGCCGGAGGTCGTCGCCGCTGACGACATTGATCTCGGCCTTGTAGTGGGCAGCCAGGCCACGGAAGGCGGCTTCCAGCTCGTTCGGCCCCATGTCGTTGGTGGGCGTATTGATCAGGTCGCGTGCCAGGAAGACGCCCGCCAGTTGCCGCTTGATATCCGCTCCGTCCGCATCGCGCGGGATCATCAGCGTCGGAGCCGAAGACTTCTCCGACTTGTACCGGTCGAAGCGATAGCTGCCGAGGCCGAAGCCTAGAGAGAGGCGGTTTGCCGTCAGCGGCGCTGTTTCGATATGCCAGTCGCCGGCCGGCAGCGTGCGGGCAAGCTTGCCGGTGATGTAGGGTTGTTCGGACGGATTGGTGCCGAGCCCGAACAGTGCGCCGCCGAGATGACCTTCCTCAGTTGGAATAAGCAGCAAGGAGCCACTCTCGGCCTTGTAGCCCGCCTTCTTGGCCCAATCGAGTGCGATCGGGTCGATGGTGCCGGTTTCTATGTGGGCCGGGGTGACGGCAAAGATCGGCAAGGTCGAGCCGCCCTTACTGTTGAACGGGGTCGGTCTCTCGATGAACTGATAGGGTGCCATGTTTATCCTTCGGGGCGTCCGGGAATCACGTCTTAACGGTCTGTTAGGGTTAACAGACTATTGCTGGAGTGAAGATTACGTCAAAACCTTTCCCTGTTCCGCTTTGAGGTCAGACGCCAATTCGGATCTCAGGGACGCACGATGCCTGCTTCGGCCAATACTTTTCTCAAAACCCGTGTATTTCAGGGCGTTGCGACCGCGCTCGTCATGCTGGCACTTGCCGGCTGCACGACGACCAAGGATCGGATGACGACGGGATCCGTGCCGACACTCACCAAGCCGGTCGAAACGATGAATGAAGCCGAGCTGCGCAGCTCGACCGAGCGTGCAGGGCAGGCGTACGAAAAGAACCCACGCGATGCCATCAATGGCGTCAACTATGCGAATCTCCTACGGATGCAGGGCCGCGATGCGCAGGCGCTCGCCGTCATGCAGCAGGTTGCAATTGCCAACCCGACCGATCGAAACGTCCTGGCGGCCTACGGAAAGGCGCAGGCGGCGGCCGGTCAATTGGAGCAGGCGCTCGATACGATCGGCCGCGCCCAGACCCCTGACCGTCCGGACTGGAAGCTCACATCGGCGGAAGGCGCGATCCTCGATCAGCTCGGGCGCTCTGCCGAAGCGCGCCAACGCTACCGCGAAGCGCTCGATATCCAGCCGGGCGAGGCCTCGATCCTGTCCAATCTCGGCATGTCCTATGTGCTGACCGGCGATCTCAGGACGGCCGAGACCTATTTGCGCCAGGCCGCAGCGCAGCCCACGGCTGACAGTCGCGTCCGCCAGAATCTCGCACTCGTCGTTGGCCTTCAGGGCCGATTCCCCGAGGCGGAAAAGATTGCGCGCGGAGAGCTTTCGCAGCAGCAGGCCGATGCCAACGTCGCCTATCTTCGCTCGATGCTGTCGCAACAGAATTCCTGGCAAAAGCTCGCGGCCAAGGATAGCGGCAGTAGCGCTCCCACCAGCACAAACTGATCTTAGCGGCCGGCCAGTCCCGAGGTGACGAGCTGCACGCCGAGGCCGGCCATGACCGTCCCGGCCAGGCGATCGATCCAGGTCTTCGCAGCGAGGTATAACCGCCTTGGATGTTTTGCCGAGAATGCGAGCGCCACGACCGTGTACCAACCGGCTTCAACCGCAAAGACGCCAATCGGCAGCGCGAAAATAAGCCAAAGCGGGACCGTCTTCGGCAGCAAGGCTGCAAAAATACTTGCGTAGACGACAATCGCTTTTGGGTTGCTAACCTGTGTCAGGAGAGCCGTGGTAAAGCTTCGGGCGAGTGCCCGATGATCGCTTGCCGCATCACCGACGTGGATCGGCTCGCGTGCGCCACGCCAAATTCTGAAGGCGATGTAAACGAGATAGGCTCCGCCAGCCACCTTCAGAGCCAGATAGAGCCATTCGAATTGCGAAAGCAGCGCCGTCAGCCCTGCCAGCGCCAACACGCTGAAGGCAACGCCGCCGATGCCCATCCCGAGCGCCGCCGCAAGCCCGTCCAGACGTGAACGCGACATCGCAATGCGTGAAACGAGGACGAAGCTCGGACCGGGACTCATCGCCCCGATCGACAGGGCCGCAACGATACTCAGGAAGATGCTTGTGGACGACATCGTCGGGCTCCTGCTTGCTCACGGAGATGGCGGCCAACCTATGCCCGATGCGTTGAGATGGCCAGCCCTACGGAAATGGAAGCTAGAAGCGATCGGCCACCTGAATGCCGGCTGGCCCGAGAATGACAGCGACGAGAACCGGCAGGAAGAACAGGATCATTGGCACCGTGAGCTTCGGCGGCAGGGCAGCAGCCTTTTTCTCGGCCTCGTTCATGCGTTCGTCACGGCCTTCCTGCGCGAGGACGCGCAGCGCCTGCGAAACCGGCGTGCCGTAGCGATCCGCCTGGATCAGGGCCTGGGTGACGGACTGCACCAATGGGATCTGCGTGCGCAGGCCGAGGTTTTCCAGCGCAACGCGCCGATCGGGAAGGAAGGAAAGCTCGGCCGTCGTCAGAATCATTTCTTCCGCCAGCGGCGGGGAAGCCTCGCCTAGCTCTTCCGAGACACGACGCATGGCTGCTTCGATCGAAATGCCCGACTCGACGCAGATCAGCATCAGGTCGAGCGCGTCCGGCCAGGCGCGCTTGATCGAATGCTGGCGTTTCGACATCCGATTGGAGATGAAAATGTTCGGTGCATAAAAGCCCGCATAGGCGATCCCCAGCGTTAGCAGGAAGCGCATCATCGTCGGCTTATCGGTCAGATTATCGAGACCGAAGACCCAGAAAACCGCAAGGCCGAAGAATAGGAATGGCAGCAGGAAACGCGCGACGAGGAACATATTCAGCGCATTTTCCGAGCGAAAGCCGGCGGCGCGCAGTTTGTTCATGGTGTTTTCGTCGACCAGCGCCTCGCGAAGGTTGAACTTCTCCACGATCTGCCGGACCGAACGGTTGTTCTGAGTGCGAAGCGAGCCCTTTCCGGCGGAATCGGCGTTCATGCGTGCGCGTTCACGGGCGCGAATCTGTTCGCGCTCCGTCGATACCGCCTTCATGCGCTTGTTGAGATCGCCGCGCTCGAAGAACGGAACGGCGATCGTATACAGGCTGGCGAACACCGCGATCGCGACGAGCACCGCGATCAGCATGGAGGGGTCTGTCAGTTTGGTCGCGAGATCAGATGACATCGCCCGTCTCCATCAGATGTCGAAATTGACCATGTTGCGCATGACGAAAATGCCGATCGACATCCAGACCGCCGAAACGCCCATGATCAAATGGCCGCGGGGGTCGGTAAACAGGATCAGCATGTATTCGGGCGATGTCAGATAGACGAGCGTCGCAACGATGAACGGCAGCGCACCGATGATGACGGCCGACGCTTTCGCTTCCATCGACAACGCCTTGACCTTCGCCTTCATTTTCTTTCGATCGCGCAGGACCTTTGCCAGATTGCCGATGGCTTCCGAGAGGTTGCCGCCGGCCTGCGATTGAATCGCGATGACGATGGCAAAGAAGCTGACTTCCTGCAGCGGCATGTGATTCACCATGCGCGCGCAGGCGTCCGGCACGCTGAGGCCGACCTGCTGCGATTCGACGACGCGGCGAAACTCGCTCTTCACGGGATCCTTGCCCTCGTTGGCGATGAGCCGGATGGCATCGTTCAATGGCAAGCCGGATTTGATGGAGCGCACAATGACGTCGAGCGCGTTGGGAAACTCGTCGAGAAACTTGTTCTGGCGCCGCTTGATCAGGAAGCCGAGCACCCAGCGCGGCATTCCAAGTCCGGCGATGATGGGAAGACCGAGCACGACCATAAGCGGTGCATCTGCCAGGAAGGCGACGAACATCAGGATGAAGCCGAAGATGGCGCTGAACGTAAAGAAGCGCCCCGGCGTGATCTTAAGACCGGCCTGTGTCAGCCGCGATTTCAAGGACAGCTTCTTCCTGGTATTTTCCTGCTGCCGCTTCTCGAGGTCCTTCAGATTGTCCTGCACCGATTTGCGGCGCTTCGACATTTCCTGGACGCGGTCGCGGGCCGCCTTCACGTTCGCTTTGTCTGCCTCCGCCGAAGCGACGCGGCTGACACGGCTTGCCGATTTCTTTTCGGTTTCCATCCGCGTGAAGAGAAGGCCATAGCAGACGGCGCCGGCCGCAACGGCGGCAAGCACGACAATGGCCAACACAACAGGATCGAACCCGAACATCTCACTAATCCTTGGACTTGGATTCCATTTCGTCGAGCGCGGCAGCAAGGCGCTTTTCTTCGTTGAAGTAGCGGGCGCGGTCCCAGAAATGCGGCTTGCCAATTCCGGTCGACTTGTGCCGGCCGACGAGCTTGCCGGATGCGTCCTCGCCCTCGATCTCATAGCGCATTAGATCCTGGGTGATGATCACGTCGCCTTCCATACCGATCACCTCGGTGATCTGCGTGATACGGCGGGAGCCGTCACGCAGACGGGCAGCCTGAATGATCACGTCGACCGAGCCGGAAATGATTTCGCGCACCGTCTTGGCCGGCAATGTGAAGCCGCCCATTGCGATCATCGACTCGATACGGCTGAGGCATTCGCGCGGCGAGTTCGAGTGGATCGTGCCCATGGAACCGTCGTGGCCGGTGTTCATTGCCTGCAGCAGGTCAAAGACCTCCGGTCCGCGGACTTCACCGACAATGATACGTTCTGGACGCATACGCAGGCAGTTCTTGACGAGATCGCGCATCGTGATCTCGCCTTCGCCTTCGATGTTCGGCGGGCGGGTTTCAAGGCGCACCACATGTGGCTGCTGCAGCTGCAGTTCGGCCGTGTCTTCGCAGGTAATGACGCGCTCATCCGCATCGATGTAACGGGTGAGGCAATTGAGAAGCGTCGTCTTGCCAGAGCCGGTACCGCCAGAGATGACGACGTTGCAGCGAACGCGGCCGATGATCTGGAGCAGCGTCGCACCTTCCGGCGTGATGGCGCCAAAACGAACAAGCTGCTCGAGGGTGAGCTTGTCCTTCTTGAACTTACGGATCGTGAGTGCCGGTCCGTCGATGGCGAGTGGTGGCGCAATGACGTTGACACGGGAACCGTCGGGCAGGCGCGCGTCGCAGATCGGGCTCGATTCATCGACGCGGCGCCCGACCTGGCTGACGATGCGCTGGCAGATCGAAAGCAG
The DNA here is from genome assembly GCF_000577275.2 of Rhizobium favelukesii. Taxonomy (NCBI): domain Bacteria; kingdom Pseudomonadati; phylum Pseudomonadota; class Alphaproteobacteria; order Hyphomicrobiales; family Rhizobiaceae; genus Rhizobium; species Rhizobium favelukesii. The sequence goes on from NZ_HG916852.1 coordinate 216,132, forward strand.
CTGCGAATTATCGCGGAAGCGAATCTCGGATTCGATCGTCTTGCCGCCGACTTCGATGAAGGTCTGGCCGGCGCCGTTGACCATGATATCGGCGATGTCGTCTCGTGCGAGCAGCGGTTCGAGCGGGCCGTAACCCAGAACGTCGTTGCAGATGTCTTCGAGCAGTTCTTCCTGCTCGGAGATCGACATCGCGAAGTTCTTGATCGTAATGATGTCGTTGACGATGTCGCGGATTTCTTCGCGCGCGCTTTCACCGTCAAGCTTGGCAAGCTGCGAAAGGTCGATTGTATCGATGAGCGCGGAAAACACCTGCGCTTTGGTATCGTAGTATTCGTCGGTACGGGCAGGGCGCTTGCGCTGCGGCGTCTGCATCGACTGCGGCGAAACCTGCTGGCGCGAAGCTTCGCGCTGCGGTTCGACCAGAACCGCAGGTGCCGACGGGGAGGATTGTTGCGCCGGCGGAGGCGGTGCGATCGTGCCACCCGCCTTGCCAAATCCTTCGTTTCCGCGTTTTCCGAACATGCCTTATTCCAATTCACTCTTGGCGGGCGTTATTTACGCTTTAGAAGGCCGAGCAAACCGCCCTTCCGTGCCTTTTTGATAGCTATCCGCCCGGTTACGATGTGCGATATCTGCGAGAACGTCTCGGCCGTCGGCGACTTCGCATCCATTTCAGAGATCATCCGACCGCTGTTGGCGGCGTTGCCGAAGAGGTTGGCGTCGAAGGGGATGATCGCGATCGGGCCGGTTTCCAGCGGCTCGCAGAAATCGGAGGGGCTGATCTCCGGCCGTTTTGGCATACCGACCTGGTTGAGGATCAGATGCGGCATCTTGTCGTTGGGCCGCATCTTGCGCAGCGCATCCACCATGTTCTTGGCGTTGCGCAGGTTGGCGAGATCGGGGGACGCGCAGATGACGACCTCGTCGACGCTGGCCAGCACCGAACGCGTCCATTCCGACCAGGCATGCGGCACGTCGAGAACGGTGATGGGGGCGTTGCGCTGCAACACTTCCAGAACAGGCTGGAACGCCTGTCCTTCGAAATCATAAGCGCGGTCGAGAAGCGAGGGTGCCGCAAGCAGCGACAGATGCTCGGAGCATTTCGTCAGCAGGCGGTCGAGAAACACTTCATCCAGGCGGTCCGGCGCGTAGACGGCCTCGGCGATGCCCTGGGTCGGGTCCTGGTCGAAGTCGATATTGGCCGTGCCATATGGCAGATCGAGATCGGCCAGGATCGTTTCGGTCGAAAACAGATTGGAGATGCCAAAAGCGCAGTTGTGGGCGATCGTCGAGGAGCCGACGCCGCCCTTGGCGCCGATGAAGGCGATGCTGCGGCCAAGCGGCTCCGCATCCGGGTCAACGAAGATCGTAGCCATTGCCATCATGATGTCCGACATGGCAACGGGCTGGACCATATACTCGGAAATCCCATTGCGTACGAGTTCGCGGTAAAGCGCGATGTCGTTGTAGTAACCGACGACAATGACCTTGGTGGAAGGGTCGCAAACTGCGGCAAGCGGCGCCAGCTCGTTCAGCAGATTGGCGGCTCCCGCCTTGGTTTCGAGAATGATCAAGTTCGGTGTCGGCGCAGTCGCGAACATGTTCGCAGCTGCCGCGGTGCCGCCGCTGGTGATCCGCAGGCCGACCTTCGACATGCGACGGTCATGGCTGCAACGCTCCATGACCCGCTGCAATTCTTCGCTCTCACAAAAGGCATGCACCGATATGCGAGGAAGTGGGCGCATGTTCTCGAGTTCGGCCATGCGAATGGCATCCTCGGCGTTGCGCAGCTCCGTCGTATTTTTGATCTCGTAGTCGACTGTACTCATCGTTCGGTCCTAAACTGATCAGAAGGTGCTGGAGCCAATTTCTTCGATCGTGCTTGTTCTTTCGCGATACTCCTTGATCGCGGCGTTGCGACGCGTCGCATCGATCGGAGTCATGCCACGAGGCGCGATCAGGTCTTCCGGGTTCGCCACCTGTGCAGCCAGGTTGTTCTGCGTTGCGCAGCCGAAATTGTAGTAGTTCTGGTTGCTGAAATCGTTGATCATGTCCCGCGGCCACTGACCGCACTGTGACGTCATTGCCGTCGTGCCGACGAAAGTCAGGCGAATGGGCGCTGCGTCGCCCGCACCGGTGGCTGCGTAAGAGCTGTTGACGATCTTGGAGCTCGCGATGCCGCGGGCCGAGAGTTCGGCGCGCACCTGGCCGCGCAGCTGACGTGCGGCTGCCGCATTCGGCGATCCCTCGGGCGTCAGCAGGTAGACCGGTCCGGTCGCCCGCGACGTGTAGTTCTGCGCGAAGCCGCGGATCATGTCGCGCTGGGCGATGTTGAGACGGCGGTCCGTCGAAGCGACCGGGATATCAACCGATTGCTCGGCTTCGGCAACCACGATCGGGTGGCGCTGGCGATAGTCGTCAGGGATGCCGCCGGTCGTCAGTTCGTCGTGGGAGGCGCAGCCGGAAAGCAGGGCGGCCGCCACCGCGACCAGGGTCAGCAGCGATTTCGAAAGGCGGGATTCATGCGCGGTGTTCTGCTTGTGGGCCATCGGCTGATCTCTGTGTTGTGCGATTGCTGATCCTGCCGCGCTCATTTGTAGATGAACCCGATGGAGCCATGGAATTGAGCGTCGGCGACGGGTGTTTCGCGGCCGCCGTAAACCTTGTTGACGCGATTGAGGAGGAAAGCCGCAGCGTCATTTTCCGGGCTGAAGTTGTCGTCCGGACGGTTGAGCTGATTGCGGGCAACCGGGCGAACGAGATAGGGCGTTGCGATGATGACCAGTTCGGTCTCGTCACGCTCGACCGTACGCTGCCGGAACAATGTGCCAAGCAGTGGGATCTTGTTGACGCCGGGCGTACCGTTTGAGGTTTGCGCAACGTTGTCGCGGATCAGGCCGGCAAGCGCGATGGAACCGCCGGAGGGAAGCTCGACGGAGGTCTCGGCAGCACGGCGTTGATAGGTTGGCGTCGAACCGGAAACTGAAGGTGCGGGCTCCGATACGTTCGTCTTGATCTCCAGGCTGATGCGACCGGAGGAAAGCACGACCGGCTTGAAGGCGAGATTGATGCCGTAATTGTACGGAACGATCGTGACGTTGCCGTCATTGTCCGTCGTGGAATAGAGCACCTGACCGCCCGAATTGAAGGTTGCTGCCTGGCCGGAAATCGCCGTGAGCGTTGGCTCGGCCAGCGTCTTGACGACCTTCGCCTGCTCAAGCGCGCTCAAATAGGTCGAAATATCGTATTTTCCGATCGAGCTCTTGAAGAGGGCGGCAAGGCCGCCGCCGATTGTTGCCGCCGCGCCACTAGAAGCGGGCGCGCCCAATTGAGCAACTGAAAGGCCCTTGGAGTTGGAGACCAGATTGTCGAAGCCGAGCTGTTTCAACACCTCTCTTCGGACTTCTGCGATGGTGACCTTCAGCGTGACCTGATCTTCGCCCTGGATCTGCAGGAGATTGACGACCTGCGAGACTTGGCGACCTTCAGCGAACAGTGCCACCGAACCTTCTCCGCCCGAGCCACTGGCCGTTTCCGTGCGCGTCGTCGCTTCGCCACCTTTCAGGAAAACCTGCGCCAGATCCGCGGCCTGGGCAGCGTCCTGTGGCGTGCGTACCGTGCCGGTCAGCACGATGTTGTCTGACACGATCTCGACTTTGATGCAGGAGTCCGGGATGAAGCGCCGGAGATTGGTTTCGAGGCCGGCGACGTCGCGCTCGATCGCGATATCGAGGCTGACGATCTGCTGGCCGTCGGCGCCGAAAATGAAAATGTTCGTCTGGCCCACTGTCTTGCCGAAGAGGTAGATACGGCGGGAGCTGCGGGTGACTGCGTCGGCCATGGAAGGGTCCGAGACGAGGATATCGTGGGCATCGACCGGCAGATCGACGACGATCGCCTTCTTCAGACCGAGTTTCAAGCTGCGATGAGCACCGGGACCCGCCTGGGTTATCGTGACCATGCCGTCGGAATTAGCCCAAGCGGCGCCGGTACCGAGAACAGGAGCAAGAAAACTCGGCGCTACGCCGGAGAACCCAATCGCAAAAGACAAGCACCCTGCCATCAAGGGCTTCATGTGGCGCTTCAAAGTGCCCATTCCCATTTCCTTTACTCGGCCTTCGGCGCGCTGATGCTGTCTGTAACGATTGAGCCTGATTTGATGACCTGAACGATGGCGCTGCCGTTGTCGCCGCTGAGGAGGTAGTCCGCAGCACTGGTGTCCTGCTCCTGGGCGTCGGCCACGGAGCGCAATGCCAGTGACAGCCGGTCGGCGATTTGCTGTGCGACGGCCAGAACCTTGGTTTGATCGGGGGTCAGCTCCAGTGTTGCGGTGGTGCCGACCACGGCTTTTGAGCCGTCATCCTTTTCCTGGATCTGCTGGTCGATCGCGAGTACGCGCACATTGTTGAGCACCGTCTCGGTCAGATACTTATCGGTTTCCTTGGATTTGCGAACCATGATCACGTCGACGCGGTCGTTCGGCAGGATAAAGCCGCCGGCACCTGTGGAGACCGAGATTTCCGTTGCGACCGCGCGTTTGCCGGAAGGCAGGAGCGAGGACATGATTCGGCTGCTCGAATCCGCGACCTTTTCGGCGCGGATCGGCTCGCCTTCGAAGATCGGCAGGCGAACAACGGCACCCTGCATGTTTTTCAGGGCATCGGGCTTGTCAGCCTCGGTGATGAAGCCCTGGACGACTGCGCTCTGCGGCCACCCCATCCAGTGAACCGCCTTGTCATCCAATCGTGCGCCGACCGGCAGATTGGCGCTGGAGACGAGCACGTTGACCGTCGGCTCCTTCTCGACGACCGATTGAACCTGGGTAACGACGGAACCACGTCCCGCGAGGCTCATCGCCAGCACACCGGCAAGGCCGGCTGCAACGACAGCCACTCCAAGTATCAAAAGGCGGGCGGGTCTCATCGAATGTTCCTCGGGGATTCGCGATATTCGCCCGAAGAATGGCCCGCAATTGGTGTAATTATGGTTAATGAAAGCCTTCGATTTTAAGTTAACGGAGACTTAATCTGCCGTTACTTCAGGCTTTCCAACGCCGCGATGAAGAGCGGGGAGGAAGGGAAGGCAATAAAGCCGCCTGCGGCGATAGCAATGCCGTAGGGGATCTTCTTGGCGAGAAGGATGGAGTTGGGAATCGGTAGTCCTACGGCGAGGATGACATGAGCCTGTGTACGGATCAGAAGGATCACAAAAGACGCGATGCCGCCAAATATGCCTACATAGACCAGGAACTCGACAAGAGCAGGATCGAAACCAAACCAGAGAGATGTTGATGCTAGCAGCTTCGCATCGCCGCCGCCCATGATACTCAGGGCAAATAGGACAAAGCAGACAGCGAGAACCGAAAATGCGGCCGCGAGATGCATTCCCATCACAAAGAGCGGCATTCCTGCCAGCGTCGCGACCCCCAGGAATGCGATAGCGAGAATGATCGACGCGCGGTTGGGGATCGTCATCGTAAACAGGTCCGAGAACGCGGCGATGGCAAGGCAGAGCGGGAAAATCACAAAGACGGCGGCTGCGATCATTCCGTAAATCCCGGTGAACAAAAAAGGCTCACAGCGTTAGCCTGTGAGCCTGCTTTTTGGCAAAGCGCCCTCAAGTCTCGCCACTATCCCTGTCGATCAAGGAAGGGTAACGTTAGCCTTGCCAGCCGCCGAGTTCATCGTGACAGACAGGTTGTTGAACAGGATGTTCAGTTTGCTACCCAGTGCGGATGCACCGGTGATGAGCGCGACGGAGATCAGCGCTGCGATCAGGCCATATTCAATTGCGGTCGCGCCGGATTCGTCCTTCAGAAAACGGCTAACAAGCTTGGTCATGGTAACTCCTAACTCCAGTTGAGGTTCAGCACGTCCGCCAACTGTTGCCGTTGATCGGATTGCCACAATTTAACCAGCGCCTGTTTCTATCAACTTAAAGAGTTCGGTTACCACTTCGTAAATGCCGACCGACACTTAAGAATGGTAAGTATTCTCTTTCCTGAATGTCTAGAAATCTAGGAAAGGCCCCGCGTGCCTTGCAGTAATTTAAGTTTCCGTTGCTTGTCGGGGCTCCACCGATGTTCGGGGCGGTCAGCAAACTCACTGCATCTCGAGGGAATTGTCTTTTTATGGGTGCGAGCCGCTGGAATCCTGCGCACGTCAGAAGAGAATTAAAGCTTCGTTCACCAATTTTTCTCATGCTGTTCTGCAAAAATCGCCGCAACCCTTCAGAAGAGAACCAAAATGCCCCTGAGTGGCAAGAGGATTTTCCTAGCCAGCGTTCTTGTCGTTCTCGGCCTTTGTACGTCTGCGCACGCGCAGCAGGATGTTCTGCGGGTCTATATGGACCAGGCGCGTGTATTGAAGCTGGATCGCCCGGTAAGCAAGGTCATCGTCGGAAATGCCAAGGTAGCGGATGCAACCGTCGCTGATTCCAAGACGATCGTGCTGACGGGACGCAGCTTTGGAACGACCAACCTCGTGTTGCTCGATGCTGACGGTAACGCGATCTTGGACGAGAGCATCCTGGTGTCGATCGACGAGGCAAACACCGTCCGCGTCTTTCGACAGACGGAGCGGTCGGTCCTTTCGTGTACCCCGAATTGCGAGCAGCATAGCCAGCAGGGAGCGGAGGCGACAGCGGCAGCTCAATAGTAGCCGCCAAATCGCGTTTGCAATCGTCCGTTAAACTTCTGATCCGGCTTGAAACGGAAAATCAACGATCACCCTTTAAAACGGTGTGGTCGAAGCTGTCCCGGATGCATGCCATGAAGGAAACGGATCAAGCAGCGGACGCGGCCTCCCGCCCCCATCGGCGGAAGCGGCCGCGGCTAACCGCATTTGCGCGCTCTCGCGACGGGTCGGCCGCTATCGAATTTGCACTCCTCGCCATACCCTATTTCCTGGTGGTCTTTGCGATCATCGAGACATTCATTGCCTTTGCCGGCGAGGAGCTCCTGTCCAATGCCGTGGATACGATGAGCCGCAAGATGCGGACCGGCCAGATCACACCCGCGAATACGAATGTGACAGCGTTCAGGACGGCGTTCTGCGATGAGATTTCAATTCTGATAAAATGCTCTACAACGGAAGTGGCCACCCCGAACAAGCTGTTCATCGACGTACAGAATTTCTCCACATTTGCCGCCATTCCGACGACGATACCGAGGACGTCCACCAGCGCCTACGCGGACATCAAGACCTCGGACTTCAAATATCTTCCTGGCGGTTCTGGCACGATCAACATGGTCCGGGCCTATTACCGCTGGCAAGTCATAACCGACCTGATACGGCCCTACATTACGAACGTCCGCCCTACTGACGGCTCTTCCTCATATTTTCTAATGGTCGCCACGACGGCCTTCCAGAACGAGCAGTACCCCTGATGGCAGGTCGCGGCGTATTGATCAGGCTTCATCGGCTCGCAAGACGCTTCATCGGCGACCGGCAGGGCGTGGGCGCGATCGAGTTTGCCATCCTGTTCCCGATCCTGGTGATGCTTTACATCGGTGCATTCGAGATCACGATCGGTCTGAGCATCAGCAAGCGCGCAAGCCGGGCGGCGGGCATGATCACGGATGTTGTGACCCAACAGAAAAGCGTGACCAAAGCTTGGCTCACCGATATGCCCTCGGTGGCCTCTGCGGTGTTCGTCCCCTACGGTTCGACCGGCCTTACGATCAAGATCACGGGCATCGCTCTCGATGGTACTGGAAACCCGACAGTGGCATGGTCGTGGGCGCAGGATGGGAGCCGTCCATACGTGGCTAATTCCGCCACGACGGTTCCGGCCGACATGAAGAAAGCCAATATCTTTTTGGTCCGCACCGAACTCAGCATTCCGTATAAGCTCTTCCTGTTTGCACCAAACTTGGTGCCGAACGACAGCACGATCACCATCAGCCGCAGTTACTTCTATCTCCCCCGTGCGAGCGCTACTGTCACGTGCGGCGATTGCTGACTAAGCCGGATGCAGGTTTGCCAAGCGCGCTCTGCCGTTATAAGGCTTGAGCAGTGGGCCCACTGCGTGGACCGTGAATTCGCTGGGTGGAGCATGGCGCGAGCGTTTCTTTTCGTTCTGGATTCTTTTGGCGTCGGCGGTGCTCCGGATGCTGCGGCCTACGGCGATGAGGGCGCCAACACGCTCGGACACATCGCGGAATTCTGTGCGGCGGGTGTTGGCGATCGCGAAGGGTTGCGCTCCGGCCCGCTGCAGCTTCCGAACATGTCGGCTCTTGGTCTGGTGCATCTGGCAAAGGCCGCGTCGGGGCGCTTCCCGGCCGGGATGCCGGTTCCGGAAAAGGTCTACGCGATGTTCGGCTCCGCCAGCGAAGTTTCGCATGGCAAAGACACCCCGTCCGGCCATTGGGAGATCGCCGGAACGCCGGTAACATTCGACTGGGGCTACTTTCCAACCGAGGGGGAAGCCTTTCCGCCGCAGCTGGTCGAAGCGCTCTGCAGGGCTGCGGACGTTCCGGGGATACTCGGCAACTGCCACGCGTCGGGCACCGACATCATTGCCCGCCACGGCGAAGAGCATATCCGGACTGGAAGGCCGATCTGCTACACCTCGTCCGACTCCGTCTTCCAGGTTGCCGCGCACGAGACGCATTTCGGCCTCGACAGGCTCATGACCTTCTGCACGATCGCGCGGGCGCTGCTGGACCACTACAACATCGGCCGCGTCATCGCGCGGCCGTTTGTTGGGGAAGCCGCCTCCAAGTTCCAGCGCACCGGAAACCGGCGCGACTTCTCTGTGCCGCCGCCGGAGACGACGCTTCTCGACCGACTGGTGAAGGAAGGTCGCAAGGTGCATGCCATTGGCAAGATCGGCGACATCTTTGCGCATAAGGGGGTATCGCGGGTGGTCAAGGCGAATGGCAATGAGGCGTTGATGGATGCCAGCCTCGCAGCCATGGACACCGCCGAGGATGGCGAACTGGTTTTCACAAACTTTGTCGATTTCGACATGGTCTACGGCCATCGCCGGGATGTGGCAGGCTACGCTGCCGCGCTTGAAGCCTTTGATGCCAGGCTGCCCGAAGTGGGCGGCAAGCTGAAGCCCGGAGATCTCGTGATCCTGACCGCCGACCATGGCTGCGATCCGACGTGGCGCGGCACTGATCACACGCGCGAACGCGTGCCGATCATTGCCTACGGGCCGGGGTTGCGGTCTCGCGATGTCGGCATCCGCGCCACCTATGCGGATATCGGTGAGACGATTGCGCGCCATCTGCGCATTCCGCCGGGGGCGCACGGGAGAAGTTTTCTATGACGTCGCATTTGAAGAAGGTCGAGTTGCACTGCCATCTGGAAGGTGCGGCACCGCCAACGCTTACCTTGGCACAGGCCCGCAAGTACAACATCGACATCAGCCCCTATCTAGCTGATGGCGCCTATGTCTGGCATGATTTCGCAAGCTTTCTGCAATGCTATGACAAGGTCTCGGAGGTCTACAAGACCGAAGAAGACTATGCGCTGCTGACTGAAACCTATCTTGAGGAACTCGCCGCCATAGGCACGATCTACAGCGAGCTGATCGTGTCTCCTGATCATGGCAAGCGGATAGGGCTTGGCGCGGACGCTTACATCGAGGGTGTGTGCGAAGGTATTCGTCGAGCGAAGGCGAAAAGCGGCATCGAGGCACGTCTGATTGTCACGGGGGAGCGTCATTTCGGCCCCGAAAGTGTCATTGGCGCCGCGGAATATGCTGCTAGGGCGAAAAATCCGCTTATCACCGGATTCAATCTTGCCGGCGAGGAGCGAATGGGTCGGGTTGCCGACTACGCGCGCGCCTTTGACATCGCGCGCCATGCAGGGCTCGGCCTCACCATCCACGCGGGCGAGGTGTGCGGCGCTTTCAGCGTTGCCGAGGCGCTCGACGTCGTCAGGCCCTCGCGCATCGGGCACGGCGTGCGCGCCATAGAAGACATGGATCTCGTCCGGCGGATCGCCGACCTCGGAACGGTGCTCGAAGTCTGTCCCGGCTCCAATATTGCGCTGAGCGTCTTCCCGGATTTCGCCTCTCATCCGCTGCCACGGCTCAAGGAGGCCGGTGTACGCGTGACGATCAGTTCGGACGACCCGCCGTTCTTTCATACGTCGCTGAAGCGCGAGTACGAATTGGCCGCCGAAGCGTTTGGCTTCAGCGATGCCGCAATTGATGAGATGACGCGAACCGGTATCGAGGCAGCCTTCGTCGACGAGCCGACGCGCCAGGCACTTTTTGCCCGGATGTGATCCCTCTCGCCTTGGGGAGCGCATTGCAAAATTGCCTCCGCTCTTGCAGTGGAGGCAATTTCCATGGAAGAAACATCCGATAAGAACAACGATAGGAAGGGCTCGGCCATGGATGGCGTAACGGTCATTGATCACCCGCTTGTGCAGCACAAACTCACGATCATGCGGCGCAAGGAGACCTCTACCGGGAGTTTCCGTCGGCTCCTGCGCGAAATCTCTACGCTGCTCTGCTACGAAGTGACCCGCGATCTGGAGCTCACGATGGAGACCATCGAGACGCCCCTGCAGACGATGGAATCGCCGATCCTCGAAGGCAAGAAGCTCGTCTTCGCCTCGATCCTGCGTGCCGGCAACGGCCTTCTCGAAGGCATGCTCGATCTCGTGCCGTCGGCTCGCGTGTCGCATATCGGCGTCTACCGCGATCACGAGACGCTGCAGCCGGTCGAATATTACTTCAAGGCTCCCGAGGATATTTCGGAGCGCCTGATCATCGTCGTCGACCCGATGCTTGCCACCGGCAATTCGTCGATCGCCGCAATCGACAAGCTCAAGGAACGCGGAGCCCACAACATTCGCTTCCTCTGCCTTCTGGCGGCGCCCGAGGGCATCAGAAATTTCCGCGATGCCCATCCGGATGTTCCCGTCTTCACCGCCTCCATCGACAGCCATCTGAACGAGAAGGGCTACATCATGCCTGGTCTCGGCGACGCCGGCGACCGCATGTACGGCACGAAATGATTTGCACTCCGTTTACCAAATAGAGGCAGTTGATGGCCCGGACATGCTTGCCGGACCATCTGCTTTGCCGGCATTAGCAACTTGTCAGTAATTATGGCGTAGCAGCTAGAAGCATGGCCACGCATGACGCGGGGTTTATACAGGAAGGATTTCTGTCCCGATGCTCCTGCGCACCGTCATTTTTGCAAGCATCGCCGCGGTGCTTGCCACACAAATTCCGTCCCTCATGGGAAAACCCGGCAGCGAAGCGGTTGTTTCGGCCAACTTTGTAACCGGCAGCACCGAACAGCTACCTGCCACGGCGGTTGATGGTGGCACGATGCGCCTGCAGGCCGATGCCCAGGGACATTACTCCGGAGACTTCAGGATCAACGGTCGACAGGTGCAGGGCCTGATCGACACGGGCGCAACCTATGTCGCTCTGAACGAGAGCTTCGCCCGACGCCTTGGCTATACCGGCAACCAGCTTGATTTCCGTTACTCGGTGGACACGGCCAATGGGCAGACAAAGGCGGTGCACATCACATTGGATCGAGTAGAAATCGGTGGCATTCGTGTGCGCGACGTGGAGGCTTTCGTGCTGAAGGATGACGCCCTTTCCTCGACGCTCGTCGGCATGAGCTTCCTCAGGAAGCTTGCCTCCTACTCCGTTGCAGATGGATCCCTCAGTTTGAAGCAATAGACCGGGGTATCGAGGACTTTCCGCAGCGTACGGGCCATCAAGACCGCACATCATCCCCTCACGGCGCTACGCCGTCGTCGAAAACTTGTCGAGGCAAATCCACACCCGGGCGTAATGCAGGTTGGGCATGACGTCAGGGCGTCGATGGCCGATCAATGTGTCTTGCCTCGTCGGCTGTCAGCGCGTTCTCGCGGGTGCCGGAGACAATTATCTCCAAGACCTCGTGCTCGTCCGTGTTTTTGACGTAGCGGTCGCCGACATACTCTCCGCGCTTGAGGACCATGACGCGATCACCCACGGCAAAAATATCAACAAGGCGGTGCGAGATGATGATTTGGGCAACGCCTTGCTTCTTCAGCTCCAGCATGGTTTCGAGCAGCCGTTCGGTCGCCATCACGGAAAGGTTGGCAGTCGGTTCGTCGAGGATCACGACACGCGGTTCGAACGAGATCGCGCGGGCAATCGCTACAGATTGCTGTCGACCGCCTGACAGGCTTTCAACCTTTTGATAGACGGAATTCACGTCGACTTTGAGCCGTTTCAGAACACTGTCGGCCTCGGCATACATCTTTCGTCGGTTGACGAAGGGGCCCCTGAGGGGCCAGCGGCCAAGGAAGATGTTCTGACCGACATCCATGTTCCCGCAAAGCGCGAAGTCCTGATAGATCATCTCGATTCCGGCGTCGCGGCTCTCGTGCGGACCCTTGAAATACACCGGTTGCCCAGCAACCAGGATTTCGCCGGAATCGCGCTGATAGGCACCGGTCAGAATCTTCATCAGCGTCGACTTGCCGGCCGAATTGTCGCCGACTAGGCCGAGAATCTCGCCTGGATAAAGTACGAGATCGACTTTGCGGAGTGCCTGCACGGCTCCGAAGGCCTTCTCGATGCTCCGCATTTCCACAATCGGCTGTAAGGGCTGCGCGTCAGCCATGGATGCGTTCTCCCGTTGGCGCAGCTTTCGTGAAAAGGCCCCGCAGGCGCGCGAAGACATTGGCCTGACGCACCCATATGTCGATCAGCACTGCCACAATGAGGATGACCCCAATGAAGACATTGATCCAGTGCTGCGGCATGCTGAAGCCCTGGACGTTGAGCTGCAGGAGTGCCCGGATGAGCGTGATGACGGCCGCACCGGCAAGCGAACCGATCATCGTGCCATAACCGCCGAAGATCGATCCGCCGCCGATGATAACGGAGGCGATGGCGTCAAGCTCCCGGAACTGGCCGGCAACCGGGTTGAAGCTGCGGAAGTAAGCGACGTTGATGATCCCGGCCACGGCTGCGCACAGAGCGGCCAGCATGAGTGAAATGAAACGCACGCGGTTCGTGTTGATGCCGGCATAAGCGGCGGCGCGGACGTTGCCGCCCGCCGCGCAGACTTTTAGTCCGAATGGTGTGTAGGCAAGCACGATACCAGCGATGACGGCGACCAAAAACATAAACATCGTCTGGATGCTGACGACCTCGGCCACCGAGCGAATGATCCCCGGCGGCAGCGATAGGCCGAAATGCAGGAGAACGTCATTCACCTTGCGACCAAGCAGGTTGTAGCCTTCAGGCCAGCCGGTCAGTTGCTGGCCGGCGACGAACCAGGCGGCGAGACCTCGGGCAATGTAGAACATGCCGAGCGTGGCAATGAAGGCGGGTAGCTTGAAGCCGACTGTGACGACGGCGTTGACGAGGCCGGCAGCGCTCCCCGCGAGCAGCCCCATCGCTACAGCAGTGAACGGATCGGCGCCCAATACCTTCAAGAAATAGGCTGCGGTGCTGCCTGCAAGCGCAAGCACTGCGCCAACGGAGAGATCGATATCGCCGGCTGCGATGACGTAAGTCAGTCCGACGGTTATGAGTGCCAGTTCTGTGTAGTTGAGCAGGATCGCGAAGGTGTTGGGCAGATTCCACCAGTAATCGGGCCTCAGCGCCAAGCCGGTCAGCCACAGCACCGCGGTCAGGATGATGGCGAGCGCGTCACGGCGCGCGAGGAACTTGCCGAGCCCGGTAGCCGAGAGTGCGATATCGGTCGCCATCGCCCCTTTCGTCTGCGCGCCCTCCAGGGCCACGCCGCCGGTCTCGTAGGCCGGCGGCGGTGGTCTGCCGCGGATCCAGGCCCAGAACCGGGCCGCGATCTGGCGGCGAATGAGGAACGGCTCGATGAGCACGGCCGTGACGAGAAGGAGACCCAGGAAAACCAACACGGCACCGGCGGGTAGGGTGAACCTGGCACCGACGGCAATGCTCTCCCCATCGATAACGACGGTACGCGTGATCGGCCAGCCCTCGCGCAATACCTTGTCGATCAGCACGACGGCTGCGGCACCAAGGCAAGACCCGATTACCCGACCGCGCCCACCCAGGATCGATGCACCGCCTATGACGACAGACGCGATAACGGTGAGTTCCCAACTGACGCCGTAGAGAGGAGTGACACCCTTGTCCTGCGCAGCTGACAGGAGAGCAGAAAGGGTCGCGCAAAGCGATGAGAGCAGGTAAGCGCGAATGCGCACCCAGCGCGTGCGGATGCCGGCATAGGCTGCAGCCTGCTCGTTTCCGCCCGTAGCAAAGGTCTCATAGCCCCAACGGGTCTTGGCAAGCACATAAGCGCCGATGACAGCGATGAGAAGGAAGATCGCGATCTGGTTGTTGAAGCCGAGTGCATTGATCTCGCCGAGATGAAAGAAGAGCGGATAGTCTTTCGCCTTGCTGGAGTAATAGATCGCCTGACCATGCGTAAGCGCAAGAACGAAGCCACGACCGATGAAAAGCATCGTCAGCGTAGCAATGAAGGCAGGCACTCTCAGGGTCGTCACAAGCACGCCGTTGACGAGGCCAATCACCGTGCCCAGCAGCACACAGAAGATTGCGGACTCCATGACCCCAAAGTCGAGAACGTTCGACGCAAAAAGCCTGGCGAAAACCACGGCGATCAGTCCGTAGGTGGAGCCGACCGAAAGATCGAGATCCTTGTTGGCGATGACAAAGGTCATTCCGACCGCGATGATCCCGACACGGGATGTATCGCGCAGCAGCGCGTGAAGGGCTTCCGGAGAGCCAAAAAAGGCCGGATTGACGAAAGCGCCGCCGAGATAGAGCAACATGAGGAAGAGCAGCAGCCCAGCCTCCCAGCCGCCGACGAGCTGAGGCGGCGCGCGGCCTAACGATGTTGTCGTGGACGCCATGGTCTCTGCCGATCAACCTTGCCGTCGCGATGCCGGAGGCTTGCGTCCTCCCGCATCGATTTCAGGCGTTTCAGGTGGTTAGTTCTCGAAGCGCTTGCCAACGTTTGCGACGGTCTCCTTCGTCACCAGTTGTGCACGCGTGTCGAGGTTGGCGGCAGCAATGCCGCGATCGATCTGCAGGTAAAGCTGCATGACAGGCCAGAAGCCCTGCAGGAAGGGTTGCTGTCCCAGCGAGCCGGTCAGGTTTCCAGCGGCAATGCCCTCTTGCTGCGCCGGGCCGAGATCGAAACCAAATGCGCAGAACTTGCCGGTCCGCCCCATCTGCGCGACCGCCTTCACGAGCGGTGGCGTGAAGACGTTGTTGGCTGTGAAGGCGCCGACCGCGTCGCCGCGGGACTCGAAGAGCGAAACGAGCGCATTGACCGGATCGTTCGGGTTCGTGTCGATCCCGACATTCTCCGGCCCGGCGTCGACCTTGAAAGCGTCAAGCTTGCCGGCATCCTTCAACGTCTTGACGATGGCGTTGAAAGCGGCAGTCACGCGGTTGTTCACCTCAACGTTGCCCATCGCGGTCGACGACGGCAAGAGAATCGAGCCGCTGGTCGCGCCGCTTGCAAGCACGCAATTGGCGAGTGCCTCGCCGCCGATTGCTGCGGCCGATGCGTCCTGGCCGGTATGACTAATGTTGTTGCGATGGAGGATGGTCCCATCGAACGAGTTGGTCGTCGCGATCGGTATGCCTGCCGCCTCGGCTGCCTTGACGATGTCATTATAGGCGCCAATCTGCGGCGTCGTCATGATAATACCGTCTATTGTCGGGTCCTGGGCAATCTGGTTCAGGATCTCGATCTCACGCGCTGGATCGTCTACCGGTGATTCCGAACCAAGCAGCAGGATCTTGGCGCCGATCATGTTGCCGGCGACGGTCGCGCCGACATAGACAGGATCAAAAAAGCCGTTGCCTGCCGTATGCGTCACGATCGCGAAGGTCAAATGACCGTCAGCCGAATGGAAATCTTTCGTGCCGGGCGCTTCCTTGGCAGCTTCTGCAAAATTGTAGCCGCCAACCGCTTTCTCAACGCTGCCCGACTGCGCAAATGCGTGCGAGACGCCGAGCGATAGTACCGCAGCTGACGCCGCGTACAGCAAAGTCCGCCTCATGATTAATCCTCCCTTGAGCCAAGGGAGGAAAGCCGTTCGGGCGCAATTTATAGAGAGTGACGGCCGAAGGCTTCCTCCCATGCGCTAATATTCTGCGCAATTGTGATGCAAGTAAACGATGAACTCATCGTAAGGGTGAATTTGTTTGCCGTGGACACTTCTTATACTTGTGTTGACCGGCAAATAGCCGTCGAAGTCGTGTTTGGATGCCTCCAGGCAGATCGGAGCGCATTTCGCCAGCGCTGGCGGGCGTCGGTATTCGAAATCCAGGACCGGGCATCACCGGTTACGGCATTTGCAGCCGCGGACCTTCGACCCGGCACAAACCGACGGACACCGGGTATGGCGATGGCTGCGGGATTGACCGCCCGCATCGGGTTGCCACTATCATCTAGCCGCGATGCGCTGGCACACGACTGTGGGAATAGCCGGTTGCCGTTCATCGATCCGGTAGTTTGCGGTCAGGGCTGCCACTGCGGCATCTGCCGAAGCCTCGCTTGCGGCATGCACCAGCGCAATCGGGTCGCCTTGTTCGACAGCCGTGCCAAGCGGAAGAATGTCTGAAATCCCAACGCGATGATCGATCCTGTCGTCGGGATGCCGTCGTCCGCCACCGAGGTCGACAACGGTCATGCCGATCTCGCGAACGTCGCAGCCGCAAAGCCAACCGGGCCGAGGCGCGGGAACCGGCTTCGTGACCGGTGCCTTGACGAGATATTTGTCCGGCGCTTGCAAAAGATCCGATGGGCCGCCGAGAAGGTGGACCATGCGGGCAAACTTCTCGGCGGCCCTGCCTGAAGCAAGGGCGTCTGCGGCCCGCGTTTCACCGTCCCGCAGTGACGAGGCCAGGCCG
This sequence comes from Rhizobium favelukesii, assembly GCF_000577275.2. NCBI lineage: Bacteria > Pseudomonadati > Pseudomonadota > Alphaproteobacteria > Hyphomicrobiales > Rhizobiaceae > Rhizobium > Rhizobium favelukesii. The sequence continues at coordinate 232,986 of NZ_HG916852.1, forward strand.
GATTTCATCAGCATCTCGGCCGCAAAGGCCAGCACGGCCGCCTCGAGGCGTGTGTTCTTCTTGCCGCCTGCCAGAAATTCCAGGCAATTGCGGATCTCGACGGCATTTCCTGCCGCATCCGCGAGCGGCTGGTTCATGTCGGTGATCAGCGCCGACGTCCTGACGCCTGCGCTATTGGCGACATCGACAAGCGCGCGGGCCAGTGTCTCGGCGTCTTTCGGCTCGGCCATAAACGCGCCGCTACCGACCTTGACGTCGAGGACCAGTGTCTGCAGCCCGGCCGCAAGTTTCTTCGAGAGGATCGAGGCGGTGATGAGCGGGATCGAGTCGACGGTCGCCGTCACATCCCGCACGGCGTAGAGCTTGCCATCGGCAGGAGCAAGGGCTCCGGTCTGCCCGATGATAGCGCATCCGACATCCTTCACGACCTTGCGAAAGAGGGTTGCGTCGGGGGTGATGGTGTAGCCGGGAATGGCTTCGAGCTTGTCCAATGTTCCGCCGGTATGGCCAAGGCCACGACCGGAAATCATCGGAACCGCCAGGCCGCATGCTGCGGCGATCGGCGCGAGCATCAGGGAAACGTTGTCGCCGACACCGCCTGTTGAATGCTTGTCGGCGATCGGACGGTCGATGTCGGTCCAGCTCAGCGTGTCGCCCGAGTGCGCCATTGCAAGCGTCAGGGCCACGACCTCTTCGCGCGACATGCCCTTGAACCAGACTGCCATGGCAAAGGCGCCGATCTGCCCCTCCGAGAGCTGGCCGGACGCAAGTGCGGCAATGAACGACTGAATGTCCCCTTCGGAAAGCGTCTCGCCGTTTCGTTTCTGGCGGATGATCTCCTGCGGGATCATTTCAATAGCTCGATGCAGCGGCGGGCGCGGATTGCGTGCCGCTAAGAACGGCAAGGATATCGTCGAGCAATCCGGACGCACCGAAGCGGAAGGTGGATGGCATGGGCCAATCCGGTGCCATGATCGTCTCCGCAAGGCTCAGATAGAGCGCAGCGTCTGCCACCGATCCGATACCACCCGCCGGCTTGAAGCCGACCTTACGGCCACTCTGGCGGATGACCCGCAACATGATGTCGGCAGCTTCCAACGTCGCATTGACGGACACCTTGCCGGTGGACGTCTTGATGAAATCAGCGCCGGCCTCGATGGCGAGTTCGGAGGCGCGACGGATCAGCGCCGCGTCCTTGATTTCGCCAGTCTCGAGAATGACCTTCAGAAGAACCGGATCCTTGCACTCGGCGCGGACGGCCGCAACCATGTCGGTGACGGCCTTGCCGCTACCCGTCATGAACTTGCGATAGGGGATGACGAGGTCGATTTCGTCGGCGCCATCGGCAATCGCCTCGCGAGTTTCGGCGGCGACGTCGGCAACTTCCATCTCGCCGGAGGGGAAGTTGACCACGGTCGCAATGCGCACCGGATGGCCTGTGCCGAGGACGGCGCGGGCGCGGGCAACGAAGCGTGGCCAGATGCAGATCGCTGCCGTGCTGCCAAAAGGGGTCTGAGCCCGGGCGCACAGCGCATCGATCTGCGCCTCGGTGCAATCATCCTTGAGGTTGGTGAGATCGAGGAGGGAAAGGGCGACGGCCGCCGTCTCCTTGCTGGAATGACTGGTCATTGTTCGCGTTCTCCTGCAATCATTTCTTTCAGTATGGCAGCGAGGCGAGCGCCGCCGATCGGAGCCATGTCCTTGGTTTCGTCATGGCTCAGTTCGCCGCCGGTCATGCCGGCTCCATAGTTGGTGATAACGGACGCTGCCGCAACCCTTAAGCCCAGCATTCGCGCGATAATGACCTCCGGCACGGTCGACATGCCAACGGCATCCGCGCCGAGAATGCGGGCCATCCGGATTTCAGCGGGCGTCTCGAAGCTCGGACCAGAAAACCACATATAGACGCCTTGCGACAATGCGATGCCGATCGTCGCTGCAGCCTTACGCATCTTGTCGGCTAGGCTTGCATCGTAAGCGCTTGTCATGCCCACGAAGCGTCGGTCACTTTCCTCGCCGATCAGCGGATTCATGCCGGAATAGTTGATGTGATCGGTGATCTGCATCACCGAGCCGGGCGGCATGTCGTTTCGCAAGGAACCGGCGGAATTAGTCAGGATCAAGGTTTCAATGCCAAGACCCTTGAGTACCTCGATCGGCAGCCGCATCGCGCTCGCATCGCCTTTCTCGTAAAAGTGGACCCGGCCGGACAGCATGACGACCGGGACACCACCAAGCGAACCGGCAACCACCTCGCCGGCATGGCCCGAAACAGCGCTGACCGGAAAGCCGGGCAAATCATGGTACGGAATGCGATGCGCGTCTGTCAGTTGGCCGACCAGCGAACCGAGGCCGGAGCCAAGCACAATGCCGTAGCGCGGCGAAAGGCCGCCGAGCTTGCCGGCAAGCACGTCCAGCGCGGCACTCATCCGAGTTCGGTCTCGAAGCTGAAGGGCAGGAGCTCGTCCATGGTCATCGTCTTCTTCACGCCGGCTTCGTCGCAGAGATAGATCTTCGTATCCTTGGAAGCGAACTCCGAGATCTTCTGCCGGCAACCGCCACAGGGCGGGCAAAGGGGCAGCTTCTCGGCGATAACAGCCATTTCGACGATTTTCTTGGCACCGCCCATGATCATGGCGCTGATAGCGGTCGGCTCCGCACACCAGCCCTGCGGGAAAGACAGGTTCTCGATATTGGCGCCGGTATAGACCTTGCCATCCTCGGCGCGGATCGCTGCACCGACCGGGAACTTCGAATAGGGGGCATGAGCGAAAGCCATGGCTCCGCGAGCGGCCTCGAAAAGATCGTGGGACATGTTCTCAACGTTCCTTCGTATAGGGGATACCCCCCGCCTTCGGCGGGATTGCCACGCCGATGAAACCGGCGAGCAGAATGCAGGTGAGGATATAGGGCAGCGCCTGGAAGATCTGCACCGGCACTTCGCCGATCAGAGGAACCTGCTTGCCCTGCATGAAGTTCGCCAGCGCATCGAGGAAGCCGAAGAGGAGGCAGGCGAACATGACGGGTACCGGCTTCCACTTCGCAAAGACCAGCGCCGCAAGCGCAATGTAGCCCTTACCGGCCGACATATCCTTGATGAAGGCTGCCGATTGCGCGATCGCCAAGTAGGTTCCGGAGAAACCGCAGAGGATGCCGGCGCACATCACCGCACGATAGCGCAGCCAGCTCACCGAAATGCCCGCCGTATCGACCGCGCCGGGATTCTCGCCCACCGCCCGCAATCGCAAGCCGAAGCGAGTGCGATAGAGGATCCACCAGGAGAGGGGAACGGCAAGGAAGGCAAGGTAAGTCAGGATGTTGTTGCCCGAGATCACGTTGGCATAGAGCGGACCGATGACGGGAACGCCGCGGATTGCATCGGCACCGGGCAGCACGATCGGAGCAAAGCGGGCGTCCGGAAGCAGCTGCGGCGTGCGACCGCCCTGGCCGAACCAGGCGCCGCCGAGAACGATCGTGATACCGGCGATGAAGAAGTTGATCGCCACGCCCGAGATGATCTGGTTGCCGCGATTGGTGATGGAGGCGAAGCCATGCACGAGGCTGAGCGCCATTGAGCAAATGATACCGGCACCAAGACCGAGCCAAGCTGAGCCGGTCAGGTAGGCGACGCACGCCGCCGCGAACGCCGAGCCAAGCATCTTGCCTTCGAGGCCAATGTCGAAGATGCCGGCACGCTCGGAGAACAGACCTGCCAACGCGGTGAAGATCAGCGGGATCGACAAGCGGATCGTGGAGCTCAGGACGCTGATGAAGATGTCATAATAATCCATCGTCCGTTCCCCCTCACGCGGCCTTGAACTGTTGGTAGGCGCGAACCATCGCAGGTCTGAACATGTATTCCAGCGCGCCCGCGAAGAGGATGACGAGACCCTGGATAACCAGGATCATTTCGCGCGTGATGTTCGGCATCTCGAAGGAGATCCAGTCGCCACCCTGATAGAGGATGCCGAAGAGGACCGCCGAGAAGATGATCCCGACAGGATGATTTCTTCCCATCAGCGACACGGCGATGCCAACGAAGCCGGCTCCACCGACAAACTCTACCTGCAGACGGGCCGAGGAGCCCATCACCGGATTAAGCGCCATCATGCCGGCCAGCGCGCCGGAGAGCAGCATCGCGATCATGACGGTACGGGCGTAGGGGATGCCGGCATAGGCTGCCGCGCTTTGGCTGACGCCAAGCGTCCGCATTTCGAAGCCGAGCTTGGTGCGCCAGATCAGCAGCCAGACGAAATAGGCGGCAATGAGCGCGATAAGGAAGGAGACGTTGAACGGTGCGGCGCCAAGCTTGGCGCCGAAAAGGTTCATAAGCCAGCCGAGTTTCGGCAATTGACCGCCTTCAAGGAATGTCCGTGTTTCCGGAGCCATCTTGCCAGGCACGATAAGCACATGCACCAGCAGATACACCATCAATGCTGCGCCGATATAGTTGAACATGATAGTGGTGATGACGATGTGGCTGCCGCGCTTGGCCTGAAGGAAAGCCGGGATGAAGGCCCAGGCGGCACCAAAGAGGCCCGCGCCCACCACCGCCACCGGCATGGTCACATACCATGGCACATAGTGGTCGAGCGCCAGCGCCACCAGCGCGCAGCCGAGGCCGCCGAGATAGGCCTGGCCTTCCGAACCGATGTTGAACAGGCCCGCGTGAATAGCCACCGCTACGGAAAGTCCGGTGAAGATGAAGCTCGTCGCATAGTAGAGCGTAAAGCCGATGCCTTCGCCGCTACCGAGCGCGCCTTCGATCAGCAGCGACAGGGCCGCAAGCGGGCTCTCCCCGATCAGCCAGACGACGAAGCCGGAGATCAGGAAGGCGACGAACAGATTCAACAGCGGGATGAGGCCGTAGTTGATCCAATTTGGAAGTGGAACTGAAGCGGTGCTCATGAAGGCCTCACGCGGCAATGCCGGCCATCATCAGGCCGAGGGTCTGTTCACCGGCATCGGGCGTCTTCTCGCCGACGACATGGCCGGCAAACATGACAAGGATACGGTCTGAAAGGGCGCGGATTTCGTCAAGCTCGACGGAGACAAGCAGGATCGCCTTGCCTTGGTCGCGCATCTCGATGATCCGGCGATGGATGAATTCGATGGCGCCGATATCGACGCCGCGCGTCGGCTGGCCGATGATCAGCGCCGTCGGATCGCGCTCGATCTCGCGCGCCACGACGATCTTCTGCTGGTTGCCGCCGGAGAAGTTCGCGGTCTTCAGCCGCGGGTTCGGCGGACGGATGTCGTATTTCTCGATCTTCTCCATGGCGTCCTTGCGGATCGCGTCGAGATCGAGCAGCGGGCCTTTGCTGTAGTCAGGATTGCGGTGGTAGCCGAGAACGGAGTTCTCGTATTCCTCGAACTTCAGCACCAGCCCCATGTGATGCCGGTCTTCCGGAATATGGGCAAGGCCAAGCTCGCGCAAGCGCGCCGGATCGGCTTTGTCGATCGTTTGCCCGTCGAGGAAGATTTCGCCGGAATGCGGCTTGCGGATGCCGGCAATCGCCTCCAGCAATTCGGACTGCCCGTTGCCGGCGACGCCAGCAATGCCGACAATCTCGCCGGCGCGGACATCGAAGGACACGTTGTCGACCATGATGACGCCGCGATTGTCCTTAACCGTGAGGCTGCGGACCGACAGGATCACCTTGCCAGGATTGGCCTCACCCTTCTGAACACGCAGCAGGACGCGGCGGCCGACCATCAGCTCGGCCAGTTCCTCGACGGTCGTCTCGGATGTCTTGCGGGTCGCCACCATCTCGCCGCGGCGCATGACGGAAACGGTGTCGGTGATCGCCATGATCTCGCGCAGCTTGTGGGTGATCAGAATGACGGTCTTGCCTTGGTCGCGCAGGACGCGAAGGATTTTGAACAGATGGTCGGCTTCGGCCGGCGTCAGCACGCCCGTCGGCTCGTCAAGAATGAGGATCTCGGCGCCGCGGTACATGGCCTTGAGGATTTCCACGCGTTGCTGCAACCCGACCGGAAGCTCTTCGATCAACGCATCGGGATTGACCTCGAGGCCGTAGTCCTTTTCCAGGCGCCGCAGCTCGGCCCGCGCAGAAGAGACTCCCTTGGCGAGCAGCGCACCGCCCTCGGCCCCAAGCATGATGTTTTCGAGCACCGTGAAATTGTCGACCAGCATGAAGTGCTGGTGCACCATACCGATCCCGGTGGCGATCGCAGCCTGGCTGTCCTTAATGGTCACGGGATTGCCGTTGACGCGAATCTCACCGCTATCGGCATGGTAGAAACCGTAGATGATCGACATCAAGGTCGATTTCCCGGCACCGTTTTCCCCGATGATGCCGTGAATCGTACCCTTGGCGACGGTAAGATTGATGTCTTTGTTGGCGTGAACGGCACCGAATTTCTTGTCGATGCCCACAAGTTCGATAGCGGGCGTGTCTGTCACAGCAGGCTCCAAATACGAAAAGGGCGTATGACGGAGTAACTCCGCCATACGCCCGTCTCAGTCACGGATCACTTCGGGCAAGCGTTGTCCGTCGTGTAGTCGTGAACCTTGATGGTTCCCGCGATGATGCCTTCCCTGGCCTTGTCGAGCGCAGCCTGCATTTCCGGCGTGATCAGCGCCTTGTTGTTGTCGTCGACGGCAGCGGCAACGCCGTCCTCCTTGACGCCGAGCGCCTGGACGCCGGCCGTGAACTTGTCACCCTTGACATCGCTGAAACCGTTGTAGACTGCGAGGTCAACACGCTTGACCATCGAGGTCAGGACGGAGCCCGGGTGAAGGTGGTTCTGGTTGCTATCGACGCCGATCGAGAGTTTCTTGTTGTCGGCAGCCGTCTGCAAGACGCCGAGGCCGGTTGCGCCCGCTGCCGCGTAGATGACGTCCGCGCCCTGATCAATCTGGTTCTTGGTGAGTTCGCCACCACGTACCGGGTCATTCCAAGCAGCCCCCGTCGTGCCGGTCATGTTCTGGAACACTTCGACATCAGCCTTGACGGAGCGTGCGCCCTGCTCGTAGCCGCATTCGAACTTGCGGATCAGCGGAATGTCCATGCCGCCGACGAAGCCGACCTTGCCGGTCTTCGAAGCGAGGCCAGCAAGTGTGCCAACGAGGAAGGAACCTTCTTCTTCCTTGTAGACGACGGAACGGACGTTCGGTTTGTCGACGACGGCGTCAACGATGACGAACTTTGTGTCGGGAAATTCAGCCGCGACCTTCTCGATGGCCGAGGTCCAGGCGAAGGAGACGGCGATAACCGGGTTGAAGCCACGGCTTGCGAAGTTGCGGATTGCCTGTTCGCCCTGGGTGTCGCCGGTCGGCTCGAAGTCGCGATAAGCGATCCCCGTTTCCTTCTTGAACTTCTCGGCGCCATTATAGGCTGCTTCGTTAAAGGACTTATCGAACTTCCCGCCGGTACCGTAGACGAGCGCCGGCTTGACGTCGGCGGCGAGCGCCGTCGTGGACATGGCAGCCACGGCCAGGAGAGTCAGAAGGGATTTTTTCATGAGTTGCAGCCCTATTGTTTCTAATTGTTTGGGTCCTCCCGCAAGCCTGTTCCAGGCATGTCTGCGGAACCACCGACCTCCCCCCGGAGGCCTGGCTGGCGCATCCTTGCATGGCTCAAAAAAAATTTCACGAGAAATTTTTCGGCTGGTAAAAATTTGCCGCAATTGCCAAAAATCAGCTCATGCGGGCTGATTTTTGCGCAAAATCATCGTTGGGCTGCGATTTTTCTAGCCAAGCGGGCAGCTTGAGCCGGTTTCGCGTAGGACCGCATATCCGTTCGGATTCGAGGCCAACGAGATAGGTAGCGACTTGGATTATGCAGCGAAACGGCCCGCGACCGGCGGCTTTTTGTAGCCCGCCATCCACAACAGAAGCGATAGCACCAGAAATACCGCGAAGGCCGGCTGAAGCATGAGCCACTGGAAGGCAAGTGTGTAGAACCGCGGGTGGATATAGTAGGCAATGCTCGATTGCAGTGCTTCCAACGACGACGGATTCAAATCCTGCCATGCGTCACCCATGGGCGTTATGACCACGGAAGAGGCGGCAACGGACTGGATTGAATCGATCGTTCCGGCAATCACGGCAACAGCCAGGGCAACAAGACTTGCCAAACGCAAAAGGAAACGCATCGATCTCTCCGGCCACTAATGCACCGGGCTCTCGCCCGGCCAGCCGCGCCATTCGCCACCCAAATTAAAGATAGTTACGGGTGGGTGGAACTGCAATGGAGGCCCTGGCCGCACTTTTACCGGAAGAAGTCAAAAAACTGTTAGATTTGGGTTGATCGGCGAAAATTCATCGGTATATATCGCGGCCGTTCCGACGATTTGCATCTTAGCCGATGCAGACCGCCTAAAGGACAGGTGGCCGAGTGGTTTAAGGCGCACGCCTGGAACGCGTGTGTACGTGAAAGCGTACCGTGGGTTCGAATCCCACCCTGTCCGCCATCTCACCTATTGTCCAGTGCGGAGACATAGGTAATAAAACGTGCCTAACACATGGGTGACAACCTCGTGCCGAACGGGTTGTCGATGGTTTGCAAAGTCCGCTGCTCCAGGTCGATATATCCCAGATCATAGTGCATGAAACTGACGAGCCAAATACCGTCGTCGACTTCCGTGATTCCGAGTTCTGGCCGGCCATGACGGTTGAGATATTGATCTTCTTGCGGTGCATGCAGATGCGGCCGCCCGAAAGATCGTGCGACAACTCTTTCAGATTCCACCCTCTCTTGCTTGCGTTCCGTTGGGCATCGGCAAGCGAACTACCCAACTCGAAATTGCGCAAGCCATGAAGTGTTTTGCGCGCACACTATGCCGCTGTTCGACACCGACGCGATCACCGCAAAGAAGAAGCGGCAAACTAAACACAAGGGATGGCGCATCATCAGAAGAGAAATTATGCTCGTCATCACGAATGGAACGCTTATCCGCAAGGGGCCCGATAGCTGACGACGCAGCCGTTTCTTCGGCGAGATCGTAGACACGAGCAATGGAGCATCCTATATTAGCAATTGGTACTACCTTTGACTAAGGAAGCTGGCATGGCATCTCCTACCTCGCTCAAGCTCGATGACGAACTGAAAGGCCGAGTCCAACACTTGGCCGAAGTCCGTCGCCGCTCGTCTCACTGGATCATGCGTGAGGCGATTGAGCAATATGTGGAACGTGAAGAGAAACGGGAGGCGCTGCGGAGTGAAACACTCAACGCCTGGGATGAATTTCAGGAAACCGGCCTGCACGTGACTGGCGATGAGGTCGAAAAATGGCTTTCGACCTGGGGAACCGACGACGAGCGCGCTCCACCTGAATGCCACAAATAATCTTCTCCCCGGCCGCCGTTCGTGACCTTGAAAGACTTCGGGAATTCTTGCGGCCGAAAAATCCCCTGGCGGCAAAGCGAGCGGGTGAAACTATTCTCAAGGGCCTACGGGCACTTGGCGCACATCCTTACATGGGCCGCCTCGTTGAGGATCTGCCTGATCAGTATCGGGAATGGCTCATTGATTTCGGTGACAGCGGATATCTTGCGCGCTACCGTATCGATGAGGATATCTTGACGGTCCTCGCCGTGCGCCATCAGAAAGAGGTTGGCTTTTGATGGCACCGTCGTATCGATTTTCCGGCAAAGCTCGCGTAGCCAAGAGCTTCAGTCGCAACATGGCGGCGGGGATCTCGGTTCGATTCCTATCAAGAGCCCAGAGCTGTCCACCGCATCTTCTTCAACAGCGGACCGCGTTCGAAACGCCAACCCCGGGTTCGCGATGTGTTCCGACCAAGCATCTCCAGACGCTCAGAGCACACCGCCTTAACAATCTGAAGTAGCAAATCGGTTTGCTTGGCAAGCCAGTCAAGAGCCTTCCCGCTGATCTCGAAATGCTTCGAATAACGGGGTTTTACATAGGCCTCGTTGAGGGTGTTGAACCAGGCGCGCTCACGATGCTGCTCGCGAGGAAAGGCTTCTGCCAGACGCCGTCCTGTTCTTCGGCTAGAGAGCGGAGGAATTTGATGTTGTGGGAAGGTGGACCGTAGTTGGTCGGCCGTGAAGAACTCGCAAGCCGTTGATTTGATCTAAGAATCGAGGGGTCTGCAGATTTTCTAATTGCAGGAAACGGCCGCCGAACAGGCTGTTTCCTTGCAAAATCAGTTTGAGGTTTCCCTGGTTGGCGAAGCGTGATTCACTGGGTTATCGCGATGAATCGGAGAGCCAGGAATGGGTAAACCACGCGAACGGCGCGAAACGGGTGAACAGGATTTGTTCCGATCCCGGCTGGACCAGATCATCAACATGAAGCACGAACTGGTGCGCCTGGCGCAGGCGATCGACTGGCCTGTGTTGGAAGCCCGCTTTGGGACGGTGTATTCGGACGGAGCGGGCATGCCGCCATTGCCGACGCGGCTGATGGCGGGGCTGGCCATTCTTAAGCACACGTTCAGCCTGTCGGACGAGGCCCTGTGCGAGCGCTGGGTGGAGAACCCCTATTTCCAGTACCTGTGCGGCGAGGAGTTCTTTCGGCACGACCTATCGTTCGACCGCTCCTCGATGACGCGCTGGCGGCAGCGCATGGGCGAGGAGCGGATCGCCGCGCTCTTGCAAGAGAGCCTGGCCGTGGCTGTCAAGACAGGCGCGATGAAGCCGCAGGATACGCGGCAGGTGATCGTGGACACGACCGTTCAACCGAAGAACGTCATGTTCCCGACGGATGCCAAGCTTATTCACCGGGCGCGCGAACGGTTGGTGCGGCTGGCGAAGAAAATGGGGCTGGATCTGCGCCAGACCTATCTTCGGGTCGGTAAATTCGCCCTGATCCAATACCAACGCTACGCTCATGCGAAGCAATTCAAACGGGCCGGCAAGGCACTGCGCAAGTTGAAGACCTATCTCGGCCGGATCGTTCGCGACATCGAGCGTCAGATCGCCGGTGACGAACAACTCGACGCGATCTTCAAATGGTCGCTCTATCAGGCAAAAACGGTCATCGAGCAGCGGCAACGTCAGCGTGGCCGCAAGATCTATAGCCTGCACGCCGACGAGGTCGAGTGCATTGGCAAAGGCAAGGCGCACAAGCCTTACGAGTTCGGCGTGAAGGTGTCCGTGGCCACAACACTGAACCGTTCAAAGGGCGGGCAGTTCGCCCTGCACGCGGCGGCGCTGCCCGGCAATCCGTACGACGGCCACACGCTCGCGACCGTCGTTCCGGATATGGAAAAGATGATCGGCAACGAGGTCACCCGCATTCTGGCCGACGCTGGATACCGCGGCCACAATGCTCCCGAAAGTCACAAGCTGAGGGTCTTCACCAGCGGCCAGAAGCGCCGCCTCACGCCCGCCATCAAGCGCCAGATGCGACGACGATCGGCGGTCGAACCCGTCATTGGACACCTCAAGAGCGAACACAGAATGGACCGCAATTATCTCGCTGGCGAACAGGGGGATGCCGTCAATGCCGTTCTGGCCGCAGCCGGATACAACTTTTCCCTCCTGCTGCGATGGTTCAGGCAGCTTTTGTGTCTGGTAGCCGCACTAATCTCCACGTCCCAGAGCCGATCGATACCGCAGCTCAATGTCTGATAGCGAGTTCTTCACGATCGACTAGTTGGTTGGCGTCAGCAGGACGCAGGAATAGGCCTGCTCGATCGATTGATGAAGCTCAAAAGCGGCCACGCGAAGCTCCTGCTCTGGAACATAGAACCGACATCCCTTCAGAAATGTCCGTGCCAGCGAAAACCGATCCACATAATGCTCACTCGCCACTCGCAATTGATCCGCCGGTGAGAGTGGCTTGGGTTCCGCAAGCGGCTCATCATCCAGTTCATAAAGGACGATACCTTCCTTGCGGATATCGGCGAAGAAATATTGTCCTTCCTTCAGGTAGGCGTTCACCTCGCGCCTGGAATGAACGATGAAGCTCACGGCGTTTCGATCGACCTTTCGTGGATCAACCGGTCGGGGGCCTTGTACCAGTAATCGGCGAACTCGCAGAGTTTGCGATTGTTGACGATGATCAGGAGATCGAAGTCCGACCGATAGCCCTTCATCGTGAAGGGTTCATCCACCCAGCCTCCCTTGGGCATAGGAGCCGAACAGGACGATCTTCAGGATACGACCGCGCTTCTTGAAGTCTGCAGTGCCGTCCGTCAGCGCGTCTTCAAATTCCTCATGGAGGATTTCCAGAATGCGGCCAAGCTCGCGCTGCTTGGGGTAGCGGAATATGATCGACGGACGACTGCATGGAAGACCGATAGGTGAAAGATCCTGCACCGTCCACCCGCAGTTTTAATAGTCTCCACCTTGCTTGAAGGACACGGGCGAGATACCCCGGACGTCGTGACGGGGGCCATAGCCGCAAAAGGCCTTGCCCGGAAGCAAGGCCTCTTTAATTCAGACCCAATCCGGCGCTGAGAAAGGCGCGACGGAAGGATCGCCGATCCTAGCCGACGGCAGCTGCGCTTTGGTCGCGCTTCGGCAACTTCCAACCCGGTCGGACAAAGTGGCAGGTGTAGCCGTTCGGAATGCGCTCCAGATAATCCTGGTGCTCCGGTTCCGCCTCCCAGAAGGCGCTCACCGGAACGACCTGGGTGACGACCTTGCCGGGCCACAGGCCCGACGCGTTCACGTCAGCGATGGTGTCTTCGGCGGTCAACCGCTGTTCCTCGTTGTCGTAGAATATCGCCGACCTGTAGCTGGCGCCGAGGTCGTTGCCTTGCCGGTTGAGCGTCGTCGGGTCATGGATCTGGAAAAAGAATTCGAGGATGTCGCGGTAGCTGATCTTCGAGGGATCGAACATGATCTCGATTGCCTCGGCATGATTGCCGTGATTGCGATATGTCGCATTCGCCACCTCGCCACCCGTGTAGCCCACGCGAGTTGACACGACGCCGGGATAGCGTCTGATGAGATCCTGCATACCCCAAAAGCAACCGCCCGCCAGTACCGCACGCTCTACAGTCATTGGATCGTCCTTTCAGTCAAACAATGCGCGTCAAACATAGGCAGCCCGCGCCTTGCCCCGTAAATGGGGAGTGGAACCGACTTTTGCCAGTTCATGTCTCCCTCCGGCCGTTTCGTATCTGCCGCTGCGAATTACCGCTTCATGTCGGGGCAGACGTATGGAGCCTTCGCCGCAGCATAGGTGCGCTCGACAACATCCTTTCCTGCGGTGATCTGAAGAGTGAGACCATCCGAGGAAACGGCTTTTATTTTGGCCCGTATCGTCGCTCCGTCCTCGTCCCATGAAAGCTCGTTGGGGGACAATTGCTTCCAAGTCCTGAGAGCATAAGTCTCCCAGCAGGAGTCGATAAGGAGTTTGCCTTTCGGCAGAAAGATCATCATTGGACCGGGCAGGCCGGACTGCGCTTTGGCTTCTATCCACGGCGTGCCGACCAGCAAAGCTGTGACAGCCTTCTCAGCAGCAAGGGTTGGTGTTGAGAGAAGCAATGCGGCGATCGGGCCGGCTGCTGCAACTGGGGTTATCCTCAAAGTCGTTCTCCATAGGCCGGAATCGCCGCCCCGAGCATCAATCACGATTGGGCGAGAATGTGGCCGGACCCTTACGCGCACTGCGCACTGTAAAATAGGATCGGCATTTCAGGACGAACGTCCAAGCGTGGCGCTTAAACGAGCACCGCCTGATCGACGCGATCTTCCGTTCCAAAGAACTTCAGGTAGCGCTGAACCTCTGCGGGATCGCCCGTTGCCTTCTGCGGATTGTCCGACAGTTTCACGGCGGGGCGGCCATTGGCGTCGATGACCTTGCAAACGATGGAGATCGGGTTGAGCCCGGAGATCTCCGTCGGCGCGCAGCCGACGAAATCGTTGGTGAGGTTGGTGCCCCAGCCGAAGCTCATCCGCACCTTGCCCTCGAAGTGCTTGTAGGTGTCGATGATCGCATCGACGTCGAGCCCGTCCGAGAAGATGAGCAGCTTCTGGCGGGGATCGCGACCCATCTTTTTCCACCACTCGATGATCTTCTCGCCGCCCTCGATCGGCGGGGCGCTATCCGGACGGAAGCCGGTCCAATCGGCGACCCATTCAGGCGCGTCGCGCAGGAAGGCGGCCGTGCCGAACGCATCCGGAAGCACGATCAGCAGGTTGCCGCCGTAAAGCTTGTTCCAGTCCCGCAGAACCTTGTAGGGCGCATTGAGCAGTTCCTTGTCTGTTGCGGCGAGCGCTGCGGCCACCATCGGCAGCTCGTGGGCGTTCGTGCCCACGGCCTCCAGATCGGAATCCATGGCGAGTAGGACGTTGCTGGTGCCGGTGAAGGCAGGGCCAATGCCTTCCTTCAATGCTTCGACGCACCAGCGCTGCCACAGGAAGCTGTGGCGGCGGCGTGTGCCGAAATCCGAGATGCGGAGACCAGGCAGTTCACGCAGCCGCTCTACCTTCTCCCACATCCTTGCCTTCGCGCGGGCATAGAGAACATCGAGCGTGAACGGCCCAAGCGCCTTCATCGCAGAGCGCGACCGCAGCTCATTGACGATGGCGAGCGCCGGGATTTCCCACATGGTCGTCTCCTTCCACGATCCGTGGAAGTCGAGCCCATACTGGCCGTCGCGCTTCGACAGCTCATATTCTGGCAGCTGGAAATGAGAGAGCCAGGCGAGAAACTCAGGCTCGAAGATCTGCGCGCGCCCGTAGAAGCTGTTACCTGCGAGCCAGATCATCTCCTTCTTGGAGAGGCGGAGCGAACGGGCATGGTCGAGTTGCTCGCGCAGTTCGCCCTCGTCGATCTCTTCGGCCAGCAGCACCCGTTTTGTGCGGTTGATGAGCGTGAAAGTCGCGTTGACGTCTGGATAGAGTTTCCAGATCATCTGCAACATGAGCAGCTTGTAGAAGTCGGTGTCGATCAGGCTGCGAACAATCGGATCGAGCTTCCAGGTGTGATTGTAAACGCGCCGTGCGATATCGGTCTTGGCCATGAACTCCGCCCATTTCCGAACCGGACAAATCGCGCCAAAAGCCGACGCACGAAGACCGGCTCGTGTGCTTTCTTATCGAAAAATCGGTCGATAAAGTCCAGCGCAAATAGAAATGTACCCCTGCCGGCAATCCGGCAGGGCTTGCTGGTGACCGCCTTGACCCGCCGCGTTCTTATTGCGCAGGCGCATTCGGGGTTGCCGGTGCCATGTTCGATGCCGGCGGCTGGGACGGTGTCTCGGTTGGTACGGCCTTGCCGTTCTGCAGCGAAGGCGATGG
Source organism: Rhizobium favelukesii (assembly GCF_000577275.2). NCBI lineage: Bacteria > Pseudomonadati > Pseudomonadota > Alphaproteobacteria > Hyphomicrobiales > Rhizobiaceae > Rhizobium > Rhizobium favelukesii. The sequence goes on from NZ_HG916852.1 coordinate 248,173, forward strand.
CGCCGGTGACGGCTGCTGCGACTGAAGCTGCTGTCCCGGCTGCTGCGGCGCGACCTCCGCCGACTCCTTCTTGCCCCAGATTTCAACGGGGATCCATACGATGAAGGCAAGCATCAACGCGACGATCAGGACCGTAAGAATACGAGTGCCCATGCGGCCCTGCTTCGCCTTGACTGGCGAAATCGTCTCTTCGGCGTGGAGCTTGCCGTCGGATTGTTCCCAGCGCGTTTCCGTCTGGTGAGCCATGCCTTTCTCCTTCCGGTGTCGCGCGAGCCATGGTCGGCCCGGGCGCTTCATCTGGGAGAAAAACGAATGGCGCGCAGCATGGTTCCTGCGCTCAATAGCCTGCCTGTCGGTCGACAATGAATTGCAGCGGCTCGCCGCTCTCATAGCGCGCGATCTGGTGCTCGACGTGCCGGAAGAGCGCGGTCTCGTCGGATACGGCTGCATCGTGCGGCGTGATGAACACGTTCTCCAGCCCCCAGAGCGGATCGTCGGACGGCAGCGGCTCGACCGCGAATACGTCGAGCGAGGCGCCGCCGAGCACGCCGTTCTGAACCGCGGCGACAATGTCGGCCTGGACCTGGCTTTTGCCGCGGCCGGCATTGATGAACACCGGCTTGCCGAGCGCGCCGCCCTGCCGCAGTTTTGTGAACAGCTTGGCATTGTAGAAGCCGGTGGTCTCAGGGGTCAGCGGCAGCAGGCCGACGAGAAAATCCGTTCGGGACAGGAATTCATCGAGCTCACCGGCGCCGAACGTCTCGACGCCGTCGATCTTCTTGCCGCTGCGCGACCATCCGATGACGTCGAAACCCATGATCATCAGCTTGCGTGCGGCGTCCTGGCCTAGCACGCCCAGTCCCATGATGCCGACGGTGATCTCGGCTGCCTCAGGCGGAACGAGCTTGCCCCAGATGCGCGCGCGCTGGTCCTTGTCGTGCTGGTATTGTTGCCTGAGGTGCATGAGGCACTGCATCACGACCCATTCGCTCATACGGGTCGTCAGGCTCCGATCGACGAAACGGACGATCGGAACGTCGGGCAACCCTGGAAGGTTCATGAAGCTGTCGACGCCGGCGCCGCCGGAGAAGATGGCCTTGAGGTTCGGGGCACGTGTAAAAAGATCCGCGTCCGGCTTCCAGAGTAGCGCATAGTCAATGCCGGTCAGATCACGATCCTTGCTCGCTGGGTCGGCAATATTGATGCTGCCGCGATCCGGAAAGGCCGTCTTGAGGATGCGGGCAACGGTCTCAGGGTCGAACTTGAGGTCGACGAGGATGGGCGGTCTTGCGGTCATGGTGTTCTTTACTGTTGGACGGCGGGTGTCGGAACCGCCTCGATGTTGAAGGCGGCAGCCATCAGGGCCTTGGTATAGTCGTCCTTTGGCGCGCGAAAGATCTCCGCGGACGGACCCTGCTCGACGACCTTCCCGAAGCGCATGACGATGACGTCGTTTGCCAGCGCCTTCACCACTTTCAGGTCATGGCTGATGAACAGGTAGGCGAGGTCATGCTTCTTCTGCAGATCGCGCAGCAGGTCCACGACCTGTGCCTGAACGCTCATGTCGAGCGCGGATGTCGGCTCGTCCAACATCACGAAGCGCGGCTTCAGCACCATGGCGCGAGCAATGGCGATGCGCTGGCGCTGGCCGCCGGAAAACTCGTGCGGATAGCGCCAGCGGGTCAGCGGATCGAGGCCGACTTCCTCCAGCGCCCAGCAGACGCGCTGATCGCGCTCCTCGTAGGAGAGTGACCGCTCATGCACCTTGAGGCCTTCCGCGATGATGTCGCCAACCGACATGCGGGGGCTGAGCGAGCCGTAGGGGTCCTGGAAAACGACCTGCAGCTGATTGCGCAGCGGACGCATTTCCGTGAATGAATAGCTGGCTATATCCGTGCCGACGAAGCTGATTTGACCTTGCGAGGAGATCAGCCGCGTCAGCGCCAGGCCCAACGTTGTCTTGCCGGAGCCGGATTCGCCGACGACGCCGAGCGTCTGTCCGGCGCGCAGCTGGAGATCGATGCCGTCCACGGCCTTCACATGATCGACGACCTTGCGCATCAGGCCGGCCTTGATCGGGAACCAAACGCGGATATCGGCCCCCTGCATCACGACCGGCTTGGAGGGATCGGCAAGCGGCGGCTCACCGCGCGGCTCGGATGCCAGCAGATGCCGGGTGTAGTCGTGCTTCGGATTGCGGAAGACCTCTTCCACCGTACCAGTCTCGACGATCTTGCCCTTGGTCATCACGCAGACGCGGTCGGCGAATTTGCGAACGATGCCGAGGTCGTGGGTGATGAAAAGCATGGACATGCCATGCTGGCCCTTCAGTTGCCGCAGCAGCTCCAGAATCTGCGCCTGCACGGTGACGTCGAGCGCGGTCGTCGGCTCGTCGGCAATCAGCAACTCCGGGCGGTTGGCGAGCGCCATGGCGATCATCACGCGTTGTCGCTGCCCACCGGAAAGCTCGTGCGGATAGGCGTTCAGGCGCTTTTCCGGCTCGCGGATGCCAACCTGGTTCAGCAATTCAAGGATCCGCTTGCGGGCAGCCTGCCCGGTCAGGCCCTGGTGCAGTTCGAGGATCTCAGCAATTTGCTTCTCGATCGTGTGCAGCGGGTTGAGCGATGTCATCGGCTCCTGGAAGATCATCGTGATGTCATTGCCGCGCACCGCGCGCAATGCTTTGTCGGATGCCTTCAGCAGGTCCTTGCCCTTGAACAGGATTTCGCCCGAGGGATGGCTTGCCGCCGGGTAGGGAAGCAGGCGCAGGATCGAATTGGCAGAGACCGATTTGCCGGAGCCGGACTCGCCAACCAGCGCCACGACTTCGCCCTTGCGGATATCGAACGACACGTGATCGACAGCCAGCGATGTATCTCCGCCCTGGTGGAAAGCCACCGAAAGATCGCGAACGGAAAGCAGTGTTTCGGCAGCGTCACTCATTGAAACGTCTTCCTGGGATCGAATGCATCACGAACCGCTTCGCCGATGAAGATCAAGAGCGACAGCATGATCGACATGGTGAAGAACGCGGTCAGCCCGAGCCACGGCGCCTGCAGGTTCGCCTTGCCCTGGGCGATCATCTCGCCGAGCGAGGGCGAACCGGGCGGCATGCCGAAACCGAGGAAGTCGAGCGAGGTCAGCGTCGTGATTGAGCCCGACAGGATGAACGGCAGGAAAGTGAGCGTCGCCACCATCGCGTTTGGCAGCAGGTGACGCCACATGATCGTCCGGTTGTTCACCCCGAGCGCGCGGGCAGCGCGCACATATTCGAAGTTGCGGGCCCGCAGGAATTCCGCCCGCACGACGCCGACGAAGCCAACCCACGAGAAGAGCAGCATGATGCCGAGCAGCACGAAGAAGCCGGGCGGCAGGATGGCCGCGATGATCAAGAGGATGTAGAGCACCGGCATCGACGACCAGATCTCGATGAAGCGCTGCAGCAGCAAGTCCGTCCAGCCGCCGAAGTAGCCCTGGATCGCGCCGGCGCTGACGCCGATGATGGCGGAGCAGATCGTCAGGACCAGGCCGAACAAGACCGAGACGCGGAAGCCGTAGATCACACGGGCAAGCACATCGCGTGCCTGATCGTCCGTGCCGAGCCAGTTGAGATTGCCAAAGTTGCAGCCGCGGTCGGCCGCTCCCTGCGGATAGCCGGAGCAGCGCTCCTCCTTGCTCATCAGCCAGAAGGGCGGTGTCGGGGCCGAATGCGGGATGTTCGAATTGACAGAGCGATAGGAGTAGCGGATCGGCGGCCAGATCATCCAGCCGTTGGCATTGATCTCGTCGGTGATGACGTCGGAGCGGTAATCCGTCTCGGCCAGGAAGCCGCCGAACTTCTCCTCGGGATAGTTGACGACTACGGGAAACAGGATCTCGCCCTTGTAGGAGGCGACGATCGGCCGGTCATTGGCGATGAACTCGGCAAACAGGCTGAGCACGAACAGGATGAGGAACAGAAAGAGCGACCAGTAGCCGCGCCGGTTCGCCTTGAAATTCTTCCAGCGGCGGACGTTGGTCGGCGACTGCAGGCCTTTGCGAGGCGGCTTGACCGGCGTCGCGGTCGTCGGATTGGCGGCGGTGTCCATCAGACGTCCCTCCGCTCGAAGTCGATGCGCGGATCGATCCATGTGTAGATCAGGTCGGAGATCAGGCTGACGAACAGCCCGAGCAGCGAGAAGATGTAGAGCGTCGCAAAGACGATCGGATAGTCGCGGTTGACGACCGAGAGATAGCCGAGCCGCCCCAGCCCATCGAGCGAGAAAATGTTCTCGATCAGCAGCGAGCCGGTGAAGAAGGCGGAGATGAACGCGCCGGGGAAGCCGGCGATGATGATCAGCATGGCGTTGCGGAACACATGGCCGTAAAGCATCTGCCGCTCGTTCAGCCCCTTTGCCCGCGCGGTCACGACATATTGCTTCTTGATCTCCTCGATAAAGGAGTTCTTCGTCAGAAGCGTCGTCGTCGCAAACGCCGCCAGCGAGAGCGAGATCAGCGGCAATGTCAGATGCCAGAAGTAGTCGAGCGGCTTCTGCCACCAGGCGAGCTGATCGAAGTTATCTGAGACAAGCCCGCGCAGCGGGAACCAGTCGTAGAACGATCCGCCGGCAAAGAGCACGATCAGCAGGATGCCGAACAGGAAGCTCGGAACGGCATAGCCGATGATGATGATACCTGAGGTCCAGACGTCGAAGGTGGAACCGTCCTTGACCGCCTTGCGGATGCCGAGCGGGATCGAAATGCCATAGGAAAAGATCATGATCCAGACGCCGAGCGAGGCCGAGACCGGCAGCTTTTCCTTGATCAGTTCGAGCACGGATGTGTTGCGGAAGAAGCTCTCGCCGAAATCGAAGCGGATGTAGTTCCACATCATCTCGCCGAAACGCGTCAGCGGTGGCTTGTCGAAGCCGAACTGCTTTTCCAGTTTGGCGATGAGTTCCGGATCGAGGCCCTGGGCGCCGCGATATTTCGAGCTGCCTTCGTCAAGTCCGCTGCCAAGAAGATCACCGCCGCCACCGGAAATGCGCGCGTCTGCGCCCTGCGCATCGCCGGTCAGTTGCGCGATGACCTGCTCGACCGGACCGCCGGGAGCGAACTGAATGACGGTAAAGGAGATGGCCATGATGCCGATGATCGTCGGGATCATCAAAAGCAGACGGCGAAGGATATAGGCTCCCATCAGTGAAGACCCTTCCGGCAAAGCTCGCGTCGTATGCCGTCCAGTCTATCGCCGTTCAATCGGTGCAGTCTCCTTGTGGTGTCGCCCGGCACGCAGTGCCTTGTCCTGATTCGCATTGTTCATTTGGAGCCCAGTCACCTCAGCAATGCAAGTCCGCCCGCCTGCCTGCCTATTTCGCATCTTTCGACCACCAGACATCGGGAAAGCCGATGGAGTAAGTCGGCAGTTCCGCGGGATGGGCCAGCTTGTTCCAATAGGCTATGCGCGAGTTATTGCTGTAGAAAAGCGGGATGACATAGTGATTGGCGAGCAGGACGCGGTCCATTGCCTTAATCGCGGCGACCTGTTCATCACGATTGGGCGCGAAAATGATCATCCGGATCAGGGCGTCGATGGCTGGATTGGCGATGCCGGCGTAGTTGCGCGAACCCTGCTGGTTTGCGGATTGCGAGCCCCAATAATCCATCTGCTCATTGCCCGGGTTCATCGTCTCGGCCCAGACAGACCAGATCATGTCGTAGTCGAAACTTCTGACGCGGTTCGTATATTGGGAAGCGTCAACGGTGCGCAGGCGCGCGTCGACGCCAATCTTCTTGAGGTTGTTGACAAACGGCATCACCGAGCGCTCGAAGGACGGGTTGGACAACAGGATTTCGAAGCTCATCGGCTGGCCGGTCTTGGTATTGACCATACGGTTGCCCTGAAGCTCGTAGCCCGCCTCCTTGAAAAGCCCGATTGCCTTTCGCAGGTTGTCGCGAAGCTTCTGCGGGTCGCCAGCGACCGGATTGGCGTATGGCGTGGTGAAGACTTCAGGAGGAACCTGATCTTTCAGGCTTTGGAGAATTTCGAGTTCGCGCCCTTGCGGCAACCCGGATGACGCAAGTTCCGTGCCCCAGAAGTAGCTGTCGATGCGCTTGAACGCATTGAAAGCGAGGTTGCGGTTGAGATCTTCGAAATCGAGAGCGTAGTTTAGCGCTTCGCGAACGCGTGGATCCTTGAACTGATCGCGTCGCAGATTGGGCGTTAGCGCCTGCATGACGCCGACGGCGCGCAACGCATTCGGCACCTCTTCACGGATCACGCGGCCATCCTTAATGGCGGGAAAGTCATAAGCCTTGGCCCAACGGCTCGCCTGCGTTTCCTGGCGGTAATCCACGTTGCCGGCACGGAAGGCCTCGAACTCGACCTCGCGATCTCCGAAGAAGGTGTAATTGACATTGCGGAAGTTGTTCTGGCCGACATTGACGTTGAGGTCCTTGCCCCAATAGTCGTCGCGGAGTTCGTAGCGGACCGTGGATCCGGCGGTGAATGCGGCAATCTTGTATGGACCGGAGCCCAAGATCGGCTCCAGCGTGGTTTTGGTAATATCGCGCGGCTTCCCATCCGAACCCGTCCCTTCCCACCAATGCTTCGGCAGGATCATCAACTGCCCGAGGATGTTCGGAAGCTCCTTGTTGCCCTTCTCATCAAAGATGAAGGTCACGTCGCGGTCGCCGGTCTTTTCGGCGCGAACGACATGCTTGTAATAGTTGGCGTAAAGCGGGTTCAGTTGCTTGAACTTGTCCAGGCTGAAGATGACGTCCTCAGGTGTAACCGGCTGACCGTCCGCCCACTTTGCTTCGGCGCGCAGCCGGAAGGTTGCGCTCGATATATCCGCCGGAAAGGAAATGCCCTCGGCCAAAAGTCCATAGCTGGCGAGCAGCTCATCATCGGCGGACTTGGTCAGCGTCTCGAAAACCAGCGCCGCGCCGTCGGCAAGTTCGCCCTTCGCCGGCAACGGGTTGAACGTGTCGAAGGTGCCGGTCGTCGAAAGATTGAGCGTCCCACCCTTCGGCGCATTCGGGTTAACGTAATCGAAATGCTTGAAGCCGGGCTTATATTTGAGTTCGCCGATGCTCGAAGTTCCAATTTGGAAGTTCTGTTCCTGTGCCTGAACCGGTAGGGCCAACCAGCTCAAAGCGACCAGCGCAACAATCAAACGTCTTTTCGACCACGTACGCGCCATTCGCCAACCCCGATTGCTTTTCGCTTTCATCGACAATAGGCGAAAAGCGGGCGAAAAAAAGATGATATGACAGTTTTTGTCAGGCTCGCGGGATCGGACCCTTTTGTTGCCCGGGTAAGATTGGCTCATTTCCTGCTTATGCAAAACATCGATTCACCAAAATTGCCTTTCACGGTAGATTCGACGCAAAATCACTCGGCCGCGGCCACAGACGTTCAGGACATGGCATGGCTCTCCATACCGCTCGGACTTTCCAAACATTCTTGAAATTGGCATTCGCCGGCGTGCTCGGTGCAAGTCTCGTCGCCGGCGATGCCAGCGCCGAGCAGAAGCAGCCAAGTCCCGGGAGCGCCAAGGCCCTCTTCGGCGCCGTCGCCTTGCCAAATCAAGGGGCGGCGCAGCCCTTCGGCTTCTACGCGAAAGGCTGCATGTCCGGCGCCGTCGCACTTCCGACCGATGGCCCCACCTGGCAGACCATGCGGCTGTCGCGCAATCGCCACTGGGGCAATCCCGCCATGATCTCTCTCTTGGAGCGGCTGTCCCGGGATGCGGCAAAGTATGACGGATGGCCAGGCCTTTTGGTCGGCGATATCTCGCAGCCGCGCGGCGGGCCGATGTTCAACGGCCACGCCTCGCACCAGATAGGACTTGATGCCGACGTGTGGCTGACGCCGATGCCCGCTCACCCGATGAGCGTCGAGGCGCGCGAAACCCTGCCCTTCACGACGATGCTGCAGAAGGGTGCCTTCCTCACCATCAATCCGGATGTCTGGACCGAATCGCGCGCCCGGCTTTTGATGCGTGCGGCCAGCTACCCGCAGGTCGAGCGGATCTTCGTTAATCCGGCCATCAAGAAAAAGATGTGCGATACCTGGAGAGGCGATCGCACCAATCTCGGCAAGCTGCGCCCGATCTACGGTCACGATTCCCACTTCCACATCCGCATCAAGTGCCCACCGGGCGCAGCCTCGTGCAAGCCGCAAGCGCCGGTTCCTGCTGACGATGGATGCGGCAAATCGCTGGCATGGTGGTTCACGAAGGAACCATGGGCGCCGCCGAAGCCGCCGAAGCCCGGTACGAAGCCGGCCAAGCCGCGCGAAGTGATGGTCTCCGATCTTCCGAATGCCTGCTCGTCGGTTCTCGCGGCGCCGTCCGTCGGTTCGGTGCAGACGGCCACCTTTGGCGCCGCCGCCGCTGCTGCCCCGGAGGTCGCGCCGATGGCGCTGGTGCCTGCCGCGGCGTCTGACGAGGCGCTGCCGGCCATCGGACCGGTACCGGACGACAAGCCGTCCGACGAATGACGCTGCCGGCCGGGGCGGTGGTCTTTCAAAAGACGGACGCTTCGTATAGAAGCAACCAAATCGATTGAATTTCAGGTGGAGGTTCTGTTCATGGCCGGCGGCAAGTGCCTTGCATTGATTGCGCATGACCAGAAGAAGGACGACATGGCGGAGTTTGCGCGCCGCAACCGCGAGACATTCGCAAGCTGGAAAATCGTCGCCACGGGCACGACCGGCGGTCGGGTGATCGAGGCGGCTCCGGACCTCGATGTGACCCGCTTGAAAAGCGGCCCGCTCGGCGGCGACCAGCAGATCGGGGCTCTTATTGCCACCGGCGAAGTCGATGCGCTGATCTTTTTTGTCGATCCTCTGACGCCGATGCCGCATGATGTCGATGTCAAGGCTTTGATGCGGCTTGCAATCGTCTACGATATTCCGATGGCGCTCAACGAAGCGACCGCCGACAAGCTCATTGCCACCCTTCACGCGTAACCGGCGCTTGAAAAGCGCGCACGCACGGAACCCGCCATGCCACAGCTCGATACCAGCGAAACCGCCATGCCCTTTCCGATCCTGATCGGCGACATTGGCGGCACGAATGCCCGTTTTGCGATTATCCCGGACGCCGCGGCAGAGCAGATCCATTTTCCCAACGTTCGCACCGCCGATTTCGAGACGATCGACGATGCGATCCGCAGCTGCATTCTCGAAAAGAGCAGCTTGCGGCCGCGCTCGGCGATCTTGGCGGTGGCCGGGCCGATCAGCCGGGACGAAATACCGCTGACCAATTGCGACTGGGTCGTCCGCCCGCGAACCATGATCGATGGCCTCGGTATCGAAGACGTCCTCGTCGTCAACGATTTCGAAGCGCAAGCACTGGCAATCGCTAATCTCTCTGATGACAACCGCGAGCGCCTTGGCGATGCGTCGGGCGACATGATTGCATCCCGCGTCGTCCTCGGCCCGGGCACCGGTCTCGGTGTCGGCGGGCTCGTCCACGCGCGAGGCTCCTGGATTCCCGTGCCGGGCGAGGGTGGTCACGTCGATCTCGGGCCGCGTACCGCGCGCGATCTCGAGCTCTTCCCGCACGTGGAGACGATCGAAGGCCGGATTTCGGCAGAGCAGATTCTCTGCGGCCGTGGCATCGTCAACCTCTACCGGGCAATTTGTGCCGCTGATGGCATTGCCCCCGCCTATTCCGATCCGGCGGACATCACGTCGCACGCGCTCGCCGCTTCCGATAAGGTCGCCGTCGAGACGATTAACCTGTTCTCGACCTATCTCGGCCGCGTCGCCGGTGACATGGCGATGATCTTCATGGCCCGCGGTGGCGTCTTCCTGTCGGGCGGCATCTCGCAGAAGATCCTTCCGGCGCTGAGAAGGCCGCAATTCCGCGCTGCGTTCGAGGACAAGGCGCCGCATTCCGAGCTGCTTGCGACGATCCCGACCTATGTCGTCACGCACCCGCTTGCGGCTCTTGCGGGTCTCTCGTCCTATGCCCGCAAGCCCGAGAGCTTCGGGGTCTCGACGGATGGGCGTCGCTGGCGGGCGTAACGGCTCTGGTCAAAAGCCTGCCAACTCTTTATAGAGCCGCGCGAGCGCACGCAGTCATGAGGACATGCGTGTCCTGACACACAGGAAGACGGATTTTTGCAAGCACTGGACACCCAGCAGAAGCCTGTAACGAGCGACAGCATCACCGGCATCTTGAAGCGCATCATCGCAGAAAACGGCCGGGATCATCTCTGGGGCTATGTTTTTGCTATCAGCTGCCTCGTCATCGTTGCCTTGTCGACGGCGTATACCGCCTGGATCATGAAGTCGGTGATCAACGAGGCGTTCGCAAACCGGCGCGCGGATATTGTCTGGGCCATCTGTTTCACCATCTTCATTGCCTTCGTGCTGCGCGGTTTCGCGAGCTATGGCCAGGCGGTGGTCCTCTCCAAGATCGGCAACAACATTGTGGCGCGGTATCAGCAGCGCGCCTATTCGCACCTGATGAAATTGTCGCTCGGCTACTTCAACCAGACGCGCTCGGCCCACGTTGTTGCGCAGCTCAACCAGAACATCAGCGGCATCCGTGATGTGATGAACCTGACGATCACGTCGACAGTGCGCGATCTCCTGACGTTCATCTCTCTGCTGGCCGTGATGATCATCCAGGATCCGCTGCTCAGCCTCGCGGTTTTCGTTCTGGCGCCGCCTCTTCTTTACGCGTTGCGATACGTGTCGAAGCGGCTTCGCACGGCGACCAAAGATGCAATCCACGTCAACAGCCATGTCGCCGGCGCGATGCAGGAAACCATCCAGGGTATCGCCATCGTCAAGGCCTTCACCATGGAAGGCCAGTTGGAGCACAAGGTTGACAGGCTTGTGGAGAGCGCCGAACGGCGTGCGAACCGTATCGCTCGTCTATCCGAACGGACAGCGCCGCTGACGGAAAGCTTTGCCGGCCTCGCGGTCGCCAGCGTCCTTGCCTACGCCGCTTACCGCACGATCTACAACAATATTCCGCCGGGCGCCTTCTTCTCTTTCGTGATGGCCTTGCTACTGGCCTACGATCCCGCACGCCGCCTCGCACGTCTGCAGGTGCAGATGGAGCGTGCCGTCGTCAACGCGCGCATGATCTATGAATTCCTCGATACGGTGCCGCATCAGCGCGATGTGCCTGGCGCGAAGGCGCTTGTGGTCAAGGAAGCCAAGATTGAATTCCGCAACGTCTCCTTCGCCTATGGCGAGGATGATGTGTTGCGCCATGTCAGCTTCCTTGCCGAAGGCGGGAAGACGACGGCGCTTGTCGGGCCATCCGGTGCCGGCAAGTCGACGATCATCACGCTCATTCCGCGCTTCTACGACCCGAAGGCTGGGCAAATCCTGATCGACGGCCAGGACATTGCGCATGTGACGAAACAGTCGCTGCGTGAGCAACTGGCCTATGTCTCCCAGCAGCCGTATCTCTTTGAGGGTACGATCCGCGACAATATCCGCTACGGCCGCCCGGAGGCGACCGATGAGGAGGTCGAGCGCGCCGCGCGCCTTGCCTACGCACACGACTTCATCCTGGCACAGCCCCATGGCTACGACACCCCAGTCGGAGAAAACGGCGTGACGCTTTCCGGCGGTCAACGCCAGCGCCTGTCGATTGCCCGCGCCCTCGTGCGCAACGCTCCGATCTTGCTGCTGGATGAAGCGACCTCGGCGCTGGACACGGAATCGGAGGCGGCGGTCCAGAAGGCACTCGATGGGGCCATGGTTGGCCGCACGGTGGTCGTCATTGCCCACCGCCTTTCGACGGTTGTCCGCGCCGACAAGATCGTGGTTATGCAGCAGGGCCGGATCATGGAGGAAGGCAATCACGAGAGCCTTGCACAGCGCAGCGACGGTCTCTACGCTCGCCTCAACAATCTGCAGAGGCCAGCAGCCTCGGATGCCCGCTGACACATAGGATGATCGACTGACATGAGCGATGCTGCGATGAAACTGGTAGTGGTTGGAGCAGCGGGACGCATGGGGCAGACGCTCATACGGCTTGTCGATTCGATGGATGGGGTCACGCTGCATGCGGCTGTGGCCCGCCCCGGCTCACCGTTCGTCGGCAAGGATGCCGGCGAAATTGCGGGTCTTGGGACGAACGGCATCACTGTCGGGGACGATCCCCTCGCGGCGTTTCTTCATGCCGATGGCGTCCTCGATTTTACGACCCCGGCAACAACGAACGAATTCGCCGCACTTGCCGGTCAGGCGCGCATCGTCCATGTGATCGGGACAACCGGCTGCTCGGCAGAGGACAACGCGAAGATTACGGCGGCCGCCCGTCACGCCCGGGTGGTGAAGTCGGGCAATATGGGCCTCGGCGTGAATCTGCTCAGCGTCCTTGTCGAGCGGGCCGCTCGTGCGCTCGATCCGGCCGACTGGGACATCGAAGTCCTCGAAATGCATCACAAGCGCAAGGTTGACGCGCCCTCGGGCACGGCGCTGCTTCTTGGCGAAGCGGCGGCCAAGGGCAGGGGCATCGATCTCGTATCGAAGTCGGTGCGCTCGCGCGACGGTCACACCGGTCCGCGCGAGGAAGGCACCATCGGCTTTGCGACACTGCGCGGCGGCTCGGTTGTCGGCGAGCACTCCGTGATCTTTGCCGGCGAGGGCGAAACGGTGACGATGTCGCACAGCGCCACCGATCGTTCGATCTTCGGCCGCGGCGCCGTCAAGGCGGCGCTCTGGGCGCGTGACAAGAAGCCCGGTCTCTATTCCATGCTCGACGTGCTCGGGCTCTCTTCAAGGTAATCTTTTTCGGAGGCATTTTTCATGAGCGGCACCCTCGTTCTCGTTCGCCACGGCCAAAGCGACTGGAATCTGAAGAACCTTTTCACCGGCTGGAAGGATCCGGAGCTGACCGAGCTTGGCATCCAGGAGGCCAACACCGGCGGCAAGGCGCTGGCCGACTACGGCATCAAGTTCGATGTCGCCTTCACCTCCGACCTGAAGCGCGCTCAGGACACGCTGACGATCATCCTCGACAATGTCGGCCAGCCGGACCTCGAGACGCTCAAAGATCAGGCGCTCAACGAGCGCGATTACGGCGATCTCTCGGGCCTCAACAAGGACGATGCCCGCGCCAAGTGGGGCGAGGAGCAAGTCCACATCTGGCGCCGCTCTTATGATGTTCCGCCTCCGGGTGGCGAAAGCCTGCGCGACACCGGCGCCCGCGTCTGGCCTTACTACCTGACGGAAATCCTGCCCCGCGTGTTGCGCGGCGAAAAGGTGCTCGTCGCCGCCCACGGCAATTCGTTGCGCTCGCTGGTGATGGTGCTCGACCGCCTGACCAAGGAACAGATCCTGGCGCTCAACCTCGCGACCGGCGTCCCCATGGTCTACAAGCTCAACGCCGATTCCACCGTCGCTTCCAAGGAAGTGCTCGGCGACATGTCCGGCGCGCATTGAGTTCAAAGGCGCCGCGCATCATCGGGCGCGCGGCGTTTTTTGAATTTTGCCCGGTTCTAGCTCTTTGCTGCGTCCGTCGCGCGAGGCGACTGCGCGCGGGCCGCCTCGAAATCCGGCAGACGATTGGCGATCCACTGCCAGAGCGCCACGACTTCTACCAGAAGCTCGCCGCCAAGCGGCGTCAGTTCATATTCCACTCGTGGCGGCACCTGCGGGTAGAGCGTTCGCGTCACCAGACCGTCGCTCTCCAGCGTCCGTAGCGTCTGCGTCAGCACCTTCTGACTGATCCCCTCCACCCGTTCCAGAACGCGCGAAAAGCGCAAGGGGCCGTTGGCCTTAGCCAATATGTGCATGACCCGCAGCGGCCATTTGGCGCTGGCGCGTTCCAGCATCTCGCGAGCAAGCGCGTCCTGCGCGTCCATCAGCGTTTCGCAGAAATCGAATGTACCATCGTCCAGGCCAGTTACCATTGGGTATGTATAGCTCCTGTGGGTACCTTCTTTCAAGATGAGACTGATTTGCCTATATGGCCTTCCGGCGGATCAAGGAGATTTCCATGTCACAGGTTTGGTTGATTACAGGCAGTTCTCGTGGGCTCGGCAGGGCGCTTGCTGAAGGGGTACTGGCGGTGGGGCACAAATTGGTCGCAACGGCGCGCAATCCGTCGCAACTTGAGGATCTCAAGCAACGCTTCGGCGACAACGTCCTGACAGCCACCCTCGATGTCGCCGATGAGCGGTCTGCCGCATCGGCCGTGAAGTCGGCGGTCGACAGGTTCGGCCGGCTGGATGTTCTCGTCAACAATGCAGGTTACGGCGATGTCGGCTCGATTGAGGATACAAGCCTTGCCGACTTCCGTGCCCAGATCGAAACGAACCTCTTCGGAACGATCATCGTCACCAAGGCCGCGCTACCGATAATGCGAGAGCAGGGTTTCGGACACATCATCCAGTTCTCCTCCGTCGGCGGTCGCATCGGCCCGGCGGGGCGTGCGCCTTACGCTGCCGCCAAATGGGGCGTGGAGGGCTTCTCGGAAGTTCTGGCCAAGGAGGTCGGCCCGCTCGGCATCAAGGTGACGATCATCGAGCCGGGCGGCTTCAGGACCGACTTTGCCGGCTCGTCCACTACACTTCGGGAAGGCCGGCCGGAATACGAGGACACCGTCGGAAAGATGGCGCGCTATCAGCGCGATTATAACGGCAGGCAGCCGGGAGATCCGGCAAAGGCAGCCGCCGCCGTCGTCCATGTTGCCGGCCTTGCCGAACCGCCACTGCGCTTGCTGCTCGGCAGCGATGCGTTGCGCGGCGTCGAGCAGAACGACGCTGCACGAGCCAAGGAGCATGCGGCTTGGCGCGAACTTAGTGTCTCAACCGATTTTGAGCCCGGCGGCTGACGAACGGTCAGGCCCGGATCAGCAATCATCGTCACGAGCTGCTCGCGACTGGATGTGACGTTCATGACTTTGCCTCTGATGATACGGTTGATGCAGCACCTTGCCGGAGAAGCCAGGTACACAAGGGATAAGGGCAGCGATCGCGCCAGCAAGGCCGTGAGCCAGCAGGCGACGGTGGGGTGGCGCGTTTCTTCTAGCGCTCTGCCGCGTCCGTTGCGGACTCGAAGTCCGGCAGGCGATTGGCGATCTGCTGCCCAAGCGTCACGACTTGCACGGCAAGCTCGTCGCCACGCGGCGTCGCAAGATGCGGTCGGTCAAGCAGCTGCGCTAGCCGGCCAATCGCGACAAATCCGAGGACGGCTATAGCACCGACGACGGCGGCAACCGCGAGCGACCACGATACGCCGATGTTCTCCATCATGAACGCGAGGACAAATGGGGCGGTCGACGAAATCACCAAGCGGATGGACAACACCTTGCCCTGTCGTCGCCCGTACCCTTCGCTGCCAAAGAGTGCCAGCGGCAAGGTTCCCTGCACGATGCTGCTCAGCCCCGAGCCAAGACCGAAGACGACGGCGAAGACCAATGCGCCTGGTACGGACGGGGCGGTGACGATCAGAGTGACCAGGGCCGCCGGCAGCAACACCGCAGAGATGAGCGCCAGCGTCAGCTGCGACAGTCCGCCCCCGAAGACCATGTTGATGAAGCGGCTCAGCACCTGCGACGGGCCAAACACCGTGCCGACCATCACCGCCAGGGCTCCAAGCCCAAGTCCGGATAGCACCGGAACCATGTGCACGAGGAGTGCTGCGTTGACGAAGCTCTCCAGAGCAAACCCCATGACCATCAGGATGAAGGCCGGCGTTCGCACGGATGGCGGAAGGCTCGGTTCGACGTGCTTTGCCGCTTCGTTCTTCTCCCGTTTGCGGGTTTCGCTGACGCTGCGCGACAACCATGCATGAATGGGAAGGCAGACCAGAAGATTGATAGCAGCGAAGATCAGATACACGTGCTGCCAGGACATGTGCGCGTTGGCCACCGTGGTGATCGGCCAGAAAATCGTCGAAGCAAAGCCAGCGATCAGTGTCAGATAGGTGATGCTGCGCTGGGCAACCTTCGGCCTGATCTGGACGAGCAAAGCAAAGGCGCCCCCATATTGCACCAGATTGGACGCCGTCTCGATCGCGATCAGTGCGGCGACGAAGGCGATCTTGCCGGGAGCGAAGGCGCACGCGGCAAGCGCTGCGGCCGCAATCGCCGAGCCCGCCGTCATGACACGGCCGGCGCCAAAGCGGTCAATCCACCTGCCCATGGTCGGCGCCGCCAGGCCGCCGATCAGGAGAGCTACGGACAGCGCACCAAAAATCCATTCCGAGGACCAATCGAGATCCCGCGCCATATCCGGCGCAAGGATGCTGAAGCTGTAATAGAGCGTTCCGTAGCCGATGATCTGCGTCAGACCGAGGGCGAGGATTGCCGCGACAGGGGAGCGTTCGGTGCTGGTCGTCGTCATAGGGAATTGAGGCTCACGCGCTGTTCGAGTTTTTCGGCCTCCTCCTTCCGCTCGCTGTAGCGATCGGTGAGATAGGCCGAAGCATCGCGCGTCAGCGAGGTGAACTTCACCAGCTCCTCGCACACATCGACCACGCGGTCGTAATAGGAGGAGGGTTTCATGCGGCCGTCGGCATCGAACTCCTGGAAGGCCTTAGCCACCGACGACTGGTTCGGAATGGTGATCATCCGCATCCAGCGGCCGAGGATGCGCATCTGTCCGACTGCATTGAAGGACTGCGAGCCGCCGGAAACCTGCATGACGGCTAGCGTCTTGCCCTGCGTCGGGCGCACCGAGCCCACCGCCAGCAGGATCCAGTCGATCTGCGCCTTCATGATGCCGGTCATCGCGCCATGACGTTCGGGGCTGACCCACACCTGGCCTTCCGACCATTCAGACAGCGCGCGCAGCTCCTGCACCTTGGGATGCGTCACCGGAGCGCCGTCGGGAAGCGGCAGGCCTTCCGGATTGAAGATCCTAACCTCGCAGCCGAAGTGATCGAGCAGCCGTGCCGCCTCCTGCGCAAGCAGGCGACTGTAGGATACAGTCCTCAGCGAGCCACAAAGGATCAGAATGCGCGGCTTGTGGGTCGAGAAGGGCGGCCGCAACGCCGAGAGATCCGGCTGGCGCAGATGCTGCGGGGATACGGCAGGCAGATCAGACAATGCGCTTGCCCTCGCCGTCGAGCACCTGTTCGCCATCCTCCTTGGTGAAGGCGCCCTTGTGGGTGCCGGGGAGAATATCCAGAACGACTTCGGACGGGCGCGCAAGCCTGGTGCCGAGCGGTGTGATGACGAACGGCCGGTTGATCAGGATCGGGTCTTTCAGCATCGCGTCGAGCAGTTGATCGTCGGTCAGGGCAGGGTTATCGAGACCGAGCTCCGCATAGGGCGTGCCCTTTTCCCGGATTGCTTGGCGCACGGTCAACCCTGCGTCGGCGATCATCTTCACGAGCTGCGCACGCGACGGCGGGTCCTTCAGGTATTCGATGATATCAGGTTCGATGCCGGTGTTGCGGATCATCGCCAGCGTGTTGCGTGACGTGCCGCACTGCGTGTTGTGATAGATGGTAACGTTCATAACTTTGCCTCTGACGATGCGGTTGATGTAGCACCTGGCCGCAGAAGCCAGGTACACAGGATGAGGGCAGCGACCGCGCCAGCAATCTCTGCCAACCAGAACCCCGGTAGATCGACCGGGCGGATCCCGGAGAAGGTGTCGGTCAACGACCGTGCCAAAGCGACGGCGGGATTGGCGAATGAGGTGGAGGCGGTGAACCAGTAAGCGGCCGTGATATAGAGCCCCACAAGCCAAGGCACCGCCCTCTGTTCGAACTTGATGCCGGCGAGGATGACCGCCACCAGCCCGAACGTCGCGACTCCTTCGGAGAACCACTGTGCGCCGCCGGTACGAGCCTTGCTCGACATTTCGACCAGCGGCAGGCCGAACATAAGGTGAGCTGCGATTGTGCCGGCCACGCCGCCGGCAATCTGAGCCAGGATGTATCCCCCAAAGTCACGCTTCGGCAACTTGCGAGAGATAGCGAAAATCAGCGAGACCGCAGGATTGAATTGGGCTCCGGAGATCGGGCCGAGGATGGTGATCAGGACCACCAGGATTGCGCCGGTCGCCAGCGTGTTCCCCAGCAATGTCAGGCCAACATCCTGAGTCAGCGATGCTGCCATGACGCCAGATCCGACCACTGTTGCGACCAGCATGGCTGTCCCAAGTCCCTCTGCGACCAGCCGGCGCGGCAGATCGAACCGGGTCATCGGCTTGCCCTGGATGGCTTTAAGGTCGCACCCTCCAAGGTGCCGATCTGATGGAGATGCGTCTCCAACGCGAGCTTGTCGATCGATGCAAGCGGCAGGCTGACAAAAGCCATGATCCTATTCTTCAGAAAGCGAGCAGCCTGGGCAAAAGCGCGACCCTTTTCGACGTCGCTGCCTTCGACGGCGGCCGGATCCTCCACACCCCAGTGGGCGGTCATGGGATGGCCGATCCAAACCGGACAGGCCTCGCCGGCGGCCCTGTCGCAGACCGTGAAGATGAAGTCCATCTCCGGCGCCCCCGGCTCGGCAAACTCGTCCCAGCTCTTCGAGTGGAAGCCGTTCGTTGGGTAACCAAGCGCCGCAAGCTCCTTCAGCGCCAGAAGGTTAACCTCACCGTTTGGCTGGCTGCCGGCTGAATAGGCTTTGAAGCGGCCATTGCCCTCGGCATTGAGAATGGATTCGGCCAGGATCGAGCGGGCGGAATTGCCCGTGCAGAGAAAGAGCGCATTGTAAACGCGGTCAGCGGTCATTGCAGGTTTTCCTCCATTTTAGGGGTGCAGCAGGCCGCGACCTTAGCGGCGGGCGCGCAGATTTCCGGGTGCCCGGAGCAGCAGTCTTCCATCAGGAACCGAACCAGGCCGCCGAGCGCCTCATAGTTCGCGGTGTAGATGATCGATCGTGATTCGCGCTGCTGCGCGATCAGTCCTGAGCGTTCCAGCTCCTTCAGATGGAAGGAGACGTTGGACGGTGATACCTCCGCTTGTTCTGCGATCGCCCCTGCCGCCATGCCGTTCGGGCCGGCGACCACAAGCATGCGGACGATGTGCAGGCGGGTTTCCTGTGACAGCGCGCCAAATGCGACGAGGGCTTGACGTTGATCCATATTTCAACAATCCTTGAATGATTGAAATGAGGAATAACGCAGATGGACGCGATCGACAATAGCGACGTTCAGGAAGACGATATCAGCCTCGGCCTATTGCTCAGCACACTTGCCGATGCCAAAGATTCTCCGCTGATATTCTACTACGATGGACAACCGGTGAAGCCTGGCTACCACGTCACTGAGGTCAAGGCCGGTCGGTTTTCGGCGCTGGACTGCGGCGCCAACCCGGAAGCATGGACGGAGATTTTCATTCAGCTCTGGGATATCGAGGAGGGCGACCGCACCCATATGCCTGCTGGCAAATTCTCCGCGATCATCCGCAAGGTCACGGAGCACGTGAAGCTCGATGATTCAGCCAAACTGACCTTTGAAGTCAGCGACGGCGTTCAACCGATGCAGCTCTACCGCGCCGCGATGCCAACGCTGCGCGCCGGCACTGTGCACGTCGAGCTATCGCCGCGGCCCGCCAGCTGCAAACCGCGCGATCGGTGGCTTGCGGAACAACAGGCACGATCGTGTTGTGCCCCCACGGCGGGAAGTAACGCCTGTTGCGCTTGACGCCGCACGGCAATGACGCATTACCGTCAGGATAAGGCGTCTAAATCCAATGCCAGCTTTGGAGGGCCGGGTTCTCCAGCGCGCCCGGCCTTTCTCAGTTCTCGATGGTGAACTGCACCCGATCCGCCGAAAACCGACTGATCGCATATTGCACTGGCACACCCTTTAGATCCGTGTTCATCGCCTTGGTGATCAGGACGATCGCCCCCGGCGTCAGTTCCAGTGCCGCCAGATCGGCGGCGTCGGCATGGGCGGCGGTGACCTCCGTCGTCGCGCGTACATAGTCGGATAGGCCGAATTCGGCAAAGGCCCGGGTGATCGATTCCGTCTTCTCGTAGGCCGCCGGCATGCCGGCAAAGCGTTCGGCAGGAAACCAGGCCGTGGCGCAGGAGACCGGCCGATTGTCGGCCTTGCGCACCGTTTCCATGCGGATCACCGGTGTCCCCTGCCGCAGCTTCAACCAGCGGGCCACCTCGTCGTCCGCTCTCTCTTCGCTATGCCCAAGCAGCAGTCCGCGCATTTCGCGCGCCTGCTCACCGATACCGGTCGTGAACCGCGTGCGTCGGGTGATCGGAAAGTTCAGCCGTTCCTTACGTTCGATCAGTGTGCCGCGGCCCTGCACAGCGCGCACGATGCCCTCCTGGGCAAGCGCGGCGATCGCGCTGCGCACCGTATGGCGGTTGACGCCGAACTGCAGCGCCAGAACCGTCTCCGGCGGCACCATACCCGCCTCGTCATAAACCCCGGCGCTGATTGCCTGGCGAATGCGGTCGGCAATCTGGCGCCATAGCGCAACGCCTGTCTGTCTTTGTACCTGTCCAGCCATTTTGCCCCTTGATGTCACACGCTTGTCACGTCGGCGATTTAAGCGTAACTATATCTTGTATAGTTGTCTATATCAATAGACATTTAAAGGATGCGGCAATGAGCTTGGCGGAGACGAATGAGCCGGCGGCGGCAGGCGGACGCAAGCGCGTCATCGACCTGCTCGCACGTGCAGAGCGACCGGAATTGGTTAAAGCATGGAACGGCCTGGCGGAGAAACCGGTGGTCCAGCCGGTGCGCGGGCCGGAAACGGGCCTCGTCATGGTCCGCGGCCGCATGGGCGGCGGTGGCGCACCGTTCAATCTCGGTGAGGTGACCGTGACGCGTGCGACCGTTCGTCTCGCTTCCGGCACCGTCGGCCACGCCCAGGCGCTTGGCACGGACCGCGAGAAGGCGCGGCTTTCCGCCATTTTCGATGCGCTTTGGCAGGAGGCTGCGACGCAGCAGTTTGTCGAGCAGACGCTGCTTGCGCCGATCGCTGCCCGGGTGGCCGCAGAAGAGCGCCGCAGGGCCGACGAGACGGCCGCGACGCGCGTCGATTTCTTCACCATGGTTCGCGGAGACGACTGATGAGCCTCAAGACGGAAGCACTGATCGGCGGCTTTGCTGAACCGGTCTTCCACGCACAGAGCGTGTTCAAGCTGCTGATGGATGCGATGGCGCGTCCCGGCACGATCCAGACGGTCGCCCCCGATGCGACGCCGCCGGCGCCGCTCGGCATTGCCGCCGGCGCGATCGCGCTAACGCTCTGCGATCACGATACGCCCGTATGGCTGTCTGCCGGTCTCGCAAAATCGGCCGTGCCTCAGTGGCTCGGCTTCCACACCGGCGCGACGGTAACGCCTGAGAAGGCCGAAGCGCGCTTCGCCTTTGTCGAAGCGGGTACAACGCTGTCCCCCTTCGGTCTCTTTGCCGCCGGGACGCAGGAATATCCTGATCGCTCGACCACCCTGGTCATCGAGTTGGCGGATCTCGAGGCAGGACGCAGGCTCGCCCTGATGGGGCCGGGCATTGAGACGGTGACGGACCTTGCGCCGATCGGTCTGCCCGATACCTTCCCCCGCCTCTGGACGGAGAACCGTGCGCTCTTCCCGCGCGGCATCGACATCGTGCTGACCTCGGGCAACCGTTTCGTCTGCCTGCCGCGCACCACCAAGATCACCGCAACGGAGATGTGACCCCATGTATGTTGCTGTCAAAGGAGGCGAGGCCGCCATTGCCAATGCCCATCGCCTGCTGGCGGATCGCCGCCGCGGCGACCGTTCGCTGCCGGCTATCGGCATCGACCAGATCGTGGCGCAGCTGGCGCTCGCCGTCGACCGCGTCATGGCGGAAGCCTCGCTTTACGATCGCATGCTCGCAGCTCTCGCCGTTCGCCAGTCGCGCGGCGACATGATCGAGGCGATCTTCCTGCTGCGCGCCTATCGCACGACGCTGCCGCGTTTGGGCTATTCCAACCCGATCGACACGGCCCGGATGAAAATCGAGCGCCGTGTTTCGGCAACCTACAAGGATCTCCCGGGCGGCCAGTTGCTCGGCCCGACCTTCGATTATACCCACCGCCTGCTCGACCCGTCGCTCCTGGCAGATGACGCCGTCGACGAGCCGGCGCTGCGCGATGCCGAATCCGGCCGCGTCATGCGCGTTTCGGAAATCCTCGCTCAGGAGGGCCTGATCGAGGGTGATGGCGAAATGCCTGAGGATCACGAGATCGGCGATCTGACGCGCGAGCCGATGGAGTTCCCGATGACGCGCGACCTGCGCCTGCAGGCGCTTGCCCGCGGCGACGAAGGCTTCCTCTAGGCGCTCGGCTATTCGACCCAGCGCGGCTACGGCCGCAACCACCCCTTCACCGGCGAAATCCGCATCGGCGAGGTCGAGGTGGAGTTCGATGTTCCCGAACTCGGCTTTTCTGTTTCCCTCGGCACCATCCAGGTCACGGAATGCCAGATGGTCAACCAGTTCAAGGGCTCGTCCAAGGCGCCACCGCAGTTCACCCGCGGCTACGGCCTGGTCTTCGGCCAGAGCGAGCGCAAGGCGATGTCGATGTCTCTCGTCGACCGGGCGCTGCGTGCCGAAGAGCTCGGCGAGGACATCACCGCTCCGGCGCAGGACGAGGAATTCGTCATTTCGCACGCCGACAACGTCCAGTCGACCGGCTTCGTCGAGCACCTGAAGCTGCCGCACTACGTGGACTTCCAGGCTGAACTCGACCTGGTCCGTCGTATGCGCAGCGAATTTGTAGCCGGCCGCGCCGGTGGCCGCGACACCATCAAGGAGGCGGCCGAATGACGAGATCAGTCGCCGCCTCCACCGTCGTCAGCATCGCAAGTGGCATCGCCGCCACCAGCATGTCTGACATCGCCGCCGCCATCAGCAGCTACACCATTTGTCTTCGGCTTGAAGAGGAAGGGGAGGACGACGAAGCAGGTCATTACAGCCAAGATCACGAGCGCTTCGCTCGAAGTGTCGGCTTCCATTGTGACCTTCCGTCTGTCTGGCCCCTGCAACCACAGGGCAATCAAAGATGACCGATCTAGCCACCTACAATTTCGCTTATCTGGACGAACAGACGAAGCGGATGATCCGTCGCGCCATCCTGAAGGCGATCGCCATTCCCGGCTATCAGGTGCCCTTTGCCTCGCGCGAAATGCCGATGCCTTACGGCTGGGGAACCGGTGGCGTGCAGGTGACGGCCTCGATCATCGGTCCGGACGATGTGCTGAAGGTCATCGATCAGGGCGCTGACGACACCACCAACGCCGTCTCGATCCGCGCTTTCTTCCAGAAGGTCGCCAATGTCGCGGTCACAACGCACACCAAGGATGCGACGATCATCCAGACGCGCCACCGCATTCCGGAAGAGAAGCTTGGACCGAACCAGGTGCTCGTCTATCAGGTGCCGATCCCGGAACCGCTCCGCTTCCTCGAGCCGCGCGAGACCGAAACCCGCAAGATGCATGCGCTGGAAGAATATGGCCTCATGCATGTAAAGCTTTACGAGGACATTGCGCATAACGGCCGCATCTCCAAGACCTATGCCTATCCGGTGAAGGTTGCCGGCCGCTACGTCATGGACCCGTCGCCGACGCCGAAGTTCGACAATCCGAAAATGCACATGTCGGATGCGCTGCAGCTCTTCGGGGCAGGGCGCGAGAAGCGCATCTATGCCGTTCCGCCCTATACCGATGTGGTCAGCCTCGACTTCGACGATTACCCCTTCGAGATTCAGCGCTTCGGCAAGCCCTGCGCGCTGTGCGGAGCCGAAGAGGTTTATCTCGACGAGGTCATCCTCGACGACAAGGGCGGCCGCATGTTCGTCTGCTCCGACACCGACCACTGCGAAGACCGCCGCGCCAAAGGGCATGTCGGCGAGATGTTGGCACCCAATCAGGAGGCCGCCGAATGACTGACGCCCCGCTTCTCAAGGCCAACGACGTCTCAAAGTTCTACGGCAATCGCATCGGGTGCCGGAACGTCTCCTTCGAGCTCTGGCCCGGCGAAGTGCTCGCCATCGTCGGTGAATCCGGCTCGGGCAAGACGACGCTTCTGAACTGCATCTCGACCCGTCTGATGCCGACCACCGGCAGCGTCGAATACCACATGCGTGATGGCGCCTATCGCGATCTCTATCGTATGAGCGAGGCCGAACGCCGCTTTCTGATGCGCACGGACTGGGGTTTCGTGCATCAGAATCCGGCTGACGGTCTGCGCATGATGGTGTCTGCCGGCGCCAATGTCGGCGAGCGCCTGATGGCGATCGGTGACCGCCACTATGGCAACATCCGCTCGACGGCGGTCGATTGGCTGCAGCGCGTCGAAATCGATGCGGGCCGTATCGACGATCAGCCGCGCGCCTTCTCCGGCGGCATGCGTCAACGCCTGCAGATCGCCCGCAATCTGGTCACCGGTCCACGCCTCGTCTTCATGGATGAGCCGACCGGCGGCCTCGATGTCTCGGTGCAGGCCCGCCTGCTCGACCTCGTGCGCGGTCTTGTCAACGATCTTGGCCTTGCCGCGATCATCGTCACCCACGATCTCGCCGTCGCACGCCTGCTGTCGCATCGCATCATGGTGATGAAGGATGGCCATGTCATCGAGCACGGCCTGACCAATCGCGTCCTGGACGATCCGCGCGAGCCGTACACGCAGCTCCTTGTCTCCTCCATTCTGCAGGTCTGATCGCGCATGCTGTTTGGAAGCCGGCTACCGGCTTCGCGAGTAAGCGAAAACTAAGGAAAGAAATCATGGCAACGCCCCTTGTTGTTTCTGAAGTCGCCAAGAGCTTCACCATGCACCTGCGCGACGGCATCAAACTGCCGGTCGTTTCGGACGTGTCCTTTTCCGTGGCATCCGGTGAATGCGTCGTCCTCGGCGGGCCGTCTGGCATCGGCAAGAGCTCGCTTCTGAAAATGATCTACGGCAATTATGCCGTCGACAGTGGCCAGATCCTGATCAAGCATCAGGACAGGATCGTCGATCTGGCGACCGCGGATCCGCGCACGGTCATCGACGTGCGCCGCCACACACTCGGCTATGTCAGCCAGTTCCTGCGCACTGTGCCGCGTGTCGCGGCGATCGACGTGGTCGCCGAGCCGCTGGTCGCGCGCGGCGAGAAAGCCGACGCCGCGCGGGAAAAGGCCGCCGAACTGCTGTCGAAACTGAACCTGCCGGAAGCGCTCTGGCAACTTCCGCCCGCCACCTTCTCCGGCGGTGAGCAGCAGCGTGTCAACATCGCCCGCGGCTTTATCACCGAGCACACGGTTCTCCTGCTCGACGAGCCGACCGCCTCGCTCGATGCCAAGAACCGTGCCGTGGTCGTCAGCATGATCGAGGAAAAGAAGAAAGCGGGCGTCGCCCTTCTTGGAATTTTCCACGACGAGGAAGTGCGCGAAGCTGTCGCCGACCGCATTCTCGACGTCCAGACGTTCTCGCCGCGAAAGGCAATTGCCGCATGAACCGCAAGATTGGCATCGAGCCCTATTTCCATGAAACGGCATCCGTCACGAACACCACCTTTGGCCGCTTCACGGAAGTCTCGGAGCGCTGCCGCATCGACGAGGTCGAGTTCGGCGACTATTCCTACGTCATGCAGGACGGCTCCATCTGGTGCGCGACGATCGGAAAGTTCGTCAACATCGCCGCATCGGTGCGTATCAATGCCACCAACCACCCGACCTGGCGCGCGACGCTGCACCACTTCACCTACCGCGCTGCTGACTACTGGCCGGACGCCGATATGGAGGCCGATTTCTTCGCATGGCGCCGCTCCAACCGCGTCGTCATCGGCCATGATGTCTGGATCGGTCACGGCGCCACCATTTTACCCGGCGTCAAGATCGGCAATGGTGCGGTCATCGGCGCCGGTGCCGTGGTCTCCAGGGACGTTGCACCCTACACCATCGTCGGTGGCGTGCCGGCAAGGCTCATCCGCGAACGCTTCCCGAAGGAAATCGGCGAGCGGATGGATCGGCTTGCCTGGTGGGATTGGGAACATGACCGCCTGCGGGTCGCCTTGCCTGATTTTCGCAATCTGAGTGCCGAGGATTTCCTCTCGCGCTACGAACAGTGAACGAAGCCCCCCTGGGTTCGCTCCGGGGGCCGCTTAACGTCCTGCAGGCCTCCGGGGCGGTTCAAGGCTTGCGGAGACGGTCACTCCGCGGCCCGTCAGGAGAGCCTACGGCCTCGGATTCTTTGCCAATTGCCACTCACCGGTCGCGTCCGCCTCGACGCGCTTGTTGCCGCGGTAGAAGATCGGTAGACCGGTTTTTTTGTCCATCGAGAAACGGCTGGGCGTATATTTTTCGTCTTCATGCCCACGGGTGGCGAGGCCGAGTGCCTCCTTAAATTTGCCGGCGTTGCACAGGCTTTTGAAGAGAGTTTGATCCATCGCTTTTGCTCCAGTATCCTTTCTAAACTGCCTGCCATTGACGGGTGATTGGGTCAACCATCAATGACGGACGCTCTCATCGCCTGCTGTCCGGACTGACCGGGCGTGCAATCGCACAGCAAAGCTTCTGATCGGTAGCTCTCGTCCAATCCTTCACCCGGCACGCAGCGGCAACAGCACGCCGGCCCGGCCGGATTTCGGCATCAGGGACGCGCCCACCAAGGCCCCGATTGTGACAGTCCTTACATAAAACTGACATTCCCCATTCATGAAGCGGGACTAATGCACTGGCTCATATCGCATCTGGACTATGAGGAAGAGCATGATGTTCGAGCTGAGGAATGTCACCCGCCGTTTCGGAAGCAAGACAGCCGTCGATTCCGTGACGCTCGACATTCCTCAGGGCCAGATGGTCGGCATCATCGGCCGTTCCGGCGCCGGCAAGTCTACGCTGCTTCGCATGATCAACCGCCTGCAGGAGCCGACCTCGGGATCGATCCAGTTCGCGGGTGTCGAGGTTTCCAGCCTCCGCGGCCAGGCGTTGCGCAACTGGTAGCGCGATTGCGCCATGATCTTCCAGCAGTTCAATCTCGTTCCGCGTCTCGACGTGTTGACCAACGTCATGCTCGGCCGTCTGAACCATCGCCCGACCGCAATGAGCCTGCTCGGTGTCTTCACCCGCGAGGAGCGCATTCATGCGATCGCAGCTCTTGAGCGCCTCGGCATCGAGCAGACGGCGCTGCAAATGGCCGGCACGCTCTCCGGCGGCCAGCAGCAGCGCGTCGCCATTGCCCGCGCTCTGATGCAGAACCCGAAGATGGTGCTTGCCGACGAGCCGATTGCCTCGCTCGATCCGCTCAACGCCAAGATCGTCATGGACGCACTGCGCGACATCAACGAGCGCGAAGGCATCACCGTCGTCACCAACCTGCACACGCTGGATACGGCTCGCAACTACTGCGAACGCATCGTCGGCATGGCCGCCGGCCGTGTCGTCTTCGACGGCAAGCCGTCCGAACTGACGGCCGGTGCCGTCAAGCAGATCTACGGCACCGACAGGGACGGCGCCGGCATCGACGAGACGATGACCTCGACCTCGATCAACATTCCCGCGGCCGCGGCCGCGCAACAATCCGCTGGCCTGCAACCGCTGGCGCTGGCCGGTCTCTGATAGGGGCGGCCTCGATCGCAAGCCCGCGTTACGGGCAAACTTCTTCTTAAACAGAGTTGCCGGGGACACCGGTCAATCAGGAGAGAACCATGTTGAAGAAAGCACTTTTTGCCGCGACGGCGCTGTTTGCGCTTGCCGGCGTTTCGCATGCTGCAGACCTCAAGGAATTCCGCGTTGGTATTCTCGGCGGCGAAAACGAAGCTGACCGTCTGCGCAACTACGCTTGCCTTGCAGACCACCTGAAGACCGAATTCGGCTTCGAGAAGGTTTCGCTCTTCCCGGCTGCTGACTATGACGGCGTTATCCAGGGTCTGCTCGGTGGCACGCTCGACTTCGCAGAACTCGGCGCGTCCGGCTACGCTGCTATCGCTATCAAGGACGAAAAGGCTGTGACCCCGATCCTGACGACGGTCCAGAAGGACGGCTCGACCGGCTACCACTCGATCGGTCTTGCTCTCAAGTCCTCGGGCATCAAGGACATCAAGGATGCCAAGGGCAAGAAGCTCGGCTACGCCGATCCGGACTCCACCTCGGGCTACCTCATTCCGCTGACACAGATCCCGAAGGACACGGGCATGCCGAATGACAAGTACTTCGCCTCCACGCAGTTCAACGGCGGCCACGAGAACAACCTTCTCGCTGCCTACGACGGCAAGGTCGACATCGCTGTCGACGACTCTTCGGGCATCGGCGATTTCAAGGACGGTTACACCTCTGGCACCTTCCGCAAGGCTGTCGACAAGGGTACCGTAGACCCGAACAAGCTCGTCGAAGTCTGGCGTTCGCCGTTGATCCCGAACGGTCCGCTCGTCGTTCGCAACGAACTCGGCGCCGATTGGCAGGCAAAGCTCACCGACTTCTTCACGAAGCTGCCGAAGATGGACGCCAAGTGCTTTGCAGCCATCGAAGGCGGCGACTACCAGGGCTACACCAAGGTTCAGCCTGATTTCTACAACGCTATTATCGACGCTCGTAAGGCTGCCATCGGCGGTTGATCGATCCTGATAGCTGGAGGGCGGCCGTTACGGCCGCCCTTTGCCCTGCGAAGAAAGCGGACACCGTTCATGACTTTTGCCGATCCCAACGCCCACGCGCCGGCCACGCCGCAAAGCGCCCGTGAAATCGGTGACGCCTGGGGCAAGATGGTGGCTCGCCGCCGCCTCTATACCGGCCTCGGTCTGGTGATCCTGCTTGCCGCCTTCGTCGCCTCGGTACGCTTTGCCGACGAGAGCAATGCCGGCCATTTCTTCGATCGCCTGCCGCACCTCTTCGATTTTCTGAGCTGGCTCATTCCCAAGGATTGGAACGACGTCTGGCGCGCGTTGTTCGATATCGCAAGCCCGATGCAGAAGACGGGCGAAGAGTATAATTTCGCCGAGGGTCGCGTTCCGGTCTGGGGTGGCTTCTATATCCCCGAATATTTCGAGCTGATGATCATCACGATCAATGTCGCGTTGGTCTCGACCATCATCGGCTTCATCTTCGCCGTACCGCTCAGCTTTCTTGTCGCCCGCAATCTGGCGCCCTCCAATCCGTTGCGCATCGTTGCCAAGCGGCTCACCGAATTCCTGCGCGCCTTTCCCGAGATCGTCATCGCCGGCCTGTTTTCGGCGATTCTGTCGATCGGCCCGGTCGCCGCCATCATCGCCGTCAGCTTGCACACCATCGGCGCGCTCGGCAAACTTTTCTACGAAGTCGTCGAAAACATCGACATGAAGCCGGACGAGGGCATGAAAGCCGTCGGCGCCAGCTGGTCGGAGCGCGTGCGTTTTGCCGCCCTGCCGCAGGTCATGCCGAACTTCGTCTCCTACGCACTGCTGCGCCTTGAGGTCAACGTCCGCGCCTCCACCATCATCGGTGCGGTCGGCGGCGGCGGTATCGGCGAGGAACTGAAGCTCTCGATCTCGCGCGGGTTCGGCGCCAAGACGGTCGCGCTCGTCCTTTTGCTTTTCATCACCATCGTTGCGGTCGACCAGTTCTCCGCATGGCTGCGCCGCCGCCTCGTCGGCGAGCACGCCTTCCTTTTGCAGCATTGAGGTCCGCCATGACGGTGATCGACGCCAACCGGATGCATGAGATCGAGCAGCGCTACCCGGAGTATTTCAAGCGCTCCTTCCAGCAGCGCTTCGGCGGTCTGATGGCCGTCATCGCGACGCTCGTCTATGCGCTCTACGCAACCTGGTTCTTCGACCTGCCGAAACTGCTTGCTGATGCCCATTGGGAGCGCGTCGGCCTCTATCTCAGCCAGTGGGTGAGCTACGACGTGCAGCCGGAGTTCCGTATCGGCGACGACGGCATTGCGGTCAAATATCCGCGCTTCTCGCCGCTCGGTGACGACCCGCATCCCAATTGGGTCATCAACAATCCGGATGGCAGCGTCACCGTTTCGGTCAGCGGCACGGGCCGCACTGTTGCCGTCTCCAAGACGGAAACGACGGTGACTGCCCGCGGCGTCAGCGTGCCGGTGGAAGTCTCTAGCGGCGCGCCGAAGGTTATCGGCCCCGTGCCGAGCTGGATGACGGTCTATGACGACAACGTCCTGGCCGATCTCGGCTTTGCCGGCGATGTCAGCATCTCGGTTGATCGCGTCAAGGTGCGCAAGCGCTTCCTCGGCTGGGCGAATTTCGTCTTCGACACCCAGTCCCCCTTCTTCGACAAGCCGGTGGGCGAGGTGCTGAGCCTGATTGTTTCGGGGCCGGAACTGACCCGGCCAATCCAACCTGTCGCTCGCATTCGACAATGTCTGGAACAACAGCGCCTGGCAGCATGGCGACGTCTGGACCAAGCTGTTCCAGACCATCGTCATGGCCTTCCTCGGCACGCTGCTCGGCGCCCTGCTGGCCTTTCCGCTGGCCTTCTTCGCCGCGCGCAACATCACGCCGAACCGCGTGGTCAACCAGGTGCTGAAGCGAGCCTTTGATTTCCTGCGCTCGGTCGACATGCTGATCTGGGCGCTGTTCCTCACCCGTGCCTTCGGGCCCGGTCCGCTCGCCGGCAGCGGCGCCATCTTCCTCACGGAGACTGGCACGCTCGGCAAGCTCTATTCCGAAGGCCTCGAGAATATCGACAACAAGCCGCGCGAAGGCATCAAATCCACGGGCGCCTCCACCGTGCTCACCCATCGCTACGGCATCATCCCGCAGATCGTGCCGGTCTTCGTCAGCCAGACGCTCTACCAGTGGGAATCGAACGTCCGCGGTGCGACCATCATCGGCGCCGTCGGTGCCGGCGGCATCGGCCTCAAGCTCTGGGAAGCGATGCGCACCAACGCCAACTGGGAAAACGTCGCCTACATGGTGCTGTTGATCCTCATCGTCGTCTTCCTGTTCGACATGGCCTCGAACGCGCTGCGCCACCGGCTGATGGGCACCAAGGTCCACTGAAAAAGCGCGGGATCGTTCGGGATCATCATCATTCTGTCACGGAAATCTTTTAGCCGGAAGCCAGCTTGCGGTGGCGGTCAAATCACTGAAGACTGCCATCCGCATTCCGATTGATTCCCAGGATACGAGCCTTGCGCTACGCACTCTATTTCACACCGCCGAAGGACGATCCTTTGAACGGAACGGCTGCGCTCTGGCTCGGCCGTGATGCCTTCACCGGCGAAACTTACCCGGCTCCCGATCATTCGGACCTGCCTGCCGCCGAGCAGTTCGAGTTGACCGCCGAGCCTCGTCGCTACGCCTTCCATGCGACACTCAAAGCCCCCTTCGCGCTCGCCGCCTCGGTCACCGAACAGGACCTGCTTCAAGTCGCCGAGGATTTCGCCGCCCGCACGCCGGCGTTTGAAATCCCCGAGCTGGTCCTGGGGCAGTTGGGCAAGTTTTTCGCTCTCGTGCCGGCTTCGCTGCACCCGCCGCTTCAAGATTTCGCGGCAACGGTGGTAAAATTCTTCGAACCGTTCCGGGCCGCCCTGTCGGAGGCCGACATTGCCCGCCGGAACCCGGAGACGTTGAGCGAGAGCCAGCGTGCCAATCTGTTGCGCTGGGGCTATCCTTATGTGATGGATGACTTCGGTTTCCACATGACGCTGACCGGCCAGGTGCCGGAGGAGCGCGCCGGCGTGATGAAGGCCATTCTGACCGAGCGTTTTGCCGCGTTCACCGGCCGGCCGCTCGCGATCACGGGCCTTGCCGTTTTCGTTGAAGAGGCGCGTGGCGCGCCGTTCAAAGCCCATTCCTGGTGGCCGCTTGCTGGCGCCAAAAACTGAAAGACCTGATCCGATGACCACAGAAACCGTCTTCTCCAACGCCCGCATTGTCCTCGAGGATGAGATCGTCGAAGGATCGGTCCTCGTCCGCGACGGCAAGATCGCCGACATCTCGACGGGCAGCTCCACAGTCGGCGAGGATTTCGAAGGCGATTATCTGATCCCGGGTCTCGTCGAACTGCACACCGATCATCTCGAGGGCCACTATTCGCCGCGCCCCGGCCTGCGCTGGAACATGATCGCGGCGATCCAGGCCCACGACGCCCAGATCGTCACCTCCGGCATCACGACCGTTTTCGACTGCCTGCGCATGGGAGCCGACGAAGACGGCGGCTTCGAGCACGGCGAAATGCGTGGGATGGCCGATGCCATCCAGAAGGCCGAGCAGGAAGGTCGGTTGCGCGCCGAGCACCTGATCCACCTGCGCTGCGAAGTCTCCGCCGACAATGTTTTGGAACATTTCGCCGACTTCGAGAACGATCCCTACGTTCGCCTCGTATCGCTGATGGACCACGCCCCGGGTCAGCGTCAGTTCCAGACCATGGACCAGTACATCTTCTACTACCAGAAGAAGCGCGGCCTCTCCGATGCCGAGTTCGCCCGCTTCATCGAAAAGCGCGTTGGCGAATCCGAGCGCAATTCCACGCCGCACCGCATCGCGATTGCCAAGGTCTGCGCCGAGCGTGGCATCACCGTTGCCAGCCACGACGACGCAACGTTGGCGCATGTCGACGAAGCCATCGAAAACGGTGTTCGCCTGGCGGAATTCCCGACCAGCTTCGATGCCGCCAAGGCCTCGCATGAGCACGGCATGAGCGTGCTGATGGGCGCGCCGAACATCGTGCGCGGCAAGTCGCACTCCGGCAATATCGCCGCCCGCGATCTCGCCGAACGCGGCGTCCTCGACGTGCTGTCCTCGGATTACGTGCCGCTCAGCCTGCTCTACGCGCCGTTCCTCATTGCCGACGAGGTCGAGAGCATTTCGCTGCCGAAGGCGATCGCCATGGTCACCGCGACGCCGGCCCGTACCGTCAGCCTCAATGATCGCGGCCGCATCGCAACCGGTCTGCGCGCCGATGTCGTCCGCGTTTTCCGCGACCACGGCGTTCCCGTCACCCGCTCCGTCTGGCGCGAAGGGCGCCGCGTCGCATGATGCCCTCGCACGAGCCCCACATCGTTCCCGGAACCGAGCGCGGCATCATGGTCGTCGTCGTCGGTCCGAGCGGCGCCGGCAAGGACACGCTGATGGCGCTCGCAGCCAAGTACTTCCGGGGACGCCCGGACGTGCATTTCGTCCGTCGCGTCATCACCCGTGACAGCGAGGCCGGCGGGGAACATCATCTCGCCGTGTCGGACCAGGGCTTCGCCTCCATGGAGCAGGCCGGAAGCTTCTCGGTTTGGTGGGAAGCGCACGGCCTGAAGTATGGCATTCCGGCGGAGGTGTCGGTATCCCTTGCGCAGGGAAATCTGGTCGTCGCCAATGGCTCCCGTTCGGCGCTTCACCATTTCAAGGCCGTTTTTCCGCGGCTAAAGGTTATCAATGTGACGGCGCGTGCCGAGGTGCTGGCAAGCCGCCTGGAGGCTCGCGGCCGCGAGACACATGAAGATATCATGGCAAGGCTCGCCCGCGGCCCGCTCACCGTCCGCGGCGACTACGACGTCGTCGACCTCGACAACAGCGATTCACGCGAAGAGGGCGAACGCCGCATGGTCGAGGCGCTGAGCGCCTGCCTGGCGGAGATCGGCTAAGGGACAACGATGCGGCCGGTCAGGGTGGTCGACTATGACCCGAAATGGCCCGACCTCTTCGAGGCCGCAAGGGCCGAACTCCTCGATCTGGCCGCCGATCGTATTCTCGCGATCGAGCACATCGGCAGCACTTCGGTTCCGGGCCTGGCCGCCAAGCCGAAAATCGATCTCGATGCCGTGCTCGCGAATGAAACGGCGTTGGCCGAGCTCGGCGCGTTGCTTCCATCCGCCGGTTTTCGGGATCACGGCGATCCCCAAGGCGAAGGCCGCTGGACCTTCACCCGCGATCACGATTGCTATGGCCTGCGTCTCTATCTCTGCACATCAGGCAATCCGGCTCACCGCGACCGCCTCCTATTCCGCGATTATCTCAGGCTCGACCCGGACCGGGCGGCAGAGTATCAGTCGCTGAAACGGCACCTTGCCAAAGAGGCCGACGGCGATTGGGACGTCTATACCGATGGCAAAAGCGACTTCGTAGCCGAGACGCTGCGGCTGGCTAAGGCCGAGACCGAGTTGCCGCGCGGATAATTTTCTTGTGCGATAAAAGACTTGGGAGGGATCTCAACCACTTGTCCAGCCGCATATTGATCGCGTCATTGGACAAGGAGCCGGATCGCGAACCGGATTTGACAGAACTGGTCGAAAGTCCGGCGTCCGGTGATGGTTGCGACAGGTGGATCGAAGGCCGTCAGGGTCGACGGTCCATCTGGAAGGGAGGGGCTGTCAGACGCTCCTGTTGGCCCAGAAGCTCCGGAAACCTCGATACGATCGGGCAGGCTATACCGCCTGACAATCCACATCCACCAACACCACCGCCTGCCCATTCCCACCCGAGCCATGCCGTCGTGGAGATCTCTCCGGCGCGAGGTTTTCTGTTGTCTGCGGCAGCCGTATCAGGGGCTGCCGCAAACGAAGCGATCACTCGCTCTCGCCGCTGCGCGCAGTCACGATCTCTCTTTTGCCGACATGATTTGCCGGGCCGACGAGGCCTTCCTTCTCCATGCGTTCGACAAGCGAAGCTGCGCGGTTGTAGCCAATACCGAGACGGCGCTGAATGTAGGAGGTCGAGCACTTCTTATCGCGCAGGACGACCTTGACGGCCTTGTCGTAGAGATCGTTGCCGTCCTCGGCCGCCATGTCGCCCTTGTCGAAGACGGCGCTGTCCTCGTCGTCGACCTCTTCCTCTTCGTCTGCCGTGACGGTGTCGAGATATTCCGGCCGACCCTGCGTCTTCAGATGCGCGACGACCTTCTCCACTTCGGTATCCGAAACGAACGGCCCGTGCACGCGGGCAATACGCCCGCCGCCCTGCATATGAAGCATGTCGCCCTGACCGAGCAGCTGCTCCGCGCCCTGTTCGCCAAGGATAGTGCGGCTGTCGATCTTCGACGTCACCTGGAAGGAGATGCGTGTCGGGAAGTTCGCCTTGATGGTGCCGGTGATGACATCGACGGACGGACGCTGAGTGGCCATGATCAGGTGGATGCCGGCGGCGCGCGCCATCTGCGCCAGGCGCTGGATCGCCCCTTCGATTTCCTTGCCGGCGACCATCATCAGATCGGCCATCTCGTCGACGATGACGACGATGTATGGCATCGGCGTCAGGTCCATTTCCTGTTGCTCTTCGATCGGCGCACCGGTGCTCCTGTCGAAGCCGGTCTGGATCATGACGTGGATGGTCTCGCCCTTGTCGCGTGCCTGCGCCACGCGGCTGTTGTAGCCGTCGATGTTGCGCACGCCGAGGCGCGACATTTTGCGATAGCGATCCTCCATCTCGCGCACCGCCCACTTCAGCGCCATGACCGCCTTCTTGGGGTCGGTGACAACAGGCGTCAGCAAATGCGGGATACCGTCGTAGACGGAGAGTTCGAGCATCTTTGGATCGACCATGATCAGGCGGCATTGCTCCGGCGACATCCGGTAGAGCAGCGACAGGATCATCGTGTTGATGGCGACGGACTTGCCCGAGCCCGTCGTGCCGGCGACGAGCAGGTGTGGCATCTTCGCGAGCTCGGCGATCACGGGCTCGCCGCCGATCGTCTTGCCGAGGCCGAGCGCCAGCTTGTAGCCGCTCTTCTCGAAATCCTGGCTCTCGATCATCTCGCGGAAATAGACGGTTTCGCGCAGCACGTTCGGCAGTTCGATGCCGATGACATTGCGGCCGGGGACCACCGCAACGCGTGCAGAGAGCGCCGACATCGAACGGGCGATATCGTCGGCCAGGCCGATGACGCGTGAGGATTTGACGCCCGGCGCCGGCTCGAACTCATAAAGCGTGACGACGGGACCGGGGCGG
This sequence comes from Rhizobium favelukesii, assembly GCF_000577275.2. Taxonomy (NCBI): domain Bacteria; kingdom Pseudomonadati; phylum Pseudomonadota; class Alphaproteobacteria; order Hyphomicrobiales; family Rhizobiaceae; genus Rhizobium; species Rhizobium favelukesii. Next base: position 283,883 of record NZ_HG916852.1, read on the forward strand.
ACATGGATGATCTCGCCCTTGATGCCGAAATCCTCAAGCACGCTCTCGAGAAGACCGGCATTCTGCTCCAGCGTCTCCTGCGACATGATCTCGCCAACCCGTTCCGGCGGCTCCTGCAGCAGTGAATGCGATGGGAATTCATAACCGGAGGCATCGATCCTGGAGGGGACAATCTTCTGCGCAGCAAAACGCGGTGCGGGCGCAAGCGGCTGCGGCGCCTGTGTGCGGACCGGCACCGGAGCGATGGGCTGCGTTTTCGGCTGGGCCGCCGACGCTTCCTCGACATGGGGCTGCGTTGCGCGGTTGCGTGTCAAAGCAGGGGCTGGCGCAGCCGGGGCCGGGATGATTGGCGACGGAGCTGGCGCCTGTGCAACAGCTGCTGCGGGCCGTTGGCGGCCAGGCTGCCATTCCAAGATCCGGAACCGGCTGATGATCGATTCCGGACTGACCTCGGGCCTCGGCAGGGAAACCTGAGGAAGCAAGATCGGTTCGGCCGGAGCTTCTTCGAAGGCCATGACTTCCCAGAATGCGAAGTCCGAGATGGACGCCAGTTCGGTGGATGCGCGGATATGCGTTTCAGCATCGGGCTCGACCAAAATCGCCGGCGGCGCAGTTGCAGCCTGCGGCATCTCAATCACGGCCGAGGTCTCCGGTTCGTAAACGTCGAACGGAACGTTGACGACGACCGGTACCGGCGGCTGTGCGCTGACACAGATGTCTGCCGCAACGTGTTCCTGTGTCGCAAGAGGCGGCGTGTGAACCGGGAGGACCGGCACGCGTTTAGGATTGATCAGATTCTCGGGCGTGCGGGTGAACCGCACGTTCGGAGCCAGTGAAAAATTGCTCTGCCAGATTGGTGCCGTAGGCTTCTCGCCCGCGTGTTCCTGCAGCTGTTCACCTTCGACTTCCGTGGAAATATCCTCGGCCCCTGTCAGATTGGTTCTAGGAAAGCGCATACGACCGCTACTCACTCATGATTAGCAACTATTACCCGCTTCCGGATTAGGAAAGGAAGGTTAATAAGTTCCTTCTGCCTGCGCGGTGTTCCGGCGGAAAAGTACAAGAAAAATGTTTTATATCAATGGCTTGCAAGGTAATGAAAATTTTAATGGATTTTCGACGAAGCGCTCAGTGCGCTTCGTCCCAGTTGGTCGCCGACCGCGCATCGACCTTCAGCGGCACGCGCATTTCAAGCGCCGGCATAGTGGCATTTTCCATGACCGAAACGATGATCGGCGTTGCCTTTTCGACGTCGGCATCCTCGACCTCGAAGATCAATTCGTCATGCACCTGCAAGAGCATGCGGACGCGGTCGCCAAGTCCCGCCTCCGCCAGCGCCGGCTCCATCTTGATCATCGCCCGGCGGATAATGTCCGCGGCCGATCCCTGGATCGGGGCGTTGATGGCCGCACGTTCGTTGAAGGCGCGCACCGACGGATTGGAAGAGCGAATCTCCGGATAGTTGATTCGCCGCCCGAAGATCGTTTCGACGTAGCCCTTGTCGCGTGCCATTTGCTTTCGGCTGTCCATGTAATCACGGATGCCGGGGAAGCGCTCGAAGTACTTCTTGATATAGTCGCCCGCTTCCGAGCGTTCGATCGACAGCTGATTGGCAAGACCGAAGGCGGAAATGCCGTAGATGATGCCGAAGTTGATTGCCTTCGCTCGACGCCGCACCTCGGACGGCATGCCCTCGACTGGTACGCTGAACATCTCCGATGCGGTCATGGCATGAATATCGACGCCGTCAGCAAAGGCCTGCGTCAGCTGCGGAATCTCGGCGACGTGCGCGAGCACGCGCAGCTCGATTTGGCTATAGTCGGCCGAGATCAGCTTGTGGCCCGGTGTCGAAATGAAGGCGGTGCGGATCTTGCGACCTTCCGCCGTGCGAACGGGGATGTTTTGCAGGTTCGGTTCTGAGGACGAGAGACGGCCGGTCGTCGTCGATGCCAGTGAATACGAGGTGTGAACCCGCTTCGTCTCGGGATGGATGTATCCCGGCAGCGCATCCGTGTAGGTCGACTTCAGCTTGGTCAGCTGGCGCCAGTCGACGATCTTGCGTGGCAACTCGAAGCCTGCGGCTGCGAGGTCTTCCAAGACGCTTGCCGATGTGGACCACTGGCCGGTCTTCGTCTTGCTGCCGCCGGCGAGCCCCATCTTGCCGAACAGGATGTCGCCCAGCTGCTTCGGCGAGCCGATGGTAAAGCGCCCACCTGCAAGCTTGTAAATCTCATCCTCCAATGCGGCGGCGCCCTGTGCGAGGTCGCCGGACAGACGCGACAGAATTTGCCTGTCGACGGTGACGCCGCGCGCTTCCATGTGCGCCAGAACAGGAAGCAACGGCCGCTCAAGGCGCTCGTAGACCGTGGTCAGCTTTTCGGCGGCAAGGCGCGGCTTCAGAACGAGCCAGAGCCGCAATGTGATGTCGGCATCTTCGGCGGCATAGTGCGTGGCGCGGTCGATGTCGACGAGGTCGAATGTAATGTTCGACTTACCACTGCCGGCCACGTCCTTATAGGCAATCGGGGTGTGGCCGAGGAACTTCTCCGACAGCGGATCCATTCCGTGCGCGCCGGTTCCAGCGTCCAGCACGTAGGAAATGAGCATCGTATCGTCAAAGTTCTTCGTTTCGACGCCGTAACGCTTCATCAGCAGGTAGTCGTATTTGAGGTTCTGGGCGACCTTCAGGATCGACTCGTCTTCCAGCAGTGCCTTCAGTCGGGGAAGGGCATCGCGCATCGGAATCTGATTGTCGGCAAGTCCGCCGCCGAGCAGATCGCCGATGCCTGTCTTGTGGCCGATCGGAACATAGGCGGCGCGGATGCTGGTGCCGGTGGGATCCTTGTCGTTTTCGGCAATCGCCATCGAAAATCCGACGAGCTCGGCCTGCATCGCATCGAGCGACGTGGTTTCGGTATCGAAGGCAACCAGTCCCGTGTCGCGCGCATCGGCAATCCATTTGTCGAGCGTCGCGACATCGCGGATGGTGGCGTAGCGCGAATGGTCGAAGGGCAGGGACGCGAACGCTTCGGCGCGCGCCTTGGCAAGATCGCCTGGCAGGAAAGTGCCTTCACGACCGTTTGCGCCATTCGCTTTCGCGGGAACGGGCACCGACTCGCCGGCGACGTCGGGAATGCCGCCGGCAACCGGCTCCGGCTGGGCGATGTCGAGATCGGGGCCGCGTGCCGCGGCACCCCACTCCACCGGAACGTCGATGGCGTCGATGGCGCTGGCATCACAATCGCAGGCGTCAGCCACGCGCCGCGTCAGCGATGTGAACTGCATTGCCTTCAGGAAGCCGATCAGCTTCGGCCCGTTCTGCGGCTCCAGGATGAGCGCTTCCAGCCCGAGCTCCAGCGGCACGTCCGTGCGCAACCGCACCAGCTCACGCGACAGGCGGGCCTTATCGGCGTTTTCGATGATCGCCTGGCGGCGCTTTTCCTGCTTGATCTCCGTCGCACGCTCCAAAAGCGTGTCGAGGTCGCCATACTCAGCCAGAAGCTGCGCAGCTGTCTTAGGGCCGATGCCGGGGATGCCCGGTACGTTGTCGACCGAGTCGCCGGTCATCGCCTGAAGATCGATCATCTTCTCGGGCGCCACGCCCCATTTTTCGATGACATCGGGAACGGCGATCTGCTTGTCCTTCATGCTGTCGTACATGTGGACGTTCGGCGTGACGAGTTGCATCAGATCCTTGTCCGAGGACACGATGGTCACGTCGGCGCCGACCGCTTCGGCCTGGCGAGCATAGGTCGCGATGATGTCGTCGGCCTCGAAACCTTCGGTCTCGATGCACGGCAGGTTGAAGGCGCGCGTCGCGTGGCGGATGAGGCCGAACTGAGGAATGAGTTCATCGGGTGGCGTCGAGCGGTTTGCCTTGTAGGCGTCGTAGAGATCCTTGCGGAACGTCTTTGCCGAATAATCGAAGATGACGGCCAGATGCGTTGGGGTCACGCCAACCGATGTGTCGCGCGCATCGGTCAGGAGTTTCCACAGCATGTTGCAGAATCCCGACACCGCGCCCACCGGCAAACCGTCGGACTTGCGGGTCAGGGGCGGGAGTGCGTGAAAGGCTCGAAAGATGAAACCGGAGCCGTCGACAAGGAAAAGATGATCGCCTTTTTTCATGGCGTCATGGATAGCGCGGCCACCCCGGAAGGTCCATATAAAGTTCCGAGGCGAAAAGATTCTGCCTCACCAAACTGTTACTAATTTGTAATAGTCAATCTTTAGCTTTCCCTTGAAAAGCCACATTCGCGATCACAAATGATTACTACCGGCGTTTGATCGTGTTGATCGCGTCGAGGGTCTGATAGCTGGCTTGTCCCCCGCCGCATCGGACTTGGACAAAGGCCTTATCCCCTCTCCGGGCCTTTGTCCCCATTTTAGAGCCGCCATAGCCACACCTCCAGGCTATGGCGGCTTTGTTTTTCTGCTCTATCTTCCGACCGACAGCCTGCGATGAAAGTATTTGTGGTACATCGCATGCGATTTGTTGAATTGTTTTGTCGAGTATTTTGCGCCTAACTGAGAAAATGGGAATTAATCGTATGGACTCGGGAGCCTATCTTGCCAGCCAGCTGGCCAAGGGCTTCGCTCGTTCGCTGCAGCAGCGCGCGGCGAGGCTCGGCTTTTCGCCAGGGCAATTCCCGGTTCTTCTCGAACTCTGGGCCGAAGACGGGCTCACGCAGAAGCAGTTGCTGGCTCGCGTCGATATCGAACAGGCGACCATGGCGAACACGCTTGCACGCATGGCGCGCGACGGGCTGATCGATCGCCGTCCGCATCCGTCCGACAAGCGCGCCCAGCTGATCTTCCTCACGGACAAGGCCAAGGGCATGGAAGACGACGCGATCGAGGCGGCGCGTGAAGCCGACCTCGCGCTCTTTCAGGGCTTCAAAAGCTTCGAACGCGAATTGACCCTCGAATATATCCGCCGTCTTCTAGACAATGCCAAGAAGCTCTGAGTTGGCGCAATTCCGCTGGTGTTATGGTCGTCGCGTTGCAAGGGCGGTCAAACCCGTCTCCGCGCACTGAAAGAAAGTTCTCGCGCGAGCCAGCTTCACGCTCGGTTCGATATCAGGCTTGCCGAGAAGCAGACCCTGCAACTGTTCGCAGCCTTCCTCGATAACGATCTGGCGCTGGAGTTCCGTTTCGACACCTTCGGTCACGACCTGAATCCCCAGGCTGTGACCAAGGCCGATGATGGCACGTACGATGGAACGGGCGGCCGCATCGTGCTCGAGGATGCCTGTGAAGCTCCGGTCCACCTTGATCTTGTCGAAGGGCAGGGCACGCAGGTTCGAAAGTGACGAGAAGCCCGTTCCGAAGTCGTCCATGACGATGCGTGCCAAGCCCGTGCAGACGCATCAGCGTTGCGATGACATTGCTTCGGTCGCGCACGAATGCAGCCTCGGTCATTTCCGGCTCCAGCCTGTGAGGCGCCAGATCTCCTCGAGGATTGCTGCGACCCGTTCGCAGAGGTTCGGAAGCATGAACTGCACCGGCGAGACGTTGACGGCGATCGACAGCGGCTGCGGCCAGCGCGCCGCTTCGGTACAGGCCTGGCGCAGCACCCATTCACCCAGCTGCACGATCACGCCGCTTTCCTAGGCAATGCTGATGAAAACCTCGGGCTCACTCATGCCGTGCCCCAGCCGGTTCCACCGCATCAGCGCTTCATAGCCGTTGATTGAGCCGGTTCTGCTGTCGAGAATCGGCTGGTCATTCACGGATAGCTGGCTGCGCGTCGTCGCGTGCCGCAACTCGGCCTCGATCTGCCGACGGGCGCGGACAGCCCCGTCCATCTCCGCGTCGAGGAAGCAGGCCTTGCTGCGACCAGCATGCTTGGCGCGGTAAAGTGCAGTGTCGGCATTGTCGCTCAGCTGCTGTGCGGTGCTCCCATCCGTGGGATAGATCGCAATGCCGACGCTGGCGCCGACGGCCGTCGGATCGCGGGCGATGTCCATTTCGGCCGCCAGACCGCCAAGGATGAGATCGGCGAGCCTGCGCGCCGCGTCCGGCTGCTGCTTGCCCGTCTGGATGATCGCAAACTCGTTGCCGCCCAGACGGGCAACGGTATCGCCTTCGCCTGCCACGCGCTGCAGGATCGCCGAGGCCTTGCAGAGGATCCGGTCGCCTTCGGCGTGTCCAAAGATGTCGTTGACGGCATTGAAACGGTCGAGGTCCAAACAGAAAACGGCAATCTGCGTGCGCTTGCGCTGTGCCAATTGAAGCGCATGCCGGATACGTGTGTCGAATAGCGAGCGGTTCGGCAATCCGGTCAAAACATCGTGCTGCGCCAGATGTTCGATCATTTTCTCGGCGCGCTTGCGCTCGGTCAGATCGCGAAGCACGAGAACCTCGCAGTTGCGTCCGCGGTAGACCATACGGGGGGCCATGGTTTCCACCGGAATCTCGCGTTCGTCCCTGGTGGTCAGCAGCGTTTCCTGATGGGAGATCGTTGCACGCCCATCCATGCTCATCAGCAAGGAGGTCGCATCAGTCCCGACCAATTCGACCAGTTGCCAGCCTGACATTTCCTGGAAGCGCTCATTGGCGTCGACGATTCTCCCTTCGCGCAGGATGAACAGTCCTTTCGACGCGTTTGCAAGGCCTCGGAGATCGGTCAGATGGCTCTCCAGGAACGCTCCGACGAGCGCAACCAGGATCAGGGCTGTCGATACTGCCATGATGATTGCGGCGAGTGTCTTTGGCTCAACAACCGTTGCCGTCACGTCTCGCCCAGCCTGCGGAACGAGAGCTATAGTGCTCATGGATGTGAAATGCATCGCGGCGATGGCGAGCACCATGGCGATCGCCGACACGCGCAGTCGCTTCGCGCCGGTCAGTTTCTTGAAAGAGAGAAAGGCAAGGCTGGAAAGCACGGCACCTATCGAGAGAGCAACGAGTGTTGTAGACGATGTCGACCTGTGCCTCGATCGCCTCCATCCCCGTCAGGTGCATCGACCCGATGCCCAGCGCCATCAAGACTCCACCCGAGACGAAAGAATAATCGCTCGCTTCCTCGGAGGCGACAAGAATCGCCAACCAGGAAACGCATATGGCGAACACGACGGAGAGCGCCGTCAGGCCGAGCCCGGAGGTGATCGTAAAGCCACCATCGTAGGCGAGCATTGAGATGAAATGTGTGGCCCAGATGCCGACGCCGCAGGCAAATGCCGAAGCCATGATCCAGTTTCGTTGCTGCCCAAGATCGCATTCACGGGCGCGAGACAGAAGCAGTATCGAGGCAAGGTTGCCGATTAGGCAAACGACGACGGCGGCAATGATCACGCGCCAGTCATGGTTGTCGCCAATGCAGGTGACCACAGAGAACATATCTCACTTCGAACAACGATTGGCGACAGATTATTTAGGCTCTCCTGGATTACTGTAAATTGTATCTGCGATTTCATACCCTCATCTTCCGGTATCCCTGAGCTTTGTTCTTTTTCAACCGACACTTTTTTGCCCGGTCTTTTTCGCCTCGAAAGCGATCGACCTTTGGTCTATCGTCCCGCGGAATTTCGAAAGGAGTCGGAAATGACCGAGGTTATGCCAGTGCTTTCGCGCGCGGACCAGAATTTGCCATCAAGCCTCGACAAGCTGTTCGAACTCTTGCGGATCAAATCCATCTCAACCGACCCGGCCTACAGGGCCGAGTGCCGCAAGGCGGCCGAATGGCTGGTTTCCTATCTCAAGACGCTTGGGTTCGATGCTTCTGTGCGCGACACGCCCGGTCATCCCATGGTTGTCGCCCATCACGCCGCTGCGAGCGCCGACGCGCCGCATGTGCTGTTTTATGGTCACTACGACGTGCAGCCGGTCGATCCCATCGAACTCTGGGAGAACGACCCTTTCGAGCCGTCGATCAAAGATCTCGGCAACGGCCGGAAGATCCTCACCGGTCGCGGTACCGCCGACGACAAGGGCCAGTTGATGACCTTCGTCGAGGCCTGCCGTGCATATAAGGAAATCAATGGTGGGTTGCCCTGCCGCATCACCATCCTCTTCGAGGGCGAAGAGGAATCGGGTTCGCCTTCGCTGAAGCCATTCCTTGACGCCAACGCCGTGGAATTGAAGGCGGACTACGCACTCGTTTGCGACACCGGCATGTGGGATCGTGATACACCGGCGATTGCCGCAGCGCTTCGTGGTCTTGTCGGGGAGGAGGTCGTCTTAACCGCGGCCGATCGCGATCTGCATTCCGGCCTCTTCGGCGGTGCGGCGGCAAACCCGATTCACATCCTGACTGCCGCGCTTGCCGGGCTGCATGATGAAACCGGCCGCATCACCCTTGAAGGCTTCTATGACGGCGTCGAGGAAACCCCGGCCAATATCAAGGCATCCTGGGAAACTCTCGGCAAGACGGCGGAGACCTTCCTCGGCGAGGTCGGTCTGTCGATCCCCTCTGGCGAAAAGGGCCGGTCGGTCCTTGAGCTGACATGGGCGCGTCCGACCGCCGAGATCAACGGCATCTGGGGCGGCTATACGGGCGAGGGCTTCAAGACGGTGATTGCAGCCAAGGCCTCTGCCAAGGTTTCCTTTCGCCTCGTCGGCGCGCAGGATCCGGATGCTGTCCGGGAAAGCTTCCGCCGCTACATCAGCTCGAAAGTCCCCGCGGATTGCTCGGTCGAGTTCCATCCGCATGGCGGCTCGCCGGCCATCCACCTCTCCTACGATTCTCCGGTGCTGACGAAGGCCAAGAATGCGCTTTCTGACGAGTGGCCGAAGCCTGCCATTGTGATCGGCATGGGCGGATCGATCCCGATCGTCGGCGACTTCCAGAAGATGCTCGGCATGGAGTCGTTGCTCGTCGGCTTCGGTCTCAGCGACGACCGCATCCACTCGCCGAACGAGAAGTACGAACTCGTCTCCTACCATAAGGGTATCCGCTCCTGGATTCGAATCCTGGACGCGCTGGCCAAGTAACGGGCTGGAAAGGCGTTCTCATTCGAACGCCAGAAAAACAAAAAGGCCGGAACAAACCGGCCTTTCGTCATCCGCTCCACTTCGATGCCAGTACATCCGTGGTCAAGGGGGAAGCGAATGTTGCAGCCAAGGTGATCTGGAAAGGTTAACGATTGGTTAACGGCAGCCACGGCCAGATCGATGGAAGCGGCAACGTTGCTTGCGCGCACAGCTTTCCATCAGCTGCAATATGTTGGCCATCATGTCGCAATGCGGCGGCCGTATTTCAAGTAGGGCAATGCATTTCGAGGCTTTCTCTCGTTCAAGTCGGGTTCATCCGAGCGAACTACAAATCATTGAAAGAAAAAGGTGATTGAGGTGAGATCGGCGCGAGGCGGCGAATGCCTAAACCATGCGCGAGATACGCTGGCACCCTTTCGGAAAACGCGGGCAGCACGGTTGCCTGCGTCGTCAAAGGAGTTGAAACGTGAAGTCCATACTGATGCAGGCCGCCGCGGCGGCCGCGCTTTTACTCGCACCGGCGATTGCTGAGGCAGCCGAGGGATTTGCGACAGCCACCGTCAACATGCGCGCCGGACCGAGCACGCAATATCCCGCCGTAACTGTGATTCCCGCCGGCGAATCGGTAGAGATCCATGGTTGCCTCGCGGATGTGCCGTGGTGCGATGTGGAATTCCATGGCGGTCGTGGCTGGGTCGCCGGTCGCTATGTCCAGGCACTCTATCAGAGCCGGCGCGTCTACGTCGGGCCAGAATACTACCGCCCCCTCGGAATTCCGACCGTGGTCTTCAGCGTCGGAAACTACTGGGATCGCAACTACCGCAATCGCGATTTCTATCGCGACCGCGATCGTTGGCGCCGTAACCCCGTCTATGATCGCCCGCCGGCTGTCGTTCGCCCAGTACGCCCCCCGGAATTCGACCGAAATCCTGCACCCGGTCGCCCACGGCCTGATTTTGACCGGGGACCCGACCCGCGGCCGGACTTCGGTCGCGGCCCGGATCGCAGGCCCGACGGAAGCCGCAGGCCGGACCGTCGCCCGGAGCAAGGCTTATCACCTGCTCGGCAACCAGATTTCGACCGCGGCCCCGGCCGTCAGGATTTTCAGGGACGGCCCAATGACAATCGTCGGGACTTCCAGCGACCGCCGCAGCGAAACGATGACGCAAATCAGCGTCGCGGCGGCGATGGCCGTCGTGGGCCGCCTCCTTGCCAGCCGGGTGATCCGGCCTGCGGCAACCAACAGTGATGAATCCGGGCGGTTGCAAGGCCGCCCTTCTTGCAGCCGACATGAGAAGGCCCGGCGCTCTGGGAGAGACGCCGGGCCTGATCGCGATCGGCACGTTTGAGGGGAGACGGCCGACCCGTAGCGAAACGTGTAGGGCGTGTTTCGCTACGGAATTAATTCACTAGTTCGCTAATAGTTCCCTGCTACCAGAGAGAAACGGAGTTCTGCCGATAGACGAGCAGCTCGCGCATCTCTGCGAACGGGCCGTGCAGCATCTTCAGGCGGCTTTCTTCCATCTTTGTCAGCCGGTAGCGGCGCGCAAACTCATGCACGCTCCAGACTTCGCGCAGCTTGAATTCTTCGATATTGCTAATGTCGATGCTCATAAATGCCTACATTTGCGCGCTCTGCGCTAATCCTAGGCGCAATTCGACGTGCTATATGTCAGATTTGTGACGGTAGCAACGAATGGCAGCTATGCCATAAAAGCGTGGCTTGATAAGCTAAATGAAGCAATGCCCGGGCCGAGTGGGCGCCGGGCTTTGCTTATCTTTATCAGCGCCAATCGCCGTCACGTCCACGATCCCATCCGTAGGATCTCTCATAGCGCCAACCATAGCGGGGCGGGGGACCGCGCCATCCATAGCGGCGGTCGTCGCGCCATCCGTAGCGCGGCGGCGGCGGCCGGTTCCAGTTCGGTCGGCAATTTCCCCACCGAGTGAGATGATAGCCGCGACCGCAAGCATAATCGACAAGTACCGTATTCTCGGCCGCAGCGCCGTTTACCGGCGCGACCGGCATCGCTTCAGCCGCGGAAACACCAAATCCACAAATGGCGATCGCGGCTGCAATCATTCTCATACGCATCTCTGCACCTCTGTTATGCAAGTCCCTTGCACGTGGATTAGAGAGCTCGTTGGGTGAACGGGGGCTGAACCAAATTTGACATTGTTGGGGCAATCGTTGGCCCCGTTCTAACCACGTCTTAACCACCCCTTAAATCGCCGCATTTAAAGTTCAACCGACTGGAGAACCGTTTGGCAAAACGCGGTTTCTGCGATGTTGCAGCTTAGAGCGAAGATGGGGTGCACCGGGTACTAGATGGCGGGCGGAGGCAAATCACGCGACAGGATCGAACCGTCTTTCAGCGGCCGCGACGACCGCGACGATGATGACGATTTCTCGCTCGATGCCGACGACCGTGTGGTGCGTGGACGCTCGAGCAAGCGGGTGGCTCCAAAATCGTCTCGCACACGGCAGCCCGAGAGACGCAAGCGCGGCCGCGGGGAACGCGAAGGTGGAAGCTTCTTCGGCTTCATCCGTCGTATTGTCTACTGGTGTATCGTTTTTGGCATCTGGGCCGGCATCGGCATTACCGGCCTCGTCGTCTACTACGGATCGCGCATGCCAAGCGCCAGCACCTGGGCCATTCCCGAGCGCCCCCGAACGTCAAGATCACTGCGGTCGATGGCAGCGTCATCGCCAATCGCGGCACGACAGGCGGCGAAGCGATCGCGCTCGAAGACATGTCGCCATACATTCCCGAAGCGATCGTGGCCATCGAAGACCGCCGCTTCTATTCGCATTTCGGCGTCGACCCGCTTGGCCTCGCACGCGCCTTCGTCACCAACCTGACGACCGGGCACATGGTCCAGGGCGGCTCGACGCTGACGCAGCAGCTTGCAAAGAACCTCTTCCTGTCACCGGACCGCACGCTCGAGCGCAAGGTGCAGGAAGTCCTGCTCGCGCTTTGGCTCGAGCAGAAATATACCAAGGATCAGATCCTTGCCATGTATCTTAATCGCGTCTTTTTCGGATCGAACGCCTATGGCGTCGAAGCTGCCTCGCGCCGCTACTTCAACAAGTCCGCACGTGATGTGAACCTTGGCGAAGCCGCTCTGCTAGCTGGCCTTGTTAAGGCGCCGTCGCGCCTTTCGCCGGCGCGCGATCCGCAAGCGGCGAACGCCCGTGCGCAGGTCGTGCTGCAGACGATGCGGGATCAGGGCTACATCACCGATGACGAAGTGAAGACCGCGATGTCGCAAACGCCGGCCAAGGCGAAGCGCTATTGGTCGGGCGCCGGGCACTATGTGGCGGATATGGTCATGGACCAGCTGCCCGGCCTGATTGGCGACGTCAAGGAGGACATCGTCGTCGATACGACGATCGACAAGACGCTGGAGAAGCGGGCCGAGCAGTCGCTGAACGACGTGTTGGGCAAGGATGGTGCCAAGCTCGACGCCTCGCAGGCTGCGTTGGTCTCACTCGACGGGACCGGCGCTATCCGCGCGCTCGTCGGCGGCAGGGACTATGCCGACAGCCAGTTCAATCGTGCGGTCACGGCCAAGCGGCAGCCGGGTTCATCCTTCAAGCCTTTCGTGTATGCGGCGGCGCTGGAAAAGGGCCTGACGCCGTTCTCCGTATTCAATGACGCGCCGATCCGCATCGGCGATTGGACGCCCGAGAACTACGAGAAGAAGTATAATGGCGAAGTGACACTTGCGACGGCCCTTGCAAAGTCGCTGAACACCGTCGCCGCCCAGCTCGTCATGTATGATGGGCCGGACCAGGTCATCAAGCTGGCACACCGTCTCGGCATCGAATCGGAACTGCAGCCCAATGCCTCTATTGCGCTCGGCACGTCGGAAGTGTCGTTGACCGAGCTCACAGGCGCCTATGCAGCGTTCATGAACGGCGGCTATAAGGCAACGCCGCACGTGATCCGGCGCGTGACGACGGCTGACGGCAGCAAGGTGCTGTATGAGAACACCTACGACAACCCGCCCCGTGTGCTGTCGGAAGCCATTGCCGCCAACATGAATACGATGATGATGGGCGTCATCAACCAGGGAACGGGAAAAAGTGCCAAGCTTTCCGGTTGGCAGGCAGCCGGCAAGACCGGCACCACCCAGAATTCCCGCGACGCGCTGTTCGTTGGCTTCACCAGCAACCTGACCACCGGCGTGTGGTTCGGCAATGACGATGGCAAGCCGATGAAGAAGGTGACAGGCGGCGGGCTGCCGGCCAAGGCATGGCAGGAGTTCATGGTCGCAGCCCACAAAGGTCTGTCGCCGGCACCGCTGTTCGGCAACGGGCAGTTTATGGCAGACCCGGCCAATTCTGGCTTCGGCGATCAGCCGGTGGCGTCTGCCGAGCCCGGTGTGGCGCCGCCGCTTGAGGAGCCGACGACGATTGGCAGCATCCTTTCTGGTGTCTTTGGCGAATCGGCCGATGTGAGCGGGCGTTATCCACAGGCGCCCGACCGGCCAAAACGGCAGCCGATGGCCCCGACCCATGGCGGCCCGATCCCTCCCGCCGATGTCGCTCAGGATGGTGGCTACGGGGACGGCGATGCCCTTCCGCCGGGCGATATTGGCGAGCCTGAACCATCGCCGGGCGGTCGTCCGAGACGGACGACTCTCCTCGACCTGATTATGGGACAATAGTCAACGAGTTTTGGCCAGGAAAACGCGATCGTCCTATGCCCGTCAAAATTAATTGTTGGGCGCTTGTTTTGCCGGTTTTCTGGCTGGTTCTCGCCTTGCAGTCCCGAAAACCGCTCCTTATATACGCGGCATCACCGCAATCACGATTGCGTTAATCTTAAAGACCCATCCCGTAAGGGGCTGTCAGGGAAATGCCTTCTCGGGGTTCCGACAGCTTGCTTCAAGGAGAGAATGACATGGCAAAAGTAATTGGTATCGACCTCGGAACGACAAATTCCTGCGTCGCGGTCATGGACGGCAAAGACGCAAAGGTCATTGAGAATGCGGAAGGTGCGCGTACGACCCCTTCCATGGTGGCATTTTCTGACGATGGCGAACGCCTCGTCGGCCAGCCGGCCAAGCGCCAGGCGGTCACCAACCCCACGAACACCCTCTTCGCAGTAAAGCGCCTGATTGGCCGCCGCTACGAGGATCCGACCGTTGAGAAGGACAAGAGCCTCGTCCCCTTCCATATCGTCAAGGGCGACAATGGCGACGCATGGGTCGAGGCCCAGAGCAAGTCCTATTCTCCGGCACAAATCTCCGCGATGATCCTTCAGAAGATGAAGGAAACCGCCGAATCCTATCTCGGTGAAAAGGTCGAGAAGGCTGTTATCACCGTTCCCGCATACTTCAACGACGCACAGCGCCAGGCAACCAAGGATGCCGGAAAGATCGCTGGCCTCGAAGTTCTGCGCATCATCAACGAGCCGACGGCGGCTGCACTCGCCTACGGTCTCGACAAGAAGGATGGCAAGACGATTGCCGTTTACGATCTTGGTGGCGGTACCTTCGATATCTCGATCCTCGAAATCGGTGACGGCGTCTTCGAAGTGAAGTCGACCAATGGCGATACCTTCCTCGGCGGTGAAGACTTCGACATGCGTCTCGTCGAATATCTCGTTGCCGAGTTCAAGAAGGACAACGGCATCGACCTCAAGGGCGACAAGCTTGCTCTGCAGCGCCTCAAGGAAGCTGCTGAAAAGGCGAAGATCGAACTGTCGTCCGCCCAGCAGACCGAAATCAACCTGCCGTTCATCACGGCTGATGCGACCGGCCCGAAACACCTGACGCTGAAGCTGACGCGCGCCAAGCTCGAAAGCTTGGTTGATGATCTGGTCCAGCGTACGATCGCACCGTGCAAGGCAGCTCTGAAGGATGCAGGTGTCACGCCTGCTGAAATCGATGAAGTCGTTCTCGTTGGCGGCATGAGCCGCATGCCGAAGGTCCAGGAAGTCGTCAAGCAGCTGTTCGGCAAGGAACCCCACAAGGGCGTCAACCCTGACGAAGTCGTGGCACTCGGCGCAGCCATCCAGGCCGGTGTTCTGCAGGGCGACGTCAAGGACGTTCTGCTTCTCGACGTAACCCCGCTGTCCCTCGGTATCGAGACCCTTGGTGGCGTCTTTACGCGTCTGATCGAGCGTAACACCACGATCCCGACGAAGAAGTCGCAGACCTTCTCGACCGCCGACGACAACCAGCAGGCCGTCACCATCCGCGTTTCGCAGGGCGAGCGTGAAATGGCTGCCGACAACAAGCTGCTCGGCCAGTTCGACCTCGTTGGCCTGCCGCCGGCACCGCGTGGCGTTCCGCAGATCGAAGTCACCTTCGATATCGACGCCAACGGCATCGTCCAGGTTTCGGCCAAGGACAAGGGCACCGGCAAGGAACAGCAGATCCGCATCCAGGCCTCGGGTGGTCTCTCCGACGCCGACATCGAGAAGATGGTCAAGGACGCCGAAGCCAATGCTGAAGCCGACAAGAAGCGTCGCGAAGGCGTAGAAGCCAAGAACCAGGCCGAAAGCCTGATTCACTCCACGGAAAAGTCGCTGAAGGATTACGGCGACAAGGTCTCTGAAGCCGACCGCACTGCGATCTCCGACGCGATCGCTGCTCTGAAGTCTGCCGTCGAAGCAACCGAGCCGGATGCTGAAGACATCAAGGCAAAGACCCAGACCCTCATGGAAGTTTCCATGAAGCTCGGTCAGGCGATCTATGAAGCCCAGCAGGCGGAAGCCGGCTCTGCCGACGCTTCGGCGGAAGGCGGCGATGACAATGTCGTCGATGCCGACTACGAAGAAGTCAAGGACGACGACCGCAAGAAGTCCGCTTAAGCGAGGCGAAGCGGTCAAGCTTGAAACTGACATTCCGGCTGTCTTTGCGGCAGCCGGAAATCCATTTCCGGGGTCTAATCCTTAATGGCAAAAGCCGATTTTTACGAAACGCTGGGTGTCGCCAAGACGGCGGACGAAAAAGAGCTGAAAAGCGCCTTCCGCAAACTCGCCATGAAGTACCATCCGGACAAGAATCCGGGCGACCATGACGCTGAGCGCAAGTTCAAGGAGATCAACGAAGCCTACGAGATGCTCAAGGATCCGCAGAAGCGCGCGGCCTATGACCGTTACGGTCACGCAGCCTTCGAACACGGAGGCATGGGCGGTGGTGGCGGTTTTGGCGGCGGCGGATTCTCCGACATTTTCGAGGATATCTTCGGTGAGATGATGGGCGGCGGCCGTCAGCGCCAGCGCTCTTCCGGCGGCCGCGAGCGTGGCGCCGATCTTCGCTACAACATGGAAATTTCGCTGGAGGAGTCCTTCTCCGGCAAGACGGCGCAAATCCGGGTTCCGACATCGATTACCTGCGACGTCTGTTCCGGCTCGGGCGCAAAGCCCGGCACGCAACCGAAGACCTGCGGCACCTGCCAGGGTTCGGGCCGCGTGCGTGCTGCACAGGGCTTCTTCTCGATCGAGCGCACATGCCCGACCTGCCATGGTCGCGGTACGATCATTCCCGATCCCTGCACGAAGTGCCACGGCCAGGGCCGCGTCACCGAAGAGCGGTCGCTCTCCGTGAATATTCCGGCTGGCATCGAAGACGGCACGCGGATTCGCCTGCAGGGCGAAGGCGAAGCTGGCATGCGCGGCGGTCCGGCGGGTGATCTCTATATCTTTCTGTCGGTCAAGCCGCATGAATTCTACCAGCGTGACGGCGCGGACCTCTACTGCACGATCCCGATCTCGATGACGACGGCCGCTCTCGGCGGTACCTTTGACGTAGCGACGCTCGACGGCACGAAGTCACGCGTGACGGTGCCGGAGGGCACGCAGGCTGGCAAGCAATTCCGCCTGAAGGGCAAGGGTATGCCGGTGCTGCGTTCGCCGCAAACGGGCGACCTCTATATCCAGATCCAGATTGAGACGCCGCAGAAACTGACGAAGCGTCAACGTGAACTTCTTCAGGAGTTCGAGCAGCTTTCCTCGAAGGAGAACAATCCGGAATCGACCGGGTTCTTCGCGCGAATGAAGGAATTCTTCGAGAACTGATCAATCATCGATGAAACGTCGCAAAGGCCCGGTTGTTGTAACCGGGCCTTTGTTATTTGCTGTTCCGGCTCGACTATACACGGTTGTTGCGCTGGCTCGACGTTCACATTCAAAATCGCTTTATTATCCTGGATCAACCAAATGATTGGTGGGACATTGAGATAATAAAAGGTTAAATTGGTGAGCCTAGCAACATCGCAGCGCCGGGGGACACTTGGAACGCCGTCTCGCAGCCATCCTCGCAGCAGACATCGTCGGCTACAGCCGATTGATGGGCTCAGACGAATCCGGGACCCTGAGCGCGGTGAAAAACTGCCGCACGGAGCTTCTCAATCCGAAGATTGCGCAGCATCGCGGCCGCGTCGTCAAGCTGACCGGCGATGGCATGCTGGTCGAATTCTCCAGTATCGTGAATGCCGTCGCCTGCGCCGATCAGGTGCAGCGGGAAGCTGCTCAGCGAAACCTGTCGGTCCTGGAGGACAAGCGCATCGAATTTCGCATCGGCATCCATCTGGGCGATGTGATCGTTGAGGAGGGCGATATCTTCGGGGATGGCGTCAATGTTGCCGCCCGACTGGAAACACTGGCTGAACCCGGTGGCATTGCCGTTTCCGCCTCGGTCAGAGACCATGTCGGTTCACGGCTCGACCTGTCCTTCGAGGATCGCGGTGAACACAGGCTCAAGAACATCAAGGAGCCGGTCCGGGTCTATGCGATCTCCCCGCGGCGGGCATTGCCATTGAAGGTGAACAAGGCCGCGTTGACCGCTGCCAGGGAAAAGCACAAGCAGCTCGTTGCCGTGCTGCCTTTCACCAACATGAGCGGCGACGCCGAGCAGGAGTATTTTTCGGACGGCATCACCGAAGACATCATCACCGATCTCTCCAAGGTTTCGAACCTTTACGTCGTCGCGCGCAATACCGCCTTCACCTACAAGGGCAAATCCGTGCAGGTGAAGCAGGTCGCAGCCGAGCTTGGCGTCGATTTCGTTCTCGAGGGGAGCGTGCGCAAGGTCGGGCAGCGTGTCCGCATCACCGGGCAGCTGATCGATGCGAGGAATGGTGGTCACCTGTGGGCCGATCGGTTTGACCGCGATCTGACCGATATCTTTGCCATCCAGGACGAGATCACCCACGCGATCGTCGATCAACTCAAGATCAAGCTGCTGCCCGAGGAGCGGCGAGCGATCGAAGCCGAACCGACATCCAATGTCGAAGCCTATACCTATTATCTGCGCGGCCGGCAGCTTTCCCACACCTGGACAAGACCTTACCTGCTTCTGGCGCGGCGCATGTTTGCAACGGCGGTCGCGCTGGATCCGGAATATGCGCGTGCCTTTGCCGGCATGGCGGATTGCGAGTCGGCGCTGCGCGACTGGCACGCCGGTGAGTATACGCTGCAGGGGATTCTCAGCCTGAGCGCCAAGGCGCTCGCACTCGATCCAAACCTTGCGGAGGCACATGCCTCGCGAGGCTTGGCCTTGCACCAGGACGGCCGAGACGAGGAGGCGCTTGTCGAGTTCGAGAAGGCTCTCGCTTTGGAACCCGATCTCTATGAGGTCAACTTCCATTACGGACGCTTCCTCTTCATGCAGGGCAAGTTCGAGGGCGCGATCACCTTTTTCACCAGGGCAGCCGAGATACGCCCCGACGACTATCTATCGCCGATCCACCTGATGAGCGCCTGTCGGTCGCTTGGGCTGATGGAGGAACGGGAGCATTGGGCGCGCGTATGCATCGAGCGCGCCGAGCAGGCGTTGGAGCGCCATCCGGAAAATTCGGGACCCGCTCATCGTGGAGCGCTTGCGTTGGCTCACCTGGGCGACGCCGAAGGAGCAAAGGAATGGGTTAAGCGTGCCCAGATGATCGATCCAGACGACATTGTTGCGCAATACAACATCGCGTGCGTCTATGCGCTGCTGAACGAATGCGACGCCGCGCTCGACCTGCTGGAAGCGCTACTGCCGCAGTCGTCTTGCTATCACATCCTGTGGTTCAAGCATGATTCGGACCTCGATTCGGTGCGCGATCATCCGCGATTCGAGAAGATGCTGGATGCGATAGCGGCATGTTCGGCCTCGATGGACTTCAAGGAGGCATCGGAATAGCGTCGTCGCCCGGCCGACTGCTCCATAATGAAACAAGCGCGCCCGCGCTTCTGCCTTGCGTTAACGCAGGCAGTGAATGGCGCTTTGCAAAGATACACAAAGCCACCAGTATCTTCCCGGGGATCAACCAAAAAACCGAGGGCAACTTCCATGACGGCAGCAGCCACTTCTTTGTCTTTCCAGTCTGACGATGTCGATGTTCTTGCCGGCGCGCTCTATGCTTGGTGTGCCGAGCGCAACATCAAGCTGCGCAGCCAGCAGGGACTTTCCATCGCCAGCATCGCGATCGATCTCTATCATGCCGGCCATCAGACACAGGACGATCTGCTTGTCGCGCTTCACGAGTGCGAACTGCACTGACTGACTGCAGAACTCAGCCCAAAGCCTCGGCGTAGCTGTCACCGGTCATGATCGACAGGATGGTTTTTACGGCCTCCTTGCCCGCCGTGGAGCGAAGCTTGTCGTAGTGGAGGGCGAGCTCATAGGCTTCGGGACTCAGCCCCGGTCGCGCTAATCCGTCAGTCGGGTTGGCCCCCTCGAACAACTCCGAAATATCCACGCCGAGAAAGACCGCGATCTGGTGAAGTTTGCTTGCAGATACGCGATTGGTGCCTTTCTCGTATTTCTGAATCTGTTGAAAAGTCAGCCCCAGCGCCTCTCCCAGTTCCAGCTGCGATATGCGTCGTTTGGCCCTGAGTGTCCGTACATTTCTGCCGACAATAATATCTACCGGATCTGGCACTGCTGTGTTCCCTTATAATACAATCAAATGCGCTAGTACTATGCCCGCCTTTTGTAATATCGCAACCTGATAGTTGCAAACTTCATCCTGCTTTTGCTGTGGTTTTTGAGCCTGCAGCCATACACTTTCGGCGTAGGCATAGACTGTAACGTGCACGCTATTTCCGATGCCAGTTAAGGGCGGCAAGCGCGTGCGAATGGCAGGTCATTTTACTTGTCGTGACCGTCCACTGATTCTCTCTCGCTTCCATGCCCTGGCAAACTTGACCGAAGCGTCGGCGACTCTTATTTTAGAACGGTTCTAAAATCGAGGTTGTCATGCTGCGCAAGCTTTTGAGGTTATCCAAGCGTTCGTTCGATTCTTTGTCCGAACAGGAAATACTCGCACTCGCGATTGGGTCCGAGGAGGAGGATGCGCGCATCTATCTCGCCTACGCCGACATGTTGCGCAGCAACTATCCCGCGTCTGCGAAAGTCTTCGACGAGATGGCCGAGGTCGAAGACACGCATCGCAAGTCCCTGATTGCAATCTATCGCCAGCGGTTCGGCGAGCGCATCACGCTCATTCGTCGAGAGCATGTGCAAGGGTTTTATGAACGCAAGCCCGACTGGCTGCGGCGCAGCCTTCCGCTGGAAAAGATCCGGAGCGAAGCCGAAGCGATGGAGCGGCAGGCCTATCGCTTCTATGTCGAAGCGGCCCGGCGCGTCACGGATGCGCAGACCCGACAGTTGCTCGGTGACCTCGCATTGGCGGAGCAGGGCCACGAGGACATTACCCGCATGCTGGGCGACAAGCACACGCCTGCGCAGGTCAAGGCGGAGGAAGATCACGCCGCTCGCCGCCAACTGGTGCTCACCTATGTGCAGCCCGGCCTTGCCGGCCTGATGGACGGCTCGGTGTCGACGTTGGCCCCGATCTTCGCAGCCGCCTTTGCCACTCACGACACCTGGCAGACCTTTCTTGTCGGCATGTCGGCATCCGTGGGCGCCGGCATCTCGATGGGCTTCACGGAAGCGGCGCACGACGACGGTAAGATTTCAGGCCGCGGTTCCCCGATCAAACGCGGTATCGCCTGCGGTGTCATGACCGCGCTTGGCGGTCTCGGTCATACACTGCCCTACCTGATACCGAATTTCTGGACCGCAACGACGATGGCCGTGGTCATTGCGATCTTCGAGCTCTGGGCGATTGCCTTCATCCAGAACAGGTACATGGAAACGCCATTCCTGCGCGCCGCACTGCAGGTGGTCGTTGGCGGCAGCCTTGTTCTCGGTGCCGGCATTCTGATCGGCAATGGGTGAGGCGAGGTCCGACGCAGCCGGAGCAATTCGATCCAGTGAATCGATTGCTACACCTAGCGCCTGAGCCTTAGCGAAGCCCGGGATATGGTGCTGCGAAGTTCCCAACGAGTAAAGGCCGGCATCTCGCCAGCCTTTATTCCTCAATCCGATATCGTCTACTTCAGAGCACCGACGAGAACGTCGCGGCCATTTTCGATAGTGACCCAGCGGCCGGCATTGTTGCTCGACTGGCGCTTGATAAAGGAATAGGGGGTGTCGAACCACGGCTTGACGTTGGATGCCAGGTTGTCGAGCACGAAGTCGCCGTTGCTGGTGCGCAGCGTCAGCACAGCATGGCCCTCGCCGTCTGGCTTGCGGACCACCGTGAGAAGAAGATTAGCCGGCGAAACTCCGCGCTGGATAAGGATGCGACGCTTCAACAAGGCGAAATCCTCGCAATCGCCGGCGGTCGTCGGATAGGCCCAGACCTCATCCCTGCCGTAGATTTCCTTGTCGGTCATCGGCGTGATGCTGTGGTTGACCATGGAGTTGACCGAGCGCACCATTCCCCATTTCGCATCCGACATCTCGGCCGGCGAGACATTGCGGTTCGGGCCGCATTCATTGCGATGGGTCTGGCAGAAGTCGTAATGGCCGATCGGTTGGGAAGTGGCAGCGCCAGTGACCATCGAAAGGTTGTTGGTGGAAGCCGGCGTCGCGGCTGTCGACATAGCAAACACGGCCATCATGGCCACGACGAAACCCTTGATCCGCACGCCCGCTCTTCCCTTGCATCGCCCATGTATTGTTAACAAAAAGTTAACGGACGGAGGCTCGGAGAGTCAATCGTTACTTCTGGGGAGGGGGCTGCTACCCACCAACATGGTTAAAATCCGTTAGGATTTGGCACAGCTGGTATCGTTTGGCTTAGCGGATCAGCCCTTTGACCGCAGCAAACATGCGCGCGATGTCCTGGGGTCGCGACAGCCGGTGATCGCCATCACGCACCAAGGTCAGCACGACGTCGTCGGCGGGAAGATGTTCCACGAGCTTCATGGCGTGCTGATAGGGAACGTCGGGATCCTTCATGCCTTGCAGGATATGCACCGGGCAGTGGGTCTCGATGATGCCCTTGAGCACGCTGTTATCGCGCCCGTCCTCCATGAGCGCCCGCGTATAGATGTTCGGCTCCGGGCTGTAGGCCGATTGCTCTTCGAAGTATCCGTGCTCGACCAGCGAGGCTTTCTCTTTCTTCGTGAGGTTCGGTTCGATCAGATCGGAGGTAAAGTCGGGAGCCGGCGCAATCAGTACCATACCGTCCACCTTCGGCCCGTCCTGCCGCTTGGCGAGCTCCTGGGCGAGCCGCAAGGCAATCCATCCGCCCATCGACGATCCGACGATGAGAATGCGTTCGGGTGCTTTATGGAGGATCACGGCAAGCGCTTCCTCCAGCCAGCGCGAGATCGTCCCGTCGGTAAATTTGCCGCCGGATAGACCATGACCGGAATAGTCGAGGCGCAGGCATGCGAGGCCATTTTCCGCTGCGAACTTGTCCAATTCGACCGCCTTGCTGCCGCTCATGTCGGAGCGGTATCCGGATAGCCAGACGAGGGTTGGGCCACCTGCTTGGCCAGATTGGCTTCGCGCGATATATGCGATCTCGCGCGCAGCTTCGCCCTGTCCGACGGTCAGATATTCTTGGTCATGAGTGAGATTTGCCTCAGACATCGCGGAACTCCAGTTGTTTTGGCCTATAAAACAGATTCTTGACAGGCTGACAGCAGATGATTTTTCCGCTAAAGGATGTTACTGACTCCGTTGCAGCGATGGCGAAACTACGTTTGTACGTCCGTTATTGGAGGTGCCAGGCTGCAGCGATCCGAAACAACGCGAGGAGAATACGACCATTCGCAGACCTTTTAAAAACGACGCGCCCGTTAAGGAAGGGCCGCGCTCGAACAGGGAAATTCGCATTCCCAAAGTTCAGCTGATCGATGCTGAAGGACAGAATTTAGGCGTCGTGGCCACAGACCAGGCCCTGAGAATGGCAGAAGAAGCCGGACTCGACCTGGTGGAAATTTCCCCCAATGCTGAACCGCCTGTGTGCAAGATCCTCGATCTGGGCAAGCTGAAATACGCAAACCAGAAGAAGGCGGCTGAGGCGCGCAAGAAGCAGAAGATCGTCGAAGTCAAAGAAATCAAGATGCGCCCGAACATCGACACCCATGACTATGAGGTGAAGATGAAGGCGATGGGCCGCTTCTTTGAGGAAGGCGACAAAGTCAAAGTGACACTGAAGTTCCGCGGCCGTGAAATGGCGCACCAGGAACTCGGCATGAAGCTGCTGCAGCAAGTGAAGGCCGATACGACCGAGTTCGCAAAGGTCGAAGCCGAGCCCAAGCTCGAAGGCCGCCAGATGATGATGGTGCTTGCGCCGAAGTGAAGCGCACGCCACTCTCGTATCAAAGCCGTCCGTGAGGGCGGCTTTTGTATTTTGGGTTGGTGCTTACCCAATCTGACAGGATGTGCTCAACGGCAGGCTCATGGCGGCCGGCTCGATCTGGCTACCTCGCGGCTGGGTGGGCTTGAGGTGAAACTGACGCTCTCCGCCATGCCCGCCCGCCCGCCGGCAATGGCCTAGAAGATTCATCGGCTGCCCCGTTGCACTTTTATGACGCTGCGGTTATAAGCGCGCGTCCGAACTGACCGGCAGGGCATGCCGTGGCAGTTTCGAATGCTTGCGGAACGGTTCGTCACCGGAGCCGCAGATCAACAACAACGCTCCCGCACCTTGTTGCGACGGCCGGTATCGGGCATCGCGAGAAGGCTTCTTTGGTGAAGCAGCCGGGGGTACAGAAACGGAGTAGCAAAATGCCCAAGATGAAGACGAAGTCCTCCGCCAAGAAGCGGTTCAAGATCACCGCGACCGGAAAGGTCAAGGCTGCAGCTGCTGGCAAGCGCCATGGCATGATCAAGCGTACCAACAAGTTCATCCGCGATGCACGTGGCACCATGGTTCTCGCAGAACCGGATGGCCGCAAGGTCGTGAAGAACTACCTGCCGAACGGTCTCTGAGACTATTCCGCGAACGCTTTAGATTAAGGAGATCATGAAATGGCACGTGTAAAAAGAGGCGTTACCGCCCACGCCAAGCACAAGAAGGTTCTGAAGGCCGCCAAGGGCTTTTATGGCCGCCGCAAGAACACCATCCGCGCCGCGAAGGCTGCCGTCGATCGTTCGAAGCAGTACGCTTATCGCGACCGCAAGATCAACAAGCGCAACTTCCGCGCCCTCTGGATCCAGCGCATCAACGCTGCTGTCCGCGAATTCGGCCTGACCTACGGCCGTTTCATCGACGGCCTGAACAAGGCTGGCATCGAAGTCGACCGCAAGGTTCTCTCCGACATGGCTATCCATGAGCCGGAAGCATTCGGTGCACTCGTTGCTGCCTCCAAGAAGGCGCTCGAGTACCTGAAGGACGCTGGTACGAAGAACGAGTTTGAAGCAGCCGTCAACTAAGCCGGCGCCATTCGAACTTTTGTTTCGATGATTTTGAACCCGCGCTGGCAAGGCTTGCGCGGGTTCTTTTGTTTCTACCGAAAGGCTTCGGGAAGGTTCGGCAGAGGCCCAGCAGGGTCCGGTTGGTGATGTGCCGTTCGAGGCCACGGTCGAACTGGGCAAACACACAGGCTTTCTCGGCCGCTTTTTATGGTGTGCCCGGTTGATTGGCCGCGTGCACATGGGTAGTGATCTGCGACGCTTCATCGTGGCAATCCAGCTATCCGATGCATGTTTTCGTGAATTATCGACAAGACTGACGCCCCGTGAGGCAGGAAAAGATGACCGAACTCGAAACCCTGGAAAAGCAACTTCTGTCTGATGTGGCAGCCGCTGCCGACGAGCCGGCGATCGAAGCCGTGCGTGTCGGCGCGCTCGGCAAGAAGGGTTCGGTCTCCGAGCTCCTGAAGACGCTTGGTTCGATGACGCCGCAAGAGCGCCAGACGCGCGGCGCCGCCATCAACGCGCTGAAGAACGCCGTGATGGATGCGATCACGGCCCGCAAGGCGGAGCTCAAGAAGGCAGCGATCGATGCACGCCTGAAGGCAGAAACTGTCGACGTCAGTCTGCCCGTCCGCTCGTCGCCGGCCGAGCGTGGCCGCATCCATCCGATCAGCCAGATCGTCGACGAGATCACCGCGATCTTCGGCGACATGGGCTTCTCGATCGCCGAGGGCCCCGATATCGAGACCGATTACTATAACTTCACGGCACTGAACTTCCCCGAAGGCCATCCGGCCCGCGAGATGCACGACACCTTCTTCTTCAATCCTGATGAGAACGGTGAGCGCAAGGTGTTGCGCACACACACCTCGCCGGTGCAAGTGCGCACCATGGAAGCGCAGAAGCCGCCGATCCGCATCATCATCCCGGGCAAGACCTACCGCCAGGACAGCGATGCCACCCACTCGCCGATGTTCCATCAGGTCGAAGGCCTGGTCGTCGACAAGAAGGCCGACGTTGCCAATATCCGTTGGGTGTTGGAAGAATTCTGCAAGACCTTCTTCGAGGTCGACAGCGTGACGATGCGTTTCCGCCCGTCCTTCTTCCCCTTCACTGAACCGTCCTTCGAGGTCGACATCCAGTGCGACCGCTCCGGCCCGATCGTCAAGTTTGGCGAAGGCACCGACTGGATGGAAATCCTCGGCTGCGGCATGGTGCACCCGAACGTGCTGCGCGCCGGTGGCCTCGATCCAGACGAGTATCAGGGCTTTGCCTGGGGCATGGGTCTCGACCGCATCGCCATGCTGAAGTACGGCATGCCCGACCTGCGCGACTTCTTCAACGCCGACGTCCGCTGGATGACCCATTACGGCTTCCGCCCGCTCGACATGCCGACGCTGTTCGGTGGTCTGAGCGCGTAAGGGAGGATAGAGATTATGAAGTTCACACTTTCCTGGCTGAAGGATCATCTGGAAACGGATGCCACCCTCGATGAAATCTGCACCCGCCTGACCCAGATCGGGCTCGAGGTCGAGGACGTCGACGACAAGGCGGCGTTCAAGCCCTTCGTCATCGCCAAGGTGCTGTCGGCGGAAAGGCATCCGCAGGCCGATCGCTTGAAGGTCCTGTCGGTCGACACAGGCAACGGTGCTCCCGTCCAGGTGGTCTGCGGTGCGCCGAATGCGCGCGCCGGCCTGATCGGCGCCTTCGCGGCACCCGGCACCTATGTTCCAGGCATCGAGGCGATGCTTGCCGTCGGCAACATCCGCGGCGTCGAGAGCCACGGCATGATGTGCTCCGAGAAGGAACTGATGATCTCCGATAATCACGAAGGGATTATCGACCTGCCGGAAGATGCGCCGGTTGGGCAAAGCTATGCGGCTTATGCCCATCTCGATGATCCGGTGATCGAGATCAATCTGACGCCGAACCGTCCGGATTGTACCTCGATCTACGGCATCGCCCGCGATCTGGCAGCCTCCGGCCTCGGTACGCTAAAGACGCGTTCCGTGGCATCCTTCGCCGTCGACGGCGAAACACCGGTCAAGCTGACGCTCGATCTCGACGACGCCAAGCTCTGCCCGGGCTTTGCGCTGCGTCTGGTGCGCGGCGTCAAGAACGGCCCGAGCCCGAAATGGGTGCAGCAGCGGCTGCTCGCCATCGGCCTTCGCCCGATCAATGCGCTTGTCGACATCACCAACTACATGACCTTCGATCAGGGCCGGCCGATGCACGTCTTCGACGCCGCCAAGGTCACGGGTAACCTGACCGTGCGCCGCGCCAAAGAAGGCGAGACCGTCCTCGCCCTCGATCAGCGGGAATACACGCTCAATGCCAACAA
This sequence comes from Rhizobium favelukesii, assembly GCF_000577275.2. Taxonomy (NCBI): domain Bacteria; kingdom Pseudomonadati; phylum Pseudomonadota; class Alphaproteobacteria; order Hyphomicrobiales; family Rhizobiaceae; genus Rhizobium; species Rhizobium favelukesii. Next base: position 310,824 of record NZ_HG916852.1, read on the forward strand.
CGTCGTCATATCAGACGAAGAGGGTATCGAGTCGATCGGCGGCATCATGGGCGGCGAGCATTCCGGCTGCGATGAAAACACCACCGATGTGCTGCTCGAATCCGCGCTCTGGGATCCGATGAACATCGCCAAGTCTGGCCGTGGCCTCGGCATCATCACCGATGCCCGCTATCGCTTCGAGCGCGGCGTCGATCCGGAATACATGGTTCCGGGCCTCGAGCGCACCACCGAACTGGTCCTCGAATTCTGCGGCGGCACTGCCGCCAGGGCAGAGGTCGTCGGCTACAAGGGCTACGAGCCGAAAATCGTCGATTTCCCCTTCTCCGAGGTGAAGCGGCTGACGGGCCTCGACGTTTCCACTGAGGAAAGCACCGAGATCCTGACGCGTCTCGGCTTCAAGGTTACGGGCTCCGGCGAGCGTGTCTCGGTCGCCGTTCCCTCCTGGCGTCCCGATGTCGATGGCAAGGCCGATCTCGTCGAAGAGGTCATGCGCATTCACGGCGTCGATAACATCAAGCCGGCGCCGCTGGAAAGCCATGCGGCCGTCAACGGCAAGATCCTGACGGCGCTGCAGATCCGCACCCGCATCGCCAAGCGTGCACTTGCCTCGCGTGGCATGCTGGAAGCGGTCAACTGGTCCTTCATTTCCGAAGATCAGGCGAAACTCTTCGGCGGCGGCTCGCCGGCGCTCAAGCTTGCCAACCCGATTGCGTCAGACATGTCCGACATGCGCCCCTCGCTGCTGCCGGGCCTGCTCAGCGCCGCCCAGCGCAATGCCGACAAGGGCTTTGGCGACGTCGCCATCTTCGAAGTGTCCGGTACCTATGAGAACGACCGGCCGGAAGGCCAGCGCCGCGTCGCTGGCGGCATCCGCCGCGGGAGCGCATCGCTGGCCGGCGCTGGCCGCATGTGGTCGAACAATGTCAAGGGCGGCGGCAAGCCGGTCGATGTCTTCGATGCAAAGGCCGATGCGCTCGCCGTGATCGAAGCCTGCGGCCTGCCGATGGGCAACATCCAGATCGAACAGGGCGGGCCTGAATGGTACCACCCCGGCCGCTCCGGCACGATCAAGATGGGTCCGAAGGTCGTGCTTGGCTATTTCGGCGAATTCCATCCCTCGACGCTTGAGGCGCTCGATGTTTCCGGCGCGCTGTGCGGCTTCGAAGTCTATGTCGACGCCATGCCCGAGCCGAAGAAGAAAGCGACCCGCACCAAGCCGGCGCTGGAGCTTTCGCCGTTCCAGGCCGTCAAGCGCGACTTCGCCTTCGTCGTCGACAAGGCGGTGGAAGCTGGCGCGATCATCAAGGCTGCGAGCGGTGCTGACCGCAAGCTGGTCACATCAGTCAATGTCTTCGACGTCTTCGAAGGTGCGTCGCTCGGCGACGGCAAGAAGTCGGTGGCAATTGAGGTGCAGATCCAGCCGGTCGAGCGCACGCTGACGGACGAGGATTTCGAGGCGCTGACCGAGAAGATCGTCGCCAGCGTGACAAAGTTCACCGGCGGCGTCCTCAGAGGTTGAGCGCATCGCACTTCGTAAGATCAAACGCCGGCGATCGTCTCGCCGGCGTTTCTATGTGTGCAGATAGTAGAGCTTGTTGACGATCATCCAGCGGCCTTCGATCTTCAGCATCGACAGATAGTCGGTAAAGAGCATTCCGGCGAAATTGTCGCAGACCTTCACGCTCGCCGCATCGCCGACGACGTCAAGCATCTGGATGTCCATGTGCGGCTGCGTTCCGGGTGGTGCCGAGCCTTCGGCGACGATTGCGGCAATGAATTCTTCCCGGTTCAGCCACTCGACGGCGTTTTCGTAGTGCCCGATGATGGCGCATTGCGGATGAAAGGCCTTCCGCAATGCGGCTTCGTTGGCGAAGGTCATGCCTTCGACGTAGAGATGAACGACTGCTTCGATTGCTTGCTGGTCCGACATGCATCACCTCGCCAGAACATGTCCATAGCATAGTGCAGGGACTGCTTGCGGCAAGGTCGCCGAAGGATGCGGCATGCGTTTGAGGCTTCAAACCTTTCGGTTAGAGGTTGGTCATCGCGAGTGATGCCTCCGTGTAGCGCTTGCCGGCGATCTGATCGAGCGGAATGGCGTCGCTCAGCTCAGCCAGTTCGGATGCGCTGAGTGCGATGTCCGCTGCCGCGGCGTTCTGCTCGAGATGATGGAACTTGCGGGCGCCGGGGATCGGCACGACGTCGTCTCCCTGGTGCAGCACCCAGGCGAGGGCAAGCTGCGCGGCCGTCACGCCCTTTTCCTCCGCGAGCGTTTCGAGTTTGGCCACGAGGGCGGCGTTCGCGTCGAAATTGCCGGACTGGAAGCGGGGCAGCTGACGCCGGAAGTCGTCGACGCCGAGATCCTCCGGCTTCTTTATCGAGCCTGTCAGAAAGCCGCGGCCGAGCGGGCTATAGGGCACGAAGCCGATGCCCAGTTCGCGGCAGGTGTCGAGAACGCCGTCTTCGGGATCGCGGGACCAAAGCGAATATTCGCTCTGCAGGGCCGCGATCGGGTGGACCGCATGCGCACGACGGATCGTGGCGCTTCCGGCCTCCGAGAGACCGAGTGCGCGAACCTTGCCTTCCCGCACCAGCTCCGCCATGGCGCCCACAGTGTCTTCGATCGGCACATCAGGATCCACCCGATGCTGGTAGAAGAGGTCGATCGTCTCGACGCCGAGGCGCTTCAGCGAAGCCTCGGCGACCCGCTTCACGTTTTCCGGGCGGCTGTCGAGACCCGTCATTGCGGCCGGTCCCGATTTCTCCGAATCGAGCTTGAAGCCGAACTTGGTGGCGATGACGAAGCGGTCGCGCACCGGCTTCAACGCCCGGCCGAGAAGCTGTTCATTGGTATAGGGACCGTACACTTCGGCCGTATCGAAGAAGGTGATGCCGAGTTCGACGGCGCGGTGCAGCGTCTTGATCGCCTCGTTCTCGTCGCTTGCGCCATAGGCGAAGCTCATGCCCATGCAGCCGAGGCCGACGGCAGAGACGGTCAGATCGTTTCCGAGTTTGCGGGTTTTCATGCGAAGGCTCCCTTGTCGAGCGAAGTTCAAACCGCGGTCGATACCGGCGGTACCGAAGTAACGTAGCGCCCGATCAATCATCAAAAAATACGTGCAATATATAACAGGCTGTTCTAACTGTTGGATCAATGAACCGGACACAGCTTGCCCAACTCGCCGTTCTTGCCGCCGTTTCCGAACGGCGAAGCTTTCGCGCAGCCGCCAAGGAATTGCAGATCGCGCCTTCTGCTGTCAGCCATGCGATCTCAAGCCTTGAAGAAAGCCTCGGCGTCCGGCTGCTGGCGCGAACGACACGCAGCGTGGCGCCGACCGAGGAGGGACGCCTTCTGCTGCAGCGCCTGAAGCCGGCGCTGGACGAGATCGGGATCGCGCTGGAAGCCGTCACCGAGGCCGGCGGAAGACCGGCCGGCAATCTCCGCATCACCGCCCCGCGCTTTGCCTCGGACATCCTTCTTGCGCCGCGGCTCGGCGAGTTCCTGAACCGCTATCCCGACATCACCCTGGAGATCGCCAATGAGGATGGCTTCACCGATATTGTCAGGGAAGGTTTCGATGCCGGGATCCGGCTGGAGGAGAGCCTTGAGGCGGATATGATCGCAGTGCGGGCCTCGCCCAGCCTGACGACGGTGATTGCGGGTTCTCCCGAGTATTTCGGGCGACACCCCAAGCCTCTGCATCCTTCCGATCTCGTCCATCATCGCTGCATCAAGCGGCGCTTCACCAATGGCACGATCTATCGCTGGGAGTTCGAGAAGGATGGGCAGGAACTCGTCGTTGCAGTCGACGGGCCGTTGATCGTCGCCGAGGACAGGCTCGCGTTGATGGCAGCACTGAACGGCGCCGGGCTCGCTTATCTCTTCGATCTGCGTGTCGAGAACGAACTGGCAAGCGGCAAGCTCGTCCGCGTGCTCGAAGACTGGTGTTCACCCTATCCCGGGCCGTTCATCTACTATCCCAGCCGACGCCAGATGCGGCCCGCTCTGCGCGCCTTCATCGACTTCTTCCGGTATATTGGCTGACGCGGGAGTGACGCCACGGGCATTCACTCCCACCTGATCGACAATCAGGCGGCGACCTTCTGGTTTGCGGCTGTTGTTGCAAGCTGCGACAGCGTCTTGTTCGTTGCCGTTTCTTCCTGCAGCGTCTTGTCGAGCAGGGCGACGACATCCTTCTTGCCGAGCGTCTGCGCCCAGGTCTTCAGCGTGCCGTAGCGGGCGATGTCGTATTGCTCCACCGCCTGCGCCGAGGAAATGAGACCTGCATCGATAGCCGCCGACCCTTTGAATTCTTCGATGATCTCTTCGCCTTCGGCAATGATGCCTTGGATAGCCTCGCAGGTCTTGCCCTGAGCGCGCCTGCCGACCAGTTCGAAAACCTCCTGCAGGCGCTCGACATGTCCCTCGGTCTGCTCCCGATGCTTTTCGAAGCCGGCCTTCGGCTCCTTCGATTGGGCCGCACGGGCCATTTTCGGCAACGCGCGCAGAATCTGCCGTTCGGCAAAGTAGATATCTTTCAAGGTAGCGTAGAATAGATCGTCGAGGGTCTTTTCGGGTGGTGCCGATCACCAATTAAGGCAGACTGAGGCGCGTTCAACCAACGGGAGCTGTTCGTGAAGAAACCAGGATCGCTGAAGGGCTTGGAAGAGCTGGGACGCGCGCGCCTTTCGAAGAATTTCTTCATGCGCGACTTCCTGCATTCGGAAATTGCTGATTTCTATCGCATTCCAAACATCCCGGATAATCCGGAGCTGGCGATCGAAGCCGGAAGGCGGCTTTGCGAGGAACTGCTGGAACCGCTGCAGGCGACCTTCGGCCGGTTGCATATCCGCTCCGGCTATCGCTCCGCTGAGGTCAACCAGTTCGGCAATCGCAATAATCTCAACTGCTCGTCAAACGCGGCGACGACCGCTGACCATATCTGGGATGTTCGCGACTTCGATGGCTGCATGGGCGCCACCGCCTGCGTCGTCGTACCGTGGATGGTCGACAACTACAGGAATGAAGAGGACTGGCAGCGGCTCGCCTGGTGGATTCACGACCATCTGCCCTATGCATCGCTCTGTTTCTTTCCGAAGCTCTGGGCTTTCAATATCCAGTGGCACGAGCGGCCACGGCGCGTGATCCAAAGCTATGTCAGACCGCGCGGCATCCTGACCAAGCCCGGCATGGAGAATTGGGAGGGCAGCCACGCGCACTACTATGAGGGCTTTGCACCGCTCAGAAATTGATGCGGTAGCGAATGTGCCCGTCGCTCTCGACGTAGCTGTCGTAAAGCGCCCGCGCTGTCTTGTTCTGCTCGCTCGTGTGCCAGTAGAGGCGCGACCAGCCGTTTTTCCTGCAGAGCGAAACGAGATCGTCCATCAATGCCCGGCCCACGCCCATGCCGCGGGCGTTAGGATCGACAAACAGGTCCTCGAGGTAGCAATCCTTGCCGCGGATCCAGGTGCCTTCGTGCGTCAGGCAGAGCGTGAAGCCCATGACCCGGCCGTCCACGTCAGCTACGCGCATGAAGATCGCGGACGCCGGATCGAAGACCCGGCGCCACGTCGCATCGGTGATGTCGGCATCGACCGTGACTTCATAGAAGGCGAGGTAGCCGGCCCAAAGCTCGCGCCAGCGCGCCTCGTCCTCGGGTCTCGCGTCGCGGATCGTCACGGTCATCGTCCCTCCCGTCAGGCGCCGGCCTTGTCGAGCAGCGCCATGGCGTCGCCAGACAGCGCAAGCGTCGCCGACCGGGTCAGGCTCTCAAGCTGGGACAGGCTGGTAGCACTGGCGATCGGCGCCGTCACGCCCTTCTTTCTGAGCAGCCAGGCAAGCGCAATCTCGGCCGGCTTGGCGCCCGTCTCCACAGCCACCTTGTCGAGCGCTGCGAGGATCCGCAAGCCCTTGTCGTCGAGGTATTGAGCGACGCGGCCTTCGCGGGCACGGCCTTCCGTGTCGGCCTTCGTGCGGTACTTTCCGGAGAGGAAGCCAGCGGCCAGGCTGAAATAGGTGATGACGCCGATGTCTTCCTTGACGCAGAGATCGGCCAGCGGCCCCTCGAAGCTTGCGCGTTCATAGAGATTGTATTCCGGCTGGATGACGTCATAGCGCGGCGCGCCGGACGTCTCGGCCGCATCGAAGGAGGCCCGGAGCTGCGCAGCGTCCAGGTTAGAGCAGCCGATCGCGCGGATCTTGCCCTGCTGCTTCAGCTTGGCGAACGCGCCGAGCGTTTCCTCGTAGGGCGTGTTCTCGTCCGGCCAGTGCGAGAGGTATAGGTCGATATAGTCCGTCCGCAGCCGGCGCAATGAATCCTCGACTGCTTTCAGGATGTAGCTCTCCTTCAGCGTCTTGCCCTGTCCCATGTCGGAGCCGACCTTGGTGATGATGACGGCCTTGTCGCGGGAAACCTTGCCGCGCTTCAGCCACTTGCCGATGATCTCCTCGGAATCGCCGCCCTTGTTGCCGGGCACCCAGGCCGAATAGACATCAGCCGTGTCGATTGTGTTGAGGCCAGCGTCGAAGAAGGCGTCGAGAATGTCAAAGGAGGTCTTCTCATCGGCGGTCCACCCGAAGACGTTGCCGCCGAAGACGATCGGGGCGATCGAAAGGCCAGTTTTTCCAAGACGGCGCATATCCATGGCGCTCTCCTAAAGTGCTGAATTGATTGAAATCGCTGCCGCGGCAGAACACCGCCGGGGATTAACCTAGCGCGGCGAGGGCCAGATGGAAACCAACTCCGCGAATTGTGATCGCGCCATTGCGCCGCAGTCGTCGCCTCACTAAGGTGCCCGAAAATCGAACCAGGAGAGGACCCAGGCTATGCTGCGTTTTGGTATTCTTTCGACCGCGAAGATCGGCCGCGAACTCGTCGTCCCGGCTATCCAGGATGCGGAAAACTGCGTCGTGACGGCTGTTGCCAGCCGCGATCTGGCGAGAGCGCGCGAGATGGCGGATCGTTTCTCCGTTCCCCACGCCTTCGGCTCCTACGAGGAAATGCTGGCCTCCGACAAGATCGACGCCGTCTATATCCCGCTGCCGACGTCGCAGCACGTCGAGTGGACGATCAAGGCCGCCGATGCCGGCAAGCATGTGCTCTGCGAAAAGCCGATCGCGCTCAAGGCCGATGAGATCGACAGCCTGATCGCCGCCCGCGATCGCAACAAGGTCCTGATCACCGAAGCCTACATGGTCACCTATGCGCCGGTCTGGCGGAAGGTGCGCTCGCTGATCGCAGACGGTGCGATCGGCACGCTTCAGCATGTCCAGGGTGCCTTCACCTATTTCAATCGCGACCCCGGCAACATGCGCAACATTCCGGAGCTCGGCGGCGGCGCGCTTCCCGATATTGGCGTCTACCCGACGATCAGCACGCGCTTCTCGACAGGCAAGGAGCCGCTGCGCGTACAGGCGGTCACCCGACGCGACCCGGAGTTCGGTACAGACATCTATTCCAGCGTCAAGGCCGACTTCGGTGACTTCGAACTGAGCTTCTATATCGCCACCCAGCTTGCCAACCGCCAGGTCATGGTGTTCCACGGCACGGATGGCTTTATCGAGGTCAAGTCGCCGTTCAACGCCGACCGCTGGGGCGCCGAGGAGATCGAGCTCACCAACCGCAGCCACAATGAATCAACGATCTTCCGCTTCCCGGATAGCCGGCAATACAAACGCGAAGCCGAAGCGTTTGCGCGTGCAGCCAAGGGCGAGAAGGAAGAGGTCGTGACGCTGGAGAGCTCGAAGCTCAGCCAAAAATTCATCGACGCGATCTACCGCGCCAGCGAGAAGGACGGCTGGGAGATTGTCTGAGGTTTATTCGCGGCGGAGCACAAATCGCAGGTAGCCGACGCAGCTAAAGCCTAGCGAGGTGACCGAGGCAAATGTCATTGCCGCGAGTGGCTGCAGCAATGGCGAAATCGCGATCAGCGCGGCGAACAGACCGTAGTTCAAGAGGACGGCGATCGTCAGGATGGACGCGACACCAGCGTCACTGACGGCCAATCTGCCGCCAGTGGTCACGTTGCTCCAACGCAAGAGAGTGCGCATTACGATGAGCGCAGCGAGCAGGCTGAGAGCACGCGCGATGAAAGGGCTTAGTGCGGCATGCAGCAAGAGGTAGAGTAGAACGTCGGCTGCCGCGCCGACGATCGACAGTGCAAGGAAGCGCCAAAACAACGCACTGCGCGCGCGCTCAGCCATTGATCGCCAGCATACCCGCAATGATAAAGACTGCACCTATCGCGTAGCGTAGCGTCAGGGCTTCGCCGAGAAAAACCTGCGCCAGCAAAGGCACGAAGCAGAACGTCAATCCCATGAAGGAATAGGCCATGGTCAACGGCACGGCCTTGAGGACATAGATCCAGATGATAGTGCCCAGACCGTAGAGGAGAAGCGCCGCGACCAGCACGGGGTTGAGAAACAGCGCGAGCAGATTGCGTACACTAAGTTCGCCGGCGGTCGCACTTGTCATTTTGAACAGGACCTGGCCGGAGGCGATGAGCAACGGCGTGCCGATAAGGCCGACCCAGTTGCTGATTGAAAGGTTGGAGAGCATGAGGCCGTCTTTCAATTCGTAGCTTGCCTGTCTTCCATATAGAAGATGTCACGCCCGATATCGTCGCAGACGAATGTCGGGGGGACCGGGTGAACGGCTCTCAGAAACGAGTGCGTATACGGGAAGAAGTTGAAATGCGGGTTGAACGTGTAGCGATATTCGCGCTCCCGCGGCACGACGATGATGAGCTGTCGCTTGGCAATACGGCGCAGTTCGGCGATGGCTTGCCGATAGTCGAGAATATGCTCGATGACGTGCGTGCAGATCACGGTATCGAATTCGCCATCGGCGAAAGGCAATCTCTCCACCTTGGCGGCCACGTATTCGATGCCGGCAAGCGACGATGCATCATCGATCACGAAATCCACCCCGACGAGCCGGGTAAGGTTTGGATGTGCCGACTGGATGCGGCTCAGCAAGGCTCCGGTGCCGCAGCCGACGTCACATATGCTTCCGCCTTCGATCGATCCCACAATCCGGTCAATGCATGCTGCGGAATTGTCGGTCCCTTCGTGAACACGCGGATGATTGCGGTAGAGTTCGGCATATTCCTCCGCGGAAAGGAATGGCGCCCGTTCGCGAAATCTCGCAAGGTGACTGATATGATCACCCCAGACACGCTTCGCCGCCCAGCGAAAGACGCCGGAGTCCCGCAAAAATGGCGGCAGAACGTCTTCAAGAACGAAGCGAATTCGGTTCGTGGTTTCTCTGTTCATGAAAATTATACCATGTCACGCTGAGCAATCATGCGATGCGAGCCGTCTTTTTGTGTGGGGTAGTCGTACGCTCGGACGTCGTCGATCCGTTGCTTCTGGCCGCGACGTTCAAATAGAAAATGCGCAGCTGTTCTGAACGCGAGCGCGCGACGGAATCGAGAATGAGACCTGCGGTGAAGACCATGAATGAGATCATCATCAGTGCCATGGACAAGACCCAGGTCGGCATCCGATTGACGAGGCCGGTTTGAAAATACTCCATCAGCACGGGTGCCATGAAAGCCATGCTTGCCAGCATGAAAAAACCGCTGATGATGCCAAAGAAGGCGAAGGGACGTGTCTCCTTCATCAGCATCGCGAACATCCAGAGGATCTTGGCGCCGTCCTTGAACGTGGAAAGCTTCGAATGAGAGCCTTCAGGCCGGCGGCCGTAATCCAGCTCCAGTTCGCTGACAGGCAGCTTCAGCCGTGATGCATGAACCGACATTTCCGTCTCGATCTCGAAGCCTGCCGAGACGGCAGGGAAGCTTTTGACAAAACGACGCGAAAAGACGCGATAGCCCGAGAAGATGTCGGTAAAATCCGTGCCGAAGATTGTTCGGTACAGCATGTTGAAGATCTTGTTGCCGAAGGCATGTCCCTGTCTGCCAGCGTCGGCGTGGACGCCGCGTCGCGTGCCCACCACCATGTCGGCGCGCTCGGTCAGCAGCGTCCGGATGAGCTCCTCGGCGTCCTCGGGTGAGTACGTCCCGTCGCCATCCGCCATGATGTAGATGTCGGCGTCGATGTCGGCGAACATGCGCCGGACAACGTGACCTTTGCCCTGCCGCCGTTCGCGCACGACGTGGGCGCCCGCGAGCATCGCGCGGAGCGCGGTACCATCCGTCGAGTTGTTGTCGTAGACATGAACGGGGGCGCCCGGTAGCGCGGACTTGAAGCCCCGGACAACGGCGCCGATGGTGGCGGCCTCGTTATAGCAGGGTAAGAGCACGGCAATATTCAGATTGTCGATACGCGATCCAGTCATGATCACACCCGTGGCGAAGAAATCCGCACAAGAATAGATGCCGGCCGTTAACAAGTAGCTATGAAGCCCGCGAAAGCCGCCTGTCAGCAAGACTTTTACGGTTTCTTGATAGGAGAGCAGTAGGATCTTGCTACTCAAAACGGTGAGATCCGCTTCATGACGAATGTTGCCCAGATGGTCGATGTTTCCACCTCTCCATCGTCGATCGCAAAGCTGCGCGCCTTGATGTCCGGGCTATGGCCGTCGGTGCTTCTTTACAGCGCCCTCCTTGTTGCCGCGATCCTTGCCCTGAAGCTGCCCGGCGCGACCGATTATGTCGGCGCGGACAATGATGACGGCATGCGGCTCGTTGAAGTGCGCGATTTCCTCAACGGGCAGGGCTGGTTCGACCTGATGCAATACCGTATGGGGCTGGGCGACGGCACCCTGATGCACTGGTCCCGCCTGATTGACCTTCCAATCGCGACCCTGATCAGATTTTTCGACTTCTTTCTGCCGCAGGGGCGGGCAGAGGCGCTTGCGCTGGCCGTCTGGCCGCTTTCACTGACCGTCCCCAGCCTGTGGGCCATGGGGCTTGCCGGCCGCCGCGTCGGCGGCGCGTTCGGAATGCACGTCGCGCTGGGACTGACGGCATTTCTGCTGATCCCCAGCAACCGCTTCCTGCCTGGCGCCATCGACCACCACAATGTCCAGTTCGCACTTGTCGCAATTATGACCGCGATGCTACTCGACGAAGACCATCGACCGCTCAGCCATGCGGCCGCCGGATTGGCGGCGGCCACTGCAATTGCGATCGGGGTTGAGACGACGCCCTTCGTGGCGGCAGTGTGTATCGTCGTCGCTGTCTCATGGGCGTGGGAAGGTGAGCCGTTTGCGCACGCGGCCAAGGCTTTCGGGCTTGCATTGGCTCTATCCATCAGCCTGTTTTTCTTTGGCACCGTCCCGCCGCGCCTCTATTCGGCGGTCACCTGCGATAACCTGTCGCTCGGCTATTACAGCCTCGCGGCGATCGGTGGCGGGCTGTTGCTCTTTGCCGCCACTTTCGCAAGCAGAGGAAGGCGGTTGCTGCGTTTTGTCGCTTTGGGCGGGATCGGCGCGCTCGTCCTCGTCTCCGCCATCACGATCGCTCCGCAATGCCTCCATAATCCGCTCGCTGACCTCGATCCCCTTCTTGTCAAGCTCTGGCTGGACGGCGTTGAGGAGGCGCAGTCGATCCTTGCCCTCAATCGGCAGGACCCGTTTACGCTAGGCTTCTACTATGCGACCGGCGTCTTCGCACTTGCCACCTGCGTGTTCCGCCTCGTTTACGGCGACCGGGTGCGGGTCCATCTGGTCCTGCTTTTCCTCCTCACCGTGAGTTGGGCAATCGCCGCTTTTCAGGTGCGCGGGACTATGTTTGCCAATCTTCTCGCAATTCTGCCGCTGACGTCGCTGATTATCGACATGCGCCGGATATCGGCCAGCGACAGCGACGATGTCGCGGCCGCCTTCTGCTACCTTTCCACCGTTCTCATGAGCGTGGCGACGGTTTGGGGGCTCGCAGGAGGGCTGATCGGTATGCAGGTGGAGAACGGCGAAAGCATTCTGAAGGCGGCGCCCGCAAAGCCGTCCTGCTCATCGAAGTCGTCCCTGGCGCCATTGACCGATGTGCCGGTGGGGCTGGTGGTCGCGCCGTCCGACGTGGGTGTCTCGGTTCTCCGCTTTACGGAAAACCGGATCCTGGCAGCGCCGTACCATCGAAACCAGGGTGGCATGCTCACGGAAATGCACATCGGCCTGGCAGAGCCACAGGAAGCCGAGGCTTTCCTGAAGGGAGCTGGCGTCACGGTTCTCGCCTTCTGCGCCGACAATCCGCAGACCAGGGAACTTGCGAAAATGCAGCCGGATGGTCTCTACGCGCAACTCGCGAAAGGCGTCGTTCCGGCTTACCTGAAGCCCATGCCGACGCCCGAGGGCGCGCCTGTTCGGTTCTTTCGCTACGTGCCCATCGGTTCGTAAGATTTACACGAAACGTCGACGATCGCGGATACGATCGAAAGCGTAGAGGCCGAGAAGGCAGATCAGAAGGCCGGCGTCATAGCAGACGATGGCGGCGGCTAGGTCGAGAAAGGATGTCGACGAGACCCCAGCTGCGCCGGCATAGGCGACGCAGACGAGGCAGCCGACCAGCACCATCGAAAAGATCGAGCGCATCGGCGCGGTAACGAAACCCAATGTTGTGGCCGTCAGAGCGATCATCAGCATCTCCTGATTCACTTCAGTATAGCGTGTCTATCTTGTCGAACAATTAATCGAGCGGTTTCTTACCGTTTTCCCCATGTTCGCAATCGGCACAGTTGGGTCCAACGGGCAATCTAAGTCAGCCCGAGAGTGCTGTCGGCGGTGGTGCCGGTGGCATGGACCCGGGAAATCCGCAGCGGCAACAGCGATCCGTCGCGGACGGAGGCAAAGGAAAGAGCCTGCCCCGACGCCATGGTCACGACCAGGTCTCCGCCGATGCCGATTGTGGTCTCCCCGGGGAAAATGGAGAGGTGATCGATTGTCGGCTTTGCTGCTCTGTCAACCTTTGATGTTGAATGAAAAATAGCTTGACCGCCGATTTTCGTTACGGGAAAGCACAAAAAATCGTGCCCCCTTTGGAGGCTGCTCTTTGCTGCCTCATCGGGTAGAACAGGATTATGAGCAACGTCTTTGAGAATGATTCGCCGAGCAATCTTACCGAGTACTCGGTTTCGGAACTTTCCGGCTCGATCAAGCGCACCGTCGAGACTGCCTTCGACCAGGTACGCGTGCGCGGCGAGATTTCCGGATACAGAGGTCCGCACTCTTCCGGGCACGCCTATTTTGCCTTGAAGGATGATCGTGCCCGCATTGACGCCGTCGTCTGGAAGGGCACCTTTTCCAGGCTGAAATTCCGCCCCGAAGAGGGGATGGAGGTGATCGCCACCGGCAAGGTGACGACCTTTCCGGGCTCGTCGAAGTATCAGATTGTCATCGAGACGCTGGAGCCGGCCGGCGCCGGCGCGCTGATGGCGCTGATCGAAGAGCGCAAGCGCAGGCTTGGCGCCGAAGGCCTCTTCGATCAGTCCCGCAAGCGGCGACTGCCGTTCATGCCCAGGGTGATCGGCGTCGTGACCTCGCCGACGGGCGCCGTCATTCGCGACATTCTCCACCGCATATCCGATCGCTTCCCGGTTCATGTCATCGTCTGGCCGGTAAAGGTGCAGGGTGAGGGCTCCGGCGAGGAAGTCGCCAACGCCATCAGAGGCTTCAACAGTTTCGAGCCACGCGGGGAAATGCCGCGTCCGGACGTCCTGATCGTCGCGCGCGGGGGTGGTAGCCTCGAGGATCTCTGGAGCTTCAACGACGAAATCGTGGTGCGCGCCGCCGCCGAGAGTCAGATTCCGGTGATCTCGGCCGTCGGTCACGAAACCGACTGGACGTTGATCGACTATGCCGCCGACGTGCGCGCGCCGACGCCGACCGGTGCGGCCGAGATGGCGGTTCCCGTAAAGGTCGAATTGGAGGCCCAGACGGCGGGGCTCGCGGCGCGCCTGCAGGGTTGCATGAGCCGCCGCATGGATCATCATCGCCAGTCCCTACGGGCCTTGATCCGCGCTCTGCCCTCGCTGGATCAGCTGTTGGCCCTGCCACGTCGCCGGTTTGATGAGGCCGCCGCCGGTCTCGGCCGCGGCCTCGAACTCAACACGATCAACAAGCGCGGCAGCTTGGAGCGGACGGCCGCACATCTGCGGCCCGATGTTCTATCGAACCGCATTGCAGAGCGTCGCCAGTACCTGAACGAACGAATGACGCGTGCCGAGCGGACGATCGAGCGCCTCATCGATCGCTCGAAATCGCGGGTTGGCCGTGCCGATGCAATCTTCACCACGCTGCCGACGCGCCTGAAGACGCAGACCGCTCGCTTGCGCGATCACCTCACCAATCTGTCGCGTCACGCCGACACAGCGGTGAGGCACCAGCTAACGCGGGCACGCGGCGAGCTCACGGCCCAGGACCGCATGCTGCAGTCGTTGTCTTACAAGAACGTGCTGAAGCGTGGTTACGCCGTTATCAGGGACGACGAGAACAGGCCCGTGTCGCAGGCTGCAACGCTCTCATCCGGCATGAGTATTTCGATCGAGTTTGCGGATGGTCACGTTGGCGCGGTGACCACCGAAGGAGGCCCGTCCTCTTCCACGCAGAGGAAGCGGACGGCGAAGCCGCAAGAGGAGCGCGCGCCGCCGAAACAGGGCAGTCTCTTTTAGGTAGCCGCTGGCGTTTCGATTCGGGCGATGACATCATTGAAATGCAACATATGCGTGTTATTCTACCGGTAAATGGGAGGGAGTGACATGAGGCTTGCATCGTTCATGTCGAAAGCCTGTTCGCCGCGCAAAGGCAATCAATCTGGAAACCTGGGCGGAGGGTCGGGCTTGCTCGAGCGCTGTGCCGGACTGGAGAAATTGCTGCGTCAGGTGACCTATAGCGAAGCCGACAAGGCGCGCATGGCGATGCTGATCATCGACCAGGCGTGGAGAAGAGCGATACGGGCCCTTTCGTCATTCTTCGCCGCAACCGGGGCAATCTTCTGAAACGGCCGGGGACCGGCGGTGCGGTCCTGACTGCGAACGGTCGCATCGATTGGGTGGGATCGCTGGAATTGCGTGACGAGCCGATCAACAAAATCGCCATGCAAAACACGGCGCGGGTGATGACCGATGTCGGGGCCGATATCTTGGGCGTCGTGGAGGTCGAAAGCCGGCCTGTCCTTTCCGCTTTCAACAGGCAGGTGTTGCCAGCCGTGGGCGGTACTCCTTCGACCAAGTCATGGTCATCGACGGCAATGATGAGCGTGGGATCGATGTCGGGGTGATGACCCGAAAGAGCTTCCTGCTCGATATCATGCGCAGCCACGTCGATGATCGGGATGCGGCCCGCGATCCGATTTTCTGACGCGATTGCCCTGAATACTACGTGACGACCTCAGCCGGAGCGACGCTGCTCGTCATGGTCAACCATTTTAAGAGCAAAGGCTTCGGCAGCGCCCAGTCCTCGGATGCGCGAGACATCGCCGACAAGCGCATCGCCGAAGGGCTGGAGTATATCGCGCTGATCGGCGACTTGAACGACACGCCCGACAGCGCGCCTCTGGCGCCGCTGAAGGGGAGCACGCTTCGGGATGCTTTTGCTCATCCGGATTTCGACGACGGTGGCTTTCCCGGCACCTTCGGTCTCGGCAATGCTGGAAACAGGGATAGACGACCTGTTTCTGTCGCTGAAGCTTTTGCAGAAAATCGAGCGTGGCGGTGTTTTCGGCAGGGGAGCCTGGCCCGGGAGCCGTCCGAAGCGCTGGGACACCTATCCGCAGCTGAAACACGCGGCATCGGACCATGCTGCAATCTGGGTCGACCTGGACATCTAACGAGGCGTCGCGCAGCCCGAACCATCGGCCGGCGTGCGCGTGGGACATATTCTTCAGCTATTCGAAGGTCGCTAGAAACTTGCGCAGCAGCGCGTCGAGTTCGGCTTTTTCCTCGGCGCTGAAGGCCTGCATCAAACGTTGCTGATTGGCCACGTGGGCGCCGGCGGCGCCCTCCACCGCAACAAGCCCGACCTCGGTCAGGGCGATGAGCACACTTCGCCGATCGTCAGGATTGAGGACGCGTTCGACCAGGCCCGCCTTCTCCAACTGGTCGATCCGGTTCGTCATCGTACCGGAACTGACCATCGTCATCGACAGCAGATCGCCGGGCGAGAGCCGATAGGGCACGCCCGAGCGTCTGAGGGTCGCAAGCACGTCGAAGGCGGAGGAGGAAAGCCCGTGCCGCTGCAACACCTGCTCGACCTCGCGGGCGAGATGCGTCGTCAGCCGTTTCAACCGGCCCATGATGCCCATCGCCTCTGTGTCGAGGTCGGGACGCTCCTTGCGCCATTGCGCAAGTATCTTGTCGACGCGATCCATCCGGCAGCTCGTTCTCCTGAGGAACTGTTATCATCGTGTATCTTGACGTCAAGATAAATGATGATAAGCTCTATTTATCTTGATATAGAGATTCTTGAGATGCAGAAATATCCTGCGCCTCTGTCCGATGTGCTGATCACTGCGTTGGCTCCGACTATCTGGGGCAGCACATATTTCGTGACCACATCCTTTCTTCCGCACGGATATCCGCTGACGGTGGCTTTCCTGCGTGCTTTCCCGGCCGGGCTGCTGCTACTTGCGATCGTGCGGAAACTGCCGCAGGGCGTCTGGTGGTTCCGCGCCTTCGTGCTTGGCGGCCTCAATTTCTCGTTCTTCTGGGCGATGTTGTTTGTGTCGGCCTATCGGTTGCCGGGCGGTGTCGCCGCGACCGTTGGCGCCATTCAGCCGCTTGTCGTCATCCTGCTGTCGCGCCTCTTCCTCGCCAGGCCGATCCAGGCTCTTGCCGTTAGTGCTGGGCTCTTTGGGATGATGGGTGTCGCGCTATTGGTCCTCACGCCGAATGCGGCGCTGGATCCGATTGGCGTTGCTGCCGGTCTCGCCGGCGCGGTCTCGATGGCCTTCGGCACGGTGCTGACGAGGCGTTGGGTGACGCCCGTTTCGAACCTTGCTTTTACTGCATGGCAGCTGACGGCCGGCGGTATCCTGCTCGCGCCCGTCGCATTTCTCTTCGAACCCGCGTTCCCGGCGCCAACTGCGGCCAATATCCTCGGCATAGCCTATCTCGGCCTGATCGGCGCGGCGTTTACCTATCTGCTGTGGTTCCGGGGGCTCGCGCGCATTGAGCCCTCCGCTGCGGCCCCACTGGGTTTCCTAAGCCCGGTCACCGCCACCCTTCTCGGTTGGCTGGGTCTCGGACAAAGCCTGACGCCCGCGCAGCTTTTCGGCTTTGCAATGGTGCTCGCAAGCGTCTGGCTCAGTCAGCGTACGATGTCCGTCAGGCCCATTCGCCCTGACGCATCACCGGAGCGCGCGAGCCGTCCGGCTTAATGCCGTCGATATCGACTTGGCCCGAGCCGATCATCCAGTCGATGTGGATCAGGCTCGAGTTGCCTCCTTGAGCCTTAATCTGTTCCTGTGTCAGGCTGGCGCCATCGATGAAGCACTTCGAGTAGCACTGGCCGAGCGCGATGTGGCACGAGGCGTTTTCGTCGAACAGCGTGTTGTAGAAGAGAATGCCGCTGGCCGAGATCGGCGACGAATGCGGCACCAGTGCCACCTCGCCGAGCCGGCGCGCACCCTCGTCGGTGTCCAGCACCTTGTTCAGCACTTCCTCGCCGCGCGAGGCCTTCGCCTCGACGATTCGGCCGCCTTCAAAGCGGACCTGGATATTGTCGATCAGCGTGCCCTGATGCGACAACGGCTTGGTGCTCGAGACGTGGCCCTCGACGCGCAGCGCATGCGGCGTCGTGAAGACTTCCTCGGTCGGGATATTCGGATTGCAGGTAATGCCGTTCTTGGCAACAGACGAGCCGCCATGCCACTCGTGACCGTCAGCGAGGCCGACCGTCAAATCGGTGCCGGGACCTGTGAAATGCAGCGAGGCGAAGCGTGCACCATTCAGCCAGCTTGAGCGTTTGGCAAGGTTGGCGTTGTGCTCGGCCCACGCGGCGATCGGGTCTTCGACGTCGACGCGCGATGCGGCGAAGATCGCCTTGGCGAGCTTGGCGACCGCAATCGCCTCCGGATCGTCGGGAAAGACGAGCGCTGCCCAGGACGGGTTGGGATAGGATACGATGTTCCAGTTGATGTCGAAATTCGAGATCTTTTCCAGCGCGGGCTTGTAGGCGGCAGAGTTCGCCCGGTTGGCACGGCCCACCTTGGCGGGATCCTGCTCAGACAGCAGCATCGGGTTGTCGCCGGAAACGGCAAGGCGGGCGGCACCCTTGGCATAGGCCTTCGCCATACCATCGTAAAGCCAGTCGGAGGCGCGGTCGAAGCTCTGGTCGTTGCCGTACCGATAGCGTGCGAGTGTCACTTCCTCGTCGGAATAGAATACCGTCACCAGGCCAGCGCCCGCCATATAGGCATGCTTCGTGATCAGACGGACAAGGGGGAGGGCGACCACAGGAGCTGTGATTACCAGATCCTGACCCGTCTGCAGCTGCAGGCCGACCTTGATGGCCACTTCCGCAAGCTTCTCAAGCTTTGCCGGATCCACGGAGGTCTGGCTTTGGGGCATAAAATTCATGATCGGTCACTCCTCGAACGAAACGGACTGACCGGTAGACTTAGACCCCTTTGCGGCGAAATTGAAGCTCCCTTGTCAGCCGATGGTTGCTCGTTGCCGCCATCGGTTTTGTTGGGACTAGGCCGCCGACCCGGATGGTTGCTGCAGCAGGGCCGCGTCGTGACGTTTCAGAAAGGCCATCAGCCGGTCAGCGTAGTCAGGCGCAACCGCGACCTTGACGCTCGGCCGGTCGGAGAGTGCTGCTCGCCAGGCCTGTACGCGTGATAGGCCGGCGAAAATACCGCTGTCACCGATTGTGTCGAACACGTCGAAGTAGCGGAAAATCGGCGCAAATACGGCATCGACCAGACTGAAGCTGGCGCCCGCGAAATAGGGGCCGCTGTTCAGTTCCGCTTCAATGGTCGCGAATTTCGACGCGACGACTTTCCGTTTGGCCTCGAGCTGCGCTCGATCCTGTGTCGTCTCATAGACCCAGAGATCGGACAGGATCGAAGAGCCGAACTCCATCCAGCCGCGGTGGCGGGCGCGAGTGATGGCATCCGCCAGGTGAAGGCGAGGCCCGTCTTGGGTCTCTTCCAGATATTCGCAAATCACGCTGCTCTCGAAGAGTATCTCTTGGCTGCCGTCGCTGTTGCGAACGCAAAGCAGAGGCACCTTGCCGAGCGGCGAAATCTCGAGAAACCAGTCGGGCTTGTCTGCGAGATCGATGTTGATCCGCTCGAAGGGGACTCCCTTCTCCGCAAGCGCGATCGCGGCGCGCTGTACGTAAGGGCAGAGATGATGGCTGACAAGCAAAAGAACGGAACCGGACGGTTCGGTGCGCAAAGGATCCATGGCGCAGTCTCCATTGTAGATGTAAGTGCATGTAATGTTTCTTGCGTCGCAGTTCAAGATAAATGTAAATGCATCTATGCATGAAGAACGAGATAAAGTGAGTCCGTCGGACGCCGCGATCAATGCCTGGATCAGGCTTATGCGTGCGCAGCAACGGCTGCTCGGCCGGATCGAAGCGGATCTCAAGTCGGCCGGATTGCCCTCGCTTGGTTGGTACGATGTGCTCTGGGAATTGGTGCGGTCGCCGCAAGGCAGATTGCGACCGTTCGAGATCGAAGAGCGCACGCTGCTTGCCCAGTACAATCTCTCGCGCCTGATCGATCGCCTTGAGAAAGAAGGCCTGGTCCAGCGCGAAACCTTCGATCAGGATGGGCGCGGGCGGTGGGTGGTTGTCACCGAAAGCGGCCGCGCGCTGCAGAAGCGCATGTGGCAGGTCTATGCCAAGGCCATCGAAGACAATCTCGGTTCGAAGTTGAGCGAGGCCGATGCCGTCGCGCTTGCGTCTCTGCTGGCACGCTTCAGCTGAGTTCAGGCGATGAGAGGTGCGGCCGAGGCCTTCAGCGTCCTCAACGCGTCCTTCGGATCGAGCCGAACCTGCAGCCCGCGCTGTCCGCCATTGATGTAGACCTGCGTTTCGACAAGTGCCGCCTCTTCGATCGCGGTCGGGACGAACTTCCGCTGCCCGAAAGGGCTGATGCCGCCGACGTGGTAGCCTGTCAGGCGCTCGGCATCGGCGGGCTTCATCATGTTGGCGGACTTGCCGCCGAAGACGTTTGCCACCTTCTTCATACTGACCTCGCGATTGGAGGGAACGACAACGCAGACTGCCTTGCCGTCGACCTCCGCCATTAGCGTCTTCAACACGCGATGCGGCTCCTCGCCAAGCGCCTCGGCAGCCTGCAGGCCGACACGCTCTGCATTCGGGTCGTAGTCATAGGTGTGAACCGTAAAGGTAACCCCTGCCTTGCTGAGGACTTGTGTGGCGCGCGTCGTTTTGGACATCGATCACGCCTCGAAGAAGCTGCCGTAGATCTCGGGCTTGAAGCCGATCAGCAGCCTGCCGTGCGCCTCGATAACGGGACGCTTGATCATTGACGGCTGCGCCAGCATCAACGCGATCGCCTTGCCCTCGTCGAGATTGTCGCGGTCGGCCTCCGGCAGCTTGCGAAAGGTCGTGCCTGCGCGGTTGAGCACGGTCTCCCAGCCTGCGTCCTTCGTCCATGCTTGCAGATGCGCGCGATCGATTCCGACTGCCTTGTAGTCGTGAAACTGGTAGGCGATATCGTGCTCCTCCAGCCAGTTGCGCGCCTTCTTCATCGTGTCGCAGTTCTTGATGCCGTAGATCGTGACGGTCACTTAGTCCTCCAGCGTTCCGGGTTTGCGCATCGCCTTGCTGGCGGTCTTGCAAGCAATCTTCATCAGGTCGGCGCGGCGGCGAACGAGCCGTTCGGAACTGCGCGTAACGATCAGCCCGGCCTGCGGCGCCCGAATCTCGATGCTGCCATCAGCCATACCGGGCCGGGTGATCAACGTGGCAAGAATGTCGCCTTCGACAACCTGCTCGCCGATGTTGCGGTGGAACAGAACCGTACCGGCCTCCGGCGCACGGACCATCTCGATATTGTCGAGCGGTACCGCTGGTCCTTCGAAGGCGGGCAGTGAAACAGCGGCGTCGATGGCGCCGCGGCTTGCCAGAAACGTCCAAAGCCCCTCGGCATCCTTCATCGCCATCCCGGGATAGACATCGCGGCGGCCGCGAAGCTCGACGGTCACAGACAGCTTGCCGGGCAGGCGCGATCGCTTCTCCGGCGTCTCGTACTTCCAGGCAAAACCGACGGCTTCTTCAAACGCCGAACTCTCGCCATCCGATAGAAGAACCGCCTCCATCTCCATCGCCGATGCGAGATCGGCCGCCTCCGGCCAGAAAGCCTCATCGATATAAGCATATTGCAGCGACTCATCATCGCAATGCAGATCGATCACCAGATCGCATCCAAGCGCCATGTGCAGCAACTGGCGTTTCAGTTTGTCGACTGCCGCAAGACGCTCGAGCTTCTCAAGAAGCCCGTCGCGATCCTTCACCGAAATCAGCGGAAATTCCCGATTGAAGTTGGTGCGCGATCCAAGATCGAAGCGGCCCTGAAGTTCGCCGAAATGAGACTGGGCCGCACCGATCGGGTTGGCATGCGGGACGACGATAATGTCGCTCTTGATCTGGCCGGCACTTTCGGACTGGCGCAAACTTTCGCACAGATAATGCACCAAAGCGGTGCCAGGCAGTTCGTCGGCGTGCAGGGCTGCCTGAATATAAACCTTCGGCGCCGCGGGATCGCTGCCCTTGAAGCGAAGAACGGGAAGCCGCCATTCGATACCCGCCGTGTCGCCCGCAATGATGATTTCGGACGTATTCATATCGCTCTCCCCGTCATGCCGTCGTCGCAGGAGCTTTAAGCGACTCTCATAGCCCTCGGCAAGTCGTTATCCTCGCACCTGCAGCGGCCAACGATCGACATACTCGTAGCCACGTTCGCGCGGACGATTGCGGAGCAGTACGAATTCGCGCGGCGACGACCACGGGTCTCAGCAGAGCGACGCGCGGCATCTCGTCGCTGTCGTAGAGTAGTGTGGCATGAGGATGAAGGTTGCGAGTTATTCTGGCGTCTTCGCCGAGATTGTGCATCTCGATGCCGATCTGCACATGCAGTTACCGCAGCAGCTCGCGGTCACCGTTGCCGCTGGGGACGATGGCGTTTCGTGGAGACGTCCTGAAGGTCGCGACATGATCAAATGACAGTTCGAACTGGCAGGCGTCGATGGCACTGGCGGCCCGACGGCTGCGAAGATCACCGCATCTGAAATCCGCGTGCTCTAGTCCACGTTAGCGAGACATGCAGAAGCTCGGTTGGATGCGGTGATGCGAAGGGAAGGTGAGCCAGCTGGAGCCGCCTTTGGGCCTCCAGGGATTCACTGAGCGATTGCCCGTCCGGCAAAATCGCAAAGAAACGTTTCTCATTGTCGAAGCGTGATGCGCGCGGGCTGATTTTCGGGGAAGTCGAAGGATGCCTGTCGGCTCTGTTCGTGCATGACCAGCTACCGGGGCATCTGCCCGCCTTTCGTTCTCCAGGGAATGCAGGGATCGTAATACCTGATCTTGAAATGAAGAAAAGAAAAAGAGCATTGAATCATGATTCGCGGCATGGCGTTTGGTGCCGCGCAAGAAACGGGTTGAATTCAGCGCTCGGCTACACGATTTTCAGGGTGATCCAGCATGGAGGCAGTGACCATGAAACAGGCAACGCACCACTATCTGATCTTCGAAACCGCCGCCGGCTTTTGCGGTCTTGCCTGGAGCGATGTCGGCGTCACGCGTTTCCAATTGCCGACGTCGAGCGCCGAGGCGACGGAGCGCCTTCTCCTGCGTCGCATCCCAGGCGCCGAACCCACAGCGCCACCTCCTGCAGTCACCGAGGCGGTGGCGGCGGTAAAGCGCTATTTCCACGGAGAGCCGACGGATTTCTCGGCCATCAAGCTTGACCTCACTGGCCAGGACGCCTTCTTCAAACAGATCTACGATGCCGCCCGGCAGGTCGGCTGGGGTCACACGACCACCTATGGCGCACTCGCAAAGCAACTCGGCGCGGGGCCGGAGGCGGCGCGCGATGTCGGCCAGGCGATGGCGAAAAATCCGGTGGCGTTGATCATCCCTTGCCATCGTGTTCTTGCGGCCGGAAACAAGATCGGCGGCTTTTCCGCACCGGGAGGTTCGTCGTCCAAGCAGAAGATGCTCGAACTCGAGGGCGTCAGCCTGGCGCCGCCGAAACCGGCGCAGCAATCCCTCGATTTATGATAGGGTTTGGAGGTCGCATAAGGCGATTGCGACCGGTAATCGTTGCCACTCGATGGTTAAACGGCTTATAACCAATTGAAATTGCTTGCAAATATTTCGTGGCGTCGAGAAAGACCCGACACCGAGGCCGTCAAAAAGTTAGGCTTATGATTTTAAAGGGAAAATGGCCGAAAAACTATTTTTGAGGTGTCGCCGACTATCAGAGCCTATTGACCCTTGGGATAGAATTTTTGACCGGCCATCGCTTCGCCGTTGGCGATAAAAAGTACCGTCGCGTCACATAGCAGACCCGCTATGCCATCCATCGAGGAAAATCTTTCCGCTGACGACGAAGAACCGTATCCCGGATCCGTCAGAAATTCTGGCTCTTGAATTCAAAGGAGAATTTCGGCGATCCGCGATTTGCTCGGTTTCAAAGACGATCGATATCGGTTGGTCTATTTTCCTCGGAGTTCTCCGCAGAAGCGGCGTCTCCAGCCTGCCAAAAAGACCGTCAGCGATGGTGAAGTCCGTCGCCGTCAGTAGTGTGGCTCTCGCGCCGGTTGCGATACGGCGCAATATTCGCAGATTGAACGACGCCGCTTCAAGCGATCGCAGCTCGGCTTCCGACCGGATCACGGCAAGCGTCGCCGGCGACCTGCCGGGCGTCAGTCGCGCGATATGGACAGCCCCGCGAGAAGCGGACCGTACGCGGCGAGCCTGCGGGATACGAACTCCGTGAAGAGCCGCACGCGCTTCGTCTTGCGTGTCTCCCCCTGTGTGAGAAGCCAGAGCGTTCCGTACATGTGCAGGTCGGTGCCCGGCACCCTCACCAGTAGGGGGTCGGCATCTCCGAAGAAGCACGGCAGTGTCGTGATCCCGAGCCCTTGCCGTACAGCAACGATCTGCGCCTCGGCGTCCGTGGTCCTGAATGGAACCCCCGTGGTGCGAACGTCACCCTCGCTGGCCCAATCCGGAATTCCATGAATGCTTATGACGATCCACCGGATGGGATCAGGCGCGCCCACACGCCATGCGGCTAGTCGATCGCAGGACATGTAGACGCCGCCGAACAGCTCCGGTCCCTTCAGGCCGTGAAGATTGAGCGGCAGGGTTTTGCGGTCGTAGACGACGCGGATCGCCACGTCGGCCTCTCGGTTGGTCAGATTTGCCAGCTCGCCGGACGACAAGATTTCCATCTCGATGTCCGGATGCAGACGCGCGAAATCGGCGAAGTCCGGCATGAGCAGGTGTGTCGCGAGGGGCGGAGCCAACGTCACCCGCAGAAGCCCGCGCACGCTCTGGTCGCGCCCGAAGACGCGCGTCTCCAGCTGGTGCGACGACGCTTCCATCTGGTTCGCGAGCTCGAGGACCTCCTCGCCCGCAGCCGTCAGGCGGTACCCCGAAGGCAGCTTTTCGAACATCTGCGCCCCGAGGCGTTCCTCGAGCTGTGCGATGCGTCGCAGCACGGTCGAGTGATACACCCCGAGGCCCTCGGCGGCGGCTCGGACCGAGCCCCCGCGCGCGACGGCAAGAAAGTAGCGAACGTCATCCCAGTCGATCATGGTGCAATCCCGCACCGTGCGGTGCGCCTTCCAAAGCCCGTATCTAACACATCGAACAGCAGTACTGGCGGTCATCATAGCCTATGTCGACGAGTGCTGCCCAATTCCGAACGGCGGACACCGATCGTCGCGGCTGGCGTCAGTCGTCCAGCCGGATCGATTTCGCACCACCGATGTGCGCGCTTCCGCACTCAACAACTGACGCCCGCGGACCCATTTCGAAGTTCTCGGAGGCAGACGCTGTCCGATACGACGAAAGGAGAAGTCATGGGAAAGCTTGAGGGTAAGGTTGCTGTCATCACGGGTGGATCGAGCGGCATGGCGCTGGCGAGCGCCAAGCGGTTCGTTGAAGAAGGCGCCTATGTTTTCATCACGGGCCGGAGACAGGAGCCGCTCGATGAGGCCGTCAAGCTGATCGGCCGGAACGTGACCGGCGTGCGCGGCGACGCGTCCAATCTCGACGACCTCGACCGCCTGTTCGATACAGTCAACCGGGAAAAGGGCAAGATCGACATCCTGTACGCGAGCGCCGGCATGGGCGAAGCCGTCCCCCTGGGCGAGATTACCGAGCAGCACTTCGATGCGGCCTTCGGCCTGAATGCGCGCGGCACGCTGTTTACGGTTCAGAAGGCGTTGCCGCTGTTCAACGATGGTGGATCGATCTTCATGACCGGGTCAATTGCTTCGATCAAAGGGTTTCCTGGTTTCAGCGTGTATGCGGCGAGCAAGGCGACGTTGCTCGCATTCGCACGCGGGTGGCTCAACGAACTGAAGGGCAGGAAAATCCGGGTGAACGTGCTGAGCCCGGGGCAGATCGCCACACCCATTCAGGAGCAACTCTTCGACGAGGAGACGAAGCGGTATTTCGAATCCCTGGTCCCGCGGGGAAAGATGGGTGGTCCTGAGGAAATTGCGACGGTCGCGCTGTTTCTTGCTTCAGACGATTCGAGCTTCGTGAATGGGGTGGAATTGTATGTCGACGGCGGCACCTCGGCCATCTGAATCGCGCCGGATCGCGGGAAGCGGCTGACCGTCCGGCCGCGCGGAAGTCGTTCACGGCAGGACGTCTACGCGTCAATTCAGGAATTCGAACCGATGACGCGCATCGCTTGGGGTGGTGGTCCGAAGATCTCGCGAAGGTCGCCATGCAGCGAAACGGATAACCCAGCGCCGTTGAGGGCCGGGGAATCAATATCAACACGGATCGGAGAAGTATTATGAGCTATGCGATTGTAGGATTCGGTGCGGTAGGCCAGGCTCTCGCCCACGCCTTCGCCCGTAAAAACATCGACGTGACCGTCGCGAGCCGCCGGCCGCCCGAGGCGTTGGCGCCGCAGGCTCGGGCGATTGGACCCAGGGTCGTCGCCAAGTCGCTGCGGGACGCAGTCGAGGCCGACACGATCATCTTGGCGGTCCCGTTCGGGGAGCATCGTGAGCTTGCGAAGGCCCTGCCGAGCTGGGAAGGCAAGACAGTCATCGACGCGACGAACGCGTTTGGAGTTCTCCTTGAAGAGCTGGACGGCCTCCCGTCCTCCGCCTTCGTCGCGAAGGCGTTCACCGGCGCCAAGCTCGTGAAAGGTTTCAATCACCTGGTTGCGGCCAGCCTGGCTGCCGATCCGATCGTCGAGGGCGGGCACCGGGTCGTCTTTCTGTCGAGCGACGACGAGGACGCGATCGCTCCCGTGGCGGCCTTGGCCAAACAACTCGGGTTCGCACCCGTCAAGCTGGGAAAGCTCAACGAGGGTGGCGCGCTGGTGCACGCACGCGGCCGCACTTGGGGCCAGCTCATCTTCCAGGATTTGTTCAAGAAGGAGCAGTAGTCGATCTACGACCGTGTGATCGACGCCAAGAACTGGTCACGCGCGCTAACTTCTTCGAGCAGCGCGCGACCGAATATTTGAAGGCCGCAAAGTCGCGAAGGTTGGGGTGGGCCTGACGGTCGAAGCTTCCTCCGGGAAATCCCGGACGATGTCTTCGGATCGCTCCGCGGCGATGACGATGGCTCGCTGCGAGAAGATTGATGGTCTCAATCTGTCGCCGATCAGGCTCAGACAGTCGGGACCGTTCCACCGTCAACGACATATTCGGTGCCCGTTATTGAACCGGCGCGATCTGACACGAGGAACGCGATCAAATCCGCCACCTCTTTCGGCTTTGCCGGACGTCCAAGAGGGATGCCGCCAAGCGATTTCATGATGATCTGCTTGCCGCCTTCATAGTCCGTGCCCTCGTGCTCCGCGAGCCGTTTCGCCAAGTTCACCGCCGCCTCAGTCTCGATCCAGCCCGGTGACACACGCACCACACGGATGCCCTTGGGCGTGACCTCTTTCGACAAACTCTTGCTGTAGGTCGAAAGCGCCGCCTTTGCGGCCGCATAGGCGGTCGTGGATTCCGGTAGCGGCAGTTCGCGCTGGATTGAGGTGACGTGAATAATAACGCCCGATCCCCGTTCGATCATCGATGGCAACAGCGCGCGATCGATCCGAACGGCCGCCATCAGATTCTGATCCAACGCCTTTGACCATTGATAGTCATCGAGCGCAGCGAAACCGCCGCCTGGCGCGCTCGACCCGCCGAGCACGTTGACGATGATATCGATCCCGCCAAGTTGCTCCGTGACCGCCTTCGCAACAGCAGAGCATCCATCGGCCGTCGAAAGGTCAGCGGCCACGAAATGGACGCCATCGGACGAGGTTTCGGGGATCGAACGCGCGGTCGTCAGGACCCTGACACCAGCGTCGAGAAGCACCGACACCACCGCTTCGCCGAGGCCCTTTGTGCCGCCCGTTACCAGCGCCCGACGACCTTCAAGTTCTAGGCTGAAGCTCATGGGATGATCTCCAGCGATGCGATCTTGTCGCCGTCAAGCTCGAAAAAATAGCGGAGATCAACTGGGCTTCCGGGGAAGTTTCCGACCAAGTGGCTGGCGATGACGGTCTTTCCATCCTTGTCTTCGGATGCGAACGGCTCGCTCGTATATTGATACTTCGTCGTGGAATTCTCCTTCCACTGCTTGACGGTAACGCGGCCGATGTAGACCTGGCCTTCGTCTTTCACGACGGCATCTTCAGTGAAACACCGTGCGACGGCCTCACGATCAGCTTTGTCCGCGTCCGCGGTGAAATAGTCGGCGATCGGTTTTGCTAGGTCGATAGACATGATTGTTCTCCTTCTCGGAATGACCAGATCGCCCTGGGCGATGCGAATTGATCCCTCAGAAGATTGGGTTTAAGCTTCCCAAATGACAAGAACGCACGAAAAAGTAGGGTACTTACCAGAAAGTAAGGGCGATGGCCTAACACCAACCTCGGCAGCCCATGGGGTCGAACAGGCGCTCAAGATTCTCGAAGGCCGCTGGAAGCTCGTGATCCTCTTCCACTTGTTCGGCGGCAAGCTGCTGAGGTTTTCGGATCTGGAACGCGCCATTCCGGCCATCTCGCAGAAGATGCTGATCCAGCAGCTTCGACAGATGGAGAAGGACGGCATTGTTCGCCGTATCGTGCATCACCAGGTGCCGCCGAAGGTCGAATATGGTCTTACGGCCTGGGGACAGGCGCTGTGTCCGGCGCTCGACGCGCTGCTGACGTGGGCCGCCGAGCGCGAGTTCGCTGATGACACCAAAGATCTGGATGGCACTGCGTCTCGTTGAGAGACTCGTGCAGGCATTCTATTGGATCGATGATGTTGTCCACTTATCGCCGATCATGCAGATTCCGAGGCAATCCGCCCCCGCATTCCGAAATAATGCCGCCCCCCAATTCCGAGAATTAACCGCCCCCTTGTTCCGAGATGATGCCGCCCTCTGATTGGGGTGTTTGTCGGGGTGTTCTGCTGGTGAGACGTTCGTCCTTTCAGTTGCCTGAGAGGAAGGAACGCGATGCCAGCGGAGAGACTGAAGATGCGGCGTGTCCGCGAGATACTGAGATACAGATTTGAGGAAGGCCTTGGCCACAAGTCGATTGCGGTGCGCGTTGGTGCGGCGCCGTCGACGGTGCGTGAGACGCTGCGCCGTGTGGACATTGCTGGGCTTTCCTGGCCGTTGGGCGAGGACGTCAGCGATGCGATGTTGGAAGCGGCTCTCTACAAGGCTGCCGGCACGAAGACCGGTCATCGCCGCAGCGCTGAGCCGGATTGGGCTCTTGTTCACCGGGAACTGAAGCGCAAGCATGTGACGCTGCAGATCCTCTGGGACGAGTATATCGGCCTTCATCCCGAGGGATATCGCTACAGCCGTTACTGTGATTTGTATCGCGGCTGGGCGCTGAAGCTGCCGGTGACAACGCGCCAAAACCATGCGGCCGGCGAAAAGCTGTTCGTCGATTATGCCGGCGACACGGTCACGGTGGTCGTCGACAGATTGTCGGGAAAGACGCGGCAAGCCCACCTGTTCGTCGCAGTGCTCGGCGCATCGAGCCTTTCATTTGCACATGCTCGCTGGAGCGAAACGTTGCCCGACTGGATCGAATGTCACCTGCTTGCGCTTGAGGCGTTCGGTGGCGCACCGGCGTTGCTGGTTCCCGACAACGCCAAGGTCGCCGTCATCAAGGCCTGCCATTTTGATCCGCAGGTCAATCGCACCTATGCCGGGATGGCGGCTCATTACGGAAGCGCTGTTCTTCCGGCACGACCGCGCCGCCCGCGCGACAAGGAGCGGACATCACGATGCACCTTGTTGGATTTGTTGAGCGCCAATCAACCGGGGTTGGCGGCTACCATAGCGACCGCCGACGCCTTTTGCGAGTCTGACGTTGCCTGGAGGCTCATACAGGTAACGATGGTTGGTAGCGTAGCGGTGGCGCTTGAGAACGCCATCGCGTCCGAGTTGGTGGACGGTTGTGGTGCTGACGCCAAGCTGGCGGGCGACTTCCTCGCCGGTAAGCATGCCGCTCTCGCGCAACCGTTCGAACCGGGTCTTCAGCCCATAGGCTCGACGAACGAGCATGACCTTCTTCAGCGTAAAAGGCTCACCGCGCCAGTTACGATGCCCGAGCGTATTGAGACGACTGGCAATCTGCTGGTCGTTGTCGGTCTCCAGCAGTTCGTTGATCAACGCTACGACCGCTTCCGGGGTCTTGCGGATCACTGCCATGGGCCGGGGACGAGCGACTGCCAGGCTTTGCGTGCGCCCTCCGCGCCAGCGTATGTGCATGTTGATCTGCTCGTCGACCAGCAGCGTCACGTCTTCGATGAGGAGACCAAGCATGCGTTTGCGCTCGACAGCGCTTGTATGTTCGTGGTTCCAGATGCGAGGAAAATCGGCGGCCAGCGCCCGAATCCGTTCCTGCGTAGGGCCATTCAACAATAACTGGTCTGTCTCGTTTTGACGCTCATGTTCGCGCTGAAGCGCATCGAGGTCGCGTAGTTTGCCATTCCAGTCCGCTTCGAGTGCGTCGACAACCAAGCGGTTGTCGGGATCGACCTTCAGATAGCGGCGACGTGCGAGTTCAGCCTCATACCGGGCGCGCTGTAGCTGCTTGTCGCGCAGCGAGGCGGCTTGCTCGACACGTTGTGAGATCTCCTGCTGTACCGCCAGCGCGACTTCTATCGCCGTCGGTGCCATTGCTTCAAGCAGCAACGCGCTGACCGCTTCATCGATCGCAGGTCCTCTTGCCCATTGGCAGGTCTTTCCAGCGTGACGAACGACGGCCTCGTTGCAGACGTAATAGGGACGAAGCTTGTCCTCGAACTGTTCATAATGGACCCGCATGCGGGCGCCGCATCGACCGCACAAAACTCGACCTTGCAACAAGCCGCTGCCCTGGCGAGGCATACGACCCCGCAGGCCCGGAGAAAAACCGACTGCATTTTGTTCCAGGCTTGATTGATTACGCTCGAACTCATCCCATGAGATATAGCCTTCGTGGGCCTGAGGGATGAGCACCTGCCAGTCGGACCTCGGCATCTTCTGCTGTACGGACTTCAGCTTGGCATTGTAGACAGTGCGTGTGCGTCCGTACGCGAAAGCGCCAGCGTATCGGGGATTGTGCAAAATCTGAAGCAGACGGGAGTGGTCTATCTCGCTCCAAAGGACATCACCCTTGCCGAGACCGCGCCGAATGCGCCGAGGAAACAGGATCTTCTCGCTACGCAGGCGGCGCACGACCGCACAAGCTGAGCCCGCCTCCCGGAAGGTATCGAACAGCATGCGCACCGTGTCCTGGATCTGGCGATCCGGATCGAGCACCACGCGCGTATCAGGCGTGTAAACGAATCCGATCGGCAACGGTAACTCGAGCTCCCCACGACGCGCCTTATTAAGAATGCCACCTTGCAGTCGAGACTTCAGGATGTGCAGTTCGGCCTCACTCATCGTGCCCTTCAATCCGAGCAACATACGATCGTTGAAGGACGCCGCGTCGTAGACGCCATCTTCATCCATGATGAGCGTGCGCGACATGGCGGCCAACTCAAGAAGGCGATGCCAGTCAGCATTGTTGCGAGCCAGGCGAGATACTTCCAGTCCCAGCACGATCCCTGCGTGCCCCATCGCGACCTCGCTCACCAAGCGCTGAAATCCGTCGCGGTCCTGCGACTGTGCACCGGAAAGGCCGAGGTCGTTGTCGATGACGTGGACGCGCTCAATCGGCCAACCCAGCGCCACCGCCCTGTCCCGCAATGCATATTGTCGCTTCGTGCTCTCGGTGTTCTCGAACACCTGACGAAGGGAGGACTGGCGGACGTAGAGAAATGCATCGCGCCGCAGGTGATCGGCACTAATCTTCATGGCGTTATCAGTAGACATGGCTTCCTCCTGTCTCTGCTGCCAGCACCATATTGGCGAGCATGTGCACGAGCTGGCGATCGTGCGCGACCACTGAAGTTGTCGTGGACCGAGGCGCCGACTGCTGTCGCGCTATCGTGGACTGCTCTGGCGTGATCAGCACGGCCAGGCCGCGCCATAGTCCGTGAAAGACGATGGCGCCCATCCGCCTTGCGCAAGCCGTGCCGCAAACAACATCGGCGCGGAGCGCTTCGTAAATCTCCTTGCCGTTCGCCGGCATGGTGATTGCGTGCGTCCGCCCGTCATCGTTTTTTTTTACGCGCCACCGCGCGTTCGATACTGCGAGGATGGACGCTGATGCCCAGTCTCGAATGCACCAGTTCCGCCAGCGAACGGGCCTGCAGTTGGCCGTTCGCATCGAGATGCTCCTCGACGAGACGCATGACCTCGCCAGTAAGCTTGTGGGCTGACTTCGGCCCGCGGGTGCGCGGCAAGAGGCCGGCAATGCCATCGCGCTCGAACGCGGCCTCCGCTTGATAATAGGTCTGCCGGGACAGCCCGAAAAGCGCGGCCGCATCGGCTTTGTTAGTGCCGTCTTGGCGGGCGTGACGAAGCATCTCGTACTTCACTTGCACGAGATCGAGCGGATCAAAGAAACCTGCTTCCCGGAACCAGGACGCGTGGACGCCCTCGGGTCTGGGGTTGAGAGCGCCCATCTGGCGCAGGCGATCGGGCTTGCTTTCTTTGGTCATAGGCGCCTCCTGCATGTAACGTAAAATATGCCGCTGCCGACTTTAGTGTCAATTGAATTATATCGAGCTATTAGCCAAAGCGCTTGCATTATAATGATACTTCACATAAGGAAGCCGTCGCAAACATCGTAGTCGCGGCATAATTACCTTGACATTTGCGGCGTAATTTACTTGACGCATCTTCAATCTCCATGGTGGTCCTTGATGTGAGCAATCAATGACGCCAGCGCCGACAGATCGTCTGGGCGCGAGAAGGACCGACCTGCGGCTATCTGGCGGAATGCGTCGATCTCATCGACATCCGTCCACGAGGCCGGCAGCGAACGCAGTCGTCCTTGAACGTCATAGAACATGACGCGGTCTTCGCCCCAATTCTGCTTGCGCGTCGCCAGAACGAAACGCTGGCCACGCCAGGGATGAAAGGGGTGCGTTACTTCAAACTCTATGCGCGCTTGGCTAGTTGCACGAGCTGCAGTCCTGGACTTGAAAGAAGGCGAAGGTCGAAGCCGCGGTTCGCATTGTCGAGCGCTGGCTGCTGGGTCGACTACGCCACCGCGTCTTTTACAGCCTTGCCGACGTGAATGCGGCGATTGCTGAATTGCTCGCTGATCTCAACGACAGGCGCGTCCTGCGTCGCGTCGGGCGCACGCGACGGCAATTGTTCGAAGAGCTGGATTATCCCGCCCTGCGTCCGCTGCCTGTGGAACGATACGTCTTTGCGGAATGGAAGATACGCAGGGCCGGTCTCGATTATCATGTCGATATCGACAAGCACTATTACTCGGTGCCCTACCGCTTTGCGCGTGAGCAGGTCGAGGCCCGCATCACCGCCAATACCATCGAGATCTTCCACAAAGGTGAGCGGATTGCCGCCCACAGGCGTTCGAGTGGCAATGGCAAGCACACGACAACGCCCGAGCACATGCCGTCATCGCATCGCCGCTTTGCCGACTGGACGATCGAACGTATCAGCCGCGAAGCCTCCGCGATCGGCTCAGACGTTGCATTGCTCTGCGAGCGTATTCTTGCCGATCGACCGCATCCCGAACAGGGCTACAGAGCCTGTCTGGGCATTATCCGCCTCGTCAAAGCGTTTGAGCGCGAGAGGGTCAATGCAGCCTGCGGCCGGGCATTGGAAATCGGCGCTCGAACCTATGGCTCGGTGCGTTCCATTCTCGACAATCACCTTGACCGACCGTCGGCGTCATCAGGCGCATCATCACCCGAGCCGATCAACCACTCCAACATCCGCGGTCCCCGCTATTACCACTGAGGAGACGACATATGCTTGCACATCCTACCCTTGATAAATTGAATGCCATGGGCCTGACTGGCATGGCCAAGGCGTTCAACGAACTGCTGACCAACGGTGAGAGCGAACAACTCTCCCATGCCGAATGGCTCGGGCTACTGCTGGAGCGAGAATGGAGTTCGCGCCACGATCGCAAGCTTGCCGCCCGGCTGCGGTTTGCCAAGCTTCGCCATCATGCTGTGCCTGAGGATGTCGATTACCGCAGCGACCGCGGTCTCGATCGTGCGCTGTTCATGAAGCTGATCGGCGGCGACTGGATTGATGCCCACGACAACCTCGCGATTTGCGGGCCATCTGGCGTTGGCAAAAGCTGGTTAGCCTGTGCACTCGGGCACAAGGCCTGCCGCGACGATCGCTCAGTTCTTTATCAACGCGTGCCACGCTTGTTTGCCAATCTCGCTCTTGCCCACGGCGACGGCCGCTATGCAAGGCTGCAGCGAACCCTCGGCCACGTCCAGCTCTTGATCCTTGATGACTGGGGTCTGGAACCGCTCAATGAGCAGGCACGCCACGACCTCCTGGAGATCCTCGAAGATCGCTACGGACGCCGCTCGACGATTATCACCAGCCAGCTTCCGGTATCAGCCTGGCACGAGATCATCGGCAACCCAACCTACGCCGATGCCATCCTCGATCGCCTCGTTCACAACGCCCACCGCATCGACCTATCCGGCGAAAGCTTGCGGCGAAATCAGCGCCGGAAATCTTGACTCGTTACACGAATGAACTGACAACAATCACAGCCAGCAGGACCCCAGCCTCAAGGGGGCGAGATCATCCCGGAATCCGGGGGCGCAATCATCTCGGAACAAGGGGCGGCTTCATCGGAATCGGCACCGATCAAGTCGGAGCCGATTCCGCCGTTCTCCTGTATTTGCCCGCCAGGCTACTATCTGGCGGCGCGCGGGACCCCCGCGTTCCCGCAGGATCTGCTCGCCCACGAGGCCATTCAGATGTCGAACGTGGCGGGAAGTGACACGCTCGCTTTGCAGGGGCCTGGCGATGAGCGCCATACGGTGCCCTTCGGAGGACGTTTTCGGGTCGACCATGGGATCGCCGCGCGCGAGGCCTCGTCGCCGGGCGCGGCATTGCACCCGCCCATCGGTGGCTTGTCGACGATCTCTTGGTGGTTAGCCGACTCGAGGTGATCCTGCCGGATTATTCCCTGCCACCCGTCCCGCTGAGCATGCTGATTGCCCCCGAGCGCGCGCAAATCGCTCGGGTCCGGCTGCTAGTCGACTTTCCTGCTGAGCAGATTGTCGCTATTCCGGGGATCGAGAAGCCAAAGCCAGATCGCTAGCCACCGAACCTCAGTTCCAAGTCGTTGCGTTGCATGCCCGCTCCTCAGTCGCACGTTCGAGGAGGCCCCAATCCGCTAAGCCGCGCGTCGCTTTCGTCATCGGCCAGGGCAGCCATTTATGTGTGCGCCATCAGCGACGCAATAGCCTCCCGAATCCAGCGTTGGCCGCCGTGTCCGTGACTGCGCTCGTGCCACACCATTCCCACTGCGAAACCTTCGACGGGAAATGGGCAGTCTATTACCATGAGCTTGTCGGCACGGTCGCGTACGAGACGTTCTGGAACAAGGGCAACGAAGTCCGAGTAAGACACGATCTCAGGAACGAACAAGAATGAGGCTGCCGATAACACCGCATTGCGTCTGTGTCCGAGGTCAGCCAAAGCGCTGTCCACTGGCGTCACAAAGCCACCGCCGTCCAAGGAAACAATTACCTGGTCCATCTCAGCAAACTCCTCGACCGTGATTCCCTTTCGTAGTCTCGGATGTTTCCGTCGGCCAATGAGCACATAGCGCTCGTTAAACAGGTGTCGAGTACGAAGACTCGGCGAAGCGGCCTGCGGCGTCATGAGCGCCAGATCCACATCACCCCGCACCATCTGCGCGTCCAACTGCGCCACGTCGAGATTGCGCAGCGCGACACGAACTCCGGGTGCCCGCATCCTGAGTTCCACGACGAGCGGCTTGACCACCGCCGCCTGCAGATAATCTGTACAGGCGATAGAGACGGTTAGCTTGGCTTCAGCCGGGTCGAAGTTCCTATGGGAAACAACCGTGGCTCGAACCTGGTCAAGGGCCTGGCGCAAAGGCTCGAGCAACTCCATTGCTTTAGCGGTCGGTGTCATTCCTCGCTGTGCAGGTATTAGCAGTGGGTCGTCGAACTCATGCCTGAGGCGGTTTAGCTGGGCACTGACCGCTGGTTGGCTCAGATTCAGGCGCGCGGCCGCCTTCGTCACGTTCTGCTCCACGAGCAACGTCTCGAGAGTGACCAGCAGATTGAGATCCAGGCGCTTGGTATCCATTGAATGGATAGTAGCTGAACATTCCTATGATTTCAAACATAGCTCGAAACAGGCGAGACTTCCCGGCCTGAGGTCCGACCTTTCCCGCGGTCGCTGTTCACGAGCACCTGGTGGACAGCGACCGGGCGACTACGGTTCAAGACCTCAAGGTCAGGAATCTCAAGACTAGGAGAAGTTGCATGATCCAAGCCGATACCTCCACACCTCTGATCACTGTTGTCGGTGCCTCGAGCAAGCAAGGCCGCAGTGTCGCCGAGGCCCTGCTCGACAGTGGGCGCTACCGGGTGCGTGCCCTGACGCGCCGCCGCGATAGCCAGCCCGCGCAAATCTTGGCGCAGAAGGGCGCCGAGGTCGTGGTGGCACCCCTTGAACTCGGCATGGAGGCCGAGCTAACCGCGGCCATGAGCGGCTCGTACGGAGCGTTCTTGATGACGCCGCCCATCGTCAAGGTGCCGCCGGAGGAACACGAGCTTACCCTCGGCATGGAATTGGCTAACGCGGCGGTGGCCGCTGGCGTCGAACATGTGGTTTTCAGCGGGCTCGAAAATGTCGAAGCGCGTACCGGCGGCACTAAGTGGGCGCCGCACTTCACCGACAAGGCGAAGGTGGAGGACTACATTCGCAGCTTGCCCGTTCGCAGTTCGTTCGTGTACCTGGCGTTTTACTACACCAATTTCCTAGAATACTATGTGCCGCAGCGCGGGGCGGACGGCATAACGTTCCCCATATACTTGCCGCCACATATTCCCATGCCGTTCTGTGATCCGCTCACTGCCGCCGGACCGGCGGTGCGCGAGATTTTCGATCACCCCACGCAATACGCCGGCAAAACCCTCCCAGTGATCGGCGAATTTCTCTCGGCGCAAGAAATGGTGGACACTTTTGTGCGGGTCACCGGACAGCGGGCGCACTACGCCTCCGCTTTCTCGCGCGAAGAATTGTTGCACCACTTTCCGAGTTTTGCCGCCGACGAGCATCTCGTGCGCGAATTGGTGGGCATGGTGGAATACGCCGTCGAGTATGGCTATTACGCCCCCGACCGCGACCTGACGTGGAGTCGGAAAATCGATCCGCATGCGTTGACTTGGGAGCAGTTCCTGAAACGCAGCAATTGGCAAGGCGACCTGCTGTCCTATGGCGCCACCTCAGAGGCCGACCTTTTGTCGACGTAACAGAGGCGTCAGTCGGAACCGCCTTGCTCCGCTCACCGTCCAACTGGATCGACATGATGTTATTTCCTCGATTACGCCGCGCGGCGGCTCTGTTTCATGGCTTTTGAAATGGCCGCGTCGGTTTAGCCCAGGCAGCGGGATCGGGCCGGCGGTTAGGCCGGGAAACGGTTGCCGAACATAGGCAGACCGCTCTTGGATTCGGCTTGCGTTGCTTCGTCCTGCAGCACGTCCCAATGCTCGGCGAGTTGACCATCCTCGGACCTGACCACATCGGCCGCGACCCAGGCGGCCGGCCGGCCGTTGCCCGAGAAACGCCCGTGCACGATGACGAAATCGCTTTCGGCCAGGATCGGGCCGTGCTCGTAGCGGAGCGTGACGGGTGCACTGCGGATAAGGTTGATAATCCGTCACGACCCGGCTCGATATGGGCGCTGTGCTGGATGTAGTGATCGGACCAGAACGCTTCGGCCGCTTCGTAGTCGCGCTTGCTGAAGAGCGTATCGAATGCTTCCAGCACGAGCACCTTGTTCCGGTCGGGGGTTGTGTCAGTGATCGTATCCCTCCTTTCTTGGGGTAATGGCCGCTACCACATCGTGTCTTCCAGCCACGCGCTCATCAGCGCCGGGGCCTTGCGGACGAGGTCGGGTCGTGGTACCAGCCAAGCGCGGCCTTATGCGTCCAGGAACAGGATCGTGGGGTTACGAACGTCTCGGGGTACTGGAACAGCGATCCGTGGCTGGCGTCCGGGTACAGGATCAGCGTCGCGTTCGGCAGGTTCTGCTGCAAGATGAACGAGTTCACGGTGTAGATAATTACGTCGTACTGGCGTTCACGACCAGAGTCGGCTGCCTGATGTCCTTCAGATAAGCATAGGAGTCGGGCTTCGGCGCGCCGTAGATCGCCAGCGCCGCCACCTGCGCCGGAGCGACCTTCTCGCCGACAAGGGGATCGCGATCCTCGATGCGCCGATGCGTACGCTCAAGAAACGCGCGGCCAGCCGCTTGGCTTGCTTCACTCGGCGTGAAGTGTACCCGCAGCCAGAGTTGGTCGGCGCTGTCATATGTGGCGCCAAAGATCTCGTGCGCTTCGGGCGTCAGCGACGCCATGCCCTCGCCCCCCTGGGACCGGAGCCGACCAGAACGACCTCGGCGTTCCCCACGATAAGTCCCCGGCGCTCAGGGCGGTGACCGATGCCTACGGCGCGAAACTCGGCATCGATCTCACGCCCGACCATTATGTCGACAACCTGTCGATGGCGATGTCGCTGGTCGCGTCAACGGGCCGCTCGCCGGCGTGCCGCCGACGATCGACCTGTCGCTCGGATACAATGAAGCCAACACGTCCTCACTCCTCAAGGCCATCGTGTCGAGGATCGGCAATCTGAAATTCGCTAATTCGTGATCTTCCGCGCCGGTAGAATAGTATTTTGGAGTTGCGCGCGCCCTCAATTGACGGAGCGCTCACTCCGACGAACGAGGCTCTCAAACGTGAACGCCGCATCGAGAATGATGATGGTGCGGGCAGTTTGAATCGAACCGCCACTCCTTTTGGAACCGGATGTAAATGCCGTCACATCTGAGGCTGCGCAGGCATCTACTGGAGTCGGGAGCTGAAGCAATCGTACTCTCCGCGATCCCACCTATGCGGCACCTAGCTGACGCAGAGTGTTATTATCCGATTTGCACGCCAGAGCCCACTCGCCCCCTCGAGCAGTGTGACGCCCGGAGCGGCGGATCTACGGGTTGCTTAGCATCTATCGACTATACGTCGCGGCGGCTCCCAGCTCTCGGCAACGACGATTCAGTTCAACGATCAGAGAAGACGCGATGCCTCGCCTCAACCAGCCGTCGCCGATAACGACTTCCAATGCGTACTTGCCGTACTGCATGCGACGAGCGAGACCTAACCCTGCCGTGATCTCGCCAACCCGCGCTTTGATGAACACGAGTCGAGACGGTTCATTGCCAGATATCTCCAAATTGCTGGCAACTGTGCGTTCAATGATCTCACGCTCCACCACTTCAGGCATCGCTGCTTGCACGTGCTCGCCGGAGAGGATTTCGACCAATCTAGCGCGGTCGACCGACGTCGCGTCGGCAATGCTAATCGACCCGTCACCAAGCATGCACGATAGATCCGTCGCTTCCCACCGTACAATCGCGCCAAGTACGAACCCGATGTTGCGTACCATCTTTGATGCTCGCTTCAACTTCTGGGCTGAGAGCAATAAACGTATTGAGGAACAACAACGACCGCAGCTCAGAAAGATATACGTGGTACGGAAGGCATGAGAGATCCAAGTCTCTGGAATTCATCGAGCTCCGGTAGCCCTCGAGAAATGAATGCCACAACTCGGATTTGCGTTGCGGCGTCTGGTCAATTCCCGTCAACCACCACGCTACATTGGCAATGTCCCTGGTCGGATCCCCGACGGAAGTATGTTCGAAATCGAACAACGTCGCACTAGATGATTGGAACCGTGCATTTCCCGGCCATGCGTCACCATGCAGGATCGCTTTTGCCCCCGAATGTGTGGGTGTTTCGTCTGTAATCCATGCGTGAACCGATGTCCGAGCCGTCGAAACTGACTCTGCCAATGGTCCGGTTGCCGCCGCGTCAGATAGCGCT
Organism: Rhizobium favelukesii; assembly: GCF_000577275.2. Classification (NCBI taxonomy): domain Bacteria; kingdom Pseudomonadati; phylum Pseudomonadota; class Alphaproteobacteria; order Hyphomicrobiales; family Rhizobiaceae; genus Rhizobium; species Rhizobium favelukesii. The sequence goes on from NZ_HG916852.1 coordinate 350,428, forward strand.
CCGGCGCCCGAGCTTTCCTGAACTTCCAATGCCTCAAGAACGGGAATTGAATGGAGTTTTGCCAGGACCGAGCCGAACAACGACATCTGCTTATTCGAGTTGTCGAACGGACTCCCCATCGCGACCGTTGTTGCAATGCCGTGGTACGTTTCGCCGCTCCATTTGAATGCTGCTCCCGCATGGGAATCCTCGAAGAACGGCCGCGTCGCGACGATGGCGTCATGACCAGCGATAAACGCCAGCGTGCGTGCCTCGGATTTCACCGCGTCAGCCGTATGAAGCTCTGCCGGCGAGAGCCGCAGATAAAAGTCGCCACGCTTACATTGCCCTGTGAGGGTCTTGTTGACCCCGTCGACGATGACCTCGAGCCGCACATCAGTTAGCCCGGTAACGCCCGACAGGGTCCGCTCAGCGGCCTTCAGGTTCAGCGAGTGATCCATTCGCGCTCTCCCTGAGAAAGCCTTCGAGGTGTAGAATTGAGCAAATGTGATGGAGAAGCTCCAGCGACCTAGAGCCGTAGAAGGTTTCGACATCTGTGCGGAATCGTTCGGGCGAAACTATGTCTAGGTCGTAGGCGATCATCTCCTGCGTAAGAGACTTTATGCCGGCCTCGTCCCTCATTAAACCGACTATGTCGCCATCCGAGAAGTTCTCCTTCTCGTAATCGCTGAACATCGAGGCATCCGGCAGCGAATGCTCAATATGGGAAAGGAGCAGCGCCTTTTCGAAACGGAGGGCGAATGGCAAGGATCTGCAAAAACGTACGATCTCCGTGTTGCAGAGCGGGTAAACCGGCCAAAGTCCCTCTTGCAATACGAGTGGTGTGTGACGGGCCATCGCACCGAGTGCGGTTATCCTGCTCGGCGGCACGACCGATGAACTCCAAAGCGGCGCCTCAGCCAGTTCTCTGGCAGAGGGTGTCAGGCACTTCAGAAATTGAGGCGGTCATCCTGCACAGTTTCGTCGAGAAAGGTAGGAAACAATTCGTCTCCACCATGACCCACTGAGAATAGTGTTCGCACCGACCTTCACTGCCTCTCTCCAAAGCGCATGAAACGCCGAATAATAGGACTCGCTTTGATAGTAGAGGCTCTGGAATCGGTTGAGGCTGGTATAGGATGGCAGATGAGCTGCCATCGACATGGATCGGCCGCGAGCTCCACACTCCGAAACAGCCGCCGCGTCGAAAAGTCTTTTTATTTCAACGCATTACCGAGAAAAAGTACCGTCACGAGTCTCATTCCTCGTGACGGTACTTTCAAAAATCGGGTCAGACAATATGGGGAAGGTCCGTCCGAGGTACCGCTAGGTCCAATCTCTACGCAGCGAAGGCTACCGATAGATGCTGAGATAATTTTTATTTGATATCAGCAGCTTATGTCGAATCCCGGCGCACTTTTGGATACGTTCGGATGGACCTGAATCATTCCCACTCGATCGTGCCGGGCGGCTTCGAGGTGACGTCGTAGACGACACGATTGATGCCGCGCACCTCGTTGATGATGCGGGTCGCGGCGCGGCCCAGGAATTCCATGTCGTAGTGATAGAAATCCGCGGTCATGCCGTCGACGGAGGTCACGGCACGCAGCGCGCAGACGAATTCGTAGGTGCGCCCGTCGCCCATGACGCCGACGGTCTGCACCGGCAGCAGCACGGCAAACGCCTGCCAGATCGCGTCATAGAGACCGGCCTTACGGATCTCATCGAGATAGATCGCGTCAGCCTCGCGCAGGATCTCCAGCTTCTCGCGGGTAATGCCGCCCGGGCAGCGGATCGCGAGGCCGGGACCCGGGAAGGGGTGGCGGCCAATGAAGCTGTCGGGCAGGCCGAGCTCCTTGCCGAGCACGCGCACCTCGTCCTTGAAGAGTTCGCGCAGCGGCTCGACGAGCTGCATGTTCATGCGCTCGGGAAGACCGCCGACATTGTGGTGCGACTTGATCGTCACCGATGGACCGCCCGTGAAGGAAACGCTTTCGATCACGTCGGGGTAGAGCGTGCCCTGGCCGAGGAATTCGGCGCCGCCGAGCTTCTTGGCCTCTTCCTCGAAGGTCTCGATGAACAGCCGGCCGATGATCTTGCGCTTGGTCTCGGGATCGCTGACGCCTTCAAGTTCGCCGATGAACTTGTCGACGGCATCGACGTGGATCAGGTGCAGATTGTAGTGTTCGCGGAACATGGCGACGACGTTGGCCGCCTCGTCCTTGCGCATCAAGCCGTGATCGACGAGCACGCAGGTGAGCTGCTCGCCGACGGCTTCGTGGATCAGGAGCGCCGCAACCGAGCTGTCGACGCCGCCCGAAAGGGCGCAGATGACGCGCTTGTCGCCCACCTCTTCGCGAATCTGCTCGACCGCCTTCTGGCGATAGGCCGACATCGACCAGTCGCCCTTGATGCCGGCGATGTTGTGAATGAAGTTGCCGATCAGCTTGGCGCCGTCGGGCGTGTGCACGACCTCCGGGTGGAACTGCACGCCGTAATACTTGCGCTTCTCGTCGGCAATGAAGGCGTAAGGCGCGTTCGGTGAGGTCGCCACGACCTCGAAGCCTTCAGGCAGCGCCGTGACGCGGTCGCCGTGGCTCATCCAGACCTGATGGCGCGAGCCCTTCGACCACAGGCCCTCGAACAACTGGCTGTCTTCATCGACTTCGAGAAAGGCGCGGCCGAATTCGCGGTGATGGCCGCTCTCGACCTTGCCGCCGAGCTGCATGCACATTGTCTGCTGTCCATAGCAGATGCCGAAGACGGGCAGGCCGCTGTCGAAGATGATCTGCGGTGCGCGGGGCGAGCCTTCGTCGACTGTCGAGGCCGGGCTGCCGGATAGGATCACGGCCTTCGGCTGCAGGCGCTTGAAGCCGTCTTCGGCGGACTGGAAGGGAACGATCTCGCAGTAGACACCCGTTTCGCGCACACGACGTGCGATCAGCTGGGTTACCTGGCTGCCGAAATCGACGATGAGAACGCTATCTGGATGTGCTGTCTGGGTCATGGCGAGCCTTTAATGAAAAGCACCCGGTCTTGCAATGCGCGAAATCCTTCGCTGGAGGATTTTATTGTCCTGATTGTCCCTGTTTTGCAGGGGCTAGAACCAGAATACGCCATCCTCCAGCGCCGTAAACAGGCTGTCGACGGCATAAGACAGCTTGCGGTCGACGACATGAAGGTATTCCGTCCAGCCGGAAATGTGCTGCAGATCCTCCACGCCGTCGGAAATCCCGCGCAGACCGATCAGCGGCAGCTTGTAGGCCTGGCAGGCACGCAATATCGCGAAGGTCTCCATATCGACCATGTCAGCGGCAATTCCGTTGTAGGCCTGCCCGGATACAACGTTGCCACCGGTCGACAGGCTCGCCTCCGGAATACCAGGGATCCTGAGCGGCAGATCGACGATGGCGGGCAAGTCGAGGAACGGCGTGCGCCCCTTCTCGAAGCCGAGCGGCGATGCGTCCATGTCGCGATACGACACGGAGGTGGCCTGATAGACCTCGGTCTGTTCGAGCTTTGCCGATCCGGCCGAGCCGAGCGAGACGACCAACTGCGGCAACTCGTCGGCCTGTTCCAATTGCGCCAGCGCCCGGGTGAGCACGATGGCTGCCTCAACCGGACCGACGCCCGTCATCAGCGGCTCGAAGCGAGAGCGCAGGAACGGGCCGTACTCGGCCTCCGCCGCCATCACGAAGAGAATGGACTTGCCGGCGACCGATTTCGGCTCAAACTTCATCCCGAAATGCCCTCTCTGCCACGGATGATCATCATGGTGCTTGTCATGGAAGCGATGAGCTTTGCCGGTCCGTCGCCGATCGCGTAGCCGCGCCCGTCCGCAACGATGATGTTCGATCCCGGCTTGGTGATCTCGCCCCGAAACAGGAAGCGATCGCCACGCCCCGGCGACAGCAGATTGACCTTGAATTCGATCGTCAGAATGGATGCCTCGGCGTCGATGACGCTGTAGGCAGCAAAACCGCAGGCGGAATCGAGAGCAGCGGAGATCACGCCGGCATGCAGGATCCCGTGCTGCTGGGTGAGCTTGACGTCGAACGGCAGTTCGATCTCTACCATTGCCCGCTCGATACGGGTCAATTCGGCCCCGAGGCTATGCAGTGCCGCCTGGCGGGCAAAATTCTGGTGGATTCGCTCGTGGAAATCGCCGCTATCGTTGTCAGTCATCGGTTCGCCTTTCTTACGAGCGCGAAAGTGGCATGGTGCGCCGCATCAGACAAGCGGTTCCCGGAAATCAGTTGGCGGAATGCTCCCGCGCGATTTGCTGCCGCCCATCGTTTGACAGCGCGTGCCAGCGCCGGGCGTAAAGATTGGATTCAGTCTTTTTTGGTAAATCTCTGTTAGCCATTGCTTTTCAATGGGTCTTTGGTGGCAGCGACCCTGCCGTCGACAGTTGTTTTGCGTGCGGGTTCTTAATGCGTCTATCGGCTGCGTCAGTTTTCTTCCTTGCCTGCCTTGCTTTGTCAGGCTGCACATCCAGTTTGGGACCGGACAGCCTCGCCGCAGGAGTGCCGTCGCGCGAGACGACAAGCTCGGTCACGCGCCCAAGCGCCCCCGTGCCAGAAACGGCTGTGCCGTCTGCCGATGTGGGTGAGGCCCTGCCGGTCGCGCCGAGACAGGAGGAATTGGCCTGGGCAGGTCCGGTTCCTCAGCCGCAAGCCTTCACGCCGCAGGCAAGCGTGGCCGCAGCCCCGTCACCATCGGAAAGGCCGGTTGCAGCACCAGCGCCGATGGCCCCGGAAATCGATCCGGCGCCGCGCACACGCTCCCAGATCTACGGTCATCGTTTCCGTGACGTCAAACCCATCAACTTCGGATCGTCTTCGCCGCGAAAGCTCGCCGTTCATGGCGTCGACGTTTCGCGCTGGCAGGGTGCCATCGACTGGCAGAAGCTGAGGACGCAGGGCGCGAACTTCGTCTACATCAAGGCAACCGATGGCGGCGATCATCTCGATCCGATGTTCCGAAAGAACTGGCGGGATGCCAAGCAGGCCGGAATAAAGCGCGGCGCCTATCACTTCTTCTATTGGTGCCGCACGGCCGGCGAACAGGCGGACTGGTTCATCCGCAACGTTCCCAGGGAAGCCGGCGCTCTGCCGCCGGTCATCGACGTCGAGTGGAACGGCGAGTCCAGCTGCAAGCGACGGATCTCTCCCGAGAGGGTTCGCGAGAAGATGCAGGTCTTCATGGACAAGCTGGAGAAGCACTACGGGCAGCGGCCGATTATTTACACCGCACCGGACTTCTACCGTGATAACCTCAAGGGCGCGTTCCTGAATTATCCCTTCTGGCTGCGTTCGGTTGCAGCACATCCCTCGAAAGTTTATCCCGGACGCCGGTGGGTATTCTGGCAGTATTCGGGCTCCGGCATCTCGCATGGCGTCGATGGCCGGATCGACCTGAATGTCTTCCACGGCAGCGAGGATGACTGGCACGACTGGGTCAGCAGCGCCGGCTGAGACGCTGCCGGTGCGGCTTGCTTGAAACAATCGGGAGGCTAGCTTAGCTATGGCGGAAGTCGTGCTTTTTCATCATGCACAGGGTTTGACGCAAGGTGTCGTTGCCCTTGCCGCAGACCTGCGAGCCTGCGGACACGTCGTTCATACGCCCGACCTTTTTGCCGGTCGGACGTTCGACACCTTGGAGCAGGGTGTGCAGCATGCTCAGGAGATCGGCTTCGGGGAAATTGTCCAACGCGGAGCGCGCGCAGTGGATGGGCTTATGACCGAGCTCGTCTATGTCGGTTTTTCCCTGGGGGTGCTGCCCGCGCGGTATCTGGCCCAAACGCGTTCCGGCGCGCGGGGCGCGATTTTTCTTCACGCCTGCTTGCCGCGTTCGGAATTCGGTTCGGCCTGGCCGGAGGGGCTGCCGGCGCAGATCCATGCGATGGATGCCGACCCATTCTTCGTCGCAGACGGTGATATCGAGTCAGCTCAGGCGCTCGTTGACGAATCGGCTGACGTCAGGCTTTTCCTCTACCCGGGCGACTCGCATATCTTTTCTGACCGGTCGCTCGCGGCCTACGATCCAGCCGCCGCCGCCGTTTTCGAACGACGGTTGCTCGACTTTCTCGCCGATCGATAGCGGTTCAACCGGGTCGCGCTGGCAGGCTATGCCCTCAGTTCAGATAGACGATCGAGGCGTTGAGCAGCGTCGCGAAACCGACCCAGACGGCATAGGGAACGAAGAGCAGCGCGGAAATGCGGTCCGAGTTCCAGCGGTTTACGGCAAAGGCAAGGATCAGCCCCAGCAACAGGACGATGACGACCAGAGACGCCGACAGCATCCGCAAGCCGAAGAAGAACGGCGACCACAGAAAATTGAGCACCATCTGCCAGGCCCAGATGAGCATGCCGATGGAAAGATGCCCGCGCAGCCACGTCCGCGCCCCGGCAATACCGATCAGGACGTAGAGAGCGAACCAGACGGGCCCGAAGATCCAGTCAGGTGGATTGAATGCCGGTTTTGCAAGAGATTGATACCATTCCCCAGGCAGATTATTGACGCCGATAGCCAGACCCCCGCCCAGCGCGATGGCGACGAAGACGACGTAGGTCAGGGCTTTGCTCATGCGGCGGAGATAGTGCAGCCATACCCTCCAACCAGATCGCTAGCGATCTTTTGCGCACAATTCAGACGGCCGCAACGCGCACGATATGCTGGTCCCAGGCAACATCGCTCTGCGTTGATAAAAATCCGCCTTCATAGGACGACACGGCGAAGCCGTCCTTGGCCGCTGCAATCCCTGCCGCATCAGGCACGACGTCCTCACGAAGCACCCGGCCGCTCTTCGCATCGATCGTCACGGAGGCTCCGCGCTTGGGTGAGGTGACGCCGACCAGCCCTCCTGCTCGATTGATTGCGATCGCACCGACATAGTTGGCAAGCCGGCGTGTCGTCTCTTCCGGCAGTTCGACGAAGCGCAGGTCTTCTCCTTTCGCAAAGGAGCCGACGAGCGGCGGCAGGTCGTTGCGGTGTCCTTCATATTGGCAGGCAAACCAGATGCGGCCGTTCGCATCGACATCGACGTGTCGGGTAGAGAGTTGCGCCCACTGCGATGGCAGGGAGTGTTTCTCGATCAGTATCCCCGTTGCTGCATCGATCAGCGTTAGAGACGGCTGCATGCTGGAGAGATTGAGCTTCGTGCGGCCGAAATCCGGATGCGTTTCGATCCCGCCATTGGCAACGATCAGCATTCGCCCGTCGTCGGATACCGTCATGTCATGCGGACCGACGCCGTAGGTCTCGAACTCGCCGATGCGCTCAAAACGGCTGGTCGCATCGTAAAGGCCGATCACGCCGCGGTTGGTGTCGAAGGCGTTCTCGCTGGCATAGAGCAGCCGGCCGTCAGGCGAGAAGGCGCCATGGCCATAGAAGTGACGACCTTCGGCGGCCGTGACGATGATCGGTTCCTTTTTGCCGCGAGGGTTGAAGATCATCGCATAGGTGCCGGGACGACGGGCAAACGCGACGGTCTTTCCCGTCACTTGGCTGCAGGCCATGCCATGGGCGCGCGCCGGAAGCGTGACTTGGTCAACAATTTCACCGCGCTCAGAGACCGTGGCAACGGCGTACGATCCGTTTGCCGTCCGCATGCCCGATGCATAGACCGCGTCCGCGCGGTCCAGTGCCATGAGCGCTCGCGGCTGGAGCGGGGCCAGGAATGTCAGTCCGGCAGCCTTGACGAAACTGCGCCGGTCGATCGCCGAACTATTCCACATGGCTTCAATCGCCGTCCGAGAAGGAGAAGCCAGCCGACAGGCCGATCGCGGCGCCGTAGTCATCGCTGATCTTGGTGATCAGTTCGCGCGTGCTGACGAGAAGGGCATCGAGCTTTGCCCTTTCCGCGGTGCTTGTCGCAACCTCGATATCGGGGTTGAGTTTCGGCACGGTGTCGAGCAGCGACTTGAAGCTGGCATCGATCGCGTCGGCGATCGGCTTTTTGTCCGCAGGTAGCAACGCGGCCATGCCGGCCTTTTGCCAGAGCGTCCGCAGTCCCTCTAGGTTGGCCGTCATCGACTTCCAAGTGTTGTTGGAGCGCCAGTAGATCGCCATGCGTGGACGCGGCGTGGTGTCCTTGCCCTTATAGAACTGCTCGAGCCGCTGATCGCGGACGGTTTCCGCGCCGTGAACAAGAATACCAAGCAGGGCGGTCACGGCCTCCTTGTTATCCATGAAGTCTTCGCTTTGCGGGCCGGGATGCTTCCAGCTTGCCTGCACGCCGTCGGGCTTTTCCCAAGCCGCGATGACTTCGCCGGCCTCGCGCTGGATGTTGCCGGCAACCGCCGCGCCATAGAGGCATCGGAAGCTGTTCTTCTGCTTCGTCAGGTCTTCGGAGCCGGTGCCGTGGAGTACGTATTCAAGCGCAGTCAGCCCCTGTAGCGCCACGCTTTTGCCGGCGATCGCGTCGACCGTTGCGTCCTTCGGATCGGCTTTGGCGATCAGAGCCTGAACCTGCTTCAGGCCGACGCCCTTGCGATCAGGATAGAACAGGATGTGCTCGAAGAGATTGTCTTGGATAACTGGTCCGGTCTGAACGATCTCAATGACCGACCAATATCGGATCGTATCGTCGAAGGCCGACTTCGCCTTGTCCAGCGTCTGCTGCGTAGCGTCATCGCAGAGGTCCTTCATCGCCGTCGTCAGGCGCGCTGCCGATTGCTGGGCGTTGCGGTAGCCGGGGCGGATCACCTCATCGACTGCCCGCTGCATGACTGCGGATACCGCTTCCTCGTTCAGGCCGGCCTGCGGTGCAGAGGTCTGGGCGGCAGCGGAAGAAACAAGGGCAAGGGAGAGGAGAAGAGGTTGCCAAAGGCGCATCAAAGGGACTCCAGGAATGTAATCAATGCCTGCCGGTCATCCTTGGGCAGGGATGTAAACGCGTCACGCGCCTTTTGCGCCTCGCCGCCATGCCAGAGAATCGCTTCGGTGAGATTTCTGGCGCGGCCGTCATGGAGGAAAAAGCTGTGCCGGCTGACAGTCTGGGTGAGACCTATACCCCATAGCGGTGGCGTGCGCCATTCACGTCCGCTCGCGCTCCCGACTTGTTGTCCGTCCGCAAGACCCTCGCCCATGTCATGCAGCAGGAAGTCGGAATAGGGCCAGATCAGTTGGAATGATTGGGCCTTGTCGAGGCTGTCGCGGCGCGTGACGAACTTCGGCACGTGGCAGGAAATGCAGCCGCTTTCGTAAAAGATCTTCTTGCCCAGCAGGGTTACCGGAAAGCTCGCCTCACGCCGTGCGGGGACCGCAAGGTTTGCCGAATAGAAAGTGACAAGATCGAGGATCGGACCGGGAGCCTCCTCCCTGCCTAGGCGCTTCTGGACGCCCGTCGGCATCTCCTGGCACTTGGCTTCGGCTTTTGTGCAATCGCCGTGCGGGTCAGGCCGGTCGGGGTTCGAAATGCCAATATCGTTGGAAAAAGCATCGGCGCTCTGATCGCGCACGCTTGCATTCTGGGCCTTCCAGCCGAAGCGCCCGAGCGCAACCTTGCCCGTACGGTGGTCGCGCACGATCGCCGCTTTGCCATGGACGCCGTCGCCGTTCGCATCGTCCGGATCGGCATGCGCGAGGATATCCGCCTCGGGAATAGCCTCGATCAGGCCCAGCCCGATCATTGCCGGCGCAACGCGTGGCGAGAGCGTCGTGGCGGGGTCAAGCGGCCCGTAACCAAGGTCGGTCACCTCGTAGGTCGGCCGACGCAGCAAGACCGTCTCGCCGTCGCCAAGCGCAACAGGTTCCTCGGTGTAACGGATCGCCATCTTCCCTTCGGAGGGAAGGCCGGGCACCGCGAGATCCTGCAGCTGGTGGCCATAGATGAGATCGGGGAAGTTGACGATCTGGGCCTCGGTAATCCCGCGCTGCTCCTCGGGCGTTGCCGCCGGGCGCGATAGGCGCAGGACCATCGAGGTGGCGCTGACGCCGCCCTCCGGCGGCTTTCCGCGACCGTCGTTCAGGTGACAGCTCATGCAGGAGCGGGCATTGAAGAGCGGCCCTAGGCCATCCGAAGCCTGCGTCGAGGACGGCGCGGAGACCCAGAGCTTCTTGAAGAGCGCGTTCCCGAGCCGGAACGGCTGCTCTTCCTCGAAGGGGATCGTCGCAGAGATATGCGAGAAGGAATCCTGGGTGATCGGATCGATCGATGTGGCACCGCCTGCCTGCATCGCTTCGTATTGTTCGGCCTTGGAAAAATCGTTGGTCGGTGGCGTCACATCGGCGACGCGTTTCATATCTGCGTCGGAAAGGTCAGCTCGCTTTGGCGGGAAATCGAAACCAGACGCCAGGGCGACGGAAAATCCGGCGATCGCAGCGCAAAATGCTGCGCTACCGAGAAGACGACGAGCCGGTATGGGAGGCATTTTCGGAGTTCGGGCCGCTCCGCCAGACGAAGCGGCCCGCCTTTTCACTTATTGGAAGACCGCGCCAGGATTATCCAAGCTGTCGGAACCTTCAAGCTTCACCGTGCCGAGATCGAGTGCGGCAATAACGCGCTGCACCGACTTTGTCTGGTCGACGAGGCCATCGATAGCTGCCTGAACGACAGCGTTGCCCTTCTTGTTGCCTTCGCCAATCATCTGGTCGTACTTCTCGACGTTCTGACCACGCTTGGCCATGACCTGCATTGCGTCGAGCGTCTTCTTCAGCTTGGCCTGCATTTCCTTGTCGACCTTCTTGTCCTTGGCTGCGACAAGATCATGCAGCGACGGACCGGCCATCTTCGTGCCGTCAACGCGGGTGTAATCGCCCGTGTAAGCGGCGGCGATGCCGATCGCGTCGTTGAGGTGCGAGTTGTAGGTGTTGTCGGAGAAGCAATCGTGCTCTTCTTCCGGATCATGCAGCAGCAGGCCGAGCTTCATGCGCTCACCGGCCAGCTCGCCGTAGGAGAGCGAACCCATGCCGGTCAGGATCGCAACGAGGCCAGCCTTCGGATCGACTTCCACATGCTTGGTGGCTTCGCCGTCCGGAGCCCAATTGTTGGTCATTTCCTGAAGGTCGGAAACGAGCAGCGTCGAGGCGGACTTCAGATATTCGGCGCGGCGATCGCAATTGCCGTGCGTGCAATTCTTGAGGTCGTAGTCGGTGGCAGGGCGGTTGCCGGCACCGGGGCCGGTTCCGGTCAGATCCTGGCCCCAGAGAAGGAACTCGATGGCGTGGTAGCCCGTTGCGACGTTGGCTTCGACGCCGCCGGCTTCTGCCAGCGTGCCGGACAGGAACTCAGGCGTCAGCTTGGACGCGTCGACATCCTTGCCGTCGATTTTGATGGTCTTGTTGGCAATGACATTGGCGACGTAGAGCGAGTTTTCGTCGCTCTCGGTGCCGTAGGAGGCGTCGACATAATCGATCAGGCCTTCATCGAGTGGCCAGGCGTTAACCTTGCCTTCCCAGTCGTCAACGATCGGGTTGCCGAAACGATAGACTTCCGTCTGCTGATAGGGCACGCGGGCCTTGATCCAGGCGGCGCGAGCGGCCTTCAGCGTTTCGTCTGTCGGATTCTTGAGCATGGCGTCGATTGCAGCGTCGATGGCCTTGGCCGTCGCCAGCGAGTCTTCGTACTTCGCATGCGCAACTTCGGCGTAATGCTTGACGACTGCAGCAGCATCCGGTGCCGCATAGGCGGGAATGGCGAGCAGGGCGGTTGGGGCTACGGCCAGCGCCACGGCTGCGCAGAAATTCTTGTTGAGTTTCATGATCCTCTCCTGTGCGGACATTCCGTCTGAGGTCCGACGAAAAATCTCTTCGCCCAAAAGCAAACTGGTGTCAAACACTCTAGTTTGGAATGATTTTAAGTATATTTCGCCACCATCGCCGACCGGCTGAAGTGAGGGTCAGCCCTTACGCTGCATGCGGCAGAAAAAGAAACCGTCCGTATCCGTGGAGGCGGGCGTGAGGGTGATGGTCTTGTCGTCGGACGAGCGGGGACGCGGTCTGTCCTTTCCGAACAAGCCGTCCCACGCCGGCAGGGCGCTGACGATGTCGTAGTCGCCATTTTCGGCAGTGAACCGCCGAACCTGGTCCTCGTTCTCCTGCGGCAGCACCGAGCAGGTCACATAGATCAGCTCGCCGCCCGGGCGGACAAAGGCGCTGGCCTGTTTGAGAGCGTCTTGCTGTTGGGCAGTGCGCTCGTCGAGATTCTTGGCGGTCAGACGCCATTTGGTATCGGGTCGCCGCCGCCATGTGCCGGTTCCGGTGCAAGGCGCGTCGACAAGCACCTTGTCGCAGCGCTCGCTGAGGCCCTTCAGCGCCTTGGCGTCGTCATGCACTTGGACATTCCGCGTTCCCGCGCGCCTCAGCCGTTCGATGATCGGGGCAAGCCGCTTGCGATCCGCATCATAGGCGTGGACCTGGCCCTTGTTGTGCATGGCCGCCGACATGGCGAGTGTCTTGCCGCCGCCGCCCGCGCAATAGTCGAGAACCTGTTCGCCATCTTTGGGAAGCACGAGATCGGCAACGATCTGCGATCCCTCGTCCTGCACTTCGAACCAGCCTTTTTGGAACGAAAGCTCGGCCGTCACGTTTGGAAGCCGGGAGGCGCCTTCGCCGGCGGGAATCCGGATGCCGTACCGGGCGATCGTCGCCTCCTGTGCCCCGGCTCTTTCGAGCGCCTTGACCGTCTTGTCGCGGGTGGCTTTCAGGATGTTGGCGCGCAAGTCGAGCGTGGGACGCCCGGCAAGCGCCTGCGCCTCGGCAAGCCAGTGATCGCCGAAGGCGCTTTCAAAGGAGGACTGGACCCATTCGGGAATATCGCCCTGAACATGAGCGGGGGCATCGGCCAGCATGCGGTTGTTGAAGGCGGATAGCGCCGCTTCCGAAAGCGGGCTGGGTGCGAACTTGTCGTCCATAAGTTCCGCGGCAAGGGTTTCCGGCGTGAAGCTCCACTGCCGGAACATCACCGCATAGGCGATCGCGGATGCACGGTCATCGTCCATCAGCCAGGCGTGGGAGAGGCGCATACGAAGCGCATCATAGACAATATTGCCGATCGCCGCGCGATCCCCGGATCCGGCAAACCGATGGGCGAGGCCCCAGTCCTTCAATGCATCGGCGACAGGCCGTCTGCGGGCATCGATATCTGCAAGAACCGAAATCGCCCCTTCGAGCCGTCCGCCCAAACGCATTCACACAGCTCCTAGTGGCCTCGGGTCAAAACTCCAGGCTTGTGAACAATCTGCAGGAAGCGCGACAGACGCAGCAGATTGTACACAAGTCTTCAATCGCGTCGTACTCGCGATTGGCGGCAAGAGCAAGCGGACGGCGTCGGGCCGACCGATGTTTTAGCCTATGACCTCGTAGCAGACCTTCGCAGTGCCGCTGCTGACCATACCAATGTTCTGGGCGGCGGCACGGGAGAGATCGAGGACGCGGCCACGAATGAATGGGCCACGATCGTTGACGCGGACGACGACACTGCGTCCGTTTCTGCGGTTGGTAACTTTCAGCTTCGTGCCAAATGCCAGTGAACGATGTGCTGCAGTATTGATGGTCGGGTTCATACGTTCCCCGGAAGCGGTTTTGGAGCGAAGTGCGTACCATGATGCGCCACCGCAACCATTTGCAGCAAATCCTTCAACGGGAAGGATGGTAGAACAGGCTGCAATCGTTGCTGCTGCGATAACAGAACGGCAAATTTTCTTCAAAACGGATTGTCCCCTCAACTGTTGAACTCGCGCCTTGTGGGCGGTGGGAGGGTTGAATCCGGCCAAGTGTGGCGAAAAAGTGCCTCCATATATCACGGAATATTACAAAGTGTAATATTTGTGATGACTGAATGCGCGACATGGAGCCGCAGAAAATCAAGAACATGGGAAAAAAGATAATGAAATCAAGTAAAATTAGAACGATTCTTGCCAGACGAAATCCACGCAACCCATGATCACAAAATTAACGAAAATAATTTTGCGCGATTGCCATAATTAATGCCTCATTTGAGCAAATTCAGGGGCCGTTAACCATAAGCCAGTGCAGGATTATGTGCGCCGAGCAAGCGAGGTAGGAATTTTCTACCCTTCACAGATCCGTTCGTGGCCGCAGGTTAACAACCATAGGAAGTAAATTCTGCCGCCTGCTCTCCCTGGCAGGCAGGGTCGTGATGCGTAGACCGACGCTGACCGCTGCAGCATCATCTAAAATGCGATGGGCGTTGTCGAAAACACGGATAATCAAACGTCTTTACCTTGCAAGCGCGCAAAGCGGTAGCTGTGGGCGCGGCTCGTTCGATTTGGGAAGGGGAGGCTGCGAAGTCATGAGCATATCCTATCGTTGGATTATTGTTGCTGCGGGGGCATTGATGACCTGCGTTGCGCTTGGCGCGATGTTCTCACTGGCGATCTTCCAGGAGCCCATCGCAATCGAGACCGGATGGTCACACGCGGGCATCGCGACTGCGATGACGCTCAATTTCATTGTTATGGGGATTGGCGGCTTTCTCTGGGGCACCGCAAGCGATCGCTTTGGTCCGCGCGTTGTCGTTCTGATCGGCGCCGGAGGCCTCGGGCTGGCGCTTGTGTTGGCGAGCCGCGCCGAAACCCTTCTGCAATTTCAGCTGACCTACGGCATTCTGGTGGGGTTTGCCGCCAGCACGTTCTTTGCACCGATGATTGCGACCACGACAGGTTGGTTCGAGGAGAACCGCAGCCTTGCCGTCTCATTGGTTTCTGCCGGCATGGGTGTCGCGCCGATGACGATCTCGCCCTTCGCGCGCTGGCTCATTTCCGCCTACGATTGGCGAACCGCGATGCTGCTGATCGGTATCGCTGCCTGGGTCCTGTTGATACCGGCAGCCCTGCTCGTTCGGCGTCCGCCGGCGGAAGCCGGCGACGGCGCAGCCACCGCTACCGCCAGCGGCGAGCAACCTTCACTCTCGCGGGTGTTCCGGTCGCCGCAATTCATGGTCCTCGGCCTGACGTTCTTCGCCTGCTGCGCGGCGCATTCCGGCCCGATCTTCCACATGGTCAGCTATGCCACGATCTGCGGCATAGCGCCGATGGCCGCCGTCAGTATCTACAGCGTCGAGGGGCTTGCGGGGCTCGGCGGCCGACTTCTCTATGGTGGGCTTGCCGACAGGATCGGGGTGAAGCCCGTCCTCGTCGCCGGCCTGTTCGTCCAGGCGATCGCGCTGGCAACCTATCTCTTCGTCAGCCGGCTCGGCGAATTCTACGTTCTCGCGATTATCTTCGGCAGTGCCTATGGCGGCGTGATGCCGCTTTATGCCGTGCTTGCTCGGGAATATTTCGGGCCGCGCATCATCGGTACTGTGTTTGGCGCAGCGACGATGCTCTCCAGCCTCGGCATGGCCTTTGGCCCTCTGATCGGTGGCTGGATCTTCGACACGTTCGCCAACTACTCTTGGCTTTTCATCGGATCCGCGCTGGTCGGGCTGGGGGCAGCGGCGATAGCACTGGCATTCCCGCCGCTCGCCCAGGCAAAGGCCGAGCCGGCCCTTGGCATATCCGCATGAAGCGTCAGCTAGCCGCGCCAGCTGTTGCTCTGCATCAGCTGCGCGAGCGAGGCGGGATAGATCGGGAAGGAGAACGTAAAGCCCGCTGCCTTCAGCTTTGCGTTCGAGACCCGTTTGTTCTCGCCGTAGAAGGACCGCGCCATCGACGTCAGTTCAGCCGTCTCGAAGGGCTGCTCCGGCGGCGGCGCGACGCCCATCAGGCGTGCGGCCTCGACAATGACGTCCTGAGGCGGGCCGGGCAGGTCGTCCGTCACATTATATATGCCGCCGAGCCCGCGCTCGGCGAGGAACCGCGTGGCCGCCCCGATATCCTCCACCCGGATCCGGTTGAAGACCTGATCCTTCTTGATCAGCCGTCGGGCCGTGCCGCGTTTCAGATTGCAAAAGGCATTGCGGCCCGGGCCATAGATGCCGGATAGGCGCAGAACTGCCGCCGGGACATGGGCCTCAGCGCCGATCGCCATCCAGCTGTCTTCCGCTTCCAGTCGCTCCTTCGACCGTCCGGAAACTGGCGTGCACGACGTTTCTTCGGTTACCCAACCGCCCTTGTGATCTCCGTAGACGCCCACCGTCGAGAGGTAGCCGATCCACTGAAGCTTAGGCATCATCTCCCGCAAGCGATCGCTCGCCAGCCTGATCAGCGGATCGCCATTCTCCCGCGGCGCAATGGATTGGACGAGGTGGGTCGCGTCCTGCATTGCCTCGCTCAATTCCTTGTCGAGCACCTCGCCGTCGAAAACGAAAGCGTCGATCCCCTGCCCACGCAGGGCAGCTGCCTTGTCGTTCGAGCGTGTCGTACCGGAGACGCGCACGCCGTCAGCCATGAAAGCCTTTGCGATTGCCGTGCCCGAATAGCCGCAGCCGAAAATCATCACATGCATCAAACTGCTCCCGCCAAGCGCCACTCGTCCAGGACATCGCTGTCCGACTCATCCGGCTTTTGTGCCGCAAAGGCAGAAAATTCTCCAGCCTCGAGAAGGCGCGAGAGCGCCCAAACCGCCATGCCACGCACGACGGGCGAGGCATCCCGCGACAATGCCCGACATCGGTCGACAAATCGGCGATCGCCCGAATTGCCGGCGGCGATGAGCACATTCCGGATGAACCGATCGCGGCCAATGCGCTTGACCGGCGAGCCGCTGAAGAAGGCGCGGAAGCTGGCGTCGTCGAGGCTCAGCAGGTCCTCGATTGATGGTTCCTTCAAGTCCTCTCGGGCCTGCAGCTTCATTTCGGAAGCCTCATGGGCAAATTTGTTCCATGGGCACGCGGCAAGGCAATCGTCGCAACCATAGATTCGATTGCCAATCAGTGGCCGCAACGCCGGATCGATCGGTCCCTTGTGTTCTATAGTGAGGTAGGAGATGCAGCGCCGCGCGTCGATCTGGTAGGGACCGGGAAAGGCATTGGTCGGACAGATATCGAGACAGGCGCGGCAGGAGCCGCAGTGATCTATCTCTGGCGCGTCCGTGTTCAGGTCCGCGGTCGTGAACATAGAACCGAGGAAAAGCCAGGAGCCGTGCTCGCGGCTGACGAGGTTCGTGTGCTTGCCCTGCCAGCCGAGGCCGGCCGCGGCCGCTAAGGGCTTCTCCATCACCGGGGCTGTGTCGACAAAGACCTTCACGTCTGCGCCGGCGCGCGCGACAAAGCGCGTCGCAATCTCCTTCAATCGCCCCTTGATGACATCGTGATAGTCGCGATTGCGCGCGTAGACCGAGATCGCAGCCTTGTCGGACTTTGCCAGAATCTCGCGGGGATCGTCCTCTGGCCCATAATTGAGGCCGAAGACGACGATCGAGCGGACATCGTTCCAGAGAGTGCGCGGATCGCCTCGCCTGTCGCGGGTCTGCGCCATCCACTCCATCGTTCCATGCCGCCCGGCGTCGATGAACTCGCCAAGCCGCTCCTTGGCCTCCGGGATAGCGTCCGGTCGCGTGACGCGACAGAGGTCGAAACCCAACGCCTTTGCCTCCGCCCGAACGAAGGCAGTGAGGGTATCGCGGCGTCTCTGTTCCTTGTTTTCTGTGGCCATCGAAGGCCCTCGTCAGAAATCCAGATCGGCGTAGTGCGAAACCGGTGTCAGACCCCGCACGCGCTCGGTAAGCAGCGGTCGGAAGGATGGACGCGACTTCAGGCGCTGATACCAATCCTTGACAACAGGAGCTTCCGACCAGTCGATTTCGCCGAGATAATCGAGAATGGAAACTGCTGAGGCAGCAGCCAGGTCGGCATAGCTCATTCGGTCACCCGCCAGCCACTGGCGTGAGCCTGCGAGCCATGTCAGGTATTTCATGTGCTGGCGGATATTCGCCCGTGCCGTGCGAAGGATCTTAGAATCCGGCGCACCACCACCCTGATCCGCCGTCATCTGCAGTTTATAAACGCGCTCGCGGGCAAGCGGCTTGGTCACGTCGGTTTCCATCTTCTGCATGAACCACTCTGTCAGCCGACGAATTTCGGCGCGCTGGAATGGATCTTCGGCCAGCAGCCGGCGATCGCGCTTCAGGACGCCGTGCGTCTCGTCGAGATACTCGGAGATCACAGCGGCGCCACACAGTGCCCGCATGCTGTCATCGACGTAGACCGGCAATGTTCCGGCTGGGTTCAGCGCGAGGAAATCCCGGCGCTTCTCCCATGTCTGCTCCTCGATCAGGTCCGTCTGATAGCCGTATTCCGTCAGGATCAACCGAACGAAGCGTGATGCGGATGACATGGGGTGATGGTAGAGCGTGGGCATCGATTCTCGGATTTTTTGATGGGTGTGGTGCGTTGCGGAAGCGCGATAATCATAGCGCCCTAGTCATGACTCATTCGTTGAAGCTATAGGAGCTTGGACCTTCCAATACAAGCGAGTCGGATTGCGGACCGCCTGACAAAGGACGTGGACGTGCCCGAAAAACTGATTTTTGCTTCTCGCCCTGTCTTCGTCACTTCCAGACGCCATAACCCCAACGAAAGCCCGACCAAACTCCACGGAGAGAATTCATGGATCATGTAAACTCTATAATTCTAGGCATAATAGAGGGAATTACCGAGTTTCTGCCGATTTCGAGCACCGGCCACCTCATCATTGCGGAGCAATGGCTCGGCCACCGGTCGGATATGTTCAATATCGTTATTCAGGCAGGCGCCATCCTCGCCGTCACGATCATTTACTGGCGTCGGCTATTGGACCTGGTGCTCGGATGGCGGGATCCGCGGAACCGCACCTACGCCGCCAAGCTGATCGTCGCGTTTCTCATCACGGCGATCCTCGGACTTGTCGTCAAGAAGCTCGGCTTTCAGCTGCCTGAGACTGCGACGCCGATCGCCTGGGCGCTGATCATCGGCGGTGTCTGGATGATGTTTGCCGAATGGGCAGCTGCCCGCCGGCCGCCCCACAAGGAGATAACCTGGCTCGTTGCCATCTTGGTCGGCATTGCCCAGGTGGTTGCCGGCGTCTTCCCGGGAACCTCACGCTCCGGCGCCACGATTTTCGTCGCCATGCTGGCAGGCACGGGCAATCGGGCCGCGGCGACAGAATTCGCTTTTCTCGTCGGTATCCCGACCATGTATGCCGCGAGTGCCTTTGAATTGCTGAAGACGTTCAAGGATGGTGGAGCAGCAAACGAGGATTGGACCGGCCTCGGGATCGCCTTCGTCGTTTCCACGGTGGTCGCGTTCATCGCCGTGAAATGGCTGCTATCCTATATCCGGAGCAACCGGTTTACAGTGTTTGCGATCTACCGCATCATTCTCGGAGTTATTCTGCTCGGCATGGCAGCGTCCGGCATGATTGCCTGATACGATTGCCGCATTCGCGCAATCCATGGCGCGAATGCGGATTTAATCCGCCATCGTTTCCCGCAAGCCGGAAACAGCGAACTCACAGCTTAAAGCGCTATGCTTCAGGCGTTCTGTTCGGGTAATGCCGGCGCCGAGGCGCCGGTCTTTCGTCACCGACTGATGGAGCCGGTCTCGCAGGGATCAACGCCGTAGGCTGGCGAGCACTCGCCCTTCACCGCTGCAACCGAACCGGGTGCGATGAAGGAGCCTGCCAGAATTACCAGCGCCGCACACGCAAACAGGAGCGCGATTGACCTACCCATCGAAGAAAGCCTTTCAAAAGTCGTTGGCGCGCCGTCAAAGGCGCTGAGTCCATTGGGAGACGCGCGGGGTGTGTAGTCAGTGGAGTGACAAATAGCAATAAATGTTCCTGCTAAATTTGGTGTTAATTCCGCTAATTTTTACGTGCGGCTTTTATGCAACTTATGCCCGTTCGGCGCCGGGAAAAAGCGTGCACAACTTGCGCGATTCTGAAAAAACTTTCCACGAAAAACGCCGCCCGCGAAGATCGCGTGCGGCGTGGTATGTTGGGGAGTAGGATGCCCTCAGGCGGCCTTGCCTGATCCGGTATACTGACCGTGCGGACGATACTGCACGAGGTACGAACCAATGACCGAACTCACCAGGGTTGGTGTGACGCCGATGCCCTTCAAGGTACGGTCTTCGGCTTCCGCGTCCTTCGAAACAATATTGTCCTTCTTCAGCAGGCGCACCTGGTCGGCCGTGATCGGCGGTGTGATGAACGGAACGAGCGAGGCGATGCTGCCGATGAGCGACGCGATGCCGAAGGGGATCGAAACCAAACGATTCTTGCGCCAGGTTGCCTTGAGCATGATCTCGAGACATTCACGGAACGTCAGCACTTCAGGTCCGCCAAGCTCATAGACTTCGCCCACGGCGACCTTGCCCTCCACAGCCTTGGCAACGGCTTCGGCAACGTCCACGACGTAGACCGGCTGGAATTTCGTTTTGCCGCCGCCGATCAGTGGCAGAACGGGTGCGATGCGCGCCATGTCGGCAAACTTGTTGAAGAAGCTGTCCTCGGGACCGAAGACGACTGATGGACGGTAGATGATGGCATCCGGCTTGATCGCGTGGATCGCTGCTTCGGCGCGACCCTTGGTGCGGGCGTATCCGGAGTCGGAATGCGCGTGCGCGCCGATCGCCGAGATGTGGATCAGCTTGGCGCCGACGGCGCGGGCCGCTTCAGCGACGGCACGCGCGCCGAATTCCTGAACCGCCTCGAACGAGTTGCGGCCCGCTTCGTGCAGGATGCCGACGCAGTTGACGACGTAGTCGGCGCCTTCGACGGCGCGATCGACGGAGTTGCGGTAGCGCAGGTTCGCCTGGACGAAGGATATCTGCCCGACATTGCCGAGCGGCTGCAGGAAGCCGGCGAGATCCGGGCGGCGAACGGCAACGCGGATGCGGTAGCCGCGCTTTGCGAGCGTGCGCACGATATGCCTGCCGATGAAGCCGGACCCTCCGAACACGGTGACGAGTGGCGGCAGGTTGGCAAGGGTCATGACAGGCTCCTCGAAAGGCTCAGTTGTGTGATCGATCTGGTTTCGTCTTAGACCAATCGCGGCGCGACGAAAAGGGCCATCACGCCGCAGTTCTCAGGGCCGAAAATTTGCCTCAGATGCCTTCGACGACGACCATCTCGGCATCGGCGATTTCCTGGCGGATTTTGGCGGCGATCTGGTATTCGGGCGAATTGTAGCAATCGACGGCGTGCTGCATGGAGGGGAACTCGATTACGACGTTGCGCGCCCGCGCCTTGCCCTCGAGCTCGGTGATCGCGCCGCCGCGGGCGAGAAAGTTGGCGCCATACTTCTCGAAGGCCGGCTTGGCGGCCGCAACATAGTCCTTGTAGCGCTCGGTCTCGCGAACGTCGACGCGTGCGATCCAGTATCCTTTTGCCATCTCAACGCTCCCTGGCTTGGTTGATTATTGAAGGGCCGCCGACATTTCGGCGAGGATTGCCCGAGCCGCTTCCTTGGGATCAGCAGCCTTGACGATCGGGCGGGCGACGACGAGATGGGTGGAGCCGGCCTTCACTGCCGCGGCCGGCGTCATCACGCGTTTCTGGTCGCCCTTGTCGCTGCCGGCCGGGCGAATGCCCGGTGTGACGAGCGCCATATCGGGGCCGATGATCTTGCGGACGGCGGACGCTTCCTCGGCGGAGCAGACGATGCCGCCCATGCCGGCAAGGTGCGCTTGTTCGGCGCGGCGCAGTACGAGGGTATGGGGATCATACTCGTAACCAGCCGCGATCAGGTCCTGCTCATCCATCGACGTCAGCACGGTCACGCCGAGCAAGCAGAGGTCGGATCCCTTCGCGGCCTCGACCGCAGCTTTCATCGCCTTCGGATAGGCGTGCAGCGTCAGCATCGACATCCCCATCTTGACGATGTTCTCGACGCCTGAGGCGACTGTGTTGTCGATGTCGAGCAGCTTCATGTCGAGGAAGATCTTCTTGCCGCTCTTGGCAAGGTCGCGCGCAAATTCCAGGCCGCCGGCAAAGGCAAGCTGATAGCCGATCTTGTAGAAAACGACGTCGTCGCCAAGCATAGTGACGATCTTCTCAGCCTCGCCAAGCGTTGGAACATCCAGCCCGACGATCAGCCGCTCGCGTGCATCCATGTCACATCCATCCCTGCCACTCTTCGATAGGCGTCCAGTCGCACGATGGGCGCCGATCCGCAAGGCTGAAACAGTAGAGATTGCCGCCGCCTCCCGGCTGGTCGCCGTCGCGCCGGATCGGCCGGCCCTGCAAATGGCACTTCAGCAAGGTTCCCACGCCTCCGTGGCCCACGAATGCAATGGGCAAGGCGGGATCATGCGAAGCGAGGACATCGGTGACGGCCGAAACGATCCGCCGTTGCGCATCGATCGCCCGTTCCCAACCTCTGAAGCTCTCTTCGGGATGCGCAAAGAACCAGTCGGCCGCCTTCTCGAATTCCGGCGGCGGCAGGAAACCGGTGGCCGAGCGGTCGTTCTCGTGCATGCCGTGGACGATCTCGACGGGCACCCCTGCAGCGGCGGCAAGGATCTCCGCGGTCTCGATCGCTTTCGTCTCGTGGCTGGAAACGATGCGCCGCAGCTGCCGCACCCAACTGCTTTCGGCTGCCTTGCGGGTGCGCGCGGCACCCGTCTCCGACAATCCCCATTTGGGCACGGGAACGGCTGGATCGATCTTCACTTGCGGATGGGTGATGTAGAGGCCAAACACCGGGTTCAGCTGCGCCGGTAGATCCAGAGCTGCGCCGGCGGGATGTTGCGAACGATGAAGTCGAAGTGCTGGATGTGATAGCGATCCGGCCGGGCAATGATTGGCGACACCGGGCCGTAGGAAATCTGCACGACGGGCCGGCCTGCCGGCAGGCGGTCGAGCAGGCTTTCCAAAAGCGCGATGCGCGCCTGCATCGGGAAGTTCAGGAGCGGAACGGCGGAAACGACGGAATCGAAAGTCTGACCCTTCAGGTCACCGAGCGTCTTGTCGAGGTTGAACGCATCGCCATTGATGAAGTTCACGCCCGGATAGAGCCGGACCAGGTGCTCGTAGAAATCCGTCGAATACTCGACGGCGACCAGATTTTCCGGCTTTACCCCGCGCCCGAGGATTGCCTTGGTGATCGCCCCGGTGCCCGGTCCAAGCTCGAGAACCGGCAAGCCGGAGTGCAGGTTGACGACGCTCGCCATCTTGCGCGCGGTGATGGAGGACGTGGGAACGATCGAACCGACGGTCTTCGGCCCCTGCATCATTCCCTTGAAGAAGCGGATCTCCTCATCGAACTTCTTGCCCAGCCGTTCCTTCAGGCGCAACGCCATGCCGTCCTCCTAGATATGCAACCAGCAGCCCGGTCCCTAATTGCGGCCAGTCGGCACGAAAAACAAGACCCGACGTCGCAATTGACAAAATTTGCGTAGTAAATGCGACGCGCGCCTAGACGCGCATCGGCATCAGCACATAGAGAGCGTCGTCACCGGCCGTGTCGCGAATGAGCGTTGGCGAGCCGGCATCGGCGAGCAGGAAGATCGCTTCGTCGCCCGAAAGCTGCGCCGTGATGTCGAGCAGGTACTTCGCGTTGAAGCCGATTTCCATGGCATCTGTATCGTAGCCGACCGCGACTTCTTCGGTTGCACTGCCGGAATCCGGGTTGTTGACGGTGAGTAGTAGCTGGCCGTCGGAGAGGGCGAGCTTGACCGCGCGGCCACGCTCGGAGGAGATCGTCGAGACGCGGTCGACGGCCTGCGCGAAGGTCGTGCAGTCGACCCGCATTTCCTTGTCATTGTTGGTCGGGATGACGCGTTGGTAGTCCGGGAACGTGCCGTCGATCAGCTTCGAGGTGATGACGATCGAGCCGATGCTGAGACGGATTTTGGCGTCGGAAACTTCGACGGTCACAATCGCGTCGGGTACATCGACAAGCTTCTGCAACTCGCCCACGGTCTTGCGCGGGATGATGATGCCGGGCATGCCTTCCGAGCCTGAGGGCGCATCCACGTCGGCCCGGGCGAGGCGGTGGCCGTCGGTTGCAACGGCGCGCAACTTCAGGTCGCCCTTGCTTTCGATGGTGTGGAAGAAAATGCCGTTCAGATAGTAGCGGGTTTCCTCGGTCGAGATCGCGAACTGCGTGCGATCGATCAGCATCTTGAGGTCGGTCGCCTTCAGCTTGAAGGTATGGCTGAAGGTGCCGGCGGTGAGATCGGGGAAGTCGGATTCCGGCAGGCACTGCAGCGAGAACTTGGAGCGGCCTGACTGAACCGACATCGAGCCGCCGTCGGTGCTGGTCGCAAGCAGCACTTCAGAACCGTCCGGCAGCTTACGCACGATGTCGTAAAGAAGATGTGCGGGAACGGTCGTTGCGCCCGCCTGTTCGACGTTGGCAGGCGTCGCCTCGGTCACCTCGAGGTCTAGGTCGGTTGCCTTCATGTCCAGGTTCTGGCCGTCGGCACGCAGCAGGATGTTTGACAGGATCGGGATTGTGTTCCGGCGTTCGACCACGCGATGCACGTGGTTCAGCGACTTCAAAAGGTTGGACCGCTCAATTGTAATACGCATGGGATGCTACCGCTTTCGACCGTTACTGCTTGGGCGCGCATGTCGCGCGCCGCAAGGAATGCTTTTGCCCAAAAGGGACCGGAGAGTGGACAGGCAAAATGGCAGAATTTTGCGACGGATTGCAAGAGGCGCAAACGGAAGCGTCGATGCAATTGCCGTTTTCCCGCGCAATGCTCACAGAAATTGCAGCGGCCTTGCCGAACTGCAAGGTCTCGCCCATAAAGGCGCGAAGCCAAAGAAAGCAGAAGTACCTTGAGCAACGACGATGTGATGGCCGAAGGCGGCAGGCAACGCAGCTTCCGCCTGCACAATATGTCCATTCCGGCACGGCCATTGGAGTCGGCGCTGTATCTCGTCGCAACGCCGATCGGCAATCTCGGCGACATCACCCTGCGCGCACTGGAAACGCTCGCCGGTGCCGATGTGCTGGCCTGCGAGGACACGCGCGTCACCCGCGTGCTGCTGGACCGCTACGGCATTCAGAACCGCCCCTACGCCTATCACGAGCACAATGCCGAGGAGGCTGGCCCGCGACTGATGCAGGCGCTGGAGGCCGGCAAATCCGTCGCTCTTGTATCTGATGCCGGGACGCCCCTGGTCTCAGACCCCGGCTATCGTCTCGCACAGAGCGCCATCGAGGCAGGTTATCGCGTCGTGCCCATTCCCGGTGCGTCCGCCCCGCTTGCCGCTCTGGTTGGCTCCGGCCTGCCCAACGCTGCCTTTCTCTTCGCCGGTTTTCTGCCGACCAAGGACAAGGCGCGTCGCGATCGTCTGGCTGAGTTCGTAGCCGTTTCCGCAACACTGATGTTCTTTGAATCGCCGCATCGCATAGCGGCAACGCTGGCCGCTGCCGCCGATGTGCTCGGCGGTGATCGCGTGGCCTCCGTCTGTCGCGAATTGACCAAGACGTACGAGGAGTTTCGCCGCGGTACGCTGGCGGAGCTTGCTGCACATTATGCCGATGTCGACAGCGTCAAAGGCGAGATCGTGCTTGTCATTGGTCCGCCGCCGGAGCGCCCGGTCGAAGCCGCGGATGTCGATGCGATCCTGACCGACCTAGCCAGGATCCTTCCGACCTCCAAGGCCGCCGCGGAAGCGTCGCGGCTGACGGGTCTTTCCAAGAAGGGACTCTACCAACGGCTTCTCGACATGAAGGGCGGCGATGGGCGATAGGGCTGCCGCGACCGACCGCCGTAAGGCGCTTGGCGGGTGCCATGTCTCCGAGTATTTGGCTGCTCTCCATCTCATGCTGAAGGGTTGTCGCATCGTCGCCCTGCGCTATCGCACCAAGCTTGGTGAGATCGACATTGTTGCACGCAAGCGCAATCTGGCGATATTCGTGGAAGTGAAGGCGGGTCGCGAGGAGATGAGCGCCATCGACGCCGTGCCGCCCACGGCACAAAATCGGATCAGAGCGGCCAGCGATCTGTGGTTGGCGCGCCAACGCGATTATGCTGTGCTTTCGAAGCGTTACGATATCGTGGCCATCCTGCCGGGCCGCTTGCCTCGCCATCTTCCGAACGCCTTCTGATGTCGATTGCAATCGTGTGCAAAAAGCTATCGATGTAACACTCCTGTCATCAAACCATTAAGGAGGCGTCATGGAAGGCCTCTATTGCACTCCTCACCCCAATAACTGGTGGAGAGGGATTAGCCATGTTCAAGAAAATTTCGATGGCGGCCATGGCCGTAAGCTTTTCGGCATCGTCGTCCTTTGCTGCGACCAACATCACGTGGTGGCACGGCATGGGCGGCCGCAACGGCGAAGTCATCAATGAGGTTGCACAGAAGTTCAACGCTTCGCAGTCTGCCTGCGCCATGACCCCGGTCAGCAAGGGCACCTACGAAGAAGCTCTTGCAGCTGGCATCGCCGCATTCCGCTCCGGCGAGCAGCCGAACATTCTGCAGGTCTTCGACGCAGGTGCTGCCACCATCATCAACGCCAAGGGCGCGGTCGTTCCGGCCGAAGATCTGATCAAGAACGCCGGCTACAAGTTCGACCGCAATGCCTTCATTCCGGGTGTTCGCTATTTCTACGCTGCTGCTGACGGCAAATTCGTCGGCATGCCCTTCAACTCTTCCGCTCCGATCATGTACACCAACCCGGAAGCGCTGAAAAAGGCAGGCGTCGAAGCCCCGAAGACCTGGGAAGAGTTCGAGGCGATCGCGCCGAAGCTCAAGGCCGCCGGCTACATCCCGCTCGTCCAGTCGCAGCTGACCTGGGAGTTCACCGAGAACTTCTTCTCGCGCAACAACATCCAGTTCGCCACCAACAACAACGGCTACGACAGCGTCGTCGACACCAAGCTCAAGGTCACCGACCCGAACCTCATCATGATGTTCGACAAGCTGAAGGCCTGGTCTGACGAAGGCTACTTCAAGTACTACGGCGCCGGCTGGAGCGACAACCAGAAGCCCTTCGAAGAAGGCAAGGTCGCTCTCTGGGTCGGTTCCTCGGGTTCCTTCGGCGGCCTGAAGAAGACGGCAACGATGCCCTTCTCGGCAACCTTCCTGCCGTACTGGGGTTCGATCAAGGGCGCTGGCACCCATAGCTTCATCGGCGGCGCTGCACTCTTTGCCATGTCGGGCAAGTCGGCTGAAGAGAACAAGTGCGTTGCGGACTTCTTCCAGTTCCTGACCTCGCCCGAGATCCAGAAGTTCTACCACCAGGCAACCGGCTACGTCGCAATCACCGAGGCAGCTTACGAGCTCGCCAAGAAGGAAGGCTACTACGACAAGGAGCCGGTGGCTGAAGTCGGCATCAAGCAGCTGAAGATGGAAGACGGCGAATGGTCGAAGGGCTATCGCCTCGGTTTCTACCCGCAGATCCGCGAAATCATGGAACGCGAATATGGCCGTATTTTCTCGGGCGAAACCTCCGTCAAGGACGCTTTCGACACGATCGAGAATGAAGGCAACCAGCTGCTCGACCGTTTCGCCAAGACCGCCGGCTGATCTCGTCCATCGCTGACAACAACGGTTCCGGAGGCGCTCGCCGTCTCCGGAACCGCTTTGCAAAGGTCCCGCCATGAAGCGCGTGCAGTTTTCGTCGCCAACGCTGCCTTATCTCTTCCTGCTGCCGCAGATGGCGGTCATTTTCGTTTTCTTCTACTGGCCGTCCATTCAGGCGGTGAAGTCGTCGTTCTTCCTCGAAGACCCGTTTGGTTTCGGCTCCAGCTTCGTCGGCCTGGAGAATTATAGAGGTATTCTCGAAAGCGCCGAATACCGCTCGATCGCCGGCTTCACGGCGGTCTTCACGGCGCTCGTCACTTTCTTCTCGCTGTCGTTCGGCCTGCTCTTGGCGGTCAAGGCGGATGCCGTCATTCGCGGCAATTCAACCTACAAGACATTGCTGATCTCGGTTTATGCGATCGCCCCGCCGGTGGCCGGCCTGATCGGCATGATGTTCTTCGACCAGCATATCGGTCCCTTCGTCCGCTTTGCCGCCCTGTTCGGTTGGGACATGAAGGTCGGTCTCAATTATTTCGATACGGCTTTTGCGATGGTGGTCGTCTCCGTCTGGAAGCAGATCCCCTATAATTTCATCTTCTTTCTGTCGGGCCTCCAGGGGATTTCGGTCTCCGTTCGCGAAGCCGCGGCGCTCGACTGCCGCTCGGGCTTTCGCCGGTTCTGGACGGTCATCTTGCCGCTTCTGGCGCCGACGGCCTTCTTCCTCTTCGTGATCAACGTCACCTATTCGCTCTTCGACACCTTCGGCATTGTCGATGTGATGGTGAAGGACAAGGCGGCTAACAACCCGATCACGCTGGTCTACAAGGTCTATATGGATGGCTTCCGCGGCAACGACCTCGGCGGCTCATCGGCCCAGTCGGTGATATTGATGATCGTCGTTTTCGTGCTGACCGTCTTCCAGTTCCGCTTCATTGAGCGGCGCGTTCACTATAATTGAGGAGCGCGGGAATGTACCGTCTCAAGATAGTCGATCACATCATCCTGCTCCTCGGCGTCTTCGTCATGATGGCGCCCGTCGTCGTTGCCTTCTTCACCTCAACCCACGACGCCGCCGAAATCCACCGGCAAGGTCTGACGCTGACCTGGGGCAATCATTTCGCTGAAACCTACAACACAGTCCTGAACCGCGAGGGAGGCTTTACAGGCCAGGTCACCGGCACGCGCATGCTGATGAACTCGCTGATCCTCGGGATCGGCTTTGCCGTCGGCAAGATCGTTTTGTCGATGCTGGCTGCCTATGCCATCGTCTACTTCCGCTTCCGTCTGGGAACGCTGTTTTTCTGGATGATCTTCACGACGCTGCTGCTGCCGCTCGAAGTCCGCATCCTTCCCTCCTATGAGGTGATGCACCAGTTGCACCTCATCAACACTTATACCGGCATGATCGTGCCGCTGCTGGCGTCGGCGACGGGCACCTTCTATTTTCGGCAGTTCTTCAAATCGATCCCGGACGAGTTGCTCGAAGCCGCGCGCATCGATGGCGCCGGCCCGATCAAGTTCTTCTTCGACGTGATCGTGCCGCTCTCGAAGACGATGGTTGCAGCGATCTTCATCATCATGTTCGTCTACGGCTGGAACCAATATCTCTGGCCGATGCTGATGACCAATGACGAGAGCTTCTACACGCTGGTGCGCGGCATCAAGCAGATCCTGCTGGTCTGGGTCGGCGCGCAGATCCCTGATTACAACGAAGCATTCGCCATCGCGATCCTCGCGATGCTGCCGCCTGTCATCATCGTCGTGGTGTTCCAGCGCTGGTTCATCAAGGGCCTCACGGAAAGCGACAAGTAAAGGAAACGCCGATGGCCGCCATCGAAATCAATCAGGTCTCCAAGATCTATACCGGGGACGTGCATGCGGTGAAGTCCGTGAACATCGACATCAAGGACGGCGAGTTTATCGTTCTTGTCGGCCCGTCCGGCTGCGGGAAGTCGACACTTCTGCGCATGGTCGCCGGCCTAGAGGAAATCTCCAAGGGCGATGTGAAAATCGGCAACCGTGTCGTCAACCGGGTTGATCCCGCCGAGCGCGACATCGCCATGGTCTTCCAGAACTACGCGCTTTACCCGCATATGACGGTCTATGAAAATCTTGCTTACGGCCTGCGCAACCGCAAGACGCCAAAGGCCGAGATCGATGCCCGCGTTGCGGAGGCGGCTCGTATGCTGCAGCTGGAGGCCTATCTCGAGCGTAAGCCGCGCGCCCTTTCGGGCGGCCAGCGTCAGCGCGTCGCAATGGGCCGTGCCATCGTCCGCAAGCCGGCCGCCTTCCTGTTCGATGAGCCCCTGTCGAATCTCGATGCCAAGCTGCGCGTGTCGATGCGCGGCGAAATCAAGCGTTTGCAGCGCCGGCTTGGCACGACGTCGATCTACGTCACTCACGACCAGCTCGAAGCCATGACCTTGGCCGATCGGCTGGTCGTTCTGAATGGCGGCGAAATCGAGCAGATCGGCGCCCCGCTCGACGTCTATCACACGCCAGCCTCGACCTTTGTTGCGAGCTTCATCGGGTCCCCGGCGATGAATCTGCTGCAGGGCGAGCTGCATGGCGACAAGCTTGCACTGGCCACGAACCTGATCGACCTTGGCGGTCATGCACCCACATCCGGGCCCGTCACCGTCGGCATTCGCGCCGAGGACCTGCGCCTCGCCAGGCCCGGCGAACATGCCATGACTGTTGTGGTGGATTATGTGGAAGAGCTCGGCTCGCAGCGTCTCGTGCATGGAAGTCTTGGCGATCAGCCGCTGACGGCAGTTCTGTCTCCGGAGACGGAACTAACGTCCGAACTGCGGCTGGCCGTGGGTGCCGAAAGACTGCATTTCTTCAGTCACGACACCGCAAAGCGTATCGGCGGAACGGCTTTTTCACAGGCCGTGGCGACGAAAACGGAAATTGCCTAGCACCTTGGACGTGGTGATCGTTCAAATTGTAGGCACTGCTTGTACGGTACCTTTACAACTCTCTGCTATCCCGGCAAGGATTTGATAACAACGGGGTTGTTCATGGGTATGCAGATGATGCTGGCGAGCATGGTCGCAATGGCCGCGCGGGTCGTCCCTTTTCCGAGTCTGCCGGAAGCGACGCCTAAGCTCGACTTTGTACATTATGCAGCGAAGCAAAGTGCTTGTGTCATCCGCTTGAGGCGGCTTGGTTGAGTTTCAGGAATGTCCGGGTCTGGCGGGTGCTGTCGATAAATATCCTGATCCCACAGGATCATGCGAACCGCACCGATGGCATCGGAGAAGGTGAACTCTGTTTTCTTGTACCAGGCGGCGGCATAGGGAAGGACGCCATGACCGAGCAGATCGCATGCCCAGAGTGTGACGAGGCTGTAGAGCGCCAGCAGCGACGGGGTCGTGCGCATGATGGCTTTGTCGTTCCACTGCCGTTGGGTTTCCACGCCAAGATGCGCTCGCGTTTCGGCGAAGGTGACCTCGATCTGCCAGCGCCGAACGAAATAGGCAATGATCTGAGCGGGCTCAAGGTTGACGTTGGTGCTCATGAACGCCTGGGGTTCACGACGGCCTGATGGATCGCGAACGAGAACCCAGCGAATTGGTCTTGGGGGCGTTCCACGCCGATACCAGAGGCCGGTTCCTGATGTGACATCAAGGGTTTTGTCGGTTTGCTTGCCGTACCAGGACGATGCGACGATGCGCTGCCACTCGGTCTTTGCGTCTTTGAGGAGCGTTTTCAGTTTCGGCAATGGCCTGCCTTTTTGCGCCGGTCGCCCGAGCGTATGTTCGTGCCGTTGATCTGGTGGAGCAAAGAGACTGGCATCCAGACGCAACCGCGTGATGAGAGTGGCCGTGTCGGGAAGAGCCGCAGCCAGTGTATGAACGGCAAAGCTGCTATCGCCGACAAAGATGATTTCGCGGCCCGGCAGCCAGCGGCAAAGCTGCAAGACGCCTTGCCTTGCCCAATCAGTCAGCAGCTTGTGCTTTCGGCCCTTCTTCTGATCATGGCGCTCAGAGGGACACAGGATCGTCAGCACCGGCAGGGCTTTAATACATTTTGCCCATGGGACAGGTGAAAGAACCATGAAGCTCAACCATCTCAAGCCGCTGGCCTTGACAAAGTGGCCATGGCTGGAGCGCACCGGGTCACGATAAATTCCACGCGCGGCGATGCGTTGGCCCCAACGCCGTTCGATTGTATCATCCATGCCAATCACGACAGGGCCCTCGGGCACGAGCCGGGCAACAATGATGGACAGCAGACGGGCCGCCAACGTGCGAGGGTTCCAGCGGGCTCGGTTGAGGAGTTGATGATAGGCGGCAAAATTACTTACCTCCGCGCGTCCGGTGATGCGCAGGCAGGCCGTCACCGTTCGCTTGCCAGGCGAAAGGAGCGCACCCATCACCAGGACCAGCAGATGCTCCCAGCTTGGCGCGGTAAACCAGAAACGAAACGGCGACAGCCATTTGCGAAGGATGTGGGGGACCGCGTCTCCCGGCTCACGGCTACAATCATGTTGTTCGCTCATCCATTCGTTCGAATCCGATCAAACGAATGGCGCAAGGCCGGGACCCTGCGGCGAATTGATTCACCCAGGGCTGCTCAGATGCCCCCGAAATCACCACCGATTTTGTACAAAGTCGAGCTAAGAGGTTCGTGGCGAAATCAGGTGATAATTTTGTCATGCGTTCGACCCCGATCAATCCCGACTGGATCATCAGCGGCAACCCGCAGGCGCGCACAGCAGAGCATTCGCGCAGCGATGACGATGCAGCCGTGAGCGCAATCTGGGACTGCACGGCGGGCGAATTCCGTTGGTTCTTCTACTGGGAAGAGACGGTGATGATCCTCGAAGGCGAAGTTCATATCCTCGCCGGGGACGGCACGGAGCGCACGCTCGGTGCCGGCGATGTCGCCTTCTTTGCCGCCGGCACCTGGGCGAGCTGGCGCGTGGACAATTACGTGCGCAAAGTTGCGTTCCTGAGGAAGCCGTTCCCGAAGCCGGTTGCGCTTGCCTATCGGCTCCGCAGCCTGCTGCGCGGCGACGCTCCCAAGAGCGGCATCGCGGCCTGAAGATTTCGTCTCGCGACGCGAGCACGGCGTTGCTTTCGGGGCATCTGCAGCCTACATCTGTCCGGCATCAGCTAAGGGACGGAAATGGCCAAGATCAAGAATGTAGCGGTCCAGATGGACCATGTTGCCGGCATCAATATTGCGGGCGATTCCACCTTCGCGATGAGCCTCGAAGCGCAGGCTCGCGGCTACAAGCTCTTCCACTACACGCCCGACCGCCTGAGCTTTCGGGACGGAAAGCTCTTCGCTACCGTGGAGCCGATGGTGCTGCGCGACGTCAAGGGCGACCATTTCGAGCTCGGAACGTCGGAACGTGTCGATCTGTCGACGATGGATGTGATCCTGCTGCGCCAGGACCCGCCCTTCGACATGGCCTATATCACCTCAACACACTTGCTGGAGCGGATCCACCCGAAGACGCTCGTCGTCAATGATCCGGCCTGGGTTCGGAACTCCCCCGAGAAGATCTTCGTCACTGAATTTGCCGATCTGATGCCGAAGACGCTGATCACCAAGGACGCGGGCGAAATCCGCCGTTTCCGCGACGAGATGGGCGACATCATCTTGAAGCCGCTCTACGGCAATGGCGGCGCGGGCGTTTTCCACTCGACCAAGGACGACCGCAACCTGTCGTCGCTGCTCGAAATGTTCGGCCAGCTGTTCCGCGAACCCTTCATCGCACAGCAATACCTGCCTGACGTGCGCAAGGGCGACAAGCGCATCCTGCTTGTCGATGGCGAGCCGGCCGGCGCCATAAATCGCGTCCCTGCTGAGCACGACAGTCGTTCCAATATGCATGTCGGCGGACGTGCCGAGGCAACCGAACTGACGGCACGTGAAATCGAAATCTGCAGGCGGATCGGCCCTGCGCTCAAGGAACGCGGTTTCCTCTTCGTCGGCATCGACGTCATCGGCGACTATATGACGGAGATCAATGTGACGTCGCCGACAGGCATTCGTGAGGTGCGCAAGTTCGGCGGCGCCGATATTGCTGCCCTGCTTTGGGACGCGATCGAGCGGAAGCGTTGAACGTCTTGACCGCGTGCGACGAGGCGCGCGGACGCTTGTTCCCGGATGGCAATTTGCCCTCAAGACCACTCCGCCACTGCCCGGTCCGGACAATCCGCTTGCTTTGTTCTCCGCTTACAACCTCATACAACCTGGCGACAGCGCAGGCTTGAATCTGTTCCTTTATTGTTCTTCTTCACTCCGCTTTCTATGCAAGATTGCAATTTGCGACAATGATACGTCGTTAAACTGCGGTGCTATGGTTGCGGCACCGTGGGGCATAGTCGCACGCGTCAGCACGGTTGCATTTCAGGGCACCGAGGCTGTTCCGGTCGAGGTTCAGCTCATGGTACGCGCCCGGGCGGGTCGTGACGCAGATCGTCGGACTTCCTGACAAGGCGGTGGCGGAAAGCGGCGAGCGCTGCTGGCGGCAGGCTGCTCTAGCTCCCGCCCTACAGTCCCGACTTCAACACCATCGAAATGGCCTTTTCCAAACTTAAAGCGCTTCTGGGCGCAAGAGCGGAGCGCTCCGGTGACGCCGTGTGGGATACGAGCCGCTGGCGAGCGGCTGACCACCGCCGCTGAAACGAAAAGGGGCGCCGAAGCGCCCCAGGTTCCTTTAGCAGATGAGGCCTTTCAGTTCCCGAGGCCGTCGAACAGTGCGGTCGAGAGATAGCGTTCGGCAAAGGACGGAATGATCACGACGAGATTCTTTCCCGCATTCTCCTCGCGGCTGCCGACCTCGATAGCCGCGGCCAGTGCTGCACCGGAGGAAATGCCCACCGGCACGCCTTCGAGCTTGGCAACCTCGCGGGCAAGTTCCAGCGCCTCCTGGCTGCTCACCGTGATGATTTCGTCGTAGATGTGCGTATCGAGGATTGCCGGCGCAAAGCCGGCGCCGATGCCCTGAATCTTGTGCGGTCCCGGCTGGCCGCCCGAAAGAACCGGGGATTCCGCCGGCTCGACGGCGACCACCTTGATGCCAGGCTTCTTCGACTTCAGCACCTGGCCCGCACCGGTGATGGTGCCGCCGGTGCCGATGCCGGCAACCAGGATGTCGACCGTACCGTCGGTATCGTTCCAGATCTCTTCGGCCGTGGTGCGGCGATGGATTTCCGGGTTGGCCGGGTTTTCGAACTGCTGCGGGATGATGGCATCCGGGAGCGTCGCAGCCAGTTCCTCGGCCTTCGCGATCGCGCCCTTCATGCCCTTCGGGCCTTCGGTCAGGACAAGTTCGGCGCCGAGCAGCGCCAGCATCTTGCGGCGCTCGATGGACATCGTTTCCGGCATCGTCAGGATCAGCTTGTATCCCTTCGCCGCAGCGGCGAAGGCGAGCGCAATACCGGTATTGCCCGATGTCGGCTCGATCAGGGTCGTTTTGCCAGGCGAGATCTTACCCTGCGACTCCAGCGACTCGATCATTGCAACGCCGATACGGTCCTTCACGGAAGCAATCGGATTGAAGAATTCCAGCTTGGCCAGGAGGTTTGCCTTGACGCCCTTCGCCTTGGCGAGCTTGTCGAGCCGCACGATCGGCGTGTCGCCGATGGTTTCGGTGATCGAGGAATAGATGCGGCCACGGCCCGGTTTCTTCGACATTACGCTCTCCCTGGATGAAATGTGCGGAGACAATAGGGTCAAAGGCGGACGGAGACCAGTGTGGCTTCACCCACCCGAAGGGACTAGGATAGAAAAAATCCTTTAAGAACCGAGCTTTGCCGAATGAATTTTTCAGGCCGCGCGGGTGGCGATGAAGGCTGCTGTGCCCGCCAGAATGCCGGCCGCCGTCTTGTTCAGCGCCTGCAGCGCACGCGGTTGCTTGAGCATCATTCGCGCACGTGCGGCAAGCAGCATGTAGGGCACCAGAACAACGAGCAGGACAACGAAGGTGGTTGCGAGCAGAATGCCGTATTCGCGAAGCCCGATGGTGTTGAGGTCGATCAGCGTCGGCACCAGCGCGACGTAGAAAAGCATGGTTTTGGGGTTGCCAAGCGTCACCAGCAGGCCGGACAGGAAGCTCATCCCGACATTGCTCGCCTTCTTCGCGGCGACATCCTGCGGCAGCAGCCCGGCCGTCCAGAGTTTATAGGCGATGTAGCCGAGATAAAGCGCCCCGGCGATCTTGATGACAATGAACACTTCGGTGAAGGTTTGCGCCACGAAGGCCAGCCCGAGGATGACCGCCGTCAGATAGGTCATGTCGCCCAGCACGAGGCCGAGGCCCATGAAAAACGTCTCGCGAAAGTTCGAGCCGAGCGCGCGGGCAACGATAGCCGTGATGCCCGGTCCGGGGATTACCGCCGCGATGAAGAGTGCCACTGCGTAAGCGAAAAGGGCGGTGAATGACATGCCGTGAGCTCCTGCTGCAATCGCCTTCTACGCCTGCGGCCCGTTGCTTTCAAGGATCTGACGTCTTGTCATCATGCTGCGGTAGGTTGCCGCTATTGACGCTGGCGATCGTGGTTCTAGTTCCAAGGCGGTGATTGATGGCTGGTCGACGCCGGCGTCGCCCCAACCGTCAAATCCGGGAACGACAAGCCACTCCCGCACCTGCCATTGCCTGACCCGCCGCTCGCCAGAGGAGACACCCGATGAGCCCCACCGCAGCCGAAAAGCGCAAACTCGCCCCCCTCGCTACCCCCACGGACCTGAAAAGCAATGCCATTCAGGATATCTCGGCCGCCCTGGCTGCGCTGCTGGCGGATGTCTTTGCGCTCTACATCAAGACCAAGAATTTCCATTGGCATATGTCCGGACCACATTTTCGCGACTATCACCTGATGCTCGACGAGCAGGCCGAGCAGATCTTCGCCACGACCGATGCGATTGCCGAGCGCGCCCGCAAGATCGGCGGCACGACGCTGCGCTCCATCGGCCATATCAGCCGCCTGCAACGCATCAACGACAACGATGCCGAGTACGTCACGCCCGAAGACATGCTGGCGGAACTGCGCGACGACAACAGACAGCTCGTCTCGCTGTTGCGCGAGACCCATGATGTCTGCTCCGAGCATAATGACGTCGCTACGACGAGCCTGCTGGAAGTGTGGATCGACGAGGCCGAGCGCCGCACTTGGTTCCTGTTCGAAACGACCCGGCAGCAGAAGTAGTCTCGTTCGCTTCTCGGATCATCAGCCCGCCCGCGCGCGCAAAAACTGCGCGGGCGTCCAGCCAAGGTTCATGCCGGCCGCGGCGACAAGGATGACGGCTGCGCCAATGAGTTGCAACGGCTGCAATGCGTGTCCGAAGGCCAGTCGATCCACGAGGATCGCGGCGATCGGATAGATGAATGACAACGCCCCGGTCAGATGGATCGGCAGCTTCTGGATCGCGCCGTAGAGCAGCACATACATCAGCCCCGTATGTACGACGCCCATGGTAATCAGGATTGACCACGACTGGCCATCCGTGGGTAGGTCCGAGAAATTCATGGTCGGCAGCAGCATCAGCACGCCGGTCGCGACCTGGATCAGGGCGATAAGATGCGGCGGCGTTCCCTTCAGCGACTTCGCTGCGAGCGCCGCGAGGGCGTAGAAGAACGCGGCTCCGAGTGCCAGCAGGATGCCGAGGCCGTACCCGTCGTGTCCGCCGGCCGTGGCCGGCTTGGCCTCGACGATGGCCGCCATGCCGGCAAAGGCAAGCGTCAGCCAGAACAGCTTTGCGGCGGTTATCTTTTCGCCGAGAAACAGCGCGCCGAGCGCAAGCAGCATGAAAGGTTGCGTATTGTAGACGGTCGTCGCGATCGAAATCGATGCATGGCCGTACGACGCAAAAAGCAGGAGCCAGTTGAGAACAATGGCCACGCCGCCGAAGACAGCGATACCAGTCGACTTCAAGCTGATGATGCCGGGTCGCAGCAATCCCAAGCCGGCGCAGACGGCAAGCAGGCTGATCGCGCCAAAAAAGCAGCGCCAGAACACCACGCCGCTCACCGGCTGGCCTGACATGACCACGAACCAGCCAATTGTTCCCGATATCAGCATTGCTGCGGTCATTTGGGCGGTGCCGGTGCGGATTTCGCTATGCATCTCGTCTCTCCATATCGATGGGTGAAGATTATTGCGGTCCCGCCTTTCGTTATATAGTTTGCATTAGGCTGATTGTGCTACTCTCCTATCATTGTGAGGAATGATGTCTGTTTCGGCTAATGATAATGGGATCGATGATGTCGATCAGAAAATACTGGAGGCGCTGGCGGAAAATGCCCGCATCTCGTTGAAGGAGCTGGCACAGGCTGCCGGGCTTTCTTCGCCCAGCGCCGCCGAACGCCTTCGTCGCCTGGAAGAGCGGGGGATCATCGCCGCTTTCACCATCGACATCGACCCTGCGGCACTCGGATATCCGCTGCAGGCGATCGTGCGCGTTCGGCCGCTGCCCGGGCAGTTGCATGTCGTTCAGCGGATCATCCAGGACACACCTCAGTTCGTGGAATGCGACAAGGTGACGGGAGACGACTGTTTCATTGCCCGGCTTGTCGTTCGCTCGATGGCGGAGCTCGACACGATCCTGGACAAGGTGGCGGAGAAGGCCGAAACGAGTACCTCGATGGTCAAGGCATCGCCGGTAAAGCGTCGCCTGCCACCGCTCTCGCGGCAGCGATAGATCAGAAGTCGGCCATCGGGGACAGCATGGCCGGTCGATCAAATGCGATCGTGCCAGGCGCACGGACCATGAATTGCGTGTGGCTGTCGAGGGACTTTGCCTGTCCGCTCCACCCGAGCTTGTCGGGGCAAAACAGCACGTCGACAGCTTCAACGTCGATGTCGAGTGCTCCAATGATCGAGGCGAGCGAAGGGATATCGGCGCAAACGACATCGAGCAGCTTGAAATGGCCTGGCACTTCCATCTTCCACGCGACTGCGGTCCGTTCCCGTTCCAGCCAGTTGATCGTGACGCCAGGATCGAGTTGGGTGTTGATGAGAAACATCGCGGCGCTCTCACGAACGGCGAGACCGGCCGAGACCGGCGCACGTGCCTTCAATGCGGTGCTTAAGAGCTTGAGGTCAGCGGGTTCCAAAGGATTCAGGCGCCGGGCCGGCGTTCGCACCTTTAGCGCGGCCGGCGCGTTGCCGGAAATAGGCATGCAGCGGCAGGGCGCGAAAGCCGTAAGGCTCATAGAGCGCCGGCTTGTCCGTGTAGAGCACGATCGCTTCGAAGCCCTTCTCCTCGCACCAGGCGAGCGCCTTTTGGGTCAGGTCGCGATACAATCCACGCCCACGCCATGCCGGACGAACGGCACCCGACTGAAACGCGGCGGCATTCACAGTGCGACCGTTGATCATGAGTGGCATTGCGAAAGCCGAAAGATTGGCGGCAAGCCGGCCGTTACAGGCAAACCAGCCGAAGGGCATGCTGCTCGCATCAGGCCCGCCCATTTGCTGCAATGGACCGATATCGACATCGAATGTGTCCTTCAGGAGGTCGACCAACGCGCCCCATGCCTTGCGGTCGCCGAAATAGTCTCGGCGAAAGGTGAGGCCGGAATGATCGATACTCTTGGACATCATGCTCCGGTCGATCCGAAACCGCCGGCGCCACGTGCGGTCGCGCTCGCCTCGGAAATCTCGCAGATATGGGCCTGGATCGCCGGCGCAATCACCATCTGGGCGATGCGCATGCCCCTGGTGATCTCAAACGGCTCTTCGCCGAGGTTGATCAGCAGGACCTTAACCTCGCCGCGATAGTCGCTGTCGATTGTTCCGGGCGTGTTCAGGCAGGTAAGGCCGTGCTTGAAGGCGAGGCCGGAGCGTGGGCGCACCTGGCCTTCGAAACCGTCCGGAATCTCGAAGATGAAGCCGGTCGGCACCAGGGCGCGCTTTCCGGGCTCGAGCGTCATCGGTGCGGCGCCATCGACGGCGGCGCGCAGGTCCATGCCTGCCGCCCCCTTGCTTTCGTAGGAGGGCAGATCGAGATCCTGGCCGTTGGCGAGGCGGATGATATTGAGCGTCGGGCGCGTATCTGTATGGATTGTCATGGGTCATTAGTTTGCGCCCGATGCGCCAAGGTCAATTGCAATGCCGGTCTTTAATCGCTAGATACGCCGCAATTCCACAGGATTCACATCATGGCCGAAAGTCTCGCCGAGGCGGTCTCCCGCCGCCGCACATTCGCTATTATCGCGCACCCGGACGCTGGTAAGACCACGCTCACCGAAAAACTGCTGTTGTTCGGCGGCGCCATCCAGCTTGCCGGTGAAGTCAAGGCAAAGAAGGACCGCATGCAGACGCGCTCCGACTGGATGAAGATCGAGCGCGAGCGCGGCATCTCCGTCGTTACCTCTGTGATGACGTTTGAATATAAAGACAACGTCTTCAACATCCTCGATACGCCCGGCCACGAAGACTTTGCGGATGACACCTATCGCACACTGACAGCCGTCGATGCTGCGGTCATGGTTATCGACGCCGCCAAGGGTATCGAGCCGCGGACGCTGAAGCTGTTCGAAGTCTGCCGCATGCGTGACATTCCGATCATGACCTTCATCAACAAGATGGACCGCGAAAGCCGCGACCCGTTCGAAATCCTTGATGAAGTTGAGGAGAAGCTGGCGCTGGATTGTGCGCCGGTGACGTGGCCGATTGGCCGCTCGAAGACCTTCTGCGGCACCTACCATCTGGCGAACAACGAGGTGCGCGCCTCCGATACCCAGGAAATCATGACCAAGGTCACCGATCCTGAAATGGTCGCCCATCGCTTGCCAGAGAACGAGCGTGGCGCTTTTGTCGAGGAGACGACGCTGGCGATAGAGGCTTGCAAACCCTTCGACAAGAAAGCTTTCCTAGAGGGGCATCTGACGCCGGTCTTCTTTGGCTCGGCGCTTCGCAATTTCGGGGTGCGCGATCTTATCGATGCGCTCGGCGAGTTTGCGCCGCCGCCGCGCGATCAGGTCGCCGATATCCGTACCGTGCATGCGACCGACAACAAGATGACGGCCTTCGTGTTCAAGATCCAGGCGAACATGGACCCGAACCATCGCGACCGCATTGCGTTTGCCCGTATCTGCTCTGGCAAGCTCGAGCGCGGCATGAAGGCGCGGCTGTCGCGTACCGGGAAGCAGCTTGGCCTCACTGCGCCGCAGTTCTTCTTCGCCTCGCAGCGGCAGCTTGCCGATACGGCCTATGCCGGCGATGTTGTCGGTATCCCCAACCACGGAACGCTTCGCATCGGCGACACGCTGACGGAGGGCGAGTCCCTCGTGTTCCAAGGCGTGCCGAATTTCTCGCCGGAGATCCTGCGCCGGGTGCGCCTGGAAGACGCCATGAAGGCGAAGAAGCTCAAGGAAGCGCTGCAGCAGATGGCGGAAGAGGGCGTCGTCCAGCTGTTTTCCCCGGAAGATGGTTCGCCGGCTATCGTCGGTGTCGTCGGTGCGCTGCAGCTCGACGTTCTCAAGGAGCGTCTGATGGCCGAATACGGCCTGCCGGTCTCCTTTGAAATGTCGCGCTTCTCCGTCTGCCGTTGGATCTCGGCCGATCAGCCGGGTGAGCTCGAGAAATTCGTCACTGCCCGTCGCGGCGATATCGCGCGAGACCTGGACCATGATCCGGTGTTCCTGGCGCAGGACAGCTTCTCGCTGCGCTATGAATCAGAGCGCTATCCTGCGATCAAGATGGCTGCTCTCAAGGAATATCACGCCGTCAAAGCGGCGTGAAATTGGATCGGATATAACGATCTGCCATGATGCCCGGTGAAGAGGAGCGTGCCATGGTTGGAGAGAATGGAATCAGAGAAAATGAAGTCGCCGTCGAATTGCCGCCGGCGACGGACGCCGGGCTGGTGTTCATCGGGCGCATCCTCACGCCCTGGAGCACGCGCATGGAGACACCGCGCCAGGGACGGCACGACGGTCCGCTCTGCAGGATCGAGATATACGAGCCGTGGCGACAGGCCCTCCAAGGTGTGGAGGCTTTCGAGCGGCTGGAAGTGCTCTATTGGTTGGATCGGTCACGACGCGATCTCGTCCTCCAGAGTCCGGCCAATAGCGGAAAGCTGCATGGCACGTTTTCTCTTCGCTCGCCCGTACGCCCGAACCCGATCGCGACGTCCATCGTCAAGCTGGAGGGGGTTGAAGGTGCCACCTTGATGGTTCGGGGAATGGATTGCCTTGACGGCACACCGCTTCTCGATCTGAAGCCCGATCGCGCGCTGTTCAAGCCGAGCGCGCCGCCGCAACCTAGAGATTTCCAGACCGGCGACGACGTGGCGCATTCTTGCAAGAAGGCCTGGTGATCAGTCGACGGCGATCATGACGTCAGAGGCCTTGACGACCGCATAGGCGTCGCCACCAACGGCGAGCCCCGGTTCGTCGACCGCTTCGTTGGTGATGGAGGCCGTGACGATTGACCCGCCGCCGATATCGATTCGGACATGCGCCGTGGTCGCACCCTTCTTCGGCTCAACGATCTTTCTGTTCAGTCGATTCCGTGCGCTCGCCTCATAGGCTGCCTCCTGGTTCCTGACTGTATCGGCGCAGATCTGCCGCCGCAATCTTACTCGCCGCGCGGATACCGCTGGCTTTCTTCCAGCACGTTCAGGTCCATGTGATTGCGCATGTAGCGTTCGGAAGCTTTCTGCAGCGGCTGATAGTCCCAGGGATAGTACGCCCCGTTCCGAAGCGCCTCGTAGACGACCCACCGACGCGCCTGGCTTTCGCGCACTGCGGCATCGAAGCTCTGCAGGTTCCAGCGTTTGTCGGCCTCAGCCTTCAGTCTCGCCAGGACCTCGGCATGTCCTGCATCGCCCGCAAGGTTGGTCAGTTCCCTGGGATCGGCCTGAAGATCAAACAGCATCGGCGGGTCCTTGTCGCAAAGGGTCAGCTTGAAGCGACCGTCACGCAAGCAGACGAGGGGGGCTTCGGAGCCTTCGGCGGCGTACTCCATCGCCACTGGACCACGCGCCCCGGTCCCTGTCGCGAGTGGCGCAAGGTCTTCGCCATCCGTCCATGGTGCGAGCTTGGTCATGTCGATACCCGCCAGCGCTGCCAGCGTCGGGGTCACATCGAGCGTCGAGACAGGCTGCTGGATGCAGGCGGCATTCCAGCCCGGAGCCGCGATCGTCAACGGCACACGCGAGGAGCCGTCAAAGAAGCACATCTTGAACCAGAGGCCGCGTTCGCCGAGCATGTCGCCGTGATCGGAAACGAATAGAACGATCGTGTTGTCTGCCATCCGCCCGCGCTCGAGGACGTCGAGGAGCTCGCCGATCTTGTCGTCGATATAGGAGATGCTGGCGAAGTAGCCCTGGCGTGCTCGCCTGATTTGTTCTCGCGTGATCTCGAACGCATCGTAATCGCAGGCCTTCAAGAGGCGCTGTGAATGCGGATCCTGCTGGTCGAACGGAAGCGCATCAACATCAGGATCAAGGGCAGGGCAATTCTCGTACAGATCCCAATACTTGCGCCGTGCGACATAGGGATCGTGCGGATGGGTGAAGCTCACGGTCAGGCACCACGGGCGGTCGTCGTGACGGCGCGAGAGATCGTAGAGTTTGCGGGTCGCGTTGTAGGCGACCTCGTCGTCGTATTCCATCTGGTTGGTGATCTCGGCGACGCCTGCACCGGTGACCGAGCCCAGGTTGTGGTACCACCAGTCGATGCGCTCGCCCGGCTTGGTGTAGTCAGGCGTCCAGCCGAAATCGGCAGGATAGATATCGGTCGTCAGGCGCTCCTCGAAACCGTGCAATTGGTCGGGGCCGACGAAATGCATCTTTCCGGAGAGGGCGGTATGGTAGCCTGCCGCACGCAGATGGTGCGCGAACGTCGGGATATCAGACGCGAACTCGGCGGCATTGTCATAGACGCGGGTTCTGCTCGGCAGCTGCCCCGACATGAAGGAAGCCCGCGCTGGCGCACAAAGGGGACTTGCAGTGTATGTGTTGGCGAAGCGCACCGAACGCTTTGCCAGGGCCTTCAGGTGAGGCGCGTGTAGAAATTCGGCCGGCCCGTCGGGAAACAGCGTCCCATTGAGCTGATCGACCATCAGGATGAGGATATTCGGGCGCGCCATGCGTAGTGTGTCCTTCGGTTCTCAGGGAGCGGAAACTTAGCCGCGTCTGCAGAGGTCTTCCAGTCCGCATCGACTGCAATGCACCGCAGAGATTTCGGCATCATCTCTCGTTTGCCATTTGATGGCTTTATAGATTATCAATATCGCATGAGCTGTGAAGCGGGCATTTTCTGATGTCATCTCTAAGGATTTTTTATGAAAAGCCGCCGCGTCGATCTTGGATGGATGCGCATCTTTGCTGAAATCGGCAAGGCGGGAAGTCTGTCGGCGGCGGCGAGCGCCCTTGGCCTGACGCAGCCGGCAGTGAGCTATCAAATTCGCCGTCTGGAGGAGCAGCTCGGCGTCAGCCTGTTGAAGCGGCAGCATCGGGGCGTGGAATTGACGCCGGAAGGCCAGCGTCTCTTCGACGTCGTGGCAAAGAGCGTCAGCGAGATCGACCAGCTGGCGCGACGCTTCCGCAATGAAGCCGATCGGCCAACCATAAGGCTGCGCACGGACTATGCTTTTTCTGCTCTCTGGCTGATCCCGCGCATGCATGTGTTCCGCATGCTTTACCCGAACGTCGATATTCAGATTGTTGCGACGCAGCGAACGCAGGGGAACCGTTCGGACGACGGGGATGTTGCCGTTGTCTTTGGTAGGCAAACGGAGTTCGAGCGCCAAGCAGTTCTGCTCTTGCCGGAGAGGGTTGCACCCGTCTGCACCCAAGGCTTCCTCGATCGCTACGGTGCCATCTCCGCGCCAACGGACCTTGCACGCGCTCGCCTGATCCACCTCGATGCCGCAGAGCCTTCGCCCTGGTTCGACTGGCGGCGCTACCTCGCGGAACTGGGTGTCAGCCGCGATAGTCACGCCGGGCAGGGCGATGTGAGCTTTAATACATACTCGCTGGTCGTGCAGGCCGCGATCGGCGAGCAGGGCGTTGCCATCGGATGGATGGGCCTCGTCGAACCGCTACTCGCGTCGGGGATGCTGAAAACTGCAGGCCCAACGCTGGAGGCGCCGGACCGGGGCTATTGGCTGTTGCCACCGCGAACACGCGACGCCCAAAGCGATCTGCTGGCGGCTTGGCTCACGGCGGAAGCCGGTATCGTCAGTCGACCAGATCCTTGAGAAAATCGTCGCACCAACGCGACACATCGTACTCCAGCAGATAGTCCATCATCCGCTGCCAACGCTCGCGGCGTTCTTCCAGGGGCATATTCAAGGCACGTGCCAGCGCGTTGGCGGTTCCTTCGATGTCATAGGGATTGACCAGCAACGCCCCCCTCTTCAATTCGCGTGCTGCGCCGGCAAAGCGCGAGAGCACCAGCACACCGGGATCCTCGGGATCCTGCGCGGCGACATATTCCTTTGCCACGAGGTTCATGCCGTCGCGAAGCGGCGTGACGAGCCCGACCTTGGCCAGCCGGTAGAGACCGGCAAGGACCGGACGGCTGACGGAGCGGTTGATATAGCGGATCGGCACCCAGTCCACCGTCCCCAACGCGCCGTTGACCCGGCCTGCCTGCTCCGCGACGGTACGCTGCATCTGTTCGTATTCCGGGACTTCCGAGCGTGATTTCGGCGTGATCTGCAGATA
This sequence comes from Rhizobium favelukesii, assembly GCF_000577275.2. Classification (NCBI taxonomy): domain Bacteria; kingdom Pseudomonadati; phylum Pseudomonadota; class Alphaproteobacteria; order Hyphomicrobiales; family Rhizobiaceae; genus Rhizobium; species Rhizobium favelukesii. The sequence goes on from NZ_HG916852.1 coordinate 395,364, forward strand.
GGTGACGTTTCGCTGGTGGGCCGGATTGTTGACGACGAAGCGCTCGAAAGCGTCCAGCCGCTGGGTGATGCCCTTGGAGTAATCCAGCCGGTCGACGCCGATGATAAGGTCGCGGCCCTTAATGCTCTGTCGCGCTCTCTGCACCAGATGGTGGCTGCCGGCCTTCTTGGCGAATTCGGCGAAGGCGGCGGTCTCGATGCTGATGCCGTAGGCTCCGCCCTTGAAAACCTTGTCATTCGCCGTGAAGCGGCCGTCACCGATCGCGTCGCCCATATCCTCGCGGCGAAGGCAACCGGCAAAGTTTTCGAGATCATGGTCTGTCTGAAAGCCGACGAGATCATAGGCCGCAAGTCCGTGCATGATCTCTTCGTGAACCGGCATGGTATAGAGCACATCGGCCGGCGGCCAGGGAATGTGCAGAAAAAAGCCGATGCGGTTCTTGAAGCCCATTTGCCGCAATTCCGCGGCGAGCGGGATCAGATGGTAGTCATGGACCCAGACGACGTCGTCGGGCCGCAGCAGCGGTGCAAGCCGGTGCGCGAAGAAGCGATTGACGCGGAAATACCCCGCCATTTCCTTGCGGCCGTACTCCGCGAGGTCCAGGCGGTAGTGACAGATCGGCCAGAGCACACGATTGGCGAAGCCGTAATAGTACTCTTCGACATCCTTGCCGGTGAGGTCCGTCAAGGCAAAGGTGATCTTGCCTTCTTCCGTCAGCGCGAGTGCCCCGGGCTCGTCGTTCTCGCTCGACTTGCCGGACCAGCCCATCCAGATGCCACCGCGCTCTTCCAGCGCCGCTTTGAGCGCCACCGCCAACCCGCCGGCGGAGGCCGCGCCCTCCTTCGCGGGAGCTGGCACGCGATTGGAGACGATGACAAGACGGGTCACGGAGCTTCCTTTCATCGGGAGGGCAGCACATCGTGCGTGGATCAAACGGCAAACTGCCCAATCAGTTCCCGTACCGCCGATGCGGAAGGCAGTGCCAGAGCGGCGGCAGTGTCCGAAGACGGTCCGACACGAACGGAATGGCCGCCAAAGCGATTGGCAACACGGAACATCGCCTCGTCCGTGACGTCGTCACCGATGGCAATCGGACGCCTGCCGGCAAAGGGCGGCATCGACAGAAACGCCTCTACGGCGTGACCTTTGTCGGCGCCGGCGGGTCGGATTTCGAGCACCATCTTGCCTCGCTGCAAGGTCCAGTTCGGTCCAGCCTTGGACCGCAGCCTCTCCATGATCGGCTCCACGTCCGCCTGCCTTTGCGGCGCAAGGCGATAGTGCGCGGCAACTGCAGCCCCCTTGTCCTCCACGAGGACGCCTTGCAGATTTTCGGTTGCGGCGCGGAGCTCCGCCTTCAATGCCTCGAATGCGGCGGTGGTCTCGGCTGTCACGATGCTGCCGTCCGGTCGGCGCAGTTCGGCGCCGTGCAGACCGGCGATCGGAAATCGGAAAGGCGTGAACAGCTCGTCGGCATAGGCGAGCGCTCGTCCTGTTACCAAGGCGAGCGCCCCGCCGAGCCTTTGCGACACGGCATCGAGCGCTGTCGGCAGCCACGGTGGCATGACGATCGCATCCGGCTGCTCGGCTAGATCAAGCAATGTGCCATCGATATCGAGAAAAAGAGCGCAATCTTGAGGGGAGGATAGAAGGGCGCTTAGCAATTCCGTCTGCCCTGAGGCCGATTGCGGCATCGTGGCAGGAAATGGCTCACTGGGGTATGACATGGTGACTTACCTATGTCGGCATCCGCCGAAGGCAACCCGTCTTGGCTCAATAATGCGAGGAAATCTCAGATTTTGCCGTGGAATCCGTGCGTTGATCAGTCGTTCATTCAGCCGGCATTGCGCCGGAATGCTCGGTGAAGAAGGCTCTGGCATCGGCAGTAAAGGCTGCGCGCTGGTCGGCCCGCGTGTAGAACATGTGGCCGCCTCTATAGACCTTCAGCGCCACCCGCTCGCCTGCGAGCGAAGACGGCAGGTGGTCAACGACATAGCGGCTGACGCCGTAGGGTGTGACGAGATCACTGTAGCCGTGGGCGATCAGCAGGCGGAATTTCGGGTTGGAGGCAAGCAACTGGCGGATGTCGTCGGTAACGCTCGCCTGCAGCCTGGATCCACCGCCGCGCCCGCCCCATTCCCACCTGCGGCTTACATCGCTGTCGAGCAGCGAATAGGTCATCTCGGTCTTGAAGCCGAGCTCATTGCGGGCATAGTCGGCGAAAGCCCCGCCATAGGCGCGTGTGAAGCCGTCGAGAATGGCGTCGGCGCCACGGTCCGAGTCCGACTCCGGGTAAGGATCGGGCGTCGAAAACGCCGCATCATAGGGGCTGACCACTTGGCCGCCTTGCCCGCCTGACCGCTTGACATAGGCATTTCCGAGGAAACCGCGATTCCTCGCCACGACATCTTCGGGAATGCCGGTCATGCCGGCCACCTTCCCATAGAAGGCCTCGGCCGCCTCGCCGGTCGGCGCCGGGCCGGCAAGTGTCGTGAGATAGTCGCCAAGCGCAAATTTCTCCGCATCGCTTTGCTGCGCCTCATCGAAGGCGTTGCGTCTGTCCATGTTCGCTGCCGCAAGCGACGGAAATTCGAGTGCCGCGCCCAGGGCAAACTGATCGGCATTGAACATCAGTTGTCCTTCGAGCAACGGCGAAAGCATGATCGCGCCCGAGACGATGATGCCTTGGCTATCCTTCAGCGCGCCGGCCACCTTGGCGGCGCGGAAGCCGCCGTAGCTCTCGCCGAGAAGGTATTTGGGCGAACCGGACCGACTGTTGTGGGCCACATAGAGAGCGATCGCCTTGGCAATGCTCTCCGCGTCGGAGTTGACGTTGTAGTATTTGGAGGCGTCGTCGGCCTTGGCGGTTCGGCTCCAGCCGGTTCCGATCGGGTCGATGAGAACAAGGTCGGTAAAGTCGAGCCAGGTCTGCAGGTTGTCGGTCAATCTTGCGTCGGCCCCATCGTCGCCCTTCGGGCCGAAGTCCAGGATACGCGGCCCCACGAGGCCGAGATGCAGGAACGCCGATGCGGCGCCGGGGCCGCCGTTGAAGGCAAAGGTCAGGGGCCGGTCCGGCCTCCCGTTCTTGGCGACATAGGCCGTATAGAACACGGCGCCGGCCTTGGTGCCGTCTTGTGCAAAGAGATCCAACGTGCCGGCCGTGGCTACGTAGTCGAGGGTCCGATCGCCGATCGTCATTGAATGCCGGGTGACCGAGTCGCCCGGCAACAGCTTCAACACGCCGTCTCCCGAGGAACCCTGTGTGGCAGCTTCGCCTCGCGTTTCCTGGGAAAAAGCGGGCGTCAGCGGGGCAAGCAAGGCTGTTGTGAGCAGGATGGCGGATAGGAAACGCAAGACTTCTCCTCCGAGGGAAGCGGCATTGGGAGGCGTCAGCCTAGCATCGCCTCGTGGTGGGAGAAATCAACAGATGGTGAGGCGGACATCAGTCCGCCGTCACGATCGTCCGCGCATTCACATATTGCGCCCGACCGGCGTTCCAGCCGTTGACCGCAGCGCCGGCGCCAAGCACGACGAAAAGCACTGCCGACCATGCAAAGCTGCCGGTCCAGCCGCGAATGAGCCCGACCACGAGCGGGCCGATCGCGGCAAGAAGGTAGCCCACGCATTGTGCCATGCCGGAAAGGTGCGCCGCCACGTGCGGATCGCGCGACCGCAGCACGATCGTCGTCATAGCCACAGCGATCAGGCCACCCTGGCCGATGCCCTGCAACACGGCCCAGACCCAGACGGTGGAGAGTGGCGCAAACAGCAGACCGAATAACGGTACGACCGCGACGACGCAGAGCGACACATTGACCAGTCGCTGGTCTTTGCCCCTTACGGCGATCTGCGGAGCTACAAGGCATGCCGCAGCCTGAACCATCACCGATACCGAAACGATCGCTCCGGCGGTGACGCCGTCAAGGCCGCGCTCGCGCAGGATGGGAACAAGCCAACCGAACACGCAGTAAGCCAGAGCCGATTGTAGGCCCATGAAGAGCGTAACCTGCCATGCCAAGCGGTCCCGCCAGAGGCCTTGGACGGAAAAGCCACGGCGCCTGACTTGGTTCGTGGTGGATAGCACTTGCGGCAACCAGATGACGGCGACAATCACCGCAGGTAGCCCCCAGGCGGCCAGTGCGCCGGAGAGCGAGCCACCGAGGATGCGCTCGAGCGGCAGCGTGAAGCCCGCGGCGCTTGCTGCGCCGGCGCATAGCGCCATCGTGTAAAAACCGGTCATCAGCGCGGCTCGATCGGCAAAGTCACGCTTGACCAAGCCAGGCAGCAGCACGTTCCCGACCGCGATGCAGGCGCCCGCAAGCGCAGTGCCGACGAAGAGCAGTGGAACGGATGAAAGGCCGCGCAGGCCCGTCCCGAGCGCCAAAAGGACGAGGACCGCCAGAAGCGTCCGCTCCGCTCCGATCCGCTGGGCAAGCCGCGGCGCCAACGGCGAAAAGGCGCCGAGGCAGACGACGGGCAGGGTGGTCAGCAGGCTGGCGCCGAGGGACGAAATGCCGAGTTCGGTCTTGATTTCGGGCAGCAGTGCCGAGGCGCTGGAGAAGACAGGACGCAAATTGAAGGCGATCAGGACGAGGCTGACCCCGAGGAGAAAGCGTACCGCGGCGCGGCTGCCCGCCGGTGGCTGCGGCTGCGGTACACTGTCCGCTTCGGCATCGATGAGCTGTTCGTCCGCGAGGTCGTAGACGTGTGCGGAATCCTGAAGGGGCGTGGTCATGAAAGGAGCATCCGGTCGAGGGCGCTGATGATCGGGGCCATGAAGCGGCGGACTGCCGCATCGGCCTGTTGCGGATCGCCGGTCGCGATCGCGTCGATGATGTCGGCATGCGCCCGCATGTCCGGCTCGGGAATCTCGTCGTCCAATGTCGCCGCGATCGTCTCTGCAATGGAGGCGGAAAAGAACTGATAGATTTCGATCATCGCGCGGTTGGCGGAAGCGGCAATGATCGCCATGTGGAAGGCAAGATCGCGTTCGACGAAGATGCTTCTGTCGCCGCCTTCAAAATTGCCCCCGCTTGGCGAGAAGCGCCCGCAACTCCGCAATGATCTCAGGGGTTTGCCGTAGCGAGGCAAGCCGCGCCGCTTCGACATCGAGCGCGCACCGAGCTTCGAAGAGATCGCGCAGACCGGCGCGACGCGCCATGGTGAGCGGCAGCCGTGTGTCGGTGGTCGAGAGCACGTAGGTTCCCGAGCCCTGCCGAGTTTCGAGGAGGCCTTGCGACACCAACACCCGGACGGCTTCCCGTATGGTGCCTCGGCTGACGCAGAGCATTGATGACAGCGTTGTCTCGTTTGGCAATTTCTCGCCAACGGCCCATCGCTTTCCCAGTATCTCGGTGCGGATCGCCTCAATGGCCGTGTCCGCAAGTTTCGTTTTTGCAAGTGGTTGCATCGCCAATATTCATAAAGTCATCAGATGACTTTATGGATATTCCGAGATCGTCGCCGTCGTCAATCCTGTGATGAAAAATGAAAAGGGCCGCTTGAGGCGACCCTTTCCATGAGTTTTGGCCTGCAATTGGCCGGACCGTCAAAGCGATCCTAGGAAGGTGGGCTTAGAGCGAGGGCTGCCTCGCTTTCATCACCACTTCCATGCCTTTTACGAGGTCCGAAATCTCATTAGACATTGGATCACCTTCCTTTCGTTCTGTTGAAGATGGGTAAAAGGTAGGATGATTCGCCGGAGATGCAAGAAAAAACGAGAGCCCAGGTGCTGCGTATCTTCCTTGGAAGCGGTGTTTAACTTCACGGCCACCGGCAAGACGCCAATGTTTACAACGATGCCCTATGCACTGCCGCAGTGCGCAAACATTGCGGCAGGGAGCTGTGGATTAAGCGGCTCAGTGTGCGGCCTTGATGAAGGTGCCGTTCTGCAGCTCTCGCATCGCCTGCATGATCTCCTCTCGGGAGTTCATGACGATCGGCCCATGCCAGGCGACAGGCTCCTCGATCGGCTTGCCCGAAACGAGCAGGAAGCGGATGCCTTCGTCGCCGGCCTGTACGCTGACTTCATCACCGCTGTCGAAGACGACGAGCGTCCGGTTACCGGACATGTCGCGAATGTTGACCTCCTCGCCATTGACTTCCTTCTCGACACGGACGCCGAACGGCTTGGAGGCGTCGCGGAACGTGCCGGAGCCTGCGAAGATATAGGCAAAGGCGTTGCGATAGGTGTTAACGGGCAGGCGCTTCTTCTTCCCGGGCGGCACCGAAACATCGAGATAGATCGGTTCGGCCGCCACGCCGTCGACCGGGCCCGCTTTGCCCCAGAAATCGCCGCAGATCACGCGAACGGCCGTACCGTCGTCATCGACCACGACGGGAATGTCGGCGGATTTGACGTCCTGATAGCGTGGCGCCGTCATCTTCAGCGACGAGGGCAGGTTGGCCCAGAGCTGGAAGCCGTGCATGCGTCCGGCAAAATCGCCCTTCGGCATTTCCTGGTGCATGATGCCACTGCCGGCCGTCATCCACTGGATGTCGCCGGCGCCGAGCAGACCTTGATTGCCGAGGCTGTCGCCGTGCTCGACCGTGCCGGCGAGGACGTAGGTGATCGTCTCGATGCCGCGGTGCGGATGCCAGGGAAAGCCGCGGATATACTCGGCCGGATTGTCGTTGCGGAAATCGTCCATCATCAGGAACGGATCGGTCATAGACGGATCCCCGAAACCGAAGACACGATGCAGCTTGACGCCGGCGCCTTCCATGGTCGGAGTTGCGGTGCTCATATGCTTTACGGGACGGATCGACATGGCATCCTCTCGAGGGGTTCGACTTGCCCGGGACTATAACCGGCGAGCCCGCATCCGCGAAATCAGCCGCCGCGGGAACGCACTGTTCACAAAAGAAGATGTCGCATTGCGCAATTTGATCGCCGTGACCGTCAGAAATTTGTCATCTTCCGCTTGCAAGCCAGAAAACCGTTCAGGTCTTATTAACCATCGGATTCGACAATCAACGTCGCGTTTCAGCATTCTCCCGCCTCCAACAACGCGGGTTCCGGAGTGGAAAGAGCATGTGTCGCTGGGCAGCCTATCGCGGAGACCCCCTCTATCTGGAGGAGCTGGTGTCCTCGCCCGCACACTCACTGATCGAGCAGTCACATTGTGCCACCCGCGCCAAGACGCCGACCAACGGTGACGGCTTCGGCATCGCCTGGTATGGCGACCGTCCGGAGCCGGGGCGCTATCGCGACACCTTGCCGGCTTGGTCGGACTGCAATCTCAAGAGTTTGGCGCGGCAGATCCGCTCGCCGTTGTTTCTCGCGCATGTGCGGGCGGCCACGGGCGGCGGCACCCGGCGCGACAACTGTCATCCCTTCACCTTCGGCAACTGGTCCTTCATGCACAACGGTCAGATCTCAGGCTTCGAACGCCTGCGCCGCCCCATGGAAGCCATGCTTGATGACGAACTCTTCAACGCCCGGGGAGGGACGACCGATTCCGAACTGATGTTCCTGCTTGCCCTGCGGTTCGGCCTGCAGCAGACGCCAATGGCTGCGATGGCGGAGATGATCCGCTTTGTCGAAAGCCTTGCCGAAAAGCTTCTCGGATCGGTGCTGCTGCGCTACACGGCGGCCTTCTCGGATGGGAAGGCGCTCTACGCGATCCGTTATGCGACCGACCGCAAGGCGCCGACGCTCTATGCATCACCCCTTGGCAAGGGCTACTGCCTGGTGTCCGAGCCGCTCAACGACGACGTCGATGCCTGGGCTGAGATCCCAGACGGGAGCGCCATCACGCTCGGCGAAAATGGCCTCGATATCGCGCCGTTTCGTCCGGTGCAGGCAGCCGCAAAAACCGTCCCGGTTGCAATCACTGCTTGAGCCGTTCGGCGACCATCGCCGCGAGCCTCGTCGCAACCTCTTCCTTCGCTAGATCCGGCCACTGCTCGATGCCGCTGTGGGAGACGATCCTCACCCGGTTGCGAACGCCGCCCATGATGCCGGTTGCCGGCGAAACATCGTTGGCGACGATGATATCGGCACCCTTGCGGTCAAGCTTCGCCTTGGCGTTGCTTTCCACATCCTGCGTCTCTGCCGCGAAGCCGATCACCAGCTTCGGCCGCATCGTATGATGGCCGACCGTCTTCAGAATATCGGGGTTCTCCGTCAGTGCGAGCGTCGGAATGGATTCGCCGGGATGTTTCTTGATTTTCTGGTCGGCAGCGGATGCCACGCGCCAGTCGGCGACGGCCGCAACCATCACGGCGACATCGGCGGGAAGCGCGGCAAGAACGGCGTCCCGCATCTGGTCCGCCCGCTCGACATGAATGACCCTGACGCCAAAAGGATCCGGAATGGAGACCGGCCCGGAAACGAGTGTCACGTCCGCCCCAAGCGCGGCAAGCGCCGCGGCAATCGCGTGTCCCTGGCGGCCGGAGGAGCGATTGGCGATGTAGCGCACCGGGTCGATCGGCTCATGCGTCGGCCCGGAGGTGACGATCGCCTTGCGGCCGGTAAGCGGCTTCGGCCGATCATGGAGCAAGGCTTCCGCGGCCGCGACGATCTCCAGCGGTTCGGCCATCCGCCCGATGCCCGCTTCGCGGCTCTCGGCCATCTCGCCGGACATCGGTCCGATGAAACGGATGCGGTCGCCGCGCAGCGTCTCGATGTTGCGCCTCGTTGCCGGATGCGCCCACATATGCGGGTTCATGGCAGGGGCTGCGAGCACCTGCCGATCGGTCGCAAGCAGCACGGTCAAGGCAAGGTCGTCGGCAAGTCCGTTCGCCATCTTGGCAAGCAGGTCTGCGGTCGCCGGCGCGATCAGGACGAGGTCGCAATCGCGCGCCAGCCGGATATGGCCGACATCCTGCTCGTCCTGACGCGAGAAAAGATCGGTGAACACATGGTCGGCGGCGACCGCCCCGACGGCAAGCGGCGTTACGAATTCCTGCGCACCCTTGGTCATCAGCGGGCGCACCGATGCGCCTCGCTCCCTGAGCCGTCGGATCAGATCCAGGCTTTTATAGGCAGCGATCCCGCCTGAAATGATGAGGAGGATGCGTTTGCCGCTGAGAACCATGGCGTTCGTCCATCGAATATCTGATTGCAAGAAACCCTAAGCCTTTGGGGAATAATAAGCAATCGGCAGCGCCGGCCGATCGGTCGCAGTGACAACGCCGTGCTGCTGTGGCATGGAGCGAAGCATGGGGACCATGCGTATCATCTTGCGGGATCAGGTGTCGGCCAGCGCTGTCGCGCTGCTGGTTGCCTGTCTGCTGCTGATGCAAGGGCTGCTGACTGGCACTGCGCAGGGCGCCATGGCGGCATCCGCCGTCGATCCCTTCGAGATCATTTGCTCTTCGAGCGGACACGGTTCCGTCGATGACGCCGGACATGGCAATTTGCCGGCCAAGAAAGCGCCGGAGTGCCCGTGCGGCGCGCTCTGCCGTTTGGCATCGGCTTCCACGCCGGCAATTCTTCTTGGGCAGGCGGGACCGCTTTACGTCGCAGTCGAGACTGCGATCGACACAACGATCCGAACCGATGCTGTCTTTTTGCCTGCCTTACGCGGGCGGATCGCCGAACCCCGTGCACCTCCCGTCACTGCCTGACGTCCTCGTTCCGCCTTCGCGCGTATTGCGCAGAGGCCCGATTTCTTACGTTGGGAGACATTCATGTCCGATCTTACCATCGGTCGCGAGAGCGTCGGCGCTTCGGTGCGCTCCGCCTCCGACCTCTACCGCGCCGTCTGGCGCTGGCATTTCTACGCAGGCCTTCTCGTCCTGCCTTTCATGATCACGCTGGCAATCACTGGTGGCCTCTACCTCTTCAAGGATGAGATCGATGCGGTGATCCATTCCGATCTCAAGCGCGTCGAGGTGCAGCAAGGCGCAAGCCGGGCTGCGCCTTCGGCAATCGTGGCCGCCGCCCTTGCCGCCCACCCGGGAACGCCGATCAAGTTCACCGACCCGGCCACGCCGGATGCCACTGCTGAAATCACGGTCGGCACGGAGAAGGAAGGCAAACTTGTGGTCTACGTCAATCCTTACACGGCGCAGGTGCTGGGCGCGCTGCCGGATCGGGGCACGGTCACGTGGACTATCCGCTACCTTCACAGCCTCAAATACTTCGGCAACTACGCGCGCATGCTGATCGAGGTCGCCGCCGGCTGGTCCATCCTCATCGTCGCCACCGGCATCTATCTCTGGTGGCCGCGCCGGCAGACCGGCGGCGTTCTTTCCGTTCGCGGTACGCCAAAGCGGCGGGTGTTCTGGCGGGACCTGCATGCTGTAACCGGGATCTCTGTCGGCTTCTTCATCATCTTCCTGGCCATCACCGGAATGCCCTGGTCCGGTGTCTGGGGTGGCAAGGTCAACGAATGGGCGAACGGCAACAACTTCGGCTATCCCGCAGGTGTGCGGGTTGCCGTGCCGATGTCCGGCGAACATCTCGATCATGTCGCCAAGACCTCCTGGTCGCTGGAACAGGCGCAGGTGCCACAGTCTGCCGCTGGGAACGCGCATCGTTCACAGACGATTGGTCTCGATGATGCCGTCGCCACCTTCGACCGTCTTGGCCTGCATCGAGGCTATGCCGTCAACACACCAACCACGGCGGATGGTGTGTTCTCCGGCTCGGTCTATCCCGACGATCTCTCGCAGCAGCGGGTCGTGCATCTCGACCAATACTCCGGGAAGCCGCTGATCGATATGAGTTATGCCGACTACGGTCCGCTGGGGAAATCGCTTGAGTGGGGCATTAACACCCATCTCGGCCAGCAATTCGGGCTCGCGAACCAGCTGGTGCTGCTCGCCGCCTGCTTGGCGGTCATCCTGCTTGCGGTTTCGGCCGCCGTCATGTGGTGGAAGCGACGCCCGGCGGGATCGCTCGGCGTTCCGCCGATGCCTGTAGACAAGCGCGTGTTCGCCGGCCTGATCGCGATCCTTGCCGTCGGCGGGATCGTTTTCCCGCTGGTCGGCCTGTCGTTGATCGTCATGCTGGCGGTGGATTGGGTCTATCTCAGAACCAGGAAGCAGCGTTCGGTATGAGCCGGCAGAGGCGCTCGCCCGGGCGTCTCTGCTCTATCCGATGATCTCGATGCAGAAGTCGATGAAGGCTCTGACCTTGGCAGGCACATGCCGGCGCGAGGGATAGAAGACATAGAGCGGGAATGTCTCGTCTAACCAGTCGGGAAAGAGGTTCACGAGCTGTCCATTGTTCAGATAGCCCGTCATCCCGAGCGAAAAGACCTGGGCGATGCCGATCCCGGCAAGGCAGGTCGCCAAGGTCGTGCCGGCATCGTTCACCAGAATGCGGCTGCGGGTCTCGATCGAGACGGTTTCGTCACCACGCCGAAGCTCCCATCCGAAAGGCCTACCGGTTGACGGGTCCTGGAACTGGATACAGGTATGCTCGCTCAAATCCTGAGGGCGCTGCGGCCGACCGTAACGCTCGATATAGGCGGGAGCGGCGATCGTGATCACGCGCGTCTGCATCAAAAGGCGCGAGATCAGCGACCTCTGTGCGGGCTCACCGAAGCGCACCGCGACGTCAACGCCGTCAGCGACAAGATCTCCGATTTCATTGCGGGTGATGATCTCGATCTGGATATCCGGGTAACGATCGAGGAAGGCGCCTAGCCGCGGACCAAGTACGAGACGTGAGAAATATGGGTCGACATTGACGCGCAGTCGGCCGCGCACCGCCTGTCGGGCACCAGCAGCCGTCTGCGCGGCCTCTTCGATACCGCTTAAAAGCGGAGCCACCTGTTCGTAGAAGCGCGCGCCGTCGTCCGTCAGCCGCATCGTGCGTGTCGTTCGGTCGAGCAGCCGCAAGCCGATCCGTCCCTCAAGCCGGGCAACGGCGCGGCTGACGCCCGATGGGGACAGGCCCATGGCCTCGGCCGCCCGTGCGAAGCTGCCACTCTCGATTACGGCGGCGAGTACGCTCACGCCGTTCAATAGTCGTCCGTCAAACATCGCCCGTCCGTGATTTTGAGTCACCAATCATGTGACAGAAACGCGCTTCAGTCAAAGACCGTCAAAGGACATGATCAGCGCAAACAGACCACCGGCCAACTGGCGGTGAAGACATCAAAGGAGTTTAGCCATGTTTGTGATCACCGGAGTAACAGGGCAGGTCGGAGGCGTCGTAGCCGCGCATGTCCTGGCGGCCGGGTTGCCGGTACGCGCCGTCGCGCGTAACGCGGAGAAAGCCGCGGAATGGAAGGATAAAGGCGCGGGATTGGCACTGGCCGAGATGACCGACGCCGATACGCTCGCCAAGGCTTTTGCCGGCGCCGACGGCGTCTTCCTGCTCATCCCGCCGACCTTCGATCCGACGCCCGGCTTTGCGGAGGTGCGCGCTGTCATTGCGGCCCTGAAGGCCGCGCTTCTCAGCTCTCGTCCTGCCAAGGTCGTCTGCCTCTCCACCATCGGCGCGCAAGCCACCGAGCCCAACCTCTTGAGCCAGGTCGGTCTCGTCGAACAAGAACTATCCGCTCTGCCAATGCCGATCGCCTTTCTGCGTGCCGGGTGGTTCATGGAGAATGCGGCCTCGGATATCGCGACAGCGCGGGAGACCGGCGTCGTCCCGAGTTTCCTTCAGCCGCTTGATCATCCATATCCGATGGTTTCGGTCTGCGATGTCGGCGCCAAGGCGGCGGAACTGCTGCTGCAGGAGTGGGCGGGCAAGCAGGTCATCGAGCTGATGGGGCCAAAGCGCGTCACCCCGAACGATATCGCCGCCGTCTTCTCGTCCGTCCTCGGCAAACCCGTCCGCATGGAGCCGGTCGCCCGCGACACCTGGCAGCAGCTCTTCATCGGACAGGGCATGAAGAACCCCATCCCGCGCATGCGCATGATCGATGGCTTCAACGAAGGCTGGATCCGGTTCGAGGGCGAGCCGGCGAAGGGCACGACGACGCTGGAGATGGCCATCCGCCGCCTCGTTGACGCTGGCCGATGAACAAGCGAAAGGCCGCGGAGGAGAGGATCCGCGGCCTTTCTCATGCATCGTCCGGTGGGTCTCGGTCCTCAGAGGTTGCTCATTCCGCCATCGATGACGAGCTCGCTGCCGACGATATAGGCAGCCTCATCGGAGGCGAGGAAGATGATGGTCTTGGCAACTTCGCCGGCATCGCCGAACCGGCCGACCGGGATCTGCGACTGGATCTGTGCGGCCATCGCCTTGGAATCGGCTTCCGACATGCCAAGCTTGTCGTAAAGCGGGGTTGCGATCGGGCCGGGGCTAACGGCGTTGACGCGAATGCCGCGGCCGATGAGTTCTCCCGAAAGCGTCTTTGCCAGCGTCAGCAGCGCACCCTTGGTAAGGGCGTAGACACTCGAATTCGGCATGCCGATACGGGCGTTGATCGAAGTGTTGAGCACGATCGAAGCCTGCTTCGAAAAGACCGGGAGCAGCGCTTGAATGAGGAAGAACGGACCCTTGACGTTGATCGCGATCGACTTGTCGAAGGCTTCCTCGCTCCACTGCTCGAGCGGGCCGAATTCGGCCACGCCGGCATTGACGAAAAGAATGTCGAGATGGCCGAAGGCGTCCTTGATTGCGTTCGCGACAGCCTTCTGGCCGACGGCATTGCCGGCATCCGCCTGGATGACCAGCACCTTGTCGCCGAACTCGGCGCGGGCTGCCTCGACGCTCTTGGCGCTGCTGCCGGTGATGGCCACACGAGCGCCTTCGGCGATGAATTGACGGGCGGTCTCGAGGCCGATGCCGCTGGTGCCGCCAGTGATGAGGGCTGTCTTGTTCTGTAGGCGTGCCATTGTCGTGGTGTCCTTGTGATCGCGGGTTGGGCCAGCGCCCTTTGATGTCTTGGAGAGTGCGATGAAAAGTCGGCTGCGATAAGCGGCTCTTTTCCGGAAAGCTACTTTGGTCAGAGCCGAATGATCTTCGACGTCAGGTGCGGGTGATCGAAGCACCGCCATCGACGAGCGAGGCGGTGCCGGTGACGAAGCTTGAGTCGTCGGATGCGAGGTAGAGCACCGAGCGGGCAAGCTCATTCGGGGCTGCAACGCGCTTCAGCGCATGCAGGTTGGTGATGAAGCTCTGCTTGTCCGAGGTATCGTTCATCTCACGATACATGTCGGTATCGACGGCGCCCGGCAGGACCGCGTTGACGCGGACGTTCTGCTGGCCGAATTCGGCGGCGAGCGCCTGGGTCAGGCCGATGAGGCCGGACTTGCTGGCGGCATAGGCGGCAACACCCGGGAAGGCGAAGCTGTAGCCGACGAAGGTCGAGGTGAAGATCACCGAGCCGCCGCCATTCTTTTCCATCTGGCCGATCTGGTGCTTGGCGGCAAGGAACGAGGCCGTCAGGTTGATCGTCAGTGCTTCGGCAAAACCGGCTTCGGAAACACCGGTGCTCGGGCCAGCCTCGCCAAGCGTGCCGGCATTGTTGAAGGCAACGTCGAGCTTGCCGTAGCGATCGACGGCGGTTGCGACCAGCGCCTTGTGGTAGTCTTCCGAGCGGACATCGCCGGCAACGGCAGTGGCCTGCCCGCCAGCTGCCTTGATCTCTTCGACCAGGCTTTCGAGTTCGGCCTGGCGGCGGGCGCCGACCACCACCTTTGCGCCTTCGGCAGCGAAGAGCTTTGCCGTTGCGCGGCCGATGCCTGAGCTTGCGCCGGTGACGATGGCGACTTTTCCATTCAAGCGGTTCATTGTTCCATCCCCAGTGTTGGTTGGGGTGGCGTTTGCCGCCCCGTTCGATGAGTGGAAGATGGCATTTTCCTTTCGTTCGGATTAGTCTCCAGATAACGGAACTCGAATTCGGAATTGCCGAACGATGATCAGGGTTGAGGGGATAACGGCCTTCGTGGCCGTCGTGGAATCGGGCTCCGTCAGCGAGGCCGCCCGGCGCTTGCGGCTCTCAAAGTCGGTTGTCAGCGAACGGCTGGCGGAACTCGAAAGGTCGCTCGGGGGCGTGCTCCTGCATCGCACCACGCGGAAGCTCGCGCTGACCCAAGACGGCGCGGCCTTCCTGCTGCGGGCGACGCGGATCGTTCAGGAGATCGAGGAAGCCACCGCCGAGATGGCCGTGCGCCGCGGCACGCTGTCCGGCCCACTGCGCATCGCCGCCCCGGTCACCTTCGGGCGGATGCATCTTGGTCCGGCCCTATACCCCTTTCTGGCCGAGCATCCGGAGATCCAGCTGGTGCTCGACATTGACGACCGCCGCGTCGATGTCTCCTCGGAAGGCTATGACGCGGTGGTCCGTCATGGGCCGATTGTCGATTCGCGCCTGGTGGTGTGGAAGCTCAGCCGCAGCCGCCGGATTCTGGTCGCTTCTCCAGCCTATCTCGACCGCCATGGCACGCCGAAGACCCTCGCCGATCTCGACGGGCACAAGGGTATCTTCTACACTAATCGCGGCGTCGCCGACTGGCGCTTCCAAACGCCCGATGGTGCGATCGTCGTGCGCGCCAGCCAGGCTGTCGGCATGAACAATGGCGACATGATCCGCGATGCGGCGATTGCGGGCCTTGGCATCGCGCTCCTGCCGGCCTTCATCGCCGGCCCGGCAATTGGCGAGGGAAAGCTTGTAGCGATCGATGTCGGCTACAGGCCGGAGGCGGAGTTCATCTACATGGCCCATCCCGAGGGCCGCAATCCTTCGGCCAAGCTGCGCGCCGTGGCGCAGCATCTGCGCACGACCTTCGGCGATCCTCCTTACTGGGACCCGGCAGACTGATCAGATCATGCTCATCAGGTTGGCCGCGACGAGGGAGCGCTGTGCCTTGAGCATCGCTAGCCCCAGGCGCGCCACCAGCGGTGGCCCCTCAATTGGCCGGTAGGCGACCCCGTCGAGCGCCAGATGGGCAATCGAGGCAGGCACGATCGACACGCCGAGATCGGCGGCAACAAGATTGACGACCGACGGAATCTGCGGCGCCTCCTGCGTCACCACGAGCTCGAAGCCGGCATCCCGGCAACCACGCACGATATCGTCGTAGAGGCTGAGGCCGACCGTGCGTGGAAAAAGGATGAAGGGCTCGCCTGCAAGCGCGCAGAGCGGCACCTTTTCGTATCTCGCAAGCGGATGGTGCGCGGGAAGCGCGATCAGCATCGGCTCGTCCGCCAGCCGTTTCAGCCTGACGTCCTTGGGATCCTCCAGCCCTGGCCTGATGAAGGCGACGTCGATCTCCTGCCGCATCAGCTTCTCCATCAGCCAGTTGCTGTTCATCTCCGTCAGCGACAGGCTGACATCGGGCCATTGCCTGCGAAAGCGGCGGATCGTGCCGCTGACCGCTGTGTTGAAGGCCGAAGATGCCGTGAAACCGAGCGCGAGCCGGCCGGTCTCGCCCCGGGTTGCTCGCTGGGCGGCGAGCTTCGCCTTCTCGGCGAACGACGGCAGAAGCGCAGGACAAGCAGTTCCTGCCGCGTGGCACGTCCTCCTATCGGCGCGCTAGCCTCGCACTTTTCCTCTCGGGCTTTGCAACGTTCTCGCTGCTTTATTGCGTGCAGCCACTGATGCCGATCTTTGCAGAGGATTTCGGCATCAGCCCGGCCGCAAGCTCGCTGTCACTTTCCCTATCGACCGGCTTCCTTGCCTTCGCGATCTTCTGTGCCGCGGCCGTCTCCGAAAGCTTTGGCCGCCGCAGCCTGATGTTCGCCTCGCTGCTCGGTGCGGCCATTTGCACCATCGCTTGCGCGCTCGTGCCGAGCTGGCACGCCCTGCTTGTGATCCGTGCTCTGGAAGGTCTGCTGCTTGGCGGCGTGCCCGCCGTCGCCATGGCCTACCTCTCGGAAGAAATCGATCCGCGCGGCCTTGGTGCGTCGATGGGTCTTTACATCGCTGGCAATGCGTTCGGCGGCATGGCCGGACGCGTCGTCACCGGCACGCTTGCCGAGTTCTTCTCCTGGCGCGTCGCGCTGGGCGCGCTTGGCACACTGGGTCTCGCCGCCGCAATCGGCTTCTTCCTACTGTTGCCCGCATCGCGCAATTTCACGCCGCGCAAGGGTTTCGACGCCCGCTTTCACTTGAAGGCCTGGGTCGGCCACATCAGCAATCCGGCCTTGCCATTGCTCTTCGCCATCGGCTTTCTCGCCATGGGCACATTCGTGACGGTTTACAATTACATCGGCTTCCGCCTCGTTCAGGCACCCTACAATCTCAACCAGACCGAACTCGGCCTGATCTTCACCGTCTATCTGTTCGGTATTGCCGCATCCTGGATCGCCGGCTTGCTGGGAGATCGGATTGGGCATTTCGTCGTCCTGCCTGCCGGCATTGCGGTCGCGGCCGCCGGCGTCGCCGTCACTTTGTCATCCTCTTTGCCCTTGATTGTCCTCGGCATCGTGCTGTTGACATCGGGCTTCTTCGTTGCGCACTCCGTGGCGAGCGCCCTTGTCGGTCGTCTTGCCCGTGGCACCAAGGGTCACGCCTCCTCGCTCTATCTGCTATCCTACTACTTCGGCTCCAGCGTTGCCGGTTCCGTAGGCGGCTACTACTGGGGCGCTGATGGCTGGAATGCTGTCGTGCTCTTCGCACTGGCGCTGCTCGCTTTGGGTATGATCGCAGCCCTCGTTGCCGCACGGCTGGCAAAACAGTAGGATTAGCCATGATCGGTATTGATCACCTCGATCACCTGGTTCTGACGGTCGCCGATATCGACGCGACCTGCGGTTTTTACGCGCAGGCGCTCGGCATGACCGTCGAAACCTTCGGCGACGGGCGCAAGGCGTTGACGTTCGGCGGCCAGAAGATCAACCTTCACATGCATGGCCACGAATTCGAGCCCAAGGCGAAGCAGCCGACCCCGGGCTCGGCTGACCTTTGCTTCATCGCCAGCACACCACTGGCCGATGTCATCGCGCATCTTCAATCACAGCGTGTGACAATCGTCGAAGGACCTGTCGATCGCACCGGTGCAGCCGGGCCGATCCGCTCCATCTATATCAGGGATCCGGATGGCAATCTTATCGAAGTATCGAATCCGAAATCTGAGGCCTGAAAATATAAGCCGGCTATACGTTTTTCAGCGTGCGCCGCGGCTGATCCCCTCTCATGCCGCTCCACAAATACCAGAAAACGGAGATCAGGATGATCACGCCCCCGATGATCGTCGAGATATCAGGCGTCTCGGAGAAGGCGAGCCAGACCCAGAGCGGGCCGAGCACGACGTCCAACAGCCCGATCAACCCGGCCTCGCTGGATGGAATATAGCGGCCGCCGGTCATGAAGAGCAGATAGGCGATCCCCGATGTCGTCGACCCGAAAACGGCAAGCACAAGGATTTCCTGCAGGCTCGGCATCGCATGAGACATCAAGGGCAGGCAGAGCAGCACGCAGAAGCCGGATCCGAGCGCATTGACCGGCGCCAGCCGCAGCGCTGGGTAGCGTCTTTGCCGCAACAAGCAGGATGCTGAAGGTCACCGTCATCAGAAACGCCAGGGCGTTGCCGGCGATGTCCTGCGGTCTCGCGCCGAAGCCCGCGACGATCAGGACGCCGACGAAGGCGATGAGGCTGGCGATGAGTACACGCCTGCTGATCGTCTCCTTCAGCCAGACATAGGCGATGCCCGCCGCGACGAACGGAACGGTTGCGTAAATCGCCAGCACGTTGGCAACGGTCGTCAGCTTCAGTGCGCTGACGTAGCCGTACATCGACGTGGCGGCCATGAGCCCGAAGAGCGGATAGAAATAGAACGGCACTTTGCCCGGCTCAGCGCTGATCCGCTTCTTTGCAAAAATGATGACCGTCAGCGCCAGCCCGCCAAACAGAGAGCGCCAGCCGAGCACGGTCCAGATATCGAGATCGAGCGCCCGGACGAAGAGCCCCGCGGTGCTCCACATGATCGTAGCGATGCCGACGAGGAGCATACCATAGGTGCGTGGCTGCATGGCGAGGTCCGTTCGTTGGATGGGCAGCGTCGAATCGACATCCGATGTCTATCAGACACGCACGACCCGCGATCGATCCGTTGCGCCACGCCATAGCGTAATCCGGCAGGAATACGTCCGACGCCGGCGCCGCAAGCCTATCCCAGCCGAATGTATGGAACGTCCTTCGTCGCCACTTCGTCCAGCGCCTCCTCGTAGCCCGCATCCGCATATCGCATGACGCCGAGCGCCGTGTCGTTGGTGAGCGCATGATCCAGCCGTTCGTCGGCGGCATCAGTGCCGTCGGCAACGACGGTGACGCCGCAGCTCGTCATGTAGCCGGCATAGCCGCCGCCGCCGGAATGAACCGCCACGAGATCCGCCATCGAGGAGCAGAGCATCATCGCATCGATCAGCGGCCAGTCGGCAATCGCGTCGGAGCCATCCTTCATCCGCTCGGTCATGATGTTTGGATGCGCCATTGCCCCCGCGTCGAGATGGTCGCGCGAGAAGGCGACCGGCCCCTTCAGCTCACCGCTTGCAACCAGTTCGTTGACGCGGCGAGCAAGCGTCGTGCGTTCGCCGTGCCCGAGCCAGGCAATGCGCGCCGGCAGTCCCTCGAAGGGCACATGCTCGCGCGCCAGCCGGATCCAGTTGGTGATGATCTTGTTCTCGGGGAACATTTCGAGCAGCAGATCGTCGATGCGGGCGATGTCGCTCTCTTCGCCCGACAGCGCCATCCAGCGGAAGGGGCCGATGGCGCGCGCAAAGAGCGGCCGCAGATAGGCCTCGGTGAAGATCGGAATTTCGAAGGCGTTGGCGACACCACCCTCCTTCGCCTGCGTACGGATCAGGTTGCCGTTGTCGAAGACCTCGGAGCCCTTCTTCTGGAAATCCAGCATCGCCGTCACGTGCTGCACGATCGAGGCGCGGCTTGCCGCCATCAACTGGCCTTGGCCGTCGTCGCGCAGTTCGCGAACCTGCGTAAGGCTCATGCCTTTCGGCACGTAGCCATAGACGAGATCGTGCGCGGAGGTTTGGTCGGTGACGATATCGGGCACGATGCCGCGCCGCGCGATCTCGGGATAGATCTCGGCGGCATTGCCGACGAGGCCGACCGACAGCGCACGTTTCTCCTTCACGGCGGCATCGATCATCGCAAGGGCAGTGTCGAGATCCGGCGCGATCTCCTGCAGGTAGCCGATCTCCTGTCGCTTCTTCGCGCGCTCGGGGTCGATGTCGACGCAGAGGATCGCCGCGCCCGCCATGCGGCCGGCAAGCGGCTGTGCGCCGCCCATACCGCCGAGCCCCGCCGTCAGCACGAAGCGCCCCTGGAGATCGCCGCCGAACCGGCGCTCGGCAATGCGCATGAAGATCTCATAGGTTCCCTGGATGACGCCCTGACTGCCGATGTACTGCCAGGCGCCGGCCGTCAACCCGCCCCAGCAGATCAGTCCCTTGCGCTGTAGCTCGTAAAAGACCTCGGCCTTCGCCCATTGCCCGACGATGTTGCAGTTCGCCATGATGACCAGCGGCGCCTTTGCATGCGTCTTGACGAGGCCGATCGGCTTGCCGGACTGGATGAGCAGGGTCTGGTCCTCGTCCATTTCGGTCAGTGCCTTGACGATGCCCTTGTGCGCCGCCCAGTTGCGGGCCGCCTTGCCGAGTGCTGCATAGACGACGAGATTGTCGGGATCCTCACCGACAGAGAGAACATTCTCCAGAAGCCGCAGCAGCGCCTCCTGCCGCCAGCCCTTGGCGCGCAGCTCCGGGCCGCCCGGGATCGGAAATTTCGGATGGCGTGGATTGGACTTCGGCATCTGCTCGTTCCTCTATCTCAGTCTTCTTCGGGCTTGTGGGCCATCTGTGTCGCGTTCACTTGGCGGGGAGTGAGCGCACAAACGTCATAGCGGCCTCCAGGAGACGGTGCCGCATATCGTCATCGCCATAGACGTCGGCTCCGACCCTGACCCAACCCTGCATGGTGCGGCCGCCGGAGAGCATCTGCGCTGCGCCGGGCAAGCTGAGCGCCCAGCCGTCTTTGCCTTTACCGAGACGGACCAGCATGCCGTCCTTGCGGGCGCCGCAGAGCAGGTTGCCGTCGAGCAGGAAGGCTCGGCCGCCGAACATCGACTTCTCGCTGAGGCCGGAAATAGCGCCCAGTTCCTCCCTCAGCAATTCCTCCAGCCCGAGGTCCCGCGCCATGGCGTCACGCCTTTGCCGCGAGCGCGTAGCGAGCAAGCTCGATGCCCATCGCTTTTTCCACCGGCGGATAGACGGTCGGATCGAGAACGCTGGCCGACAGCGGAATGATGCTCATCGGCACATGCAGGATGAAGACATGCATGCCGTCCTTCAACTGGCCGACGCTCAACGGCTCGCCCTCGGGCGAGAGCGTTGTGATGACCGAGGGGAACGTCGCGATACGCTTGCCTTCGATGTCGTCGACGGCCATGTACTCGTTCATCACATGCATGGTCACCGCCTTGTCGGCGGAGCCGACGACGATCGTGCCGATGTCGAAGGCCTCCTTGGTGTAGACGACGTCCTTCTTGGTGATGATGCCTCCGGCGAGGATATGGCCGCCGGTCGTCTTGCAGATGGCGTCGATCACAGCCGAGCCACCGATCTTCTCGGCTGCGATGATCGCTTCACCCAGCGCCAGCGCCATCGAAATACCGCCGAGCGCTGCATGGGTGCGGACGTAGGAGGCACGCAGCGGATTGCGGCAGCTGGCGATGAAGCCGCCCGACTGGTCGGAAGCCGCCCGCAGGATCGGTGAAATCTTCGCCGTTGCGCCCTTCACGACAAGCTCGATGTAACGGTTCTCGGCGCGGTTCCCGCCGACCGCCGTCTGGATCACCCGTTCCGGCGAGCCTGCCATGCCGATCGAGCCCATATCGCCGGTCGGATGTGCGCGGATATCGCCCACGGCATCCACGACCTTGGTTCCGAGAATGGCGCAGGGCAGCCAGCCGTTCAGCGTCGACGACCTGCCGTTTTGGCCGATGATCAGGCCGGACAGTTTCTCGCCTAGCTCTTCCTGCAGCAACTGCACGGCCTTCACATAATCGATGCCCTGCATTTCCCAAGGGGTCGTGGAGGCCGGTGCACCGATCGCGGCGGCCGTGGCGATCCAGTCGTCGTCCTGCAGTTCGTCGATCGACACGAGTTCCGGCTTGCCGACATTGACGGCGGCATAGCCTAGCATTCGGCCATGGTCGGCCCAGCCGCCGCCGCCGGCGGCATAGACGGAACCGCCCTTGACGGCCGCCTCGACGTCCTTCTCAACGAGTATGCGTCCCATCAGGCATTCTCCTGCTTCAAGCTCTTGTCCATGTCTATGACGGCTTCGAAAAGCACTGCCGCGCCAAGCGCGATGTCGTCGTTTTCCGCCCATTCGTCAGCCGAGTGGCTGCGCCCTTCCTTGCACGGCACGAAGATCATGGCGGCAGGCGCCACCTTTGCAATCCAGGCCGTGTCGTGACCCGCGCCGGATGCCATGCGTCGGTGCTTTGCGCCGACGCTCTCGCAGGCCCTTTCGAGCGTTTTCAACAATCCGGCGTCGCTCGGCGTCGGATAATTATCCGAGACCCGCATTGGGCTCCTGATCGAAACTCCGTAAGTAATGGCTAACTTTATGACGTGCGCATCCAGCCATTCGCAGAAGGCTTCCATGTCGTTGCGCACCTCCGCGCGTCCATCGATCAAGAGCACGACCTTCGACGGAACGACATTGGCCGCATTCGGCTCGATCCGGAATTCGCCGACAGTCGCCGCAAAATGACCTAGCGTCTTTGCCCGCGCGGCGGCCGCATTGCGGATATCGAGAACCAATTGCGCGGCAGCGACCAACGCATCCGAACGGCTGTCCATCGGCGTCGTGCCAGCGTGGTCCGCGCGTCCCTCCACGACAATTTCGATCCGGGTGATACCGGCGATCGCGGTCACGATGCCGATATCCTTCTTCTCGTTCTCGAGCACCGGCCCTTGCTCGATATGCAGTTCGAGGAAGCCCTTGAGATCGGGTCGCTCCTGCGACGGCAGTGTCGAGGCGTCGCCACCAACCTGTGCGATTGCCGACGCCAGATCACGCCCTTCCGACACGCGGGAAAGCCAAGCTTCCGGCAACTGTCCCGTCATGCCCCGGCTGCCGATGCAGGAGACGCCGAAGATGCTGACCTCCTCCGCAAGGAAATCGACGATCTCCAGGTCGTGATCGAGCTCGATGCCCTGATCGCCCAGCGCACGGGCGACTTCCAGCGCTGTCACCACCCCTGCAATGCCGTCGAAGCGGCCACCATCCGGTACGGTATCCGAATGCGAACCCACCATGATCGTGCCGAGTCCGCTGTGGGCACCCTGTCGTTTGCCGATCAGGTTGCCGGCGGCATCGATCCGGGTCTCAAGGCCAGCGGCGCGCATGCGCGCTTCGATGTAGGATCGCCCCTCGAGAAAAAGCGGCGAGAAGGCGCGGCGTGTCCAAGGCCGGCCAGGCTTGGTGATCTCGGCCAGAGCGTCGATATCCTCCGCGATACGACCGGCATTGACAGGCAGGTTTCGGCTCATTGTGCCGCTCCGGCGATCACCTGCCTTGAGAGCGGACGTACAAATTGGCCGGTGCCCGGCTCAGCCAGCACGGTTGCACCATCGGTGATCTTCCTGCCGCGCAGATAGGAAGCGGAGACCGTCCAGGGAAGGCGGATGCCGTTGTAAGGGCTCCAGCCGACCACGTTGTTGCCGCTCGCGGCTGCGTCATAAATTGCTTCACGCGGCTCAAGCACCACGATATCGGCATCCTTGCCGGGTGTCAGTGCGCCCTTGACGTGATCGAGGCGGAAGTGCTTTGCCGGGTTTTGCGCCATCAACTTTGCCGCCCAGGTCAGTGGGATACCGCGCTCGCTCGCGCCCTTGATGAAGAGCGGCACCATCACTTCGAGCCCCGGCACGCCGGAGGCGTTTGCCAGCATATCGGGATTGGTCTTGCGGTTTTCGGACCAGCTGACGTGATCCGTCGAGACGAGCCAGACATTGCCCTCAACGACCTTGCGCCATAGCGCCTCGACTTCGGCACGCGGACGGATTGGCGGGTTGATCTTGGCCTTGCCGCCGAGGCGTTTGACGTCGTTTTCCTCGTCCAGCGTGAGATAGTGGATGCAGCACTCGACGGTCGCTTCGTAGCCGTCGCGGCGATAGGCCCGGGCAATGTCGTAGCCGCGCCCGAGCGAGCAATGCACCACGTGCGAGGGGCATCCCGTATTGGCGCCCGTCTCGAAAATCGTGTGCATGGCAAGCAGTTCGGTGATCGGCGGCCGGGAGAGCCCGTGCGCCCGCCAATCCGTGATCCCGCTCGCCTTCACGCGATCGACATAGGTGCGGACAGCCTCGTCATCCTCGTTGTGCACGCCGGCCGTCAGCCCCGTCGGCGTGATCGCGGCAAAGCACTCGTCCAGCAGGGCAGGGGGAATGCGCGGGAAGCGCTTCGGATCCGTGCCGAACGTCGAAAACTTGAAGGCGGCAACGCCAGCCTCCACCATCTCGGCGATGCGCTTGGCACCGTCCTCAGGATCGACCGTGCCGTAAAGTGCAAAGTCGACGCGCGCCTGCGGGCCAGCATGCGCGATCTTCTTCTTCACGGCTTCCGCCGAGCAGACGAGATTGCCTTCGTCGTAAGGCATGTCGACGATCGTCGTCACGCCGCCGGCGGCGGCCGACCGCGTCGACCAGATGAAGTCTTCCTGACCCTTCTGCGACAGTGAGTGCACCTGCGCGTCGATTGCTCCGGGCAGGATTAATGCCTTGCCGAGGAGATGGCGCTCGCGCGCAGCTGGCGGTACACCGAGGCCGACTTCGGCAATCTTGCCATCGTGGACGGCAACGTAGCCGGCTTCCAGAATGCGTTCCGGCAAAACGACCGTGCCTTGCAGAACGAGATCGAAATCAGCCATGCCGCTTTCTCCGTGGCGAATATTGAAGGGATCAGATGGCGACCTGTTCCTGGGTCAGACGCTGCTCGATGCGCTCCAGCGAGCCGAGTGCAAAGAAATCGTCGAATGATGCGATCGGTACCTCTTCGATGAGCTTGGACATGAAGGCGCCGGAGCCAAGCTCTTCCTCGATCGCTTCCACCTCAGCAGAGAGTGGCCGGTCGACCGTGTAGAACTCCGCATGTTTGCGAACGACATCGTAGAGCATCCCACCGACACCCTTCGGCTTGTCGCCGAGGATGTCCACGGCCTGCGCCGAAAGCAGCGCCTCGAGGGCGGCAAGTCGCATCAGAGCGCGCATCTGGCGCTCAAAACGCTCGATCACCAGCGGTAGGAACGCTGCCTCGTCCTCAAGGCCGGCCGCGACCACCAGCGACTGCGCAGACACCGGGTTCGACATCGATAGCACGCGCGAGAAGATCTCGCCGGCCAGTTTGATGATCGGGCCGAAACCTGTTGCGATGCGGCCGGGCGGCACCAGATTGACGGGTAGATCGCGCCGCTGGCCGTTGCCGAGCAGGACACAGCGGTTGAAGGCATTGCGGGCCGCGTGCGCCATGCACAGAGCCGCCGATTCCAGCAGGATCGTCACATCGAGCGGCAGCGACCCGCCCGAGGTCATGACGCGGCCCTCGACGACGACAGGGTTGTCGTCGGAACGTCCCGTGGCGGCAAGGATCTTGTGTCCGGTCGTCAGCAGGTTCTCGATGACCGCACCGAATACCTGCGCGACCATGCGCAGGCTCAAAGGGTCCTGCACGTGGGTCTTGATCGGCCACTGCCAGGCGTCCGAAGCATTGCAGAGCCAGGAGCCGATCAAAGCTTCCCGGGAGGTGCCGACATGGCGAACGGAAAGCCAGGGATCTCGGGAGGCCCCAAGGGCCCCTGACGCCATCATTCCGGAGGCCAGCAGCACGCGAATGGAGGCGGCGGCATTGCGTGTCGCATCCGCTGCAGCTGCGAAGCTCACGGCGTTGACGCTGAGCGAGGCAAGACTGTCGCGCGGGGCCATGGTGAAGGGCTTCATACCAGCTGCCGCGAAGGCGTCGGCAGCCTGCATGCGCTTGCCGCGATAGACGGCTTCCCCGACGCCGGTCAAGACGGCGCCGATCTGTCCCATGAGGCCAATATCGGCGCAACCAATGGACCCGGTGCGGCGGACGACCGGAATGATGTCCACCTCGAGCATGCGCATGTATGCAGTGACGAGTTCAGGTGTACAGCCGACCTGCCCCGTCAGAGCGGTGTTGATGCGGATGGCCATTGCGTTGCGCACGACGGAGCATGAAAACGGCGTCCCGGTGCCGAAGTGATGCGCGCGCACGAGCCCGAGACTGAAGGCGTCCAGGTCCTCCGGGGACCACTCGACGTCTTTCATGGCACCGACGCCGGTGGTTGCCCCGTAGACGGGCATCCCAGCCTTGATCGCGTCCTCGACAATTCCACGGGCGATCTCGACGCGGGCCATACCCGTTGCCGAAGCGGAAAGCGCCACCTTGCCCGATCCGATCCTCACCATCTCAGCAAAGCTCAGCGGCTGTCCGGAAAGTTCGATGCGCGGGCGTTCATGCTTCATCTGCCATATCTCCTTGATAAGTGAGACTATGCGACGGCGCTATTCGATGGGATATCCCAAATATTGAACACAACATGCATTTGCATGCGATGATCAGGTGACCACCCAGGCTATATAGAGAAGGGCGAGCGCGATAATCCAGAGGGCGAACCGACCGGAGCGATTGTGACGCGCTTCGGATTTGCCGATCGCTTCGGCCGTTTCCGCATCGAAACGCAGTCCATGCTCACTCATGTGCAGCAGTTGATGGTGAAACTTCTCGGTCTTGGCCGCAATCTCCGGCGCGGCTTCTGCAAGCTTGACCGCTGCCTTCAACCCGTCCTTGAGGTCGGTGACGATACGCTTCGGGCCGAGATTGTTGCGGATCCAGTCGCCGACGACTGGTTCGGATGCCTTCCACATGTTGAAGCGTGGATTGAGCATGCGCGACACGCCTTCGACGACGACCATGGTCTTCTGCAGCATGACCAGTTCCGGTCGCGTGGCCATGTCGAACAGTTCGGTCACCTCGAACAGCAGCGTCAGCAGCTTGCCCATCGAAATGGTTTCGGCCGGCTGTCCGTGGATCGGCTCGCCGATTGCGCGGATCGCCTGCGCGAAGCTCTCCACATTGTGATGGGCGGGGACATAGCCGGCCTCGAAATGGACTTCCGCGACCCTGACATAATCGCGGGTGATGAACCCGAAGAGAATTTCGGCAAGGAAGCGGCGCTCTTTTTTGCCCAATCGTCCCACGATTCCCATGTCGACGGCGACGATGTCTCCATGCGCATCGACAAAGAGATTCCCCGGATGCATGTCGGCATGGAAGAAGCCATCGCGCAGCGTGTGGCGCAGGAAGGACTGGATCAGTGTATCCGCAAGGCGATTGAGATCGTGGCCGGCGGCGCGCAAGCCGTCGACGTCGGACATCTTCACACCATCGATCCACTCCATGGTGATCACGTCGCGGCCAGTGCGCTCCCAATCCACCTTCGGCACGCGGAATCCTGGGTCCTTTTCGGTGTTCTCGGCGATTTCGGAAAGGGCCGCAGCCTCGAGCCGCAGGTCCATTTCGACCTTGGTGGTCTGCTCCAGGGTCTTCGTCACTTCCACCGGCCTGAGGCGGCGGCTTGAAGGCATGAAGCGCTCTTGCATGTGGGCGACGAGATACATCGCCTCGATGTCGTGCGAGAAGCGCTGACGCACGCCGGGGCGGACCACCTTTACGGCAACCTTCTTGCGACCGGACAGTGTATCGACCTCCGCCGGATGCACCTGGGCAATCGACGCTGCGGCAATCGGCTCGCCGAAGCTTGCGTAAAGGTCTTCGATCGGGCGGCCGAGCGAACTGGCGATGCTCGCCTTGGCCGCCGCCGGCGGGAAGAATGCCATGCGGTCCTGGAGTTGCGATAGGTCGTCTGCAAATTCGACGCCGACGACATCCGGGCGCGTCGCCAGGAACTGGCCGATCTTCACGTAGGAGGGGCCCAACCGTTCGACGGCTTGCGCCAGCCTGTCGCTGCGCTTCTTCGATTTCGAGCGGTTGCGTGCGAATAGGCCAACAAAGGACTTGGCAAGGCCGATCGAGGGCGGAAGATCTTCTGACGGCAAGGCCGAAATGACGCCTTCGCGCACGAGAATCCAGCCGACGCGCCAGAGCCGGAAATATGCTCCGAGAGCACTCATGCCGGATTGCCTGCCTGCCAAAGCGCGCAGGTGAACGGTGTACCTCGAACCATCCGTCAGAGCTTCCAGCCGGAGTGGAGGGCTGCAATGCCGCCGGTATAGTTTGTGAAGCTGACGCGCGAGAAACCGGCGTTGCGGATCATCTCGGCGAAGTTCTCCTGGTTGGGGAATTTGCGGATGGATTCGACGAGATATTGGTAGGGCTCGGCTTCGCCGGTGATCGCCTTACCGAACTTCGGAATGGCGTTGAAGGACCAGCTGTCATAGACGCGGTCGAGCAACGGCATGTCCACTTCCGAGAATTCGAGTACCAGCAATCGGCCGCCGCGCTTCAGCACGCGATGGGCTTCGCTCAGCGCGACATCGATGCGCGGCACGTTGCGGATGCCGAAGGCAATCGTGTAGGCGTCGAAGCTGTTCGGCTCGAACGGCAGATCCTCCGCGTTGGCTTCGACGAAAGTCAGATTGTCGGAGAGCTTCTTTTTGGCGGCGCGCTCGGCGCCGACGGCCAGCATCGAGCCGTTGATGTCGAGTACGGTCGCATGTGCCTGCCGGTTCGAGGCTTCGACGATGCGGAAGGCGATGTCGCCGGTACCGCCGGCAACGTCCAGAACCCGGTAGCCTGGCTCCCTGCGTGGATTGAGCGCCGCAATCATCGCGTCCTTCCAGACGCGGTGCATGCCGACCGACATAACGTCGTTCATGATGTCGTAGCGCTTGGCGACTTTGTGAAAGACGTCGTTGACGAGGCCCTGCTTCTCACCACCCGCCACGTCGCGGAAGCCGTAGGATGTTTCCATGCCGCCTTCGGCGGAGGTACGGCTTTCTGACATCGAAAATACTCCATCTATCTGAAATCGGCGCGGCGACCATAGCGAACTGACGCGCGCGACGCTATCTGTGGACCACGGTCAAAGCCGCGGCACCTTGGCGCTATAGCGTACAACGCCCGTGGTGGAAACATGTTAGATATAGATGGGTTAAGATGCCGGAATTGCCAGAAGTCGAAACAGTCAGACGCGGGCTTGCCCCCACCATGGAGGGCGCGCGTATCGCCCGCCTGGAGCTGCGACGCAAAGACCTGCGTTTCCCTTTTCCGGATGGTCTCGAGGCACGGGTGACGGGCCGCAGCATCGTCGCGCTCGGTCGCCGCGCCAAATATCTGCTGATCGATCTCGATAACGGCACGACGATCATTTCGCATCTCGGCATGTCGGGCTCCTTCCGCATCGAGGTGGAACAGCTTTCTGATAGGCCGGGCGAATTCCATCACCCCCGCTCGAAGGATGAAAAGCACGATCACGCCATCTTCCACCTGGAGGGACCGAAAGGCGCCAGCCGCGTCATCTATAATGACCCGCGCCGTTTCGGCTTCATGGATGTGGCACAGCGTTGCGAACTTGATCTCAATCCCTTCCTCTTCGGCTTGGGACCGGAACCGACAGGCAACGAACTCAGTGCCGCCTATCTGGCGGAACGCTTCGCTGGCAAGGCGCAGCCTCTGAAAAGCGCGCTGCTCGATCAGAAGAATATTGCCGGGCTCGGCAATATCTATGTCTGCGAGGCGCTGTGGCGCGCGCACCTGCGGCCGACGCGTGCCGCGGCGTCCATCGTCACGACATCGGGTAAGCCCAACAAGCAGATGGAGTTGCTTGTCGCCTCGATCCGCGACGTCATCGCCGACGCCATCAAGGCCGGTGGCTCGTCGCTGCGCGACCATATCAAGACGGATGGCTCGCTCGGCTATTTCCAGCATTCCTTCGCTGTCTATGACCGCGAAAGTCTACCTTGCGGCAACCCGGGCTGCGGCGGTACCGTCGCCCGCATTGTCCAGGCAGGGCGCTCGACCTTTTATTGCCCTGCCTGTCAAAAGTAACGGGAGGATTGTCCATGGCCTACGAAACGCTGATCGTCGAAACCCGAGGCGCGGTCGGGCTGATCACATTGAATCGCCCGCAGGCGCTGAACGCGCTGAACTCGACGGTGCTGAAGGAACTTCTTCAGGCCTACGAAGTCTTCCAGGCCGATGACGCCGTCGGCGCTATGGTGCTGACTGGTTCCGAGCGCGCATTCGCCGCCGGTGCCGATATCAAGGAAATGCAGCCGCTGGATTATGTCGATGTCTACGGCCGCGATCTGATGAGCGGATGGGACGACGTTGCCAAGGTGCGCAAGCCTGTGATCGCCGCTGTCAGCGGCTTTGCGCTCGGCGGCGGCTGCGAGCTTGCAATGATGTGCGATATCATCATCGCGTCGGAGACTGCCAAGTTCGGCCAACCCGAAATCACACTCGGCGTCATTCCTGGTATGGGCGGCTCGCAGCGGCTGACGCGCGCTGTCGGCAGATACAAGGCCATGGATCTGATCCTCACCGGCCGCATGATGGACGCTGCCGAAGCCGAACGCGCAGGACTCGTTTCGCGCGTGGTGGCGCCCGAACGGCTGCTGGACGAGGCTCTGGAGGCTGCCGCCAAGATCGCCTCGCTGTCGCGTCCTTCCGTGCTGATGGCGAAGGAGGCCGTAAACCGCGCACTGGAGACCACCTTGGAGGAAGGTCTGCGCTTCGAGCGTCGCCTTTTCCATAGCCTCTTTTCCACCGAAGACCAGAAAGAAGGGATGACGGCCTTCATCGAAAAGCGTAAGCCTGCCTTCAAGAATCGCTGAGCCTTGGAGAAAGGCGGCGTTTCCTTGAAAATGCGCGTTGACGTGGGTCGGCTTTAGGGTTATATGCCCGCCCACGGTTCGGGAAGCCACTCCGGTTTTCCGATTATGCTCCCGCATTGCTGGATTGAGTGGCCGCAGGGCCCGCGGTGATGACGGAGTTTGTTCGAATTCTTAGAGAGGCATCCATGGCCAATACAACTTCGGCGAAAAAAGCGACCCGCAAGATCGCCCGCCGTACCGACGTCAATAAGGCTCGTCGCTCGCGCGTTCGTACGTTCGTTCGCAAGGTCGAAGAGGCAATCGCATCTGGTGATGCTGCCAAGGCAAAGGAAGCATTCCTCGCCGCGCAGCCGGAACTGGCTCGCGCCGCAGGCAAGGGCGTCCTGCACGCCAACACGGCTTCCCGAAAGGTTTCGCGCCTGGCAGCGCGTGTGAAGGCTCTGTCGGTTTCTGTGACCGCATAATCTTTCGTTAACGGACGCACCATTATGATTAGCCCGGCAACTTTGTCGGGCTTTTTCGATTCCGCCGACTGGCTTCCGTATGGTTAATTCGGCGACGATTTCATGTCGAGCGTGTGACACGAAAAAGGCAATGAAAACAAATACTTGTTGTAGGATACTTCAGGTACGCTCGACTCGGGGCCTACAATCTGCGGTCTGAGCAGAGTCAAGAAGCTTTTTTATTTTTTCTTTTTATGCGTGTCAAAAATGCCCGCGGGACGAATCTCCTTGATTCAAAAGCGATTCTTTTTTGACGCGGATGTGACGCCCAAAGACTGCCCCCCGAGTCAACGGCCCGCTCTTAATTTTGCGTAAAATTCATCGTTGATTCCCGCATTCGATCCTGCCTAAATGCCGATCAACAAGGGGTCCAGACATCACCTGTGAAGGCTTGGTCTGAAACTGCCACGTCGGCAGGACGATGAACCTGTGCCACTTGTTACGGAGAGCCTAAGCTTCCGGTTTTTCACGCACTTGAGCATTTTTGACCGCGACGTGGCTGTCGCGGAACGGTGATTTTTTGTGTGTTGGTTGCACGCGTTGCGTGAAACCGGAATGGGGAAGAGAAGTCGTGGCAAGACGACTGGACGCCAGCTGACGAGGAGCGGCATCCAGTCCGACAGAAGGCAGTCGACGCCGCATGAGGCGGGCTCGCGCTTTCTCGGAAAGTCTTGTGAGTGGGGCAGTATTTGAGTGAACCGGCAGGCGAGTGGCTCATGAGGGTGCCACTTTCTGGTCATAGCGGGGAAATAATCGGGCGACGAACAAAGTCGGCCGACGAATGGAAGGCGGCATGATGCAGATGAATACAATGACGGCGGATGCCCTGGATAGCGGGGACAACGAACCGCAGGCGTTTGGCTCTATTTGCGCTGGAGCGGCAGGGGAAAAGGGAGACATGAAGCATGGTGTACTTTTCGAGCGTGTCAGCGCCCGCCTGAAGGCGCAAGTCGGTCCGGATGTCTATGCAAGCTGGTTTGCGCGGCTGAAGCTGCATTCGGTTTCCAAGAGCGTCGTGCGCCTGACGGTGCCGACAACTTTTCTGAAGTCCTGGATCAACAACCGGTATCTTGAGTTGATCACCAGCCTGTTTCAGGCCGAAGACTCCGAAATCCTGAAAGTCGAAATTCTCGTGCGCACGGCAACGCGTGGCGTTGGTAAACCGGCTGAAGCGCCGGTTTCCCCAGAGCCTGTTGCCGCCGCGCAGACGCGCCGCCCAGCGGCGCAGCATGCCGGCCAGATTGCGCAGCAGGCGGTATCGTCCGCAGCCGCTGCCCGTCCGGCGACTGCCGGCCAGCCGCTCTTCGGCTCGCCGCTGGACTCCCGCTTCACCTTCGACACCTTTGTTGAGGGTAGCTCCAACCGCGTAGCACTTGCTGCTGCCAGGACGATTGCGGAAGCCGGGCAGGGCGCTGTCCGCTTCAATCCGCTCTTCGTCCATTCCAGCGTCGGTCTCGGCAAATCGCACCTTCTACAGGCGATCGCCAATGCCGCGGTTCAGAACCCGCGCGCCCTGCGCGTCGTCTATCTGACGGCAGAGTATTTCATGTGGCGTTTCGCAACAGCGATCCGTGACAATGATGCTTTGACCTTGAAGGACTCGTTGCGCAACATCGACCTTTTGATCATCGACGACATGCAGTTCCTGCAGGGCAAGATGATCCAGCACGAGTTCTGCCACCTGCTGAACATGCTGCTCGACAGCGCCAAGCAGGTCGTGGTCGCTGCCGACCGCGCTCCCTGGGAGCTGGAATCGCTTGATCCACGCGTCCGCTCGCGGTTGCAGGGCGGTGTGGCCATTGAGCTCGACGCGCCGGACTACGAGATGCGTCTCGAGATCCTGAAGCGTCGCCTTACCGCTGCTCGCGTCGAGGACCCGTCTCTGGAAATCCCGGCCGAACTGCTGAACCATGTTGCGCGCAACATCACTGCAAGCGGCCGCGAGCTGGAAGGTGCTTTCAACCAGCTGCTTTTCCGCCGCTCCTTCGAGCCGAACCTGACGGTCGAGCGCGTCGACGAGCTTCTTGCTCATCTCGTTGGCTCGGGCGAGCCGCGCCGTGTCCGCATCGAGGACATCCAGCGCATCGTCGCACGGCACTATAACGTGTCGCGCCAGGAACTGGTCTCGAACCGCCGCACCCGCGTCATCGTCAAACCGCGCCAGATCGCCATGTATCTGTCGAAGACGCTGACGCCGCGGTCGTTCCCGGAAATCGGCCGTCGCTTCGGCGGTCGCGATCATACGACCGTGCTGCACGCCGTGCGAAAGATCGAGGAGCTGATCGCCGGCGACACCAAGCTTTCGCATGAGATTGAGTTGCTGAAGCGCCTGATCAACGAATAGTCGGGCAATCTTCTGTGCACGTTTGACGGCCGGGCATTGCTCCGGCCGTTTTCTTTTGCGCACAATCTTCTGTACGCTGGAGTGGCCACGTGGCCACAGGGGGAGCCGATGAGTTTCGACAGGATCGCTGTTCTCGGACTGGGCAAGATCGGGCGGTTGGCTGCAACGCTTCTGCATGAGGGAGGGTTCGACGTTCTAGGCGTCGACCTGCAGGCGCCGACGGAAAGCCAGCCATTCGAATGCAGGAGTGGCGACATCTCCGACCCCGCCGTCATCGGTGAACTGTTGTCCAGCGTTGAGGCCGTGCTTTCCTGCCTGCCCTATCACCTCAACATCGGCCTTGCGCGCGCCGCCCACGTCGCAGGGATCCACTACTTCGATCTGACCGAAGACGTGCCGACGACAAACTTCATCATCGAACTGTCCAAGACGGCACGCGGCCTGATGGCGCCGCAATGTGGCCTGGCCCCCGGCTTCGTCGGCATTGTCGGATCGAGCCTTGCGGACGGCTTCGACAAGTGCCGTTCCATTCGAATGCGGGTCGGCGCTCTGCCGCAGCACCCGACCGGTCTCCTCGGCTACGCGTTTAACTGGTCGCCCGAAGGGGTGGTCAACGAGTATCTGAACGACTGTGAAGTGATCGAGGGCGGCGTTCGCAAGCTCGTCTCGCCGATGGAATGGCACGAGACGATCTATGTCGAGGGCGTGAAGCTCGAAGCTTTCACGACATCAGGAGGCCTCGGAACCATGTGCGATACGCTGCTCGGCAAGGTCGAGAACCTCGACTACAAGACGATGCGCTATCCCGGCCACATGGATCTGATGAACTTCTTCTTCCATGAGCTTTTGATGCGCGACAGGCGCAACCTTGCCGGCGAAATCCTCACCAACGCCAAGCCTCCGGTCGAGGACGATGTTGTCTACGTCCACGTCGCAGCGGAGGGCATGGAGAACGGCAACCTCCGCCGCAAGGAATTTGTGCGCGCCTATTATCCGATCGAGATAGCCGGCGCCCGCCGCACGGCGATCGCCTGGACGACGTCGGCCTCGGTGGTTGCCGTCATCGAGATGGTGCGCGACGACCTTTTGCCGTCCACGGGCTTCCTGCATCAGGAATACATTCCGCTGGAGATGTTCCTGAAAACTCCGACAGGCGGCCTCTTCGAGACGAGCGCGCCAGCTCGCTAAGTGGTTAGGCTGGTCCAGTAGGCGCCCTCGAAGGGGACAGCCGCGAAGCGCTCGTTGATCTCGGCGAGGCTGTCGGCCGGATCGACATCGCCAAAGAGGTCGGGCCTTACCCAGGATGCCACGGCTTCGGCGGCGAGCACGTTCAGCGGCACGGCATTGAAGAAGTTCCACATGCCGTGCACATTTCCCTCGCGCACCGCTTTCAGCGGGGCCAGGCTTGGTGCCTTAACGGTCTCCTGGAGCGACTGCCGCGCTTCTGCGGGATCGACCCCGGGACCGATCGAAAAGACGGTGTAGGTGCCGCCCGGCGAGCCGGTGGCGATATAGACGTCCGGTTCCGCGGCGATGATATATTCTGCCGTCACGGGTCCGCCCTGTGGCGGCAGGTTCTTGTCGGCGATGTTGCGCCCGCCGGCAAGCGTGATCAATTCACCAAGGCCGGTGCGACCGACCGCCCAGCTGCCACGCGTTGTGCTTGGAAAGGCATCCATCAGCACGAGCGGCCCATCTTCGCCTTTCCCGACCGCCCTCGCTTTGATGCGGTCCACCCGCTTTTCGAAGAACTGAGCATAGTTTTCCGCTTGCTGGTCGCATTCCAGAACGCGACCGAGGAGCCGAATGTCCCGCGGCGTGCTCTTCAGCGGATCGAGATTGAAATCGACAACGATCACGGGCACGCCGATCGATTGCAGATACTCGATGGCACGTTTGCCCTGCTCGCCTTCTGCCTGCCACATGCCCATGACGGCAAGGTCGGCCTCCAAGGAAAGTGCGGCTTCGAAGGACATGCCATCCGCCTGCCCATTGCTGACAAGCGCCACCTTGTCGAGGGCCGGAAATTTCTTGCGAAAAGCATCGTAGATGAACGGGTTGTCCGTCTTCATGTCGGTCGCCCAGCCTGCCAGCAGACTCACCGGATCCGGGTGGATCAGCGACAGCGCGAAAAGATTGAAACCCGTTCCGAGGATGATTGACTTCGGCTTCTTCGCAATCGTCACCATTCGACCGACGGCATCGGTCACGGTCAGTGGCCAGCGCGTCTGTGCCTTCAACAGAGCCGGCGCGCAAAGCGCAGCAGACGCCGCAGCGAGAAAGCCGCGTCGCGTGATCGTGGACGGGATCATTGCACGTTCCTCTGGCTGGGAAGAGCACAAAGCTTGCCACAGCTCTGGACGCCGGGCAGCATGTAGCGCAGGCAGCATATCTTCCGCCGGGCGACGCGCTCGCCGTCGTCCTCGACATATCGGACGCTGCCGCAGAGAGGGTTGACGCCGCCGTCCGGCAGGCAGCCGCGGACGAACACCGCCAGATCGGGGCCTTCGGGTGGCCGTGTCATCCGCAGCGCGTAGTCGAGATACACAGCGGCATTGTTCCAGCACAGCTTGGCCGAAATGCCGGAGGCGTTCAGCTTCGTCACGGCCTCTGGAAGATGCTGTTCCAACAAGGGACCGATGGCTTCGAAACCGTCCTCCTCGCCACCCTCAGCATTCCGGCCCCGGTGCGGCACGCCGAATGCACGCGGCAGGCCATTCTCCTGCACTGCGATGGCCATCCCGTCGAAGGCGACCGGAAGCTCCTGCGCGGCGAGGCGACGGGCCAGCACATAGGGAATGGAAAGGGCGGAGAAGTAATACAACGACCACATCGACACGACGGCGCGCCTGTCGCTGTTGCCGCAGGCCTCGGCGTAGCGATCGATCGCCTGCTTGAACCCGCCGTCGCCGAAGAAGAGCGGCAGCGGTACCGCGTCCGGCAGGTCGGTGGAGAGCGCCATCTTCTCGTTGCACCACGCATGCTCACCGGCAAAGGCCGGCGAGAGGACCGAGGCGCTGTCGACCGGATCAACCACATGGTCC
The DNA here is from genome assembly GCF_000577275.2 of Rhizobium favelukesii. NCBI lineage: Bacteria > Pseudomonadati > Pseudomonadota > Alphaproteobacteria > Hyphomicrobiales > Rhizobiaceae > Rhizobium > Rhizobium favelukesii. The sequence continues at coordinate 431,953 of NZ_HG916852.1, forward strand.
TGCGCGCTCGCCATCAGCTCACCATGTGTAGCGCAGGCTGCCGATCATGGCGCGGCCCTGGTCGCGGTAGCAGAAGCCGGCCGAGCAGATGGGCTCGCGGCGGTCGAACAGGTTGGTGGCGTTCACCTGCAGGCTCAGGCCCTCGTATTTCTTGTCGAGCGCGGCGAAGTCATAGCTCAGGGCAGCGTCGAAGAGGACGCGGGAGCCGTTCTGCGCCGTGTTTTCGTCGCTGGTGTAGCTCTTGCCGAGGTACCGGGCACCGAGGCCGACGCCGAGACCGTAGATCGGACTACCCTCCTGAAACCTGTAGTTTGCCCAGAGCGAAGCCATGTGCCTCGGCACCGACGAGACGTAGTTACCGACTGTACCGATCGTGCCTTCCAGAATCTCGGCGTCGGTGAAGGTGTAGGACGCAACCAGTGACAGGCCGTTGTCGAGACTCGTGTTCGCTTCGATCTCGAAGCCCCGGGAGCGAATCTTGCCGCGCTGCACCTGTATGTTTTCCGGCCCGGTCGGCAGGTTCACAACCTCGTAGTAGAGGCTGTTTTTCTGGTCGATATTGAAAAGCGCCGCCGTGATCAGCGTATTGCTATCAGGCAGCAGGTATTTGACGCCGATCTCCTCCTGCTCGCTTTCCGTCGCCTGGAAGGGTTGGCCGGTCTCCTTGTTTATGCCAGCATTTGGTGCGAAAGCGGTCGAGTAGCTGGCATAGGGTACAACGCCGAAATCCGTTTGGTAGGCTAGGCCGATGCGGCCGGAGAATGCCCTGTCCTTTTGCGTGATCGTGGTCAGCGCATTCGTGTTGAGGTCGGTATTGTCGGTGTCCGTGGAGACCCAGTCGTAGCGACCACCGACGGTCAGTATCCACGCGTCATAGCGGATCTGGTCCTGCAGATAGGTGCCGGCCTGCCACTGGTCCTGGACGGAGCGCGTATCGAAGTCGATAGGAGCAACTTGAGCGCCTGCCGTCGGATTGGTGGTGTCGAGCGGTGGCGACACGCCACGGCCATCGAGGGAGCGCCAGCGCAGCCTGGTCAGGTCTAGACCTGCAAGCACTGTATGGTCGACCGCGCCCGTTTCGAACTGAGCTTCCAACTGATTGTCGATGACGAAGGCCATCAGCTGCTCGTCAAACGTGCCGGCGCTGCGGTCAAGCAGGTTCGGATTGACGGCGTTCGGCGCGTAGGCGAAGGCCCAGTCGGCGTCGATGCTGAGCGTCGAAATGCGGGCGTTCTGACGGAAGACGAAGACGTCGTTCAGTCGATGCTCGAATTCGTAGCCGATACGAGCCTGGTTCTGGATCGAATCGTTGAAGGCCGGATTGCCCGCGAAATAGTCCGTTACCTTGCCGGTTGGATCGTTGTAATAGGCCGCCGTGCCGCCGGTCTTGGTTCGGGAATATTCGCCGAGGATGGTAAGTTTCGTGTCCTCGTCCGGCTTCCACATGAAGGCTGGCGCAATATAGACGCGGTCGTCGGGAACGCTGATCTGCTCCGTATTGGCGTCGCGATAGAGGCCCGTCAGGCGATAGTAGAAGGGGTCCTCATTGTTGACGGGGCCGGAGAGGTCGAACCGGCTCTGATAGCGCTGGTCGGTACCATACTGCAGCTGAACTTCGTGAAAAGGCTCTTCCGTCGGCCGCTTGGTGATGAGGTTGTAGAGACCGCCGGCACCCGTTGCCCCATACAGTGCCGAAGATGGGCCACGCAGGATCGAGACTCCTTCGAGACCGTACGGCTCGGTCTTGAAGAGTGACGAGCCTGCGCCCGGCTGACGAAGGTTGTCGCGGAAGATCCCGGTATAGGTCACGTCGAAGCCGCGCACCGAGAACGAATCGAAACGCGGGTCGAAGCCATAGGCGCCGACGCGTGTGCCCGGCGTGTACGCGACCGTATCCAAAAGAGATTGCGGGTCGCGATCCTTCAGCTGCTGTTCGGTCACTGAGGAAATCGACTGGGGCACCTCGATGAAGGGCGTGTCGGTTTTCGTGCCCGTCGCGCTGCTCTTGCCGACATAGCCATCCGCCTGGATGACGCCGCCGCTGCCGCCATTGACGATAATATCTTCAAGAACCGTCGCGCCATCCTGCTGCTGTCCAGCCGCATCCTGCGCTGCGGCCGGTGTGAGAAAATGGGCGATTGCCAAGCCAGTCAACGCCGACGTGGACAGGATTCGCGAGGAAAATCGGAGACTATTCATTGGCTTATCATACCGGTCATACGCATTTCAGGATTTATGTTGAGTTTAATAGTCAAGAAAAATCCCAAAGGAAACCCGCTTTCATGATTAAAATACTCCACTTTTTGACCGGCATGGCAAATCAGCCACAGTCAGGTCAGGCTTGCGCCTCTGACAGCAGCCACCGGCGGAAGGCGGCCGCCGCCGGCTGTTCGAGCGCAAGCCCGGGATAGACGAGGTGGAAGGCAAGCCGGCTTGCAATGCCAAGCGGGAAGGGCGTGACCACCGCGTCTTCCTTCAGGTCCCGCTCCAGAAACGAGCGCCGCATCAAGGCAAAGCCCAGTCCGGCTTTCATCGCGTCATAGGCTCCGTTGCCATGCATGAAGACCGGTCCACGCGACGGGTCGAGTCCTGTCGCGCCGGCTGCTTCCAGCCAGAGCTGCCAGTCATGGCGATAGACGTCATGGATCAGTTGGAAGCCGGCGAGCGCGTCCGGCGAGGGATTGTCGCCGAGCTCCGCGGCAAGTCTTGGTGTGCAAACCGGCACCAGCTCGTCATCCACGAGGCGTTCGCTGATCAGGCCGTCATAGCCGCCGAGTCCGTGGCGGATTGCAAGGTCGATCCCGTCGCGCTGAAATCGAGCACGCGGTGCGACGCGCTGATGCGGACGTCGATTTCGGGATGCATCGCCTCGAAGCGTCTGAGACGCGGCACGAGCCAGTAGGTTGCAAATCCCGCCGTGCAGGTGACGTTGAGGACGGCGCCGCGTCCGCGCGCCGTGATCGCCGCCGTCGCTTCCCTGACGAGGCGGAATGCTGCCCTGAGCGTCGAAAAATAGTCTGCACCCTCCACGGTCAGAGCTAGTGCGCGCGTCTTCCGCTCGAAGAGCTTGACGCCAAGCGAGGATTCCAGATCGCGGATCTGCAGACTGACGGCTCCCGGCGTCACGTTGAGCTCCTTCGCCGCCAACGTCATGCTGAGGTGTCGGGCGGCCGCTTCAAAGGCTCGAAGGGCCGAAAGGGAGGGAAGATAATCGCTCATGGTTTAGCTCAACTATATTATGGATCGAGAAAGACTCGTTTGTCGCACGACTGGCATAGCAATAATATCAGCATGAAAGCCGCCGTAAAAGCTTCGTCGAGCTGAGCGATGAGCGAGAAAAAATCAGGAAAAATGCGTGAGGACCGCCCAACAATCGGGTGGCGGCAGCCTGTACTGACATGTAGACCGGTCGCAGGCTGACCAGGGAGAAGACGATGCAGCAGAAACAGATGGGCTTTGCCGAGTGGGGAATGTTGCTGGTGCTCTCCCTGCTGTGGGGCGGATCCTTCCTCTTCAACGGCATTCTGGTGAAGAGCCTGCCGCCCTTTACGATCGTCACGGGTCGGGTCCTGATCGCAGCGCTGGCACTGAACCTTATTGTGCGTGCGACCGGCCATGCCATGCCGCGTGACGGCAGGTCCTGGGCGGCCTTCTTCGGCATGGGCATCCTCAACAATATGATCCCGTTCTGTCTCATCGTCTGGGGCCAGACGCATATCGCAAGTGGCCTCGCCTCGATCCTGAATGCCACAACGCCGCTCTTTGGCGTCGTCGTCGCGCATTTCCTGACCGCGGATGAAAAAATGACCGGCAATCGCCTGCTTGGCGTTCTCGTCGGCTTTGCGGGCGTCGCCTATATGATCGGCTTCGACGTGCTGCGCGATCTCGGGTCGAACGTGCTGGCGCAGCTCGCGGTGCTCGGTGCTGCGCTCTCCTATTCCTTTGCCGGCATCTTCGGCCGGCGCTTCCGCCAGATGGGCATGGCGCCGCTCATTCCCGCTGCAGGACAGGTCAGCGCCTCCACCGTCCTGATGTTGCCGATCGCGCTCATCGTCGACCAGCCCTGGACATTGGCCGCTCCTTCATTGGAAACCTGGATGGCGCTGTTCGGCCTGGCCTTGCTTTCGACGGCGATCGCCTATGTGCTGTTTTTCCGCATCCTGGCGGCTGCCGGTGCAACGAACCTGATGCTCGTGACCTTCCTGATTCCGGTCAGCGCCATCCTGCTCGGCGCAGCCATTCTCGGCGAGCAATTGCAGGTCAAGCATCTGATCGGCATGGCGATGATCGCGATCGGCCTTGCGGCGATAGACGGGCGATTGTTCGCTCTGCGGAGAAAGCGACCTGCCTAGCAGGCGAGATCGGCGACCACGGAATCGAGGATCAGCATGCCTGACGGCGTGCAGCGCAGGCGAGAATTGCCGATCCGCTCGATAAAGCCATGCTCCAAAAGAAACTCTTCCCGCTTCGGGTCCAGGTCGCGGCCCGAAAGCTGCTGCCAGCGGGAAAGGTCCACGCCTTCCTTGAGACGCAACCCCATCAGCAGCAGTTCGTCGGCCTGTTCCTCATAACCGAGTTGCTCCGTGTCCAGCATGCCGTGTCCATTGCGCTCGACCAGATCCAGCCAGCTCTCTGGCTTCCGCTCTGTCGCAGTGGCAATCTTCATGGAGCCACGTGTCAGTCGCCCATGGGCACCGGGGCCGATGCCAGCGTAATCGCCGTAACGCCAGTAGGTGAGGTTGTGCCGGCTCTCCGCGCCCGGACGCGCATGGTTGGAAACCTCGTAGGCGGGCAGTCCTTCGCCGGTGGTGATTTCCTGCGTCGCTTCATAGAGCAGCGCCGATTGGTCGCCGTCCGGAACCACAAGCTTGCCGGCCTTGTGAAGCCCGAAGAACGGAGTGCCTTCCTCGATCGTCAGTTGATAGAGCGAAAGATGATCGACGGCGTAGGAGAACGCCTCCTTCAACTCGCGTTCCCATTCGTCGACGGTCTGGTTCGGGCGCGCATAGATCAGGTCGAAGGACATGCGCGGGAAGATGTCGCGCGCCAGCTTGATCGCCTTCAGCGCATCGGCAACGTCGTGCAGCCGTCCGAGAAACGTCAGGTCGCGGTCGTTGAGCGCCTGGACGCCGAGCGACACGCGATTGACGCCGGCGGCACGATAGCCGCGGAAGCGTTCCGCCTCGACGCTGGAGGGGTTTGCCTCCATGGTGATCTCGATTCCATCGGGCACATGCCAGTGCTTGGCGATACCGTCGAGAATGGCCGACACCGTGGATGGTTTCATCAACGATGGCGTGCCGCCGCCGAGGAAGATGCTGGTCACCGTCTTTGGCCCGCTCATCTGGCGCACCGTCGCCATCTCCTTCAGGAAGCTCGCGGTAAAGCGTTCCTGATCCACCGGCTGGTGGCGGACATGGCTGTTGAAATCACAGTAAGGGCACTTGGCGGCACAGAACGGCCAATGCACGTAGACGCCGAAGCCGGGTTCGCCGGTATCGGGCAGAAGAGCGGCATAGCGCATCAGATCAGGCTGTTCCAAAGTGTCCACGTTTGCCCTTAGGCTTCCAGGCAGGTTTCGACGAAGATCTTGAAGGCGCGGGCGCGGTGCGACAGTGCTTCTGCGTCGCCGGGCTTCCAGCCGTGCTTTTCTTCCGCGCTCATCTCGCCAAAGGTAGTCTCATAGCCCTCGGGTTGAAAGACCGGATCGTAGCCGAAGCCCTGGCTGCCGCGCGCAGGCCAGACGACGGTGCCTTCGACTTCGCCGCGAAAAAGCTCCGTGTGGCCGTCCGGCCAGGCAAGGCAGAGTACGCTGACGAAACGCGCAGCGCGCTGAGCCGGCTTCGAAGCGCCGGCCGTTTCCAAAGCCGCCTCGACCTTCTCCATCGCCATCGCGAAGTCGCGCGTGCCGTCGGGTTTCTCCGCCCAGTTGGCGGTGTAGACGCCGGGATCGCCGCCGAGTGCATCGATGACGAGGCCGGAATCATCCGACAGCGCCGGCAATCCAGAGGCTTCGGCGGAGGCGAGCGCCTTGATCGTCGCGTTTTCCTCGAAAGTCGTGCCGGTCTCGTCAGGCTCCACGAAATTCAACTCGGCGGCCGATTTCGCCGTGAAGCCGAACGGACCGATGAGGTCCTGGATTTCCCGGATCTTGCCGGCATTATGGCTGGCAACGACGATGGTCTTCGTTTCGAGCTTGCGCATGACTGTCCTATTCGATGCCCCAGATGCGGGCGTCGGCGCATTCGAGGCTGTTGCCCGCCGGGTCGCGGAAATAGATCGATCGGCCGCCCTGCGGCCAGGTGACTTCGGATTCGATGGCGACACCCCCGGACGTCAGCCGGGCTGCAATCGCATCGAGATTTTCCCCGCAAACGCGGAAACAGGCGTGTCCTGCACCGGTCGTGCCGTGCGGCGGAACCTGCAAGGAGGTGGGCGAGGGAGGCTTGATCGTTTCCTGCGGGTTGAAGATCAGCAACACCCCGGCACCGCAGCGAAAGAAGACATGTCGGTTGCCGCCCCGCGAGATCTTCGAAAGGCCGAGAATGCCTTCATAAAAGGCTTCGGCCTTGTCGAGATCGTCCGCATAGAGCGCCGTCTCCAGCATGCCTTCCAGCATGTCGTTCATCCGGCGACGGCCTGCTTCTGCATCGCGACGAGTTCGGCGATACCGACCTTGGCGAGGGCCATCAGCGAGGCGAATTCCTCATCGGTGAACGGCGTGCCTTCAGCGGTGCCCTGGATTTCAACGATGCCGCCGTTGCCGGTCATCACGAAGTTCGCGTCGGTCTCAGCCGAGGAGTCCTCGAGATAGTCGAGGTCAATCACCGACTGGTTGGCGAAGATGCCGCAGGAAATGGCCGCGACGTGGTCCTTGAGGACGCGTTCGACCTTGAGCATGTTGCGGCTTTCCATCCACTTCAGGCAGTCGTAAAGCGCGATCCAGGCGCCGGTAATGGACGCCGTACGCGTTCCGCCATCCGCCTGGATGACGTCGCAGTCGAGCGTGATCTGGCGCTCGCCGAGTTCCTTGAGGTCGACGACAGCGCGCAGCGAACGACCGATCAGGCGCTGGATCTCCTGCGTACGGCCGCCCTGCTTGCCGGATGCGGCTTCGCGCTTCATACGCTCGCCGGTGGCGCGCGGCAGCATGCCGTATTCGGCCGTGACCCAACCCTTGCCGGTGTTGCGCAGCCATGCCGGAGGCTTCTCCTCGATGCTCGCCGTGCATAGCACATGCGTATCGCCGAACTTCACCAGACAGGAGCCTTCCGCGTGCTTGGAGAAATTGCGCTCGAACGAGACCTTGCGCATCTGGTCGGTTTTTCTGCCTGAGGGCCGCATACTATTCTCCTGAATCATGATTTCGAAGACCGCGAGCGGTTTTCGGAAGATCACGCGTGCTTATGTTGTTGAGAGCTTCTACGATCGGCAGCGTCCATTTGCAATTTCCCTTTTGCCGCTGCGGGGAGATTGGCTATATTTTGTCGCATCATCGTCAGCACGGGTACGCAAGGGTTCATGGAGTTCAGATCGACGTCGGTTTCAGATGCAGTGGCTGCGCTGGATGAACGCTCCAAGGAAATCTTTCGCCGCATCGTAGAGGGCTATCTGGAGACGGGTGAACCGCTCGGTTCGCGCAACCTGTCGCGTATCCTACCGATGTCGCTGTCACCGGCCTCCGTGCGCAACGTGATGAGCGATCTGGAAGAACTTGGCCTCATCTATTCGCCGCATGTCAGTGCCGGCCGTCTGCCGACACAAGTCGGCCTGCGCTTCTTCGTCGACGCCTTCATGCAGGTCGGGGATCTCTCGGCCGAGGATCGCGCCAACATCGATCGCCAGGTGCGCGCCGAAAGCCGCGACAATCCGATGGAATTGATGATGAACGAGGCAAGCCGCATGCTCTCGGGCATTTCGCGCGGCGCCGGGCTCGTCATCACCTCGAAGAGCGATCCTGTTCTCAAGCACGTCGAGTTCATCCGCCTTGAGCCGACCAAGGCGCTTGCGGTTCTCGTCGGCGATCACGATCAGGTCGAAAACCGCATTATCGAGCTTCCGGCAGGCGTGACGTCATCGCAATTGACCGAGGCCGCCAACTTCCTCAACGCACACATGACCGGCCAGACGCTGCCGGAACTGCGCAATCAATTAAGTCGACTGAAGGACGATGTCCGCCTCGAACTCGATGCGCTATCGCAGGATCTCGTCGAGCGCGGCATCGCCGTCTGGTCGGGCAGCGCCGACGAGGGCAAACCGGCCCAACTGATCATTCGCGGCCGCGCCAATCTGCTCGCCGATCTCGCTGGCGCCGACGATCTCGACCGCCTGCGCATGCTGTTCGACGACCTCGAGAAGAAGGACAGTCTGCTGGAACTTCTCAACCTCGCCGAAAGCGGGCCGGGCGTGCGCATTTTCATCGGCTCGGAGAACAAGCTCTTTTCACTTTCCGGTTCGTCGCTGATCGTCGCGCCCTATCGTGACGATGACGACCGCATTGTCGGCGCTGTCGGCGTCATCGGGCCGACGCGGCTCAACTACTCGCGCATCGTGCCGATGGTCGACTATACCGCCCAGCTGATGACGCGGTTGTCACGCGGCTCGACGTAGGAGAACTACTCCGGGAGCAGGTCGCCCGAGCCGCCCATCTCCGCAGGCATGTCTTTGTATTTTGGCAGGCCGTCACGGATATGCAGCACGCTTTCCTGATAGTTCACGTGCAGCGCTGGAGCGTAGTCAAGATCGGGCAGAAGTGCCGCGTAAACGTCGGTGACGCCCCAGGTCGGGTGCTCGGTGTAGAGATGCCCACCGCAAAGCTCGCAGAACTTCCGCACGCTGGTATCGGACCTCTGGTAGCCTTCCACGTGCTCTCCGCCTTTGGTGACATGGACGGTTTGCGGCTGCCAGAGCGTGAAGGCGTTGACGGGTCCCGCCGACCAATGCCGACAGGAGGCGCAGTGGCAGTAACCCATAGCCACCGGGTCTCCGGTGACGACGATCTCCACGGCACCGCAGAAGCAGCGCCCCGAATACGTTTTCTGATCGCCCATGGTGGTCGCTCCCTGACCTGGATGAGGTCGAAGCACTATTGATTCAGTTGCGCCTAAAATGAAAGAACTTTAGCACGGCCAAGTCAAGCTAGACCCTGTGGGGTAGACCGGCACGGTTGCCTACAAGTCATGCTTTTCGGTCACGCAGACTTGATTTTTGCCTGTCAAAGCTCGATATCGGGCACATCCTAAAAGACATCAATCACCGGAGAACGTCATGACTGACGAAACGACGAAGAACGGACCCGACGCCGCCGCGGCCGAAGCCGCAGCGGACGCCGCCGCAAACGTCGAGAACGAAGCCGCCGCCGAAGCCAGCGCAAAGCCCGATCCGCTGGAACTGCTAAAGTCCGAGAATACAGAGCTGCGCGACCGCTATCTTCGCCTTGCCGCCGAGATGGATAACCTGCGCCGGCGCACAGAGCGCGAAGTCAAGGATGCGAGGACTTATTCCGCCGCGGGCTTTGCGCGCGACATGCTGGCCGTTTCGGACAACCTGCGCCGCGCCATCGATGCGATCCCTGAGGAAGCCAGGGCTGCCGCCGATGCCGGCCTGACGACGCTGATCGAAGGTGTGGAGATGACGGAGCGCTCGATGTTGTCGGCGCTTGAGCGACACGGCGTCCGCAAACTGGAGCCGGTCGGCCAGAAGTTTGATCCGAACTTTCACCAGGCCATGTTCGAAGTGCCGAACCCCGATGTGCCGAACAACACCGTGGTTCAGGTCGTCCAGGCCGGTTACACCATTGGTGAGCGCGTTCTTCGCCCCGCCATGGTCGGCGTCGCCAAGGGCGGGCCGAAGCTCGTCGAACCCGAAACGAATTCCGTTTTCGACCAGAAGGACGCCTGATCTCTCAGGCGCCTGAAAGCCAATCTGAACATCAGATGCGGGCGAAACGTTCGATCAGCAGATCGAAGAAGCCGTCCGCATCGACATCGCGCATGACCTGCGCATTGCGCTTGCGGTCGGTCACGTGCCACCAGTCGACGACGGTCATGCCGGCCGTCAGCTCAGACGTCACCTCGATCTCGACATTGCAGGTTCGCCCCTTGAAAAGCTCAGGCTTCAAGAGATAGGCGATAACCGTCGGGTCGTGCAACGGACCGCCATCGGAGCCGTACTTCTCGACATCGAAGCGTTCGAAGAATTCCAGCATCTCGACCATGGCGATCGCCGGGCGCGTCCCCAGATCGGCCATGCGCTTGACGCGATCCTTTCGGGTCAGAAGCTTGTGCGTGACGTCGAGCGGCATCATCACGATGGGGATGCCAGAGCACAAGACGATATCGGCTGCCTCGGGATCGACGTAGATGTTGAACTCGGCGGCCGGCGTGATGTTGCCGCCTTCGAAGAAGCCGCCGCCCATCATCACCAGTTCGCGGATGCGCGGGATGATGTCGGGCGCCTTCTGGAAGGCCATGCCGATGTTGGTGAGCGGCCCAAGCGTGCAGAGGGTCACCGTGCCTTCAGGCTCGTTGCGTAGCGTTTCGATGATGAAATCCACGGAATGCTGCGGCTGTAGCTGCATATTGGGCTCATCGAGAACGGGACCATCAAGCCCGGTCTTGCCGTGCACGTGCTCAGCGGTCACCAGCTTTCGCGCGATTGGTTTGGCGGCGCCGGCAAAGACCTTGGTATCGGTCCGGCCACAGAGCTCGCAGACGATGCGCGCATTGCGGCTGGTGTAAGAGAGCGGCACATTGCCGGCGACCGTGGTGATGCCGAGCACTTCGAGCTCTTCCGGGCTGCCGAAGGCCAGCATGATGGCCGCGGCGTCGTCCTGGCCGGGGTCGGTGTCGATGATGATTTTTCTAGGGTCTGCCATTCCGATCGCTCCGTCCTCGTGGTGCGCGTTTTCGTGGCATGCACCATTTGTTTATACTCCCGTCGCAAATCGGCGCAGCCGGTACGGGCAGGGTTTGATGCGAGGCAGCGCTTGCTTTGTCAAGGTCGGACCCCTTGCGGGCTCTCTGGGAGCGGGCGCCGATATCTGCCTTGCGCCCGCGTGAGGCAGTTCCCATATTGGAAGCGTCCGGATGCTGTCTTTCAGGTCTGGCAAGGTCGCTTGAATCAAGGACTTGGAGACGATGAGCCGTATGACGCCTTTCGCGAGCCCTCTGCTTTTGGGCTTTGACGCCATGGAAAAGACGCTGGAGCGCCTTTCCAAGGCCAGCGACGGATACCCCCCCTACAATATCGAGCGCGTCGCCGCTGATCGCGCCTCCGGCGATCCGGAAAGGCTGCGCATAACTCTTGCCGTCGCCGGATTCAGCGAGGAGGAGCTCGACGTTTCTGTCGAGGAAAGCCAGCTTTCGATTCATGGTCGCCAGATCGACCAGGGGGAGCGCGACTACCTCTATCGCGGCATCGCCGCACGTCAATTCCAGCGGACTTTTGTTCTGGCCGATGGGATGCAGGTTTTGGGCGCTTGCCTCAAGAATGGGCTGCTCGCGGTGGATCTCATCCGTCCGGAGCCGAGCCGTATGGTGAAGAAAATTAACATTTCGGTCTCACAGTAGGACAACGGCGCAACTTGAGCCGTTGGTCCCTTCTCGTGGAGGTACAGGAATGTTGATGAAAGAAGCCAATTCGCACCTGACCAAAACCGAACTTGCCGGCATCGGCAACGGCGAGGTCGCCTACATCCGGAAAATGCGGTCTGAGGAAGTATCCAGGTGCTTCCCCGAGGCACCGGATATCGATCCGAGCGTTGACCTCTGGGCGCTGTTCGGCGCCGATGGCACGCCGATCCTTTTGACGGACAACCGCTCCAGCACCTTCTTCAAGGCTGCCGAGGATGAGTTGAAGACGGTGAGCCTGCACTAGGGCAGGCTCAGACCCGCTTGAACGTTAGATAGGCGGAGGATCTGCCCTCGCGCCGCGCCTTGGCCTCGTAGCGTGTGCTCGGCCAGCCCTCATAGGGCGTCAGCCAGTCTGCAGCATTCTGTGCCAGCCATTCGAAACCGCCGTGGTCTCGGCATTTCAGCAGCGTCCAGTTAACGTAAGTGTCGATGTCGGAGGCGAAGCAGAACAGCCCGTCCCGCTTCAGCACGCGGTGAAAGCGATCGAGATTGGTCTTCGACACGAAGCGGCGCTTCCAGTGCTTTCTCTTCGGCCACGGATCCGGGTAAAGCAGATCGATCTGGTCGATCGAGGCGTCAGGCAGCCAGTCCAGCAATTGCGTCGCGTCGTCGTTGTAGACACGGACGTTCTTGGCGCCTGCCTTGTCGACGCTCGTCAGCAGCTTCTGCATGGAATTGATGAAAGGCTCGACACCGATAAAGCTGGTGGAGGGCATTTCCACCGCACGATGGATCAGATGTTCGCCGCCGCCGAAACCGATTTCCAGGCGCAGCCTGCCTGTCGGCACCGGAAAGAGGGTCTTCAGCGGCTCGGGCGGAGCCGCTGAAAGATCGATGAGGAACGCCGGAAGCAGGGTGTTCAGTCGCTCTGCCTGATGCTCGCGCAGAGCCTTTCCCTTGCGGCGACCGAAGAAGGCTTCGGTCGCGCGTCCGCGGCGTTCCATGTCGGTCATGCCGCTTCCTTGACCTTGACGGCGTCCTTGAGCGCCTTGACGAGGTCCGTGCGCTCCCAGGAGAACGAGCCGTCGCGGCCCGCCTTGCGGCCGAAGTGGCCGTAAGCCGAGGTTTTGGCGTAGATCGGCTTGTTGAGGTCGAGGTGACGGCGGATGCCGGTCGGCGACAGATCCATGTTCTTGCGGATCGCGGCTTCGACCTGGTCTTCCGTCACGCCCTTGCCGGTGCCGTGCAGGTCGACATAGATCGACAGCGGCTGTGCGACGCCGATGGCGTAGGAGAGCTGGATCGTGCAGCGGTCGGAAAGGCCGGCGGCAACGACGTTCTTCGCAAGATAGCGGGCGGCGTAGGCAGCCGAACGGTCGACCTTGGTGGTGTCCTTGCCGGAGAACGCGCCGCCGCCGTGCGGAGCAGCACCGCCGTAGGTGTCGACGATGATCTTGCGCCCGGTCAGACCAGCGTCGCCATCAGGGCCGCCGATCACGAACTTGCCGGTCGGGTTGATGTACCACATACAATCGTCGGCAATCGGCAGCTCGCCGAGAGCCTCGCGGATATAGGGCTCGACGACCGCGCGAACCTTCTTCGAATCCCAGCTTTCGTCGAGATGCTGGGTGGAGAGAACGATCGACGTGACTTCCGCAGGCTTGCCGTTGACGTAACGCACGGTCACCTGGCTCTTGGCATCGGGGCCGAGCTTTGCGACGTCGCCGTCGCCCTTCTTTCGGGCAGTGGCCAGCAGTTGCAGGATCTTGTGGGAGTAGTAGATCGGTGCCGGCATGAGATCCGGCGTTTCCTTGCAGGCGTAGCCGAACATGATGCCCTGGTCGCCGGCGCCTTCGTCGCCCTGCTGGTCGGCAGCGTTGTCGACACCCTGGGCAATGTCGGCGGACTGCGAGTGCAGGAGCACGTCGATCTTGGCCGTCTTCCAGTGGAAGCCGTCCTGCTCGTAGCCGATGTCCTTGATGGCGCGGCGGGCGGCGGCCTTGAACTTCGAAGGGTTGATGACGTCTTTGCCGTCTTTGTCCTTCTTCATCAGGCTCGGCGGCAGGCGCACTTCACCGGCGATCACGACGCGGTTGGTGGTTGCCAGCGTCTCGCAGGCGATACGCACGCCCCAGGGGTTGACGCCGGTCTTGGCGGCTTCGCGGTAGACCAGATCCACGATCTCGTCGGAGATCCGGTCACACACCTTGTCCGGGTGACCTTCGGCAACTGACTCGCTGGTGAAAAGGTAATTCGCGCGCATTCCGGGATTCCCCTCAAAGAACAAAAGCTGCGTAGTAGGTACTCAGTTCGCGCGGGAAAAACAAGCGTAGAAGGACATAAATATATCTTTATATCTACGGCGAAGTGGCAAATTATGCCCATAAAACGCCAAAAAGCGGCCGTTGCGACCGCTTTCGTTTTTCTCCAAATTTTGAAGTGGCTATTATTCGCTGTCAGCCTCGGCAGCGAGTGCCTTCACCAGTTCGACGACTTTACGGCGAACCTTGGGGTCGGTGATCTTCACGAAGGCACGGTTGAGTTGGAGCCCTTCGGACGACGAAAGAAAGTCGACAACGTAGTTGGAGCTCGAGGCTTCCGCCATGCCGGACAGGCCGGAGGATTGGTCGCCGGGTGCGTCTTCAAAGAAGAAGGAAACCGGAACGTTCAAAATGCTGGAGATGTTCTGGAGGCGGCTGGCACCGACGCGGTTGGTGCCTTTTTCGTATTTCTGGATCTGCTGAAAGGTGATGCCAAGGCTCTCGCCGAGCTTTTCCTGGCTCATTCCGAGCATCGTTCGGCGAAGGCGAATGCGACTACCAACATGGATGTCGATGGGGTTCGGCCTCTTCTTGTTCTCAATCATGGTCCTGCCCTAACAATAATTTTCAACCTTGTTCAAACCGGCATGCCCAAACCCATCCCCAAAACGCCACGTTGCAAAGTCTCTATCAACCACCTTGAAACATACGCTAAGAACGCCGATCCCAACCACTATGCAATTTTAGGGGTTTTCGGTCAATTCTGCTTGAAAACAAAACCTAAACGCGAAACCAGCGCAATTGCAAACAGAAGTATTTCCAGCAACCAGAAGTAAGTTTGGCGTGGGTAGCCTGGATCGCGTTGCGCGCCGAAGCTCTCAATGGTTGCGTCGACGAAGCCCGTTTCGTTGAGGCCGAGACCGGCAATGACCTCGCCGCGGGCGTTCACAATGGCAGAAATACCACTGTTGCCGTTGCGAATCAGCGGCAGGCCGGTCTCCACAGCGCGCAACCTGGCCTGCTGAAAGTGCTGGTAGGGCCCGGGTGTCGCACCAAACCACGCATCGTTGGTGACATTGAGGATGGCATTGGCCACGCCGAGGTCGCCGGTCATCTCATCCGGGAAAATGATCTCGTAGCAGACGAGCGGATAGAACTTGATCCCGGTCGGCAACGTCAGCAACTGCCGCGTGGCGGCCGGCGAAAAGCCACCCGGCATCTCCACGACGTTCTGGATACCGAAATCGTCTAGTATGCTTTCGAACGGCACATACTCGCCAAACGGCACGAGATGCACCTTGTCCGCGGCGCCGGCGATCTGCCCACGGCCATCGATGACGTAGATCGAATTGTAGTAACGTGGCGGATTGCCGGGCCCCATGTCCTCGACCCGGACGGCGCCGGCAATCAGGATCTGGTTGTCGTCGAGCGTGTCCGCGATCCGGCTGAGCGCATCCTGGTTGTCGGTCAGGATGAAGGGAATGGACGTCTCCGGCCAGACGATGATGTCGGGCTTGCGACCGCCATCCTTCGGCGGCTCGACGGAGAGTTTCAGGTGCTTCTCGAAGATCGCGGCGCGGTCGGCGTCATTATCCATCTTCGCCGTCTGTTCGATCATCGGCTGAACGAGGCGGATGACCGGGCTCTTGGAGTCCGGCGCCGGCGCAGGCTGTGGGCCAAAGAGGATATAGGCGCCGTAACCGATATGTACTGCGAAAAGCAGGGCTGCCAGTGAGAGGCCGAGCTTCGCGCCCTGGCGGGTGCCGAGGAGCGCGGGAGCCGCGAAGATGAAGACCGAGAGCGAAGTAATGCCCATGATGCCGATGACATGCGCCGATTGCATCATGAGCGGCACGGGCGTCATTCCGTAGCCGACGGCGTTCCAGGGAAAACCGGTGAAAAGTACGCTCCGCAGCCACTCGAGCAATCCGAAGCTCGCGGCAAGCGCCGCAATCCGCCCCATGCCATCGGACCACATGGTGCGCGCCAGGGCGGCAGCAACGCCATAGAAGATGGCGAGCACGGCAGGCAGGCCGAGGATCGCCAGCGGCAGCGCCCAGGCGAAAGCCTCGGCATCGATCATCAAGGCATGGCCAAGCCACCAGAGACCGGCGACGAAATAGCCGAAGCCGAAGAGCCAGCCGACGGCGAAGGAAGGCCACAGCCGGCCGATCAAGCCGCTCTCAGGAGCGGCAGCCGAGCCGTCAATCAGCCAGACGAGCAGCGTGAACGACACGAACATGGCAGCAAAGAAGCCGAATGGAGGCAGGGCCAGAACGCCGAAAGCGCCTGCAAGGGCGGCCAGTGCAACCCTCTTGACCCCCCAGGCCAGGATAACCCTGTCTGCAAGCCGCTCCATGCGCACTCCCATCAAGCTGCGAATCAACCCCAACGCAGTCTTTCAAAAAAGCCGCCGTTTGTCGTGCTTTGCGGCGATCAGTTTGTCGTGGGAGCGTCGGTTTGCCGCTCTTCGCCGTGATCCGCGCCAGAGGTGCCGTCGCCGTCGATCTTGATGCGGCGGCGGATGGCCTGACGCTTGCGGGTGATCCTTACGCGCTTGATACGGCGCGGATCGGCATCGAGAATATGGAACTCGAAACCGGGCAGGGCCTGCACGACCTCGCCACGCACCGGAATGCGCCCGAGCTCGGAGAAGATCAGGCCTCCCAGCGTGTCGACTTCGTCGACCTGCTCAGTGATGTCGAAGTCCGGTCCGATCGCTTCCGCGATCTCCTCCAATTCGACGCGAGCATCCGCGACGAAGATGTCTTCGGATACGCGCTTGAACATGACTTCTTCGTCGTCGTGCTCGTCGTCGATGTCGCCGACGACCATTTCGACGATGTCCTCATGCGACGCCAGCCCATCGGTGCCGCCGTATTCGTCGATGACGAGCGCCATCTGCGTGCGATTGACCTGCATGCGGCGAAGGAGGTCCGAAGCAAGCATCGACGGCGGAACGAACAGGATCTTGCGAATGATGCCGGCCTCTGAAAGCGTCTTCTGCAGGTCAACGCGGCTGAGGTCGAAATTCGGCTTCGCGGAGCGCGTCGGCTTCTGCAGGTGCTCGGGGGAAACCTCGACCAGAGGCTCTGCCGGCTTGAGGGTCTTGGTGCTGCCGCGGCGCTTGTTGCGCGCCTGCTTGGCAACGTAGGACAGAAGATCGCGGATATGCACCATCCCGCGCGGGTCGTCGAGCGTATCCGCATAGACCGGCATGCGCGAACGGCCGGATTCCTCGAACAGGATCATCAGTTCGCCGATGGTGATGTTCTGATCGACGGCCTCGATATCGGCGCGTGGCACCATAACGTCGGCGACACGCACCTCGCGGAAGCGGAGGATATTGTGCAGCATCGCCCGTTCGTCAGGCGAAAAGACGTCGCCGTCGGCCGCGTCGGTCATCAGCGCATCGGCGATGTCCTCGCGAAGCCGCGAGCCCTGCTGTGGTCTCAGGATGCGCGCTGCGCGCGACCAGAAGGATTGGGATCGTCCGGACTGCCTACTACTACTACTACTACTACTACTACTACTACTACTGCCACCCTCGTCGGAAGAGGAGGATTGGTCGGCGTCCTTGGCCTCAGGGGCCGGTCTCGTCGTAAAGTCGCTCATGGTTCCATTTTAAGGTCTTGACCCTCGTATGGGTCAGATAGGCCGAGTACCGCCAAAATGCGAGTCTCGAGCCCCTCCATTATCTCGGCTTCAGTGTTATTATTATGATCGTAGCCGAAGAGATGCAAGAAACCATGCACCATCAGATGCGTTAGATGGTCGTCAAAGCTCTTCTCAAGTTCAGCTGCCTCTCGCTCGACGGTCTCTCTTGCGATGATGATGTCGCCTAGCATCGGCCCCGGCACTTTGCCCGGCTTCACCGGGAAGGCGGGAAACGAAAGCACGTTGGTCGGCTTGTCCTTGCCGCGCCATTCCGCGTTGATGTCCTGGATCGAGGCGTCGTCGGTGAAAACCAGCGAGACTTCTGGGACCATCTTGGGAAACGGCTGCTTCTGGCTCGCGCGAAGGTAGGTCGCGGCCGCTTCCAGTACGCGATCGGCCAATGCATGCAATGCATCTTCGGAGGGCCAATTGCCCTCCTCGATGCTGATCTGGATATCGAGTTCCGCCATCAACCCTGCCGGCTATCCTCTTCGGTATCCGTTGCATAGGTGGAATCGTAGGCCCTGACAATGCGCCCGACGAGCGGATGACGCACAACGTCCGTATCCTTGAAGCGTACGATCGAGATACCCTCGACGCCGTTCAGCAGTTGGAGCGCTTCCACGAGGCCGGATTTGACGCCCCGCGGCAAGTCGATCTGGCTCGGATCGCCGGTGACGATCATCCGCGAATTCTCGCCGAGACGTGTCAGGAACATCTTCATCTGCATCGACGTGGTATTCTGCGCCTCGTCGAGGATGACGGCGGCATTTGCGAGCGTACGGCCACGCATGAAGGCGAGCGGCGCAATTTCGATGACGCCGGCGGTAATGGCGCGATCGACCTTGTCGGCCGGCATCATGTCGTAGAGTGCGTCATAGAGCGGACGAAGATAAGGATCGACCTTTTCCTTCATGTCGCCTGGCAGGAAGCCGAGACGTTCGCCGGCTTCGACCGCGGGGCGCGAAAGAATGATCTTCTCAACGACGCCGCGTTCCAGGAGTTGAGCGGCGTGGGCGACGGCGAGATAGGTCTTGCCGGTACCGGCCGGACCGCAGCCGAATACGAGTTCAGCGCGCTCCAGTGCCCGGAGATAGGCATCCTGGGTCGGCGTGCGGGCGATGATGGTCTTCTTGCGCGTGGAAACCTGGGCCATCGTCAGCTTGGCCTTCTTCTCCATCGTCGGCAGGCTCAGCTGATCGTCGGCGGCCACCGCCATACGGATCGCGCCTTCTACGTCGGAACGTTCGACGCTGCCGCCTTTCTGGAGTTTCTCGTAAAGATAATCGAGCGTGCGCCGCGCCTGGTTGGTGGCGACGATGTCTCCGGAAATAACGACGGAATTGCCCCGCGCTCGGGCGTCGATGTGCAGACGCTCTTCAAGGAGCTTGAGGTTCTGGTCGAACTGACCGAACAGTTCACTGGCGAACCGATTGTTCTCGAACGTCAGAATAAAGTGATTGGCGTCGCTCGCAATGCGTGGGTGGCGCGGTGAAGAAGAAACCAATTCTTGTCCGTTCAAGCGGTCAGGCTCCTTGGGTTAGACCTCAGCCTCTGCAATCTCGGCAAACAGGCTGTTGGTTCCGGTTCCGGTGATTCGCACATTAATAATGTCACCGATTTGCAATTCTTTTGCATCAACATTCACGGACTGAAGCCAGGGAGAACGGCCGATAAGCTGTCCTGGCATGCGACCGGGCTTTTCGAGCAACAGTTCGATCGTTTTTCCGACACAGGAACCGGCAAATTCCTGCTGCTGCTTCAGAAGAAGCGCCTGCAGGCGTTCCAGCCGTTTTGCCTTGATTTCTTCCGGCACCTGGTCCTTCAGTTCCGCGCCGGGCGTGCCCGGCCGTGTCGAGTACTTGAAGGAGAAAGCCTGCGCATAGCGCACCTCCTCCACCAGACGCAGTGTATCTTCAAAATCCTGGTCTGTCTCCCCCGGAAAGCCGACGATAAAGTCGCCGGAGAGAGCGATATCAGGGCGGGCAGTGCGGATGCGCTCGACCAGCATCAGATACTCGGCCGCCGTATGGCGTCGGTTCATCGCCTTCAGGATGCGGTCGGAGCCGGCCTGCACCGGCAGATGCAGGTACGGCATCAGCGCGCGCAGATCCCGGTGCGCCTCGATCAGCCGATCGTCCATGTCTCGCGGATGGCTGGTCGTGTAGCGCAGCCGCGCAAGCCCGGGGATCTCAGCCAACCGATAGAGCAGATCACCGAGGGTCCATTCCTGACCATTGGCGCCGACACCATGCCAGGCGTTGACGTTCTGGCCGAGCAGCGTGATCTCGCGCACGCCCCCTTCGACGAGCTTCTGCGCTTCCTCGACGATCTGGCTGACCGGCCGAGACACTTCCGAACCGCGCGTATAGGGTACGACACAGAAAGTGCAGAACTTGTCGCAACCTTCCTGAACGGTGAGGAAGGACGTTACGCCGCGCGAGCGGATTTTCTTGCTCTCGGCGATCGGCAGATGCTCGAACTTGTCTTCGAGCGCATATTCGGTATCGACGATGCGCTGCCCTTCCTTCGCCTTGCGCAGCGCTTCCGGCAGGCGATGATAGGTCTGCGGCCCGATCACGACATCGACGGCGGGCACACGGCGCAGGATTTCCTCGCCCTCGGCCTGCGCCACGCAGCCGGCAACGCCGATCATGAACTCCCGGCCTTCCCTGTTGCGTTCCTTCTTCATATCGCGCAGACGCCCGAGCGCCGAGTAGACCTTTTCAGCAGCCTTCTCACGGATATGACAGGTATTCAGTAGAACGAGATCGGCCTCTTCCATGTTTTCCGTCGGCTCGTATCCGTCGCGGGCGAGGGCGTCGCTCATGCGCGTCGAGTCATAGACGTTCATCTGACAGCCGTAGGTCTTGATGAATACCTTGCGGTTGTTGCTGCCATCACGGAGATCGGTCTCCGGGGCCTGAAGAAGGGCGCTGTCCTGGGTCATGGGCGGCTATTTAGTGGTTTTTGCTGCACTAGAAAAGGAAATCTTGTCTTACGCGGCGTCGCGGCCGCGCAGTGCCGCGCCAAGCATGGCGCGGATGCGTCGTGCAATCGTCGCGCTGACTTCCTTGCGGTTGCTGTCGCCGCGATATTCGACCGCGTCGCCGAAACAGACGTCCACCTCAAAGGCGCCGCATCGCAGCATATCCTTCAGGTGCGGAAGCATTTCCACGTCGCCGGGCCAGGAGGCGAGCGGGCGATGATAACGCCCCATCGGCAACCCGTGGACGCCGGTATAGGCAACCGCGACCGGTTGGATTACGACAGCGCCTGTTGGCGAAGCTGGAACCGCCATCGCGGCTGCGCCGAACAACGAGGATTTGACCTCCAGGAGCCGGTTCCCGTCCGAGGTCGTGCCCTCCGGAAACAGAACAACGATCTCGCCATTTGCCATGCGGGTCGCAATCTCATTCGCCTGGTGGCCGGTCTTGCGCTTTTCCTCACGCACAACGAAGACGCTCTTCTGCAGCTTCGCCAGCGTGCCGAAAATCGGCCAGTCGCGCACTTCGATCTTGGCGATAAACGCAACGTCGGCGACAGCAGACAGCACCATGATGTCCATCCACGACGAATGGTTGGCGCAAAGCATCAACGGTCTATGCGTTTCCATCTTGCCATGGACGCGAACGCGGATGCCAAGGCAGAAACAGATAATGCGATGCCAGATGCGGGGCAGCCAGCGTCGCAGCTTCCAGTCGAAGCGCAGCGCCAAGAGCTGCCAGGGCATGAGCAGGATGCTGGCAAGGAGAATGACGATGCCGGCGAGGCCGACGCGCAGCCAGGCGATCAAAGCGAAGACTCCCCAGCTGCGATCATGGCCTCAGCGCTCGTCCTTCTTGAGCGGAATGCCATAAAGTTCCAGCCGATGGTCGACCAGCTTGAAGCCGTGTTCGCGGGCGATGCGTTCCTGCAGTGCCTCGATCTCGGGCGAGTGAAACTCGATGACGACACCCGACTTGAGGTCGATGAGGTGGTCGTGATGCTCTTCCGGCACCGTCTCGTAGCGCGAGCGGCCGTCTCGGAAGTCGTGGCGTTCGATAATGCCGGCGTCCTCGAACAGTTTCACGGTGCGATAGACCGTGGAGATCGAGATCTTGGCGTCGACCTTCACCGAGCGCCGATAGAGTTCTTCGACGTCAGGGTGGTCGGCGGATTCCTCGAGAATGCGCGCGATCACCCGGCGCTGCTCGGTCATGCGCATGCCGCGTTCAGCGCAAAGCTCCTCGAGGGTCTTGGCGACGTCAGTCATGGGCTGCCTTCCGATAGTCAACGTTCAAGCAACGGACTAGCGAAGAACGCGCTTCATGACAAGCGCTGTGGAAACCGCGCCCTTGGCATCCTTGTAGTATCCCCTGCGTTCGCCGACTTTCTCGAAGCCGAGCTTGCGGTAAAGGCCGAGCGCCGCCGCATTGCCGTCATCGACCTCCAGAAAGATGCTCTCGCCGCCGCGCGCGTGTGCTTCGCGCATCGCGGCCTGCATCAGGCGCCAGCCGAGGCCGGCGCGTGCGACCTTCGTCTGCACGGCGATCGCCAGGATTTCCGCCTCGCCGGCGACCTGGCGAGCCAGCACGAAGCCGGGCAACGGCTTCTTGAGGAATGCATTGGTCTGGCGTGCCACGAAGCCGAAAACGGTGTTCTGGCTGAGCAGGCTGTAGAACTCGCCATCGCCCCACGGGCGGGCGAAACGTTCACCGTGCAGAGCCGCGACAGCGCGGCAATCATCGGCATCCATCGCGACGATTTCGAATTCCGGCTTCAGCGTCAAATAGGATTCCAACATGGTCATACTCGCGCAATTGCAAACCCGGCCTGGGGCTTGGCGTCGGGTCCGCGCAGATAAAGAGGCTTCGGCTTTCCGGCAGAAGGATCAGAGGCGGCGCCGAGGCGCGCCACGATGGAAATCGGGAAATGGTTGGCGTGATCGCCGGTCGTGTCCGGCTTCAGGAGAGGCGTGGCCGAACCGATGATTTCGCCTTCGAATGTCGCGGCGAATGCCTGCGCTTCCTCGACGGTGACGGCACGCGCTTCATCAAGCGGCTCGCCGTCGGCATCGAAGGCCTGCAGGTAGATTTCGTTTCGCTTGGCATCCATGGCGGCGAGCACCGGGTGCATCGGCGTCTTCAGCCGCTGCGCTTCGGCCATCACCGCAAGCGTGGTGACGCCGACGGCCGAAACGCCGAGCGACAGCGCAAAGCCGCGCGCGGCGGCAACGCCGACACGAATGCCAGTGAAGGAGCCTGGACCGATGGTGACGGCAATGCGATCGACGGCCGAAAGCGCCGCGCCCGCCTGGTTCAGCGCGCGATCGATGATCCCCATCAGATGCTCTGCGTGCCCCTTGCCGATCATGTCCGATGCCTCCCCCAGCATCGTATCCCTGCCGCTGTCATAAAGACCGGCAGCGCAATCCACACCTGCGGTGTCGAGCGCCAGTATGATCATGGCATCAATTTCCGAATAAAGCGTTCCCGAGCGTCCATACATTCACCCTGCCGCGCTTGCAAATGCTGCGCCAGAATGAATGCCGGAACGGGCGTGTCGTCGTCAGGCGGCGACCACTTCCTCGACTTCCGGAACGAAATGGCGAAGCAGGTTCTGCACGCCATGCTTCAGCGTCGCCGTCGACGACGGGCAGCCGGAGCAGGAGCCCTTCATGTTGAGATAGACCTTGCCGTCCTTGAAACCACGGAAGGTGATGTCGCCACCATCCTGCGCAACGGCCGGACGCACGCGCGTGTCCAGCAGCTCCTTGATCGTGAGGACAATCGACTCGTCGGCTTCGTCGAAGAACTCGCCGCCGGCATCGAGGTCCTCGGAAAGAACCGAGGCGTCGCCCATGACAGGCTTGCCCGACATGAAATGTTCCATGATCGAACCGAGGATCGCCGGCTTCAGGTGCTGCCACTCGGCATTGTCCTTAGAGACGGAAATGAAGTCGTATCCAAAATAGACGCCGGTGACGCCCGCAATCTCGAACAGCCGAGCAGCAAGCGGCGAAGCCTGCGCTTCGTCGGCGCTACGGAATTCGGCCGTGCCGTTTTCCATCACGACCCGGCCCGGCAGAAACTTCTGCGTGGCGGGATTCGGCGTGGCTTCGGTCTGAATAAACATCTCGCTCTCCTGCGGCGGGCATTGGCCCTCAGCCATCTTTAGAATTCTTCAAAAGAGAAAATAAGCCGATTGGCAACTCTATTCAAGAGACTGGTACTCAAGAAATCGCTTTATGCGAGAGCATCCAGTTCCTCGTCGGTCAATGTATCAGGCAGGACCGTGACGGGGATGGGAAATGTCGCGCCACGCCCGGCGATCGAAGACACCAGCGGTCCTGGACCTTCCTTGGCCGAGCTTGCGGCAAGCACCAGGATCGCAATATCGCGGTCTTCCTCGATCACGGCGTTGATCTGCTCGGTGGCGCTGCCCTCGCGGATGACGATTTCAGGGTCGATGCCGATCGTTTCGCGAACCACATGCGCCGCCTTGGCGACCACAGCCTCGGCCTCCTCGCGCGCCTCGGCGCGCATGATCTCCTCCACCCCCAGCCACTGCTGGAAGTCACCCTCCGGAATCACGTACATCAGCACAAGGCCGCCATTCGAGTTCTTGGCGCGCCGGCCCGCATAATGGACGGCGCGGGAGCATTCGGGCGTATCGTCAATGACCGCCATGAATTTGCGGCGATGACCTTCGAGCCGGGAGAGTCGTTTCGATACCATGGCGCGGACTCTGACACCTGAACCCGAAAATTTGCAAGCCCTCGTTTTTGATCCTGGAAGGATCGTCGGCGCGGGGGCCGCGTCAGGCCGGAACCAGTCCATAGAGGCGCATGATTGCCTTCACATGTTCGATGTCGGGCTTTCCCTGAACGTTGATGGCCAGGGCCATCTCCTCGAAATACCGCCTGCCGATCAAGCCGGGCGTCATGGTGATCAAAGCCTTGGCGGTTTCCCCGTGCAGGTTCTCGTGGGTGTGGACATAGCCGCGCGGAATGAACAGGGTTTGCCCCGGCGCGATCTCGTGTTTGCGCCCGTCCAGCGTCGTCGTCATCGTGCCGGACAGTCCGTGGATCACTTCGTCGACGTCGCGGTGATAATGAGCGGCTGGGACACGCGCTTGAGGCGGGACGATGAATTCGAACATCACCAGACTGCCGGCACTCTGATCCTCGTCGATCAGAAGCCGGATCTCCATGGCGCCGATCTGGATGAGGTTGCGATCTCGCATCGAAGCCCCCTGGTGGTCCGTTCCCAAAAGATTACGCCGCAGGTCCGGGTTCGACAAGTCCGGGGCTGCAAGCCGCCCCGGAAAGGCTGGTGAGGCCGTATCTCAGTACAGGAAGCCGACGATGTCGCGCACTTCCTTCATCGTCACCTCGGCGCGTGCCCGTGCCCGTTCGCCGCCGTTGCGCAGGATCGCGTCGATGTGGCTGGTGTCCGACATCAGGCGGCGCATCTCGGCGGTGATCGGCGAGAGCACGTTGACGGCGAGATCGACGAGCGCCGGCTTGAAGACCGAGAACTGCTGGCCGCCGAATTCGGCAAGCACGTCAGCCTTCGACCTGTCAGCGAGTGCTGCATAGATGCCGACAAGATTGTCGGCTTCCGGCCGACCCTTGAGACCGTCGATCTCGCCAGGCAAGCCTTCCGGATCGGTCTTGGCCTTGCGGATCTTCTTCGAGATCGCGTCCTCGTCGTCCATCAGGTTGATGCGCGAAAGATCGGACGGATCCGACTTCGACATCTTCTTGGTGCCGTCGCGAAGCGACATGACGCGCGGCGCCGGGCCATCGATCAGCGGCTCGACCATCGGGAAATAGGCATGCACCGGCTCATTGCCGACGGTGATGTCAATGCCGTAGCCCGTCTTGCGGATGTGCCCCGCATAGTCGAGGTTGAACTTCATGGCGATGTCACGGGCGAGTTCAAGGTGCTGCTTCTGGTCGTCGCCAACCGGGACATGCGTGCCGCGGTAAACGAGAATGTCAGCGGCCATCAGGCTCGGATAGGCGTAGAGACCGAGCGAGGCCTGCTCGCGATCCTTGCCGGCCTTGTCCTTGAACTGCGTCATACGGTTCATCCAACCGAGGCGCGCGACGCAATTGAAGATCCAGGCGAGCTCGGCGTGCTGCGGCACGGCCGACTGGTTGAAAACGATGTGCCTTTCCGGATCGATGCCGGACGCGATAAAGGCGGCGGCGATCGAACGGATCTGGTTCGGCATGTCCTCATGGACGAGCTGGGCCGTCAACGCGTGCATATCCACGACACAGTAGATGCAGTCGTTGCCTTCCTGCAGCGCCACGAATTTGCGGATCGCACCGAGATAGTTGCCAAGATGGAGATTGCCGGTCGGCTGGACGCCGGAGAAAACGACTTTCTTGAATTCGCTCATTATGTCCTCGATTAGGCTGGTGGAGGGCCCCAGGGTTTGTAACCCATGTTGCTAACGGGCGCGCTTATGCACGCGGAAGACAGGGCAATCAAGGGGTTCAGCCTGTGGCGTGTTCGATCAGGTCGAAGGTGTTGCCGTAAGGATCCGAAAACACGGCGACCGTCCCATAAACCTCATGCCGCGGCGCCTCGAGAAAATGCACGCCCTTGGCCAGCATCGATGCATGGTCGCGGGCAAAATCGTCGCTCTTGAGAAAGAAGCCGACGCGCCCGCCGGTCTGGTTGCCGATCGCCGCCTTCTGCTGGTCGTTGGCAGCCTGCGCGAGCAAAAAGGCTGCGCCGTCGCCGCCCTTCGGCTTGACCACCACCCACCGCTTGCCCTCGGGCTGTCTGTCGTCCTGAAGGCAATCGAAGCCGAGCGCGCCGCAATAGAAATCCTTGGCGTGGTCGTAGTCGTCGACGACAAGGGTCACGAGGAAAAGCGATTGAGACATTGTGGCTCCGATTTGTGGCGTCGTGTTGTTACCAAGGGCGAGTGATCGGTCAAGGGGCGCGGTTTGGTGAACACGTCTTTACTTTCACACGGTCGTTCCTGCCCGTGGTTCGATCCTGCATTGCACTCGGACGGGGCGCTGGAAATTGCCTCGCTAGAGGAAAAAGCATATGGCGCTTCCCAACTCCGGATGAAGGAGCTTGCGTCGTTCTCCATCATCCAGCGCCGATCCCGCCTCGCCGCAACGCCTTGCGGTGTATCCGAAGATGGAACGGCACGATTGCAGGAAGAGCGCCGTAGGGCGGGGAGAATCGGCGACGAATTTCCTCTGTGAGTATCTCTCGCGAATTTACGAAAGGAAAGTTTATACTACCTTTGAGGTATCACTAACCTGCCAATTAGCGGTAGAATATGGGGATGCTGCGTAACGGAAGGTAAACAATTTCACAAAAAGGCCATTTTTAGGGAGAGCGTTCCATCCGCCAAAGGCTGCGCCGGCCGCTCCGGCGTATTTCGAGGGGAGGGAACCATGCAGTCCGCATTTTCCATCGCACTCGCCGGCCTGTTCTGTCTGTCGTGTTTCGACAGTGCCGACGCCCAGAATGTCAGAAGAGTGGCAATACCGCCGCTCAAGCATAATGAAACGCTCGCCTACTCTCTGCAGACTGTCAGCGTTCAGGCGAACTGCTTCCCGCCGCAACTCCGCGGCATTCTTGCCTATATCGCCACTAAGACCGGCCGCCGCCCGATGGTAACCTCGGGGTTGCGGGCGCGCGGGCGATCACACTCCCAACATCGCCATTGCGCGGCCGCCGATATCCGGATCCCCGGCGTATCGGAGCGAACGATCATTGCGATCGCGGCGTCGGCGCCAGGGATCGGCGGGATCGGCCGTTACTGCAACGGCATCGTCCATGTGGACATAGGTCCCAAACGACGATGGACCTACTGCTGAGGTCTAGCGCTAGCCGTCGACTTTTGCGGCGGGCTTGCGGTTCAGGTTGCGCCGGATCATGCCGAGGTTTGCGCCGCCGATCAGGAACGCCGTCGCGAAGTAAACGGCCATGGCGATGATGATCAGAAGGCCGAGTGTGCCGACCTTCGTCGCCAGGTGTGCGCCCGAGGCAAGCCACGGCTCCCACCGGTGCTGCAGGTACATGATCACGCCGCCCATCACGGCTGCGGATACGACGAGCAGCGCCGTGCGCCGCGCCAGGGCCCATTCCCAGGTGAGGTGACCGCGGCGCAGCAGCGTGGTGAAGAGAAGCACCGTGCTGATCCAGCCTGCCGTCGCTTCTGCAACCGCAATGCCGGGAGCGCCGAGAAACGGGAAGAGCGTCAGCGCCGTCGCGCAGTTGACGCCAACGGCAACGGCGGAAAAGCGCATCGGCGTCTTGGTGTCCTCGCGCGCATAGAAGCCCGGCTGCAACGCCTTGATCAGCACGAAGGCAGGTAGGCCGATGCCGTAAACGGCGAGGATGGAGCCGACGATCGCGGTGTTTTCCTGATGGAAGGCGCCGCGCTCATAAAGCACGCGGATGATCTCATCGGAGAGAATCCAGAGTGCAAAGGCGGCCGGGATGGTCAGGAATAGCACGAATTCGATCGACCGGTTCTGCAGGTTTCCGGCCTCGCGCAGATGGCCGCCCTTCAAGGCACGCGCCAATTCCGGCAGCAGCACCACGCCGACCGCGACACCGACGACGCCGAGCGGCAGCTGGTAGATGCGGTCCGCATATTGAAGTGCGGCGATCGCGCCTTCGCGCGCAGAAGCGATCGCCTGCCCGATCATCTGGTTGATCTGGGTAATGCCGCCGGTGACGGCGGCAGGGACTGCGAGGATCAGCAGCCGCTTGACGTTTGGCGTGATGCGGGGAAAGCGAAGGCCGATGCTCATGCCGGCATGCAGGACGCCGAGATAGACGACGACGAGTTGCAGGATGCCAGCTACGAGCACGCCCCATGAGAGGTACCAGGCGGTCTGAAGCGGTTCGGCGCCGATATAGAGCGAATAAAACAGCGCGCCGATCATCACCACGTTGAGGAAAATGGGCGCAATGGCTGCGGCGAAGAAATGATGCAGGGAGTTCAGCATCCCACTCATCATTGCCGTCAGCGACATGCACATGAGATAGGGGAACATCACCGCCGCCATGCGGACGGTGATCGAGAATTTTTCCGCATCGTCGGCAAAGCCCGGCGCGATGACGAAGCGCACGAGCAGCGGCATGCAGAGCTCCATGACGATGGTGATGAGCAGCAGCACGGAAAACAGCACGCCGAAGACTTCCTCGGAGAAGCGCTTGGCGCCGTCGATGCCGTGCGCCTCGATCTCCTTGGCAAAGAGCGGCACGAAGGCGGCGTTGAACGCGCCTTCGGCAAACAGGCGACGGAAGAGGTTCGGAAAGCGGAAGGCGGCGTAGAAGACGTCGGCCATCGGGCCCGTGCCGAGTGCGGCCGCCATCAGCGTTTCACGGGCAAAGCCGAAGATGCGGCTGCCGAGCGTGGCGCCGCCGACGGTGGCAAATTTCTTGACGAGGCTCATGCGTTTGGGCTCATGCGGGCGAATCCGCCTTCTTTTCTGTTTGCGTCGCGGCGCGAGCCGTGGTCGGCGGCGCGATGATGCCGGAGGGCATGCGCTCGCGCAGCTCGTCCTGCTCCTCGGCCATCACCGCCTTGAGGCGCGCGGTGATGTTCGAGCGCTTGCTGTCGCCCGAAATCTTCTGGCCGACGAGGTCGGTCACGTAGAAGGTATCGATGACCTTCTCGCCGAAGGTGGTGATGCGGGCCGACTGAATATCGAGCGAAAGATCCGAGAGAACCGCCGTGATTTCCGACAGCAGGCCTGTCCGGTCGAGGCATTCGACCTCGATGACGGTGAATTTGTTCGACAGGCTGTTGGAGATGTTGACCGACGGGGGAATGACGAAGGCCTTGCTCTTTTTGCGGTTCTTGGTGCGGGTCGCGATCACCTCTGGCAGGCGCTTGCGGCCGGAAAGCACGTCCTCGATCATCCGCCCGATGGTGCCGGCGCGACGCAGCTCGTCGGCATCGTCCTTGAATTCGCGGCTGACATGGATTGTGTCGAGCGCGCGGCCGTCCGAGGTCGTGAAGATCTGCGCATCGACGATGTTGGCGCCGGCGGCAGCGCAAGCGCCGGCGATGACGGCGAGCAGCCGCGGGTGGTCAGGCGATAGCACGGTGATCTCGGTGATCGCATGGAAGCTGTCTGTGCGCACCATGGTCGCCAGCGCCTGACCGGCCTTGTCGGCCTGGCGGATAAAGCCGGCATGACGCACCTGGTCCTCCAGGGGAACGGAGAGCAGATAGGGCTGATAGTGCAGCTTGCTGTAGATCTTGCGGTCCTTCTGGCTCCAGTCGGAGAGCGCGTTGAAGAGTGCTTCGGCTGCGAAGTTGGCGCGCTCCTTGCGAGACACCTCCGAGAAGCCGCCGGCAAGCAGCAGTTCGGTTTCATAGTAGAGCGTGCGCAGCAGCTGACCCTTCCAGCCGTTCCACACGCCCGGTCCGACGGCGCGGATGTCGCAGATCGTCAGGATCAGCAGCATCTTCAGGCGTTCGAGCGACTGCACGACATCGGCAAAGTCGATAATCGTCTTGCGGTCGGTGAGGTCGCGGGTCTGGGCGACCATCGACATCGCCAGATGTTCCTGGATCAGCCAGACGACCATCTCCGTCTGCTTCTGCGACAGGCCGAAGCGGGCGCAGAGCTTGCGGGCGACACGGGCGCCGGCGATCGAGTGGTCTTCCTGGCGGCCCTTGGCGATGTCGTGCAGCAGCACGGCGACATAAAGCGCCTCGCGGTCCTCGATGCCGGGCATCAGCTTGTTGGCAAGCGGATGCAGGTCGTCGGCCTTGCCCTTGTCGATCTCTGACAGCACGTCGAGGGTGCGGATCAGATGCTCGTCCACCGTATAGTGGTGGTACATGTTGAACTGCATCATTGCGACGATCTTGCCGAATTCTGGGATGAAGCGGCCGAGCACACCGGCTTCGTTCATCCGGCGAAGGATAAGCGCCGGATCGCGCTTCGAGGTCAGGATCGACATGAAGAGGCGGTTTGCCTCCTCGTTTTCGCGCAGATTGTTGTCGATCAGGCTGAGCGAGCGGGTGACGCGCTTCAGCGCATCGGGATGGAATTCCAGGCCGTTGATGTCGGCGACGTGGAAGAGGCGGATGATGCTGATCGGGTCGCGCTTGAAGACATCGGGGCTGGCAAGTGCGATGCGGCCGCGATCCTCGACGAACTCGGTGCTGCCGGCGATCTTGCGGCTGCGATGCGCAAAGCGGCTGATGACGCCGGTCAGCCCCGGCGTCGACTTCGCCTGCTGGTCTTCGAGTGCCGCGCAGAGAATACGCGTCAGATCGCCGACATCCTTGGCGACGAGGAAGTAGTGTTTCATGAAGCGCTCGACGGCCGAAAGGCCGGGCCGCGAATGATATCCGAGTGCCTCGGCAATCTCGCGCTGGATGTCGAAGGACAGCCGTTCCTCTGCTTTTCCGGTCAGGAAATGCATGTGGCAGCGCACCGCCCAAAGGAAGTCGTCCGCCTTCTGGAAGACGTGGTACTCGTGCTTCGAGAGAACGCCGAGCGGCACAAGTTCGGCGGTGTCGCGGACATGGTAGTAGTATTTCGAGATCCAGAAGAGCGTATGGAGGTCGCGCAGGCCACCCTTGCCCTCCTTGACGTTGGGCTCGACGAGATAGCGCGTGTCGCCGGCCTTGCGATGCCGTTCGTCGCGCTCTGCAAGCTTGGCGGCGATGAATTCCGGGCCGGTGCCGGTGACGATTTCCTTGTCGAAGCGCGTCTCCAGCTGCGTTTCCAGCGCGCGCAGGCCGCAGATATAGCGCATCTCGAGGATCGCCGTGCGAATCGTCATGTCGGACTTCGACAGCGCGATGCACTCTTCCAGGGTACGCGTGGCGTGGCCGACCTTGAGGCCCATGTCCCAGAGGACGTAGAGCATGAATTCGACCGCCTTGTGTGTCTCCTCCCCCGGTTTCGGCTGGAACAGGAACAGGAGGTCGATGTCGGAACCCGGCGCCAGCGTATCGCGGCCATAGCCGCCAACGGCGGTGACGGCGAACTTGTCCTTCTGCTGTGGGAAGACATGGGTGCAGACGAATTCATAGAGAACCGTGATGATTTGGTCCTGTAGCCAGGAGATGCGGCGGGCGCAATTGATGCCGCTGCCGTCGGCCAAGAGCAGGGTGCGTGCCTTCTGGCGACCCTCGCCGCTTGCCTTCTTGAGAATGGCCAACAGATCGGATCGCAAGACGTCAGGCCGCGTTTTGTTGGCCTCCGTTACAGCATCGCACATCTTCAGCAGATAGTCGGTGTCGAGGATATCGGAGAAATCGATGTCGTTCGTCGTCGCCATGCGCGGGGCGGCTTCCTGTTCGCGCGGCGCAGCTGCTTCTTGCTGCGCCTCTCGTTTCGTCTGCATGCGCTATAGCCTCTTTGCCCGCCGATGACACGGGCTTTCATACTGCAGAACCTTTAATTTTGGCGAAAAGGTGTTGCCACGTCCGAAACCGCCTGCATGCGGCAATCAGGCCGCCACCTGCGCCTGCACCGAATAGAGCACCTTGCGCGTCTCGCTGGCGATCTCCTCTAGTGTCTCGCGGTCACATTCTCGGTAGCCAGCCTTTGCGACACAGGAGGAAAGCTCCAGAATACCGGCACAACAGCGGATGATCTGGAGCAGGCCGAAGGGCGAGGCCCAGCCGCGTGGATTGCCACACTCGTCCGCAAGCCGCAATGCTTCGAGTGCGCTGAAAATCGCCGCAAGCCTCTGCGTCTCGTTGAATAGCCGGTCCATGAACATCGGCTAGCTCCGCTTCAGCTTCTTCTTGAGGTCGTAGAGTGCCTCCATCGCCTCGCGCGGGGTCATGTCATCGAGGCTCATGCCCTTCAACGCTTCTTCCACCTTCGACGGGCCGCGACTAGCGTCCTCGCGACGCACCGCCACCTGAAACAATGGCAGGTCGTCGATCAACTGGCTTGCCGGGTTCTTGCGGTCGGCGTCCTCGAGGCGTGTCAGCACGTCGCGGGCGCGCGCCACGACGGAAGCCGGCAGGCCGGCAAGCCGGGCGACCTGGATACCGTAGGAGCGATCGGCAGCACCCGGACCGACCTCGTGCAGGAAGATCACGTCGCCATCCCATTCCTTCACCCGCATCGTCGCGTTCGATAGCCGGGCAAGCTTTTCGGACAGCACGGTCAGCTCATGGAAGTGGGTGGCGAAGAGGCCGCGGCAGCGATTGGCCTCATGCAGATGCTCGACGGCTGCCCAGGCGATGGAAAGACCATCGAACGTTGCCGTGCCGCGGCCGATTTCGTCGAGGATGACAAGCGAGCGGTCGGTCGCCTGATTGAGGATCGCCGCCGTTTCGACCATCTCGACCATGAAGGTCGAGCGGCCGCGGGCAAGGTCGTCGGAGGCGCCGACGCGGGAGAATAGACGGTCGACGATGCCGATATGGGCGGAGGTCGCCGGCACGAAGGAGCCCACCTGCGCGAGGACCGAAATCAACGCGTTCTGGCGCAGGAAGGTCGATTTACCGCCCATGTTCGGGCCGGTCAGCAACCAGATCGCGCCATCCTTGCCGTCGGCGACAGGCGACAGATCGCAATCATTGGCAACAAACGGGCCCGACGATTGGCGTCGCAGGGCCTGCTCGACGACCGGGTGGCGTCCGCCCTCGATCGCAAACATCTTCGAGGCATCAACCAGCGGCCGGCAATAGGCCTGCTCGTCGGCGAGGAGGGCAAGGCCGCTGGCGACGTCGATGATCGCAAGCGCCCGGGCTCCCGCCTTGATCGCTTCCGCTTCGGCGACGACGGCGGATGTCATGTGGTCGAAGGCGGCGAGCTCGATTGCGAGCGCCTTGTCGGCAGCGTTTGCAATCCGACTTTCGAGGTCGGCAAGCTCGGTCGTGGTGAACCGCATCGCATTCGCCATCGTCTGGCGGTGGATGAATCGGCCCTTGGCTTCGGGTGTGTCGGTCATCGGTCCGGCATTGCCGGCGGTGACCTCGATGAAGTAGCCGAGGATGTTGTTGTGCTTGATCTTCAGCGACTTGATGCCGGTTTCCTCGGCATATTGCAGCTGCAGGCCGGCGATGACACGGCGGGACTGGTCACGCAGCGCCCTGACCTCGTCGAGCTCGGCATTGGCGCCGTCGCGCAGGAAGCCGCCGTCGCGCTTCAACAGCGGCAACGCGTCGCCGAGCGTTGCCGAAAGCAGCGCTGCGAGACCGCAGGGGAGGGCCTGGAGGCTCGAAAGCGCAAGTCTCAGCTCTTCCGGCAGCAGCGCTTCGGCCAGCAATCGGGCGAGATCGCCCGCCGCACTCAGCCCCTGGCGGATGGCGGCGAGGTCGCGCGGCCCGCCACGGTCGAGCGCGAGGCGCGAGAGCGCGCGCGGCATATCGGGCACATGCTTGAGGTGGTGGCGCAGGTCGCCACAGAGCGACGGCTCTTCCATCAGGAAGCCGATCGAATCCAGTCGCTCGTTGATGCGCGCGGGGTCGGTCAGCGGCGACATCAGCCGCTCGGCAAGCAGTCGCGCACCGCCGCCGGTCACGGTGCGGTCGATTGCTTTCAACAGAGAACCATTGCGATCGCCTGACAGCGTGCGGGCAAGTTCCAGGTTGGCGCGGGTCGCCGGATCGATGAAGAGCGTGGAAGCGGCGCTCTCGCGCTCCGGCCGCCCAAGCGGCGGCCGTTCGGCGATCTGCGTCTTCTCGACATAGGCGACGGCTGCAGCGGCAGCGGCAAGCTCGGCGCGCGAGAAGGTGCCGAAGCCGTCGAGTGTCGAGACACCAAAATAACGTGCAATCCGCCCTTCCGCTGTGGCGCTGTCGAACAGCACGGCCGGCTGCGGAACGGCGGTGCGGCCGAGCACGTCGAAGACCGGCTTCAGCTCGGGATCGTGAAAGATCGTGTCCGGCACGATGAGTTCGCGTGGATCGATGCGCAGGATATCGGCAAGCAGCCGTGAGCCTTCGGTCTCGGCAAGCCGGAAAATGCCCGTCGAGATATCGATCCAGGCAAGCGCCAGCAACGGCTCGGCGCTGCCGCGAATGCGGGTAAGTGCCATCAGATAGTTCGATTCCGACGGCGAAAGCAGTTTTTCCTCGGTGATCGTGCCCGGCGTGACAAGGCGAACGACGTCGCGCTTCACCACCGATTTCGAACCGCGTTTCTTGGCTTCGGCGGGGTCTTCGACTTGCTCGCAGACGGCGACGCGGAAGCCGAGGGCGATCAGCTTCTGCAGGTAGTCGTCGGCTGCATGCACCGGCACGCCGCACATCGCAATATCCTGCCCCATATGCTGGCCGCGCTTGGTGAGCGTGATGCCGAGAGCGCGGGATGCTTCCAGCGCGTCCTCGAAGAACAGCTCATAGAAATCGCCCATGCGGTAGAACAGCAGCGAGTCAGGGTTGTTCGCCTTGATGTCGATGAATTGCTCCATCATCGGCGTCGCCGATGCACGGCTTTCTTCCGTAGCAAGCTCGGCAGCCGAAAAGGCTTCTCTTCCAGTGTCTATTCGTTCGTTCACGGAGATGCAGTTTTTTCCAAAAAAGAGGTGCCAACCCTAGCCGCCCGCCGCTATAGATGACAACCGCGATTGAGGAAGAGCAAGGCGTCACCCACAAGACGTTGGAGGAAAAATGCCCGATACCGAGAAGAAGCAGCGGCCGGTTACATCAGTGACCGACAACGAGGCTCTTGAATTCCATGCCATGGGACGGCCCGGAAAGCTGGAGATCAACGCCACGAAGCCGATGGCGACCCAGCGCGATCTGTCGCTCGCCTATTCGCCGGGCGTTGCCGTTCCGGTGAAGGCGATCGCCGCCGATCCGGCCACGGCCTACGACTACACCACGCGCGGCAACATGGTCGCGGTGATCTCCAACGGTACGGCTATCCTCGGTCTCGGCAATCTCGGCGCATTGGCCTCCAAGCCGGTAATGGAGGGAAAGTCGGTGCTCTTCAAGCGCTTCGCCGACGTCGATTCCATCGATCTTGAAGTCGATACCGAAAATGTCGACGAGTTCATCAACTGCGTGCGCTTCCTCGGCCCGTCCTTTGGCGGCATCAATCTCGAAGACATCAAGGCGCCAGACTGTTTCATCATCGAGCAGCGCCTGCGCGAGCTGATGGACATCCCGGTTTTTCATGACGACCAGCACGGCACGGCGATCATTGCTGCCGCCGGTCTCATCAACGCGCTGGAGTTGACCGGTCGCGACCTGAAGACGACGAAGCTCGTCTGCAATGGCGCGGGTGCGGCCGCGATCGCCTGCGTCGAGCTCATCAAGGCCATGGGCTTCGTGGCTGAGAACATCGTCCTTTGCGACACCAAAGGCGTGATCTACCAGGGCCGCACCGAAGGCATGAACCAGTGGAAGTCGGCGCATGCGGTCAAGACCAAAGCGCGCACGCTCGAAGAGGCCATGAAAGGCGCGGATGTCGTGCTTGGCCTTTCGCAGAAGGGCGCCTTCTCCGAAAAGATGATCCGCTCGATGGCGGACCGGCCGATCATTTTCGCCATGGCCAATCCGGATCCGGAGATCACCCCGGAAGAGGTCGCCCGCATCCGCGACGACGCCATCATGGCGACCGGTCGTTCCGATTATCCGAACCAGGTCAACAACGTCCTGGGCTTCCCCTACATTTTCCGCGGCGCTCTGGATGTTCGCGCCACCACGATCAACGACGCCATGAAAATCGCCGCCGTCCAGGCGCTCGCGAACCTAGCCCGCGAAGACGTTCCGGATGATGTCGTTGCCGCCTACCAGGGGAACCGCCCGCGCTTCGGCGCCCAGTACATCATTCCGGTGCCGTTCGATCCGCGCTTGATCTCTGCGATCCCGGTTGCCGTGGCACAGGCCGCGATTGACAGCGGCGTCGCCCGCAAGCCGATCGCCGACATGGCCACCTACGCCCGCGAACTTTCTGCTCGTCGCGATCCCATCGCCTCGACGCTGGCAAGCCTTTACGAGCGCGTTCGCCGCCGTCCGAAACGGGTGGTCTTTGCCGAAGCCGAAGAAGAACAGGTCATGCGTGCGGCAATGTCCTATGCCAACCAGCAGCTCGGTACAGCGATCCTGCTCGGCCGTGAGGACCTGATTCACGCGACCGCCGAACGCGCCGGCATCGATCTCAACCGGCCGGGGCTGGAAATCGTCAATGCGCGCATTTCCACCCGCGTCGAAGTCTATATCGACTATCTCTATGCGCGCCTGCAGCGTAAGGGCTACCTGCATCGCGACGCCCAGCGCCTGATCCACCAGGATCGCAACCACTTCGCCGCGTGCATGGTGGCGCTTGGCGATGCGGACGGGATGGTCACCGGCATCACCCGCAATTATTCGACCGCGCTCGAAGATGTGCGCCGCTGCATCAACATGAAGCCGGGGCATCAGGTGATCGGTGTCTCGGTTGCACTCTGCCGAGGCCGCACCGTCTTCGTTGCGGATACCGCCGTCCACGATATGCCGTCGGCGGCGGAACTTGCCGACATCGCCGTGGAAGCGGCAGGCTTTGCGCGCCGCATGGGTTATCAGCCGCGCGTCGCCATGCTTGCCTATTCGACCTTCGGCCATCCATCGGGCGAGCGCTCGGAGCGCGTGCGCGAGGCCGTGAAGATCCTCGACAAGCGCCGCGTCGATTTCGAGTATGACGGCGAAATGGCGGCCGATGTGGCGCTGAACCGCAAGGTGATGGAGCAGTATCCGTTCTGCCGCCTATCCGGCCCGGCCAACGTACTCGTCATGCCGGCCTTCCACTCGGCCTCGATCTCCACGAAGATGCTGCAGGAACTCGGCGGTTCGACTGTGATCGGCCCGATCCTCGTCGGCCTCGACAAGGCGGTTCAGATCACCTCGATGGGCGCGAAGGATTCCGACATCGTCAATATGGCCGCGATCGCAGCCTATACGGCAGGATCGTAAGCGAATGTGGAGCGGGAGGCAGCCTCTCGCTCCATCTTTCCGTCGGTGGAAAATCAGCTCGCGAACCGCCCGGCATCGGCGCCGTAATAGTTCAGGTAGCGATCGGAAATGCTGGCGATCGGCAGGACGATCAGAACGTCCGTCGTATTGAAGGCCTCGTCGACCACGGCAGTCGAACCGACCATCGCGCCGAGGCGGAGATAACCCTTGATCAGCGGCGGTAGCGCCATCAGCGCCCGCTTCGGGTTGACCGCTTCTGCCGGCATCAGATCCATGTCACGGGCAAGGTGTGGAAGCGCGCCAACGGCCCACTCATCCTTGGCGGCAACGTTGTGATGTAGGAAGGACAGCGCCAGAGCATGGCTTTCCGGGTGAATGCCCGGGAAGGAGGCGCAGCCGAACATGGCACTCATGCCATGCTTCAGCGCATAGGCCCAGTTCCCCTGCCACAGGAGCTCGACGGTGCGCTTGGTGCGGTAGTCGGGCAGCACGCAGGAGCGGCCGAGTTCCATGAACCGCTTATCCGGGTGGCGGGCAAGCAGCTCGTCGATCGCGAATTCCGAAGCCGAGTAAAAGCCGCCGTTCGCCATCGCGACTTCCTGTCGTAGCAGGCGATAGGTGCCAACGATCTGGTCCTCGCCGTCGCCCTCGATCGAGCGATCGAGCACGAGCAGATGATCGCAGAATGCGTCGTAGGAATCGAAATCGCGCTTGCGGCGCATGGCTTCCGGCGAAAGCTGTGCACCCATTTCTTCGACGAAGACTCGGAAGCGGACGGCCTGGGCGGCATCGATCTCGCTGGCGGTGCGGGCTAGGCGGGTCTCAAGACTGCCGATGCGGCCGAGAATATCACCTTCCTTCGGCGCAAGCGGGCTCGACGGCCGATGGACCTCGGCGACGGCACTATTGAAAGCGTCTACTGACATGGCGATTCTCCCGTTGCCGGCTTTTGACACGCCATAAAACACTTATATGCGACAGGAAAGTGACATCATACAGCCGCCGCACGCAAGAAACGTGCCGGTTGTTTGATGGCTACCGCGCTTCCGCGCGGCGGGCCGAAAGCGCAGCAACAGCTTGGACTTCCGTCAGCAACCTTATCGGGTCAACCGGCTTTACCATGACGCGGTTTGCACCATTCAGCAAGACTTGTCTACGGGATTCGTCGCGCTTGTCGGCGGTCAGTACAATGATCGGGACGGGCGGAACATCGAGTCGGCGCTCATGGCCGCGTAGCCGGCCAAGCATATCGATACCGTCGCCGCCCGGCATGGAAAGATCGCTGATCACGATATCGGGGCGTACGCTTCCCTCTGATAGCGCACGGTCGAGAAGCGTCTCGAAATGTTCGACGTGCTCGACGGTATGGCCGGCCTTTTCGAGCATTGCCCGAATGAGCATAGCGTTGATCGGGTCATCTTCCGCGAGCAGAATGCGCAGCCCGCCCTGGAGCCCGGCTTCGGGGATGGAGACGCTGAACCCGGGCTGGTTGTCGTTCAACGCATCGCGCTTTTCCATCCCGCGCATCCGCCCACGCAGCACGTCGATCAGCGACTGTTCGCGCAGCGGCCGTATCAGCCAGGCGTCGAACAGGTCGAGGGGATGGGCGTTGCGCTCTTCGGGGTTGACCAGGAAGATCTTGCGTAGACCGAGTGCCGCGATCTCGGCACGGTCGGCGAGGTGGTCGGCGAACTCTGCCGACATGCGGTGGTCGACGATGATGTCAGTCGGCCCGCGGCCGCGCGACGCCATGGCGAGCAACATGTCACGCGCGCTCGTGCCATCTGTGACCAGGTGGCAATCGCCGCCGAGCGTTGCGATCGTCTCTGATATCGCCATGCGCGCCGCACCGGCAGGCGCCAGCAGCAGCACGACGCTGCCGGCAAGCACGGCGTTGTGGCGACCGCGGCTTTCCTCCGGAATGTCGATCGGAAACCTGATGCTGAATTCGCTGCCGGTTCCTTTCTCGCTGGCCACCGTAAGCGAGCCGCCGAACTCGCGCATGATGCGGGCGGAAATCGAGAGGCCAAGACCCGTCCCGGCGCTCTTCTCGATCGGCGTTCCACCCTGCTCGAACTCGCCGAAGATGCGGTTCTGTTCTTCCTCGGTCATGCCGGGCCCGGTGTCGGTGACGCTGATCAGGACGTCGTTGCCCTGCAGCGATGCCCGCACGAAAACACCGCCCGCCTGCGTGAATTTCACGGCGTTGCCGATGACGTTGAAGAGGACCTGACGCAGGCGTGCCGGATCGAAGCTCATGAGTTCCGGCAACTCGGAAGAAACCGTCGCCCCGATCTCGATACCTTTTTCATGGGCGCGGTGGGCGAGCATTTCGACGACGCTCTCAAGCAGCTTGCGAAGCGATTCCGCCCGCGGACGCAGCTGGAAACGACCAACCTCGATGGTCGAGAAGTCAAGGAGGTCTTCGACCAGCTGTGTCAAGGCATAGCCGGATTGGCGGATGCCTGTGAGATAGTTCTGCTGTTCCTGCGTCAGTCGGGTTTCGGTCAACAGATGCGTCATGCCGAGGATGCCGGATAGCGGCGTGCGGATCTCATGGCTGACGGTGGCAAGCAGGCGCGATTTGGCGGCGCTGTTGTATTCGGCTTTCTGCCGGGCCTCCTCGCGGGCTTGTGCCGTCAGCCGTTCTTCGGTGACGTCGCGAGCGATACTCTGGAGCAGCAGCCGTCCGTCGGCCGGGTCGCGGGTAACGACGTCACGCCAGAAGTAGATGCGCTGGCCCTCGGGTGTCGAAATCTCCACCTCGAAGCGATGCGGCGCCGTGCCGGGACGAAAGGCGATGCCGATTTCCTCACAGGTTAGCCCCTCGGGATTGAGCCGGCCCGTCAGCCGACGAAACGCCTCATTCGCGCCGATGATGCGCCGGTCCATGTGGCGCGTGACGGTAATGTCGCCAAGCGCGTCATGGATATCGGCAAAGAGAGCCGCACCCTGGCTCCATGCAGAGGAGACGCCGGTGGGGTACGTCCTCGAACTTCTCTGCCTGGCGGTCGAAAGGATTGCGAGAAGGACGATAAAGGCAAGTGGGGCGACGCCGAGGCCGATCGAAAGCAGCAACGGGCCCCCCGCCTGCGTTGCGGCGACAAGGACAGAGCCGGCAACAA
Source organism: Rhizobium favelukesii (assembly GCF_000577275.2). Lineage (NCBI taxonomy): Bacteria > Pseudomonadati > Pseudomonadota > Alphaproteobacteria > Hyphomicrobiales > Rhizobiaceae > Rhizobium > Rhizobium favelukesii. The sequence goes on from NZ_HG916852.1 coordinate 472,435, forward strand.
GTCCAAGGCCGCCCAACCACCATGACAGAAGCTTGCGGCCCACGCGGTTGCGTTGGACTTGCGGAGAAACGAACTCGGTTTGATGAGCAGCAGCATCCGAACCCCGCTCACCTTCGCGATGAGCGGTAGGCCGCCCGAACGCGGCGGCAAGTTTTTCGTGCAATTGACCGAGACCTTGCATGGCCGCCGGATAACATAACGGCGGTTCCAAATGCCTTCAGCAAACCGGTAAGATTTTAACGGTCTGCGTTTTTAGGTTGTATCAGCTCATCCAGAATCACGCATCCCGCGCCGATGGTGATAAAACTGTCGGCCAGGTTGAAGACGGCGAACGACCATGTTTCGGTATGAAACAGGATGTAGTCGATCACGTGACCGTAGAGGAAACGATCGATCAGGTTGCCAAGCGCACCGGCGATAATCAGCGCATAGCCGAGATGGGCGAAGGTGCGTTGCTTGCCGGTGCGATGCCAGAGCCAGATGACGAAAGCGACGATGATCAGGCGCATGCCGACGATAAACCAGCCATCCATGCCCGACAGCATAGAGAAGGCGACACCGAGATTGTAGGTCCGGTAGAGGGCCAACATCGGGATGAGATGCACCGGCTCCTGCAGCGGCAGCGTATGGTCGACGACGATCTTGACGATCTGGTCGAGCACGACGGCGATGATGATGAAGACCAGGATCGGCAACGGGCGGGCAAACAGTGTCGGGCGTTCTAGCGTCTGTTCGGTCATTTGGCCTCGTCGAGTGAGAGGAGATGGCGCCGCGCCTCGAACAGCATGACGGCGCTCGCGACGGCAAGATTGAGCGAGTCGGCGCGGCCCTGCTGCGGAATGCGGGCAAGCGCGTCGGCTTCCTTGGCAAGATGCTCTGGCAGGCCGGACTGCTCGTTGCCCATCAGGATCACGACGGGCCTCTTCTTGTAGTCGATCGTCCGGTAGTCGACCGAGCCTGTCAGGTGCGTAGCGACGACGGAGACGCCGGCATGCTTCTTCCACGAAATGAATTCTTCCGGTGTCGCGCGGGCGACGGGAACGGCAAACACCGAGCCCATGGTGGCGCGCACCGTTTCCAGCGAAAAGGGATCGGTCGTCTCGCCGACAAGGATCACGCCGGAGGCACCGGCAGCATCGGCTGTGCGGATGATCGTGCCGAGATTGCCGGGGTCGCGCACGCGGTCGAGGGCGATCCAGGTCTCGCCCTGCTTCGGGTGGATCTCGCGGAGCGGCTTCCAGCGGCTTTCGAAGATGCCGACTACCATCTGCGGATTGTCGCGGCGGGTGATCGAGGAGATCACCTTCTCGCTGACCTCCAGCACCAGCCCGCCGGAGGCGACGGTCCTTGCCGCCATCTGCTCGACCAGCGGTTTGCCCTTGGCGGCCTTGGCGTAAACCAGCGTGCGGATCGTCCAGCCGAGCTCGATCGCATCGATCACCAGCTTCAGCCCCTCGGCCATGAAGGTGCCGCTCTCTTCGCGCGACTTCTTGTTCGTCAGCGCCTTAATGTCTTTGATGATCGGATTGGCGAGCGAAGTGACCTCTTTCACGTGCCCGACCTTGTGCGGGCCGTGGCCCCGGTGTTCATGGCTCATTTCGGCACCCAGCGGGAGAAGAGGGAGGTGGAGAGTGCGCGTCCCGGCGCTTTGCCGTCCAGTCCGGCCTCGCGAATGACGAGCTCGCCGGATTCGACGGCCCCGCCGGCGCCGCGCATCGTCTCGCGCATCAGTTCATGGATCGAATAGAAGCTGGCCCGGATCGAATAGGCCGTGAGCACCAGCCCAACCGCCTTCGGAGACAGGATCTCGCGGCAGATATCGAGCATCAGCGGCAGATGCTCGAAGAGATGCCAAACCTCGCCATTCGGTCCGCGGCCGAATTTCGGCGGGTCGGTGAGGATGATGTCGTAGCTGTTGCCACGGCGTTCCTCGCGCAGGATGAACTTCATCGCGTCCTCGCAGATCCAGCGGATCGGCGCCTTCTCCAGCCGGCTCAGCGCCTGGTTTTCGCGCGCCCAACCGATTGCCTTCTTGGAAGCGTCCACATGCGTGACCTCCGCGCCGGCGGCTGCCGCAACCAGGGAGGCGACACCGGTGTAGCCGAAGAGGTTCAGCACCTTCAGCGGCCGCCCGGCGGCCTCGACCTGCTGCTTCATCCAGGTCCAGTGGACGATCTGCTCGGGAAAGACGCCGACGTGGCGGAAAGACGTGAAGCGGCCGTAGAAATCCACACCGAGCAGATTGAGCGGCCAGGTCTCGCCGAGCGCTTCCTTGGGAAAGCGCCAGCGCCCTGTGCCTTCCTCGTCGGTATCGCCGGTGAAGACGGCATCGACCTTTTCCCAGACCTGCTTTGGCAACGATGGCTGCCACAGCGCCTGGCCTTCCGGGCGCACGATCCGGTAGGGCCCGTATTGCTCCAGCTTTTCGCCGTTGCCGCTGTCGATCAGATGGAAGTCGCCTGCGCCAAGGGATTCGAGGATGACGGGCACGCGTTCGGCCGGACGCTCGCCCGTACGCGCCATCAGGGGCCGGTCGATGGCGCCAGGCACGGAGGCCGGTTCGCGCACCTTCTCAAGGCCCGGCGCTGGCTTCGCCGGGCGTGTGCCTCGATCGTCGGCGCGGCGTCCGCCGGAGGGGCCGGCGGCGGATTTCAGGCCCGGCCGGCGTTCTTTCTGTCTCACGTGATCTTCCGCGTGCTTCAATTTTATAGAGCTCGTGCAAATAGCATTCCGTTTCACCTTGGCAAAGCGCTTTCCGGCTGTGATAAATTGAGGCAGGTCGAAATGGGAGGATTTCGGATGGACTTGACCGGCGAAGAACGGATTACCGCTCCTCGGGATGTCGTATGGGCAGCGCTCAACGACCCTGAGGTATTGAAGCAGTGCATTCCGGGCTGTCAGAGCCTGGAGATGAAATCTCCGACCGAGCTGGCAGCGGTGGTGAAGGTCAAAATCGGTCCGGTTTCTGCAACGTTCAACGGCGAGGTCTTGTTATCCAACATCAAGGCGCCCGAAAGCTATACGATCTCGGGCGAGGGCAAGGGCGGTATTGCCGGTTTCGCCAAGGGGGGCGCCGATGTGGTGCTGAAGGACGACGGCGGCGAAACGGTCCTGCAATATGCGGCAAAAGCCCAGGTTGGTGGCAAGATCGCGCAGCTCGGTGCGCGATTGATCGACTCGACGTCCACGAAGCTGGCGCAGCAGTTCTTTTCCAGTTTCAACGCTGCTGTCAGTGCCAAGGCCGCAGAATAAGGGTCCGAATTGACAGATTTCTCCGTCCAGACGAAGCCACAATCCGTAAAGTGGACGATCAGATCGCCACGTCAGTCGGATTTGGAGCGGCTTGCCGACATATATCTGGCTGTCCGCCGCGAGACGTTCGTGTGGGTTGATCCCGCCAGCTTCCGCCACGAGGACTTCAAAGCCCACACGCAGGGCGAACATCTGTGGCTCGCAGAGGCACCGAACGGCGAGGCCGCGGGTTTCATGACACTGTGGGCGCCGGACGATTTCATTCACATGCTTTATGTCAGCAAATTCTGGCGAGGGCAGGGGATCGGCGCTGCCCTGCTTGCGGCGCTGCCGGATTGGCCACATAAAAAGTATCGGCTGAAATGCCTGGTCAAGAACGATCGCGCGAACGCCTTTTATCGCTCCAAGGGGTTCATCGTCACGGGATCGGGCACGTCAGCGGAGGGCGACTATGAAGAGATGAGTTTCTATCCGGCCGTCTAGCACCGTTCTTCGCTTGGCAGGCCTATTGCAGTTGCGGCTTCCTCAGAAAAGCGTTGCGATCGGCGGACCTGATGCGCAGCCACGCCTCACGGCCGTCGCGCAGCACCCGCATCGGGATTTCCGCGCCGGCCGGGCCGCTGCTCCAGACCTTGCGGTAGAAATCGGCAAGTCCATCGACTTCGCCATCGCGGATCTCGGAAATGATGTCGCCTCGCCGCAAGCCGGCCTGAGCCGCCGGGCTTCCGTCAGCCACGCTCATCACAACCACATCGCCGTTGCTCTCTGCGGAAAAGGCTCCGAGCCACGGTCGCGGCGGCTTATTGACGCGGCCGCGTGTCATGAGGTCATCGAGAATTGGCGGAAGCAGGTTGATCGGCACGATCATGTTGATATCGGCAATCTCGTCGTTCTGGCTCATCTGCAGGCGCAGTGAACCGATCCCGAGCAGCTTGCCTTCGGCATCAATGAGTGCGGCGCCGCCCCAGGACGGATGGGCGGGTGTGGTAAAGATCGCCTCATCGAGCAGATATTCCCAATAGCCGGCGAACTCCTGCTTTGCCACGATCCTGGCTTCCACGAACTGGCCGATGCCATCCGCCAGCACGACAGGGTCGCCGAGGCTGGCTCCGGCGCCATCACCGAATTCCAATGCCGGCAGGCCGATATCCCCCAGCGCCTGAAGCAGGCCGAACCCGGTCTCCTGATCATAGGCGAGCGGATGGGCTGCGATGACGCGCCCGTCAAGCGTGGTCAGCCAAACTTCCTCGGCCTCGGTGATCAGGTAGCCGATGGTGAGGACCAGTCCGGATGGCTTGATGACGACGCCGCTGCCTTCCCGGCGGGTACCGAGCGTGCCTGCTGTAAAGGCATCTTCCGGAATTGAGGAGCGAACGGCCACGACTGACCGCAGGATTTCGTCGATATTCATGGTCTCATCCTCGCAAGGCGCGGGCGTGTGTCGCGAAACGACTGTGCCTAGCAGATGTGCAGTGGGTTCTATTTTATATAGCTATGAAGCTGGGTCTATGGCTGCAAGTGCTTGCTCGGCCTTATTTCAGCCTGCGCGCCACGCTCCGGTTTGTCGACCCGCTCTAACCTTTAGGCCCTGGCGAGCGCGTCACCTCGACGGCAGTTGCCCCGCAATTTCCTCGGCTCGGGTCTTGTGGCGGTCCGCCTCGGTCTGCCAGTGAACGGCTTCCTTGGCTTCGGTTCGCGCGCGCTTGCGGTATTTGCCCTGGGTGAGCCAGGTCGCAGCAGAGCCGACCAAAATGCCGATGATCAGCGTTATGAAAATGAACACGAAGAACGGCGCCGACAGGGAAAGGACCTGGTCATCCGGCCGGAACGGATTGAAGGCGAGCGTCACGATCTGCCTGTTGGCGACGCAGAAGATGATCAAGATGATTCCAAGTGGCAGAAAAATCAAAAGGTTGGTGATCTTCTTCGCCATGCTCGGCCTCCGTATTTCATCGCGCGCCATCGTCGACGCGGCGCTTTGATCTGGTCAGCAGGATAGTGGGCCGAGAGCCAAGTTCAAGTGCGGGCTTGCCGCAGGCTGCCATGCAGGATCAATCCTCTTCGTCGGCCTGTCCCGGGTTGAGGCGCTCGCGCAGTTCCTTGCCGGTCTTGAAGAAGGGAACCCACTTCTCCTCGACGAAAACGGTATCGCCGGTACGTGGGTTGCGGCCTGAGCGGGACGGGCGGTTCTTTACAGAGAACGCACCGAATCCGCGCAGCTCGACGCGGTTGCCCGCCGCAAGCGCGTCGGTGATCTCGTCGAGCACCGCGTTGACGATATTCTCGACGTCGCGATGGTAAAGATGCGGGTTGCGGGCTGCAACTATCTGCACCAGTTCGGACTTGATCACTTTCGCCCCCTTAAATTATTGATTTCTTATCAGTCATGGCCAACCTGCCAAACTGAAAGGAGCCCGTCAAGGAGCAACTTTTGCGGCAGGATTCCACCGAGATCGCGAGCCTTGGCAAGATCGTCGTAGCCAAGCAGCGTCAGGATCTGAGACGCGCTGTCTGCGAGCAGGAATGACGTGCTGCTCTTCTTGTCCCAATCGACCTCAGGCAAGCTCTTGCTGACCTTGCGTGTCTCAAGGTAGGCCCTGATATCGTCATCCCCGCCGATCTGGTCGATCAGCTTGATCTTGAGTGCCTGGCGGCCCGTGAAAATGGTGCCATCGGCAAGCTTCTGCACTTCCTCGCGCGGCAGCTTGCGGCGTTCGGCGACCAGATCGACGAACCAGCCATAGCTGTCAACAATCATATTGTTGATCATGGCCTTGGCCTCTTCGCTCGCTGGATGGAATGGCGAGGGCTCGGCCTTCAACGGTGAGGATTTGATCTCCTCGAGTGAAACGCCGATCTTGTCGAGCAGCGGCTTGACCTGCGGATATTGGAAGATCACCCCGATCGAGCCGGTGATCGAGCTGTCTCCGGCAATAATCATGTCGCCGGCGGTCGCGATCATGTAGCCGGCGGAAGCAGCCAGCGTGCGCACGTCGGATACAACAGGCTTCTTGGCGGCAATGGCGCGGATCGCCTTGAAGACCCTCTCGCCGCCATAGGTCGTGCCGCCGGGCGAGGAAATGGAGACGACGACGGCCTTCACCGCGTCGTTCTTTTCAATCTTTTTCAGCCGCTCCAGCAGCTCGTCATCATCGGTGATCAGCCCGGAAATGGTCACATGGGCGACGTGCGGCCGGCTGGTTGCGATGTCGCCAAGGAATACCCGGTAAGCAGCGAAACCCAATACCACAAGCAGCAATACCGCGACGACGCGCCAGAAACCGACGTTGCGGCGAAGCCTGCGGCGATCCGCGATCATCGAACTGTCCATTCATTCCTCCAGGGGGTGGCGAGCCGCGCGATCCCGTAAATCTAGGGCTCCTGCGCCGTTCGGACACATCGATTTACCACGCGTCGGCGCCTTTGTTGCTTGTTGCAGAAAAAAATCCATATTGGCAAGTCAGTGTAATAATGCGAAACGAACTGTGATCGGGCGCGGCAATGCCTATATACGCTGCCCGATCACCGACGCGGACCAGGTTTATGCTCAATACATTGAACTCCAGCGGAAGGGCTGACTACGTGAGGCCGCAGCGAAGCGCCTATGGCGCTGCGCGCTTCCATTCCGCACGTGTACGCCGCCTGAAGATCATACTTCCGATCGCAGCCGTTGCGGTGTCGCTGGTCTTCATTGGTGTTTCCGTAATTCGCACCTACCTGCCGGAGAACATCAAGATCGAGGGTGCCAAGATCGAGAACGGCAAGGTGGTGATGGAGAAACCCGCGATCTCGGGCCGCAATTCGGATGGGATCAACTATTCGATGCTGGCCGAGCGGGCGCTTCAGGATATCAAGAATCCCAACCTGATGACGCTTGAGAAGATCAAGGCTGCAGTGCCGATGAAGGATGATCTGATCGCCCGCGTCGAAGCGACGGCTGCAGACTACGACCGTGCGACCGACAATCTCGATGTCAAATCCCCCTTTGTCATCCTTTTGAGCAACGGGCTGACGGCCAACTTCCAGAGCGCCAAGGTCGACATCAAAGGCGGGAAGCTCACGAGCGAGGATCCCGTAAGTATTCAGAAAGATACCGCTTCTATTGTTGCGCAGTCGATCAAGATGACGGATAAGGGGCGGACGATCACATTCGAGGGGAATGTACGCATGAATGTCGATCCCTCCACTATTCACAAACAGGGCACTTAACAGCCGGGTCACCATGACAAACGATTGTCGCATTTCTACCCGCAAGGCGGGAGCAGTATTCCTCAACGGCGCGGTGGCGCTGCTGCTGTTGGCCGGAGGCGCATTGGCGCAGGCAACGACCAGCCAGATGGACGGCCTGAAGCTGAACAGGGACGAGCCGATCCAGATCGAGAGCGACAAGCTGGAGATCCACGATCAGGAACACACGGCCGATTTCACGGGCAATGTGAAAGTGGTGCAGGGCAAGACGACGCTGCAGGCCGGACATATGACGGTCTACTACAAGCCGAAGGGCGGCGACGCGAATGCGGCCCCGGCAGCCGGCGCCAAGGACGCTTCAGCGTCGATTTCATCGGGCAACACTGATATCGATCACATCATCGTGACGGACAAGGTGTTCCTGAACTCGGGCACGCAGACAGCCACCGCCGATAACGGCTCTTTCGACATGACCAAGCAGCTTTTCATCCTCAAGGGCGAAAAGGTTGTCCTTACCGATGGACCGAACGTCTTTACTGGTTGCCAGCTGACGGTGCACATGGAGACGGGACAGGCACAGCTGGATAGCTGCGGGGGGCGCGTCCAGATCCAGCTTGATCCGAAGTCACAGAAACAGAACTGACCCCGGCCTTACCACGTGAAGTTATTCTCGCTATCGACCATGTCCGGCAGGTCCGGCCCCCAAGCGGCTGCTGAGACCCCGGCCGGTGACAAAAGCCGTTACCAGGGCACGCTGATTGCGCGCGGTCTGACCAAGACCTATAGCACCCGGCGTGTCGTGAACGGCGTGTCGCTGGTCGTTCGACGCGGCGAGGCCGTTGGCCTGCTGGGTCCGAACGGCGCCGGCAAGACGACCTGCTTCTATATGATCACCGGGCTTGTGCCCGTTGACGAGGGTACGATCGAGATCGACGGCAATGACGTTACGACGATGCCGATGTATCGCCGTTCGCGACTGGGCGTTGGCTACCTGCCTCAGGAAGCCTCGATCTTCCGCGGTCTGACTGTTGAAGAAAACATTCGCGCGGTTCTGGAAGTGCATATCAACAACAGGGCTGCGCGCGAGAAGAAGCTCGATGAACTGCTCGACGAGTTTCACATTCGCAAGCTGCGCAAGAGCGCGGCCGTGTCGCTTTCCGGTGGTGAGCGTCGCCGCCTCGAAATCGCCCGCGCACTGGCGACCGATCCTACCTTCATGCTCCTCGACGAGCCGTTTGCGGGCGTCGATCCGATCTCTGTCGCTGACATCCAGCATCTCGTTCATCATCTGACGGCGCGCGGCATCGGCGTGCTGATCACCGACCACAATGTGCGCGAGACGCTGGGGCTGATCGACCGCGCCTATATCATCCATGCTGGCGAAGTCCTGACGCATGGTCGTGCCAACGACATCGTCAACAATCCGGAAGTGCGCCGCCTCTACCTGGGCGACAATTTCAGTCTTTGACGCGCTCCGGCGCCGCGGAAATTCACCTTCTGTGACAGTTCCGCTTGACCAAATAGAATAAAAAAGCAATTTTTGGGCCAACTTGGATTTCCGTGGCCTGAGCCCGTGACAGGACGCGGTTTCCCGGAGGAGACGAACGGGAGTTTAGCGTCCGCTATGGCACTGTCGGCCAATCTTTTCCTGCGCCAGAACCAGTCGCTGGTGATGACACCGCAACTGATGCAGTCCATTCAGTTGCTGCAAATGACGCATTTCGAGCTGACGCAGTTCATTGCCCAGGAAGTCGAAAAGAACCCACTATTGGAACTTCCGTCAAATGAAGCGGACGCAATCACCGAGCGCGGAGGCGCGGAGGATGAGGCCTACGCACCGCAGGTGGAAGAACCCGGCGATGGCGGCTACGACAGCCGAACCGAGGTTTTGTCGGGCGACTGGTACGAGAGTGGCAACACCGGCGGTGCAAGCCGCCTCAGCGACGAACTCGATGCCAACTATGCCAACGTCTTTCCCGATGACGGCGTCCCGCAGCGCGCCGACGCTCCAGAGCTGATCAGCCAGTGGAAGTCGATGCCCGGCAACGGCGAAGGGGCAGAAAGCTACGATCTCGATGATTTCGTTGCCGGTCAGATCTCGCTACGCGATCACCTTGCCCAGCAATTGCCCTTTATCTTGCCCGACATGTCCGATCGCCTGATCGCCCAGTACCTCGTCGATCAGCTGGACGAGGCAGGCTATCTCCAGGGCGATGCGACGGAAGCTGCCGATAGGCTGGGCGCGAGCGTCGACGATGTCGAGCGCGTGATCGCCGCCTTGCAGACGCTCGATCCGCCCGGCGTTTTCGCACGCAACCTGGCCGAATGCCTGGCGATCCAGCTTCGGCAGAAGGACCGCTTTGACCCCGCCATGCAGGCGCTGGTCTGCAATCTCGAGCTTTTGGGGCGGCGCGACTTCGCCACGCTGAAGCGGCTTTGTGGCGTGGACGAAGAAGATCTGCTCGATATGTTGGGCGAGATCCGCCAGCTCAATCCGAAGCCGGGCGCGGGCTTCGAAGCCGGAATGTCGGAGGCGATCATGCCCGACGTCGTCGTGCGCGCAGGCTCCGACGGCGGCTGGTTGGTCGAGCTTAATCCCGACACGCTGCCGCGCGTTCTGGTCAATCAAGCGTATTTTTCCAAAGTCACGAAGAGTGGTGACGATTACGCCTTTCTGTCGGAATGTCTGCAGACCGCCAACTGGCTGACCCGGAGCCTCGATCAGCGTGCCAAGACGATCATGAAGGTCGCAAGCGAGATCGTTCGGCAGCAGGATGCCTTCCTGATGGACGGTGTCGATCACCTGCGACCGCTCAACCTTAAGACGGTGGCCGACGCCATCAAGATGCACGAATCCACCGTTAGCCGCGTGACGTCGAACAAGTATATGCTGACGCCGCGGGGTCTCTTCGAGCTCAAATATTTCTTCAGCGTCTCCATCAGTGCTGTCGAAGGCGGCGACAGCCATTCGGCCGAGGCTGTGCGCCATAAGATTCGCGCCCTTATCATGCAGGAAAGCCCGGATGCCGTGCTTTCCGATGACGATATAGTGGATATCCTGAGGAAGGGCGGCGTCGATCTTGCCCGCCGTACGGTCGCGAAGTACCGTGAGGCAATGAATATCGCTTCGTCCGTCCAGCGCAGGCGGGAGAAACGGGCCTTGGCCAAGGTCGCGGGCTTTTGATTGTCGGGTGCGGCGACCAATGCGTGTATTTCCGAGTTCTAATGAATGTGTCTGTTGACATTTTGGTAACTTCTGGCTAGAAGCGCGCCGCAATTGGCGCTGTGGACAGCGTTGGAAGTTATCCCCATCATCCTCAGGGCGCCTGAAGCCGGGAACTTCGGCCGATCTTGCTTGGGATCGCGCGAAGTGCTTGGATGAGGGTGAGCCTTGGCGTAAACTGGTACTCGCAAACCACTATAAGAAGGGAAACTCCATGAGTGTGCGTGTATCCGGTAAACATATGGAAATTGGTGACTCGTTCCGTCAGCGGATTGAGGACCAAATCGGTGTAGCCGTCACGAAATACTTCGACGGAGGGTATTCTGGTCAGGTGATCGTGCAAAAGGCCAACGCCCGGTTTTCCGCCGACTGCAAGCTCCATCTCGATAGCGGAGTTGTATTGCATGCCGCCGGAGAGGCGATGGATCCGCAGTTGGCTTTCGATGCCGCTTCCGAACGGATCGAGAAGCGTCTTCGCCGCTACAAGCGCAAGCTGAAGGATCACCACTCCGGAAATCACCAGAATGGTTCTGCTGAAGTCGCGTACACCGTCATGGATGGGATGTCGGACCAGGACGACGAGATTCCAGACGACTTCGCGCCGGCGATTGTCGCTGAAAGTACCAAGCAACTGAAAACAATGTCGGTAGCGACCGCCGTGATGGCGCTCGACATGACGGACGAGCCGCTGCTGCTGTTCCGTAGCCCCGGCAAGGAACAACTAAACATCGTTTATCGTCGCCATGACGGTAACATTGGCTGGATTGATGCAGCCAGCATCAAAAGCTGAGATCAGGCGATGGGCGGCAGTTAGGCTGCCGCTCTCCCTTTCTTGGCGCAGAAGGAAAATAAAATGGCTTTGGCAGATTTGCTGCAGCAAAATGCGATCATTCCCGCCCTCAGGGTAAATTCCAAGAAACAACTCCTCCAGGAATTGGCTGCAAAGGCGTCGAAAGTCACAGGACTTTCGGAGCGGGAAATTTTCGATGTTGTCCTGCAGCGCGAGCGCCTGGGCTCGACCGGCGTCGGAAACGGCATCGCCATACCGCACGGCAAACTCGCAAGCGTCCACTCCATCGTCGGCATCTTCGCACGTCTCGATCAGCCGGTGGATTTTGAGGCGCTGGACGATCAGCCCGTCGATCTGGTGTTTCTGCTCCTCGCGCCGGAAGGCGCAGGCGCCGATCACCTCAAGGCGCTGTCGCGCATCGCCCGCGTGCTGCGCGACCACGATCTCGTCGCCAAGCTGCGTGCGACCGACTCTGCTTCGGCGATTTATGCCTTCCTCAACGAGGAGCAGACCTCGAACGCAGCTTGAGCATTCAATATTCCAGAAAAAAGGCGCCTGATTGTTCAGGCGCCTTTTTTCGTTTCAAGCCATCGGACTCGGCTTAGAACTCTTCCCAGTTGTCCTGGGCGAGCGCGGCCGAACCGTGCGCCTGAGGAACCGCGCGGCGTGGTGGTGGTGCGGCTGCCGGGCGATAGGCTGGTGCCGCGCTCGGCGCGCGCATCTGCTGAGCCGTGGAGCGCAGCGCCGAAGCGTGGCCCATGCCGGATACGCGGAAGCGCGTCACGAGTTGCTTCAGAGTCTGGGCTTCATCGTTGAGCGTGACGCTGGCGGCCGTCGTCTCCTCGACCATGGCGGCGTTCTGCTGGGTAACCTGGTCCATCTGGTTCATGGCCTGGTTGATCTCCTTCAGGCCAATCGTCTGTTCGCTGGCTGATGCCGAGATCTGGCGGATAAGGCCATTGATGCCCATGACCTGCTCGGAGATCTTGTGCAGCGTATCGCCGGCGCGACCGACCAGATCCACGCCTTCCTTGACCTGCACGGCCGAGGTGTTGATGAGCGTCTTGATCTCTTTGGCGGGCATTGGCGGAACGCTGTGCCAGCTCACGGACTTCCTGTGCGACAACGGCGAAGCCCTTGCCGGCTTCACCGGCACGCGCTGCTTCGACGCCGGCATTCAGCGCCAGCAGGTTGGTCTGGAAGGCGATCTCGTCGATGACGCCGATGATACGCGAGACCTCGGTGGACGACTGCTCGATGCCCTGCATCGAAGCGATCGCCTTGCGCACCACTTCGCCCGACTTTTCCGCATCCTCGCAGGCGAGGTTGACGTTGTCGGCAGCTGTGCGGGCGTTCTCCGCGCTGGAATTGACCTGCGCGGTGAGCTCGTTGAGGGCCGCTGCGGTCTCTTCCAGGCTTGCTGCCTGCTGCTCGGTGCGCTTGGCGAGATCGGAGGCGCTGCCACTGATTTCGCTCGTGCCCGAGCCGATGTTCACGACGCTGAGGTTCATCGTGTTGATGGTTTCTTCGAGGCTTTCCAGCGCCGCGTTGAAATCCTGCTTCAGCTTGGCGTATTCGCCCGGGAAGTCCTCGGTGATGCGGTGGCCGAGATTGCCTTGTGACAGCTCCGACAGGCCGGAGCCGACGATCGAGACGATGTGACGCTGCAACGTAATCGACTGATGCCGCCCGGTTTCCGACCGACCGCGCTCGGCTTCGGCTGCATCACGCTGGCTGTTTGCCTCGGCTTGAAGGCGCTGCGTGTCGGCGAGCGCAAAGCGGAAGCCTTCAAGGGCCTTGGCCACGGAGCCGATCTCGTCGGCGCGATCCTGACCGGCGACCGGCTGTTCGTAGCGGCCGTCGCTGAGCGCCTTGACGCTGGCAACGAGACTGCCGATCGGGCGCTGAACGAGGGAGCGGACGGCGAGATAGAGCGCGAGCATGACGGCTGCGAGCACGAGGATGCCGGCGGCGACCATCATGAAGGTCTGATCCTGAACGGGCGCGTTGATGGCCGTGTGCGGCACGTCGACGAGGATGACCCAGGTCGTGTTCACATCGGGCAGGGCGAAGGGATAGACGACGCGGTCGAACGGCTCGTAGCCGTCAAAGGTCAGATTTTTGACGACCGATGGCTGCAGGGTCGAGAGCGCGCTCTTCACCGCATCCGCGCCTTCGCCGTCATAGTCCTTCATGGAAAGCTCGGCGATTGGCGCGACGATCCATTTGCCGGTCTCTGAGAGCAGCGTGACGCGGCCAGAGCCGAAGGGATGAAGTGTCGAGAGCTTGTCCCGGAGCGACTTCAGGGAGATATCGACGCCACTGACGCCGATCAGCTTGCCGCCCGACATGACCGGGTAGGCAATCGAGGTCATGGCCGTATTCTCGCCGGTCGTCGTCTCGGCATAAGGCGGCGACAGCGCGCCCTTCTTGCTTTCCGCGGCGAGCGCGTACCAGGCAGCCTTGTAGTCGGAATCGAAGGTCGAGAAGGTGAAGCCGCCGTCCTTGCTCTTCGTCCAGTACGGGTTGAAGGTGCCATCCTTGGCGGCGCCGAAATCGACCTTGCCGGCCATCGAAGGCGACTGGCCGTCGAAGGCGTTCGGCTCTTCGGCAAACCAACTGCCGAAGGCGAACTGGTTGCGCTCGACGTTTGCCTTCAGCATGTCTAAAACGGCCTTGCGGTCGAGATACTTCCCTTCCTGACCGCGGCCGATGGTGCCGGCCATTGAGCGTGCGGCCCCTGCCAATTCGCCAACGGAGGAGGCGACCTCGTTGGCGATCGCCTTCGCCTCCAGATCGGCCTGATCCATGGTGAGCGTCTGGACACGGTTGCGCGTCTCACCGATGAGGAAGAAGTTCGAAACGAGGAGGACGAGGGCGATGGCAATGCCGGTAATGAGGATAAGCTTGGCTGCAAGCGACTTCATGCGAAAGATGAACATGGATTCCTCGGGGAGCAAGGATGTGCCGAACGGGGCATTCATCGGCACAGGGGACGAAGGCGTCGCCCCCTCATGGAGCAGCCGTTACAGAGGCCGGCCCCTGAGAGGGGTCCGGTGATGGCTGGAACATCGCCGGAAATCTCTTAAATTTGAATGAAATCCAAAGAAAATCGAAGGTATCCGCGCCAAGCGGCCCAAGCATGCCGCCGTGAGAATTGCTTTATAGCTTGTTTGCGACTTCGGCGCTGGACGGTATCGATGGCTGTGCACCTTGCTTGAGGCAGGCGAGCGAACCCGCGATCGCTGCTCGGCGTAGCGATGCCTCGAAATCGAGCCCTTCGTCGAGGCTTGCGGCGAAGTAGCCACAGAAGGTGTCGCCGGCGCCGACCGTATCGACCGGCTCGATCTTCAGCCCCTTGGCGCGCGAGATGCCGCCATCGCGGATTGCGATGACCCCGTCTGCACCGAGCGTCACGATCAGGGTTTGCCCGGTTTCGGCATTCAGACGCTTCAGCGCGGCCTCGCGATCGTCGGACCCCATGGTTTCCTGGCCGGCAAGGCGCTCGAACTCTGTTTCATTCGCAATCACGATGTCGGCAAGACGGCCGAGGCGTGCAGCGTCGTCGATCAGCGGCGCAAGGTTGAGCACCGTCGTGACCCCCTTCGCCCGGGCGCCGGCCAACGCGCGCTCCACGGCCGGAACCGGCACCTCGAGCTGCAGCATCAGAATGTCGCCTTTGTTCATCGCTGATATCGCTGCGTCGGCGTCGGCTGGTGTCACCGTGCCGTTCGCACCGGGCACCACCGCAATCATGTTCTCGCCGTCGCCGCCGACGAGGATCAGTGCGGTTCCGGTCGGCTCGTCGGCCTGCTTGACGGTTTCAAGCCCCGTGCCGGCCTCCTTCAGCAATGCGAGCGCCGCCTCGGCAAAGCCGTCCCGACCGACGGCCCCTGCCATGTGAACGGCGCGCCCGGCGCGTCGCGCGGCAAGCGCCTGGTTGGCGCCCTTGCCGCCCGCCGCCGTCGAGAATCCATTGCCGGCGACCGTTTCGCCGGGTTTAGGCAAGCGCGCAGTGGTGGCGATGAGGTCCATATTGATAGAGCCGAAAACTGTGATCATGGGTGTCCCGTCCAATGCTTTCTTGGGCGCGACACTGCCCGAAGGCCTTACTCGTCGTCAACCACCCTGAGCTTGAGAAGCCCACTGCGGCTGTCGACGGATTTCGGCGCGGCGTCATTGTCTCGTGCCGTGGTCTTGCTGTTGCTGTTGTCACCGCCCTCGAACTCCAGAGCCTCGATCTTCACTCCACGCTTGTTCAGCTTGTCGGCGGACGTGACGATCATGTCGACGTCCTTCTGCGCCAAAGCGAAATGCCCCTGCAGCTTGCGGACGCGCTCGTCGAGGCGACCGAGATCGTCCATCAGGTTTGCGACTTCACCCTGGATGACGTGTGCCTGGGCCCGCATCCGTTGATCCTTTAGGACGGCCTGAATGACCTGGATGGAGAGCATCAGCAGCGAAGGTGACACGATGACGATTCGCGATCGGTGCGCCTTCTGCACGACTGCTTCGAAATTCTCGTGGATCTCGGCGAAGATCGATTCAGACGGCACGAACATGAAGGCCGTGTCCTGCGTCTCTCCCTGGATCAGGTATTTCTCAGAGATATCGCGGATATGCGTTTCCATGTCGCGACGGAACTGCTGCGAGGCGACCTTGGCTCCATCCGGTCCGCCCGCGTCTCGGATCGCGTTCCAGGCTTCAAGCGGGAATTTCGCATCGATCACCAGGGGCGGCGCGCCGTTGGGCATCCGGATGGTGCAGTCGGGACGCGAGCCGTTGGACAGCGTTTGCTGGAATCCATAGGCGCCCATCGGCAGGCCATCGGCGACAATCGTCTCCATGCGCGATTGGCCGAAAGCGCCGCGTGTCTGTTTATTGGAAAGGATCGCTTGCAGGCCGACGACGTCCTTCGCCAGCGTTTGTATGTTGTTTTGGGCAGCATCGATGACGGCGAGACGCTCCTGCAGCCGTTGTAGGTTCTCGTGCGTCGACTTGGTCTGTTCGGTGATCGTCGTGCTGACGCGCTGCGACATTCCGTCCAGGCGCTGGTTGATCGCCTGGTTCAGCTCAGATTGCCTCGAGCCGAACACTTCGGCCATCGTCGACATGCGCCCGTGCATTTCCGCCTGGATCTTCAAAAGCTCGGCCATGCGCGCATCCGCCTCGGCGGCGCGGAAGCTCGCCACCTCTGCCTGCTCTCTTCGCACCTGCCCGCTGTGGGCGACAAGGACGATCAAAAGCAGGATCAGCGCGGCAATTGCGCCTCCGGCGAGCGCCAGCATGGCGGGGCTTATCTGCGACAGGGCGAGGAGAAGCGACTCAGCGTTGGTGTTCATGCTTGCAACAATAGCAAACTCAAATGAGATATCTAGATCAAAACGTGAACATCCCACAGGCGTGGCGGCAGGCGAGATGACCGGAGAGAACAAACGACGGCTGACGAATCGTAAGCGCATTTAACCATTGCTCAACCATATTGCGCAAAAGCTCTGCTCAAATTTCCTTTCAGCATCAATCGCAAAGCAGAGACATCATGACCAGCCAGCAGTCGGACAGCGCGCTCAAGCAACGCCTCGATTTCATCGAGTTGGATGATGGAGCCCGTACGGCGCTGCGCGAGATGCGCCCGGCAATCTCGGAGCTGCTCGGCGGCGCCCTCGACAAGTTCTACGCGAAGCTGGCGAAGACATCGGGGGTTGCGAACTTCTTTGCCGACAAGGCACATATGGGACACGCCAAGAAGCGTCAGGAAGAGCATTGGGCCAAACTGGCGGGCGGCAACTTCGACGAAAGCTACGTGAAGGGCGTGGTCGCGGTTGGCAAGACACACGCCCGCATCGGCCTCGAGCCGCGCTGGTACATCGGCGGCTATGCCTTGCTGATGAGCGAACTCGTGAAGGGCCTGATGGCCAAGCAGTGGCCCTCGATGTTTGCCAAGCAGCAGGGCAAGGTTCTGGCCGAGAAGCTTGCCGCCGTTATCAAGGCGGCGATGTTGGATATGGATTACTCGATCTCGGTTTACCTCGAAGCGCTTGAAGAGAGGCGCCGCAAGCTGGAGGAAGAGAGGGCGAAAGCCGAACAGGATCAGGCAATTGCGCTCGACCATCTTCGCCGCGGCCTGGAGGCCCTCTCGAACGGCGACCTCGAGGCGACCCTACCTCCTGACCTCCCTGGCAACTTCAGGGCGATGGCCGATGATTATAACCGCGCGGTTGCGGCTCTTCGCACCTCCTTCGCCTCGGTGCGGGCAACCTCTGGTGAAATCCTGAGGGGTACGGACGTGATCGCCAAGGCCACAGATGACCTTGCCGTGCGCACGGCCCAGCAAGCCGCCGGCGTCGAGGAAAGCTCGGCGGCGCTGCAGCAGCTCTCGGTCAGCGTCGGTCAGACAGCCGCAAACGCCGAAAAGGCGTCCGGCGCTGTTCGCGAGACGCAACAGAAGGCCAAGAATTCGGGCGAGCTCGTCACCAGCGCCGTTTCAGCGATGGCCGGCATCGAAAAATCGTCGACTGAGATCGCGAAGATCATCGGCGTGATCGATGAGATTGCGTTCCAAACCAATCTGCTGGCGCTGAATGCCGGCGTTGAAGCTGCGCGTGCTGGCGATGCGGGCAAGGGTTTTGCCGTCGTGGCGCAGGAGGTTCGCCAGCTCGCACAGCGCACGGCAGACGCGGCCAAGGCGATCAAGAATCTGATCTCGGAAAGCTCGACACAGGTGAACGAAGGGGTGGACATTGTCAGCAGCACCGGAGAGGCACTAAACGACATGATCAACCGCATCGATATCATCAACCGCTTCGTTGCCGATATCGCCGCTGCCGCACGCGATCAGGCAACCGGGGTTGACGAGGTCAGCGTCGCCATCCGCAACATGGACACGATCACGCAGCAGAACTCAGGAATGGTGGAGAACACCTCTTCCGAGACTCGGCGCCTGCGCGGCGAAGTCGACAATCTGATCGCGCTGCTGCAGCGCTTCCGTACCGGCGTCGAGCATCGTTCGCTGGCCGTTCCGCGCCGCGCCGCCCGATAGGAACGCGGCGAAATTCCGGGCTGGGGCGTAAAAAAGCGCTCCACCTGCCTGCCGGATAATTCCATCCTGGAAAAAGATGCGTTATGGGAACGCCATGACCATCAAGCCACTCATCATTCTTCCCGATCCGCTGCTTCGTCAGGTTTCCAAGCCGATCGAGCGCGTCGATGCCGATTTTCAGCGCCTTGCCGACGACATGCTTGAAACCATGTACGATGCGCCGGGTATCGGCCTTGCTGCCATCCAGATCGGCGTGCCGCGCCGCATGCTGGTCATTGATGTTTCCCGCGAAGGCGAAGAGAAGCAACCGCTGGTTTTCGTCAACCCAGACGTCGTCGCCTCTTCCGATGAACGTTCGGTGTATGAGGAGGGATGCCTCTCCATTCCCGACTATTACGCTGAAGTCGAGCGACCTGCGACCGTGACGGTCAAGTACCTCGACCGCGACGGCAAGGAGCAGATGGTGGAGGCCGACGGCTTGCTCGCCACCTGCCTGCAGCACGAGATCGACCACTTGAACGGCGTGCTTTTCATCGACCACATTTCCCGTCTGAAGCGCGACATGGTCGTCAAGAAGTTCACCAAGGCGGCGAAGTCGACGAAGGCTCTCTAACCCGGACGTCCGTCGGTGCGGCCCTGCTTGCGAGGCGCGCCGATCCGACGAAGGCGGGCAAATGCATGGCGCCCCGCGGGCCAGCAATGTCGCGGGCAGGTGCCTGAAGGGGCTTGATCTCAAGCTCGTAAACCCGTTTGAAGACGGCTGACCGGAAACATGGCGAGATAGAAATGTCGCTTCGCATCATCTTCATGGGTACGCCCGAATTTTCTGTCCCGACCCTGCGACAGCTGGTCGACGCCGGGCACACGATCCTCGCCGTCTACACCCAACCGCCAAGGCCAGGCGGACGGCGCGGGCTGGACCTGCAGAAGTCGCCGGTGCAGCAGGCGGCCGAACTGCTCGCCATTCCGGTCTTTACCCCGGTGAATTTCAAGGATCCGGAAGAACGCGAGCGCTTCAGGGCCCATGATGCGGACGTCGCTGTGGTCGTTGCCTATGGCCTGCTGCTGCCGGAGGCGATCCTGACCGGCACGCGCTACGGCTGCTACAATGGTCATGCCTCGCTACTGCCGCGTTGGCGGGGAGCCGCCCCGATCCAGCGGGCAATCATGGCCGGCGACGAAAAGACCGGCATGATGGTGATGAAGATGGACAAAGGCCTGGATACCGGGCCAGTGGCTCTCACCAGCGAAGTCGAGATCGGTGCCAACATGACGGCCGGAGAGTTGCACGACAAGCTGATGCATCTCGGTGCCAAGGCGATGGCGGAGGCGATGGTCAAGCTCGAGATGGGCGATCTTCCCCTGACGCCGCAGCCGTCGGACGGCGTGCTCTACGCCGCCAAGATCGACAAGGGTGAGACGCGGATCGACTTCTCCAAGGATTTTGCCGAAGTCCATAATCACATTCGCAGTCTGGCACCGTTTCCCGGCGCATGGTTCGAAGTTGCAATCGGCGGCAAGCCTGAGCGGGTGAAGGTGCTGGCCTCGGAGCTTGCGCAAGGCAGCGGCAGCGCCGGTGAACTGCTGACAGACGATCTGGTCGTTGCCTGCGAAACCGGCGCCGTTCGCCTGACCAAATTGCAAAAGGCTGGTGGCAAGCCGTTGCTGGCTGCCGACTTCCTGCGTGGAACGCCACTTGCATCAGGTACGAGGCTCCCTTGATGCACCGCTACCGCATGATCGTCGAATATGACGGTGGTCCTTACGTCGGCTGGCAGCGGCAGGAAAACGGGCCGTCCGTCCAGGGTGCGATCGAGAAGGCGATCCGATCGGCGAGCGGTGAGACGGTGTCGATCCGTGGGGCAGGCCGCACCGATTCCGGTGTTCATGCCACGGGTCAGGTGGTTCACGCCGATCTCGCCAGGGAATGGTCGGGCTTCAAGCTTCAGAACGCGCTCAACGCCCATCTCAAGCTGGCCGGCGAGCGCGTCGCGATCATCAGCGTGGAAGCGGCGAGTGAGTTCTTCGACGCACGGTTCTCGGCGCTGCGGCGCCACTATCTCTATCGCATCATCAGCCGCCGGGCGCCGCTGGCGCTTGAGGCCGGCAAGGCATGGTGGGTGCCGAAGACCCTTGATCACAAGGCCATGCATGCCGCCGCGCAGACACTTGTCGGCAAGCACGATTTCTCCACGTTCCGCTCCGCCCATTGCCAGGCCAACAGCCCGATCCGCACACTCGATCGGCTGGACGTGACAAGAAGCGGCGAACTGATCGAGATCCGCGCGACGGCCCAAAGCTTCCTGCACAACCAGATCCGGTCATTTGCGGGAACACTGAAGCTCGCCGGTGAGGGCAAATGGACGCCGAACGATGTCCGCGCTGCGTTGGATGCCCGCGACCGCAAGGCTTGTGGCCCCGTTGCGCCGCCCGACGGGCTCTATTTCATGCAGGTCGACTATCCAGACGTCATCACCGACCGCCACCGCTGGCTGGAGGGCAGCGATGACGGTGACGATCTATCATGACCTGGCCTACCGGGCTTGATAGATGGCCGTGCCGATATCGAATGGGAAGGCGCCGAACAACCCTTCGAGCGCCGTGTTCGTAAGCGCCACCACCGTCAGGCTCCTTTCCGGATCGATGAACCACGAGTGGCCGTAGACGCCGCCCCACTGGATCGCTCCCCGCGCCAGCGGCAGCCCGGCGCGGTCGGGATCGGTGACAACAGCCCAGCCGTAGCCGAAACCCAGCCCGGGTCGTTGAAGCCCGGTCAGGCCGTTCGTCTGGTCGCGGATCATCGCGGAAACGGTGCTCGCATCAAGCAGCGGCGCTCCGCCGCGTCTTATGGTTTCCAGTATGGCGAGGATATCGCCGGCTGTGCCTGCCATGCCGCCGCTGGCGGAATGATAGATATCGGGATCGAAGATGCGCCCCGGCGAATAGCCGAACACACCGGAAGGGGTAATGATCGAATCCTCCCATCCCATCGGCTCGGGTTGTGGCGCTGCATTCTTGTAGGGGACGGCAAGGCGGCCGCGGTCGGTTACATGAAACGCAGTGTCGGAAAGTCCAAGCGGCTTCGTGACGAGCGCGGCGACTGCCTCGCCTAGCGGCGCGCTGGTCTCCTTCTCGATGATGCCACCGAGAACATCCATCGAGATCGAATAGCGCCAGCCCTTGCCGGGCTCGTAGAGCAACGGTTCGGTTGCAAGACGGCGAAGCTCTTCTTCGAGCGCGATGCTGGGGTGTCTGCCCGCGATATCGGCGCCGTCGGGCTTCCGCTTGTTTGCATCCCCATTGAAGCCGTCGCCGAGACCTGCCGTATGCGTCAACAGATGATGGATGGTGATGACGGGTGCTGATCCGTCCGCCAGCGGGGGATAGAAATAGGGCAGCCAGCGGGCGACGGGATCGGCCGGATTGATGCGCCCCTGCTCGACAAGCCGCATGGCGGCGATGGCGACTATCGGCTTGGTCACCGAAGAAAGCCGGAAGATCGTGTCTGTGCTCATCGGCTGGCCGCTCTCCCGGTCCGCCATGCCGGCGGCACGGCTGTAGACAACGCGGCCCTCCCGCGCGACCAGGACGACGGTGCCGACGAGCCGCTTCTCGTCCAGCGCGGAGTCGATTGCGCTGTCGAGTAGCCGCGTCATTTTCGGGTCTGGCCTGACGATTGCGAAGGAAGACATGTTTTTCCTCTCGAAGGAACGGCGGGCGCACTCGGCCGCCTCAGGGACGGCTGGAAAATTTGGACGAGCCTTGGTGCCCGGCCCGTTGCATTGACTATGGGAGACCTTAATGCTTGCGTCCGACTGCGATAATCGTCTCTATATCCGCAAGAGCTTTGCGTGGAGGACAAAGATGACGGGTTTCGCGGATCGGCTGGATGTCTTTCTCAGGGTTGTTGCCGGAGGGAGCTTTTCCGCCGCCGGCCGGGATATGAATATGCAGGCATCATCGATATCGCGGCAGATCGACATGCTGGAAGGCGAGCTTGGGGTGGAGCTGTTCTACCGGTCCACACGCCGGCTCGCATTGACATCGGCAGGTGAGACGCTTTGCCACCGCGCCCGGCAGGTACTCGGCCAGCTCGAGGAGACCCGAAGCATCGTCGCGGCGATGGCGAACGAGCCGCAGGGATGGCTGATGATCTCGGCGCCGGTCTGCTTCGGCCAGCGTCACGTTGTTCCGCTGGTGCCGGTCTATCTGGAGCGGTTCCCGAAGGTGCATCTCGAACTGTCGTTGGAGGATCGGGCCGTGAATCCTCTCGAGGATGGCATCGATCTTGCCGTCCGCATTGGCAAGCTGCAGGATTCCGCGCTTCTCGCGACGAAGCTTGCGACAACGGAGAGCGTCGTCTGTGCCGCGCCGTCCTATCTTCAGCGGCACGGTGTTCCCGCGGTACCGGCAGACCTCGTGCATCACGCCTGCCTGACCACACCGAAGCCAATGAAGGCCGGGATGTGGCAGTTCGGCGAAACCAGCTCCGAAGACCGACTTGAGGTTTCGGGTCGTTTTGTTTGCGGCGACATGGACGGGCTTCTTGCAAGCGCCATCGCCGGGCTTGGGATCATCCACCTGCAGACATGGCTGGTGGCCGAGCCATTGAGAGATGGCAGGCTGGTGCGGCTCTTCCCGACAATGCTGCCGAGGCCAGATGGCAGCGGCATCTACGCACTCCGGCCGCCGGGCGCGCTGACGATGAAGGTGAAAGGGATGGTCGACCTCCTGAAGGCGCGCATGATTGCACTGTCGGAATAGGTCGATCCCGGTCGATTTATACCGGATAAATGCCGAGAAAGCGCTGCAGGTATTCCGACAGCATGAGCGATGGCACGAGCAGCAGCAGCGTGAGTGCCCCGATCATCAGGCCCTGGCCGTAGAAGATCATCCTGAGAATGCGTGCGATCGCAAAGACCTGCGCCAGCATGAAGGCAAGCAGCAGCAGCGAGACGACGCCGACAAGTTGGGGCAGGAAGAAGACTAGTGCGAGCAGCAGGCCGTTGATATAGGAGAGCGGGACACCCAGCCAATTGACGCTGACGATGACGGGCGCGAAACGCTCGCCCTTCTTGAAGGCCAGCAGCAGCAAGCCTGCAAAGACCAGCGGCACGAACCAATTGGCGGCTTCGACGAGCCCGAGCCGGAAATAGAAAAGCGCGCCGACATCGGTATGCGGCGGCATCGTCTGCAGGAACGCCTGGCGCCACCAGAGCCACGAGATTCCCATCGGCGGCAGGCACCATAGGATTGCCCAGAACGAGCGGTTGACGCCGCGCTCCGACATGTCGAGGAAGCGGAACCCACGCGGATCCATGCGGATCAGCAGCCAGATCCCCGCCAGATAATATTGAACTTCTCTAAAGCCCGGCATTCGCGAACCAGTGCTCGATGAACGTTTCATAGATTACTGTCAGTCGCTCGAGGTCGGAAACAGCGACGCGTTCATCGACCATGTGCATGGTCTGGCCGACAAGACCGAACTCCACGACGGGGCAGTAGTCCTTGATGAAACGGGCGTCCGACGTGCCGCCTGTGGTGGAGAGTTTCGGCGACTGGCCGGTCACACTCTCGACAGCGGAGGAGAGCGAGGCGATCAGCGCGTTGTTGCGCGTCAGGAAGACGTGGCTCGGCCGCTCTGCCCAGACGATATCGTACTTCAGTGGCGCGCGACCGGGACGGAACACGCTGTCGGCGGCGGCTGCGTCAAGGCGGCGCAGGATCTCCTGCTGCAGGCTCTGGGCCGTCCACGTGTCATTGAAACGGATGTTAAAGCTCGCCGTCGCATTGGCCGGTACGACATTCGTCGCAGGATTGCCGACATCAATGGTCGTCACCTCAAGGTTGGACGGCTGGAAATTGTCGGTACCGCCGTCGAACGGCGGGTCCATCAGCGCCTGAGTCAACTGTACGATACCCCGCACGGCATTGTCGGCCAGATGTGGATAAGCGGCATGGCCCTGTACACCGTGCACCGTGATCTTGCCGGAGAGCGATCCGCGCCGGCCGATCTTGATCATGTCGCCGAGCTTGTCCGGGTTGGTCGGTTCGCCGACGAGGCAGGCATCCCAGCGTTCGCCGCGCTCGGCTGCCCATTGTAGTAGTTTGATCGTGCCGTTGATCGCCGGGCCTTCCTCGTCGCCGGTGATCAGGAAGGAGACCGAACCCTTCGGCGCTCCATGCTTCTCGATATGGCGTGCGATGGCCGCAACGAAGCAGGCAACCCCGCCCTTCATGTCGACGGCACCGCGGCCGAAGAGCTCGCCACCTGATATCTCGGCGGCAAAGGGCGGGTGCGACCATGCCTGCTCGTCGCCAACCGGAACCACGTCGGTATGGCCGGCAAACATCAGATGCGGGCCGTCATCGCCAAGGCGCGCATAGAGGTTCTCGATGTCGGATGTTCCCGGTGCTGTCGCCTTCACCTTGTCCACCTTGAAGCCAAGCGGCGACAGCATGGCATCGAGCGCCGAAAGCGCGCCGCCCTCGGCTGGCGTGACAGACGGGCAGCGAATCAGAACCTGGAGATTGGCGACGGGATCGGTAGCGGTCATGGGTGAGGAACTATCCAGCGGTAGTGGCAAAGAAAAGGCAAGGCGGCGATACCGCCTTACTGAAATGTGCCGTCCATTTTGCCGGATCGATGTCCAGCGTCAGCGTTCGGGCGGCGCGTATCTCCCAAGACGCGCAGGCCGCCGGAACATCACGACTTGTCAGTCGCGCAACAGTTCGTTGATGCCGGTCTTCGAGCGGGTCTTTTCATCGACGCGTTTGACGATGACGGCGCAATAGAGGTGCGGTGCCGGCAGGCCGTTGGCCATCGTGGCGTTGCCCGACGGCATCGATCCCGCGACAACGACGGAGTAGGGCGGCACTTCGCCGTACATGACTTCGCCTGTCGCGCGGTCGACAATCTTGGTCGACTTGCCGATATAGACGCCCATGCCGAGAACCGAGCCCTCGCGGATGATGCAGCCCTCGACGACTTCCGAACGCGCGCCGATGAAGCAGTTGTCTTCGATGATGGTCGGGCCTGCCTGCATAGGCTCGAGCACGCCGCCGATGCCGACGCCGCCCGACAGGTGAACGTGCTTGCCGATCTGCGCGCAGGAACCGACCGTCGCCCAGGTGTCGACCATCGTGCCCTCATCGACAAAGGCGCCGAGATTGACGAAGGACGGCATCAGCACGACGTTTTTGGCGATGTAGGCCGAGCGGCGCACGACGCAGTTCGGCACGGCGCGGAAGCCCGCGGCGCGATACTGGTTTTCGCCCCATCCCTCGAACTTGGATGGCACCTTGTCCCACCAGGTCGAGTTGCCCGAACCGCCCTTGACGACTTCCATGTCGTTCAGACGGAACGAGAGGAGCACGGCCTTCTTCAGCCACTGATTGACCTTCCAGGCGCCGTCGCTACCGCGCTCGGCAACGCGTGCCTTGCCGCCGTCGAGGAGTTCGAGCGCTGCCTCGACGGCATTGCGGACCTCGCCCTTCGTGGACGTATTGACGTTGTCGCGGTTATCGAAAGCAGCTTCGATGGTCTTTTCGAGGGAAGAAAGGTCGGTGGCGCTCATGGGAATTCCTTAAACTTCGATCTCTATCGTGGAGACCGAAGCCTCCGGGAATTGTGATTGGCGGGATGCGATCTGCTCTATCCCATGCAAGGGTAAAATGGAATGATTTTTCGGGGCATGGTAATTCTCCCGATTCACGCATGAAACGACCTACCGGCAGTGTTTGCCGGCTATACTGAAAGGCATTTCGACATGGCAAAGGCAAGAAACGGCAGGCTGCGGCGCAAGGATGGCGTCTGGGACCCGCTGAAGACGAGCGCAACCGACAAGCACCGCGCCGAGGCCGTGCCGAAGACGCCGCAGACGCTGTCGCCCGCCTACCGTCTTGCTTATGCCGATGAGGACTTTCTGTGCCGCGAGGAGCTGCGGCCGATCCGCCTGCAGCTGGAATTGATGAAGCCGGAAATGTTGCTGACGGAGCGCGGCATCAAGTCGACCGTCGTCATGTTCGGCGGTGCGCGCATTCCGGCTCCCGGCCAGAGCGCCTGGGCGGCGAGAAACGAGACGCAGCGCGCCAATCTGGAAGCAGCGTCGGTGTACTACGACGAAGCACGCAAGTTCGCGCGGCTGTGCTCGAAATATTCGGCAGGCTTCGATTTTCATGAGTATGTCGTCGTCACGGGCGGCGGTCCGGGTGTGATGGAAGCCGGCAATCGCGGCGCGGCCGACGAGGGCGCCCCCTCGATCGGCCTCAACATCGTGCTGCCGCACGAGCAGGCGCCGAACGTCTACGTCACGCCGGAACTGAGCTTCAATTTCCATTATTTCGCGATCCGCAAGATGCACTTCATGGTGCGCGCCAAGGCGATCGCGGTCTTTCCCGGCGGCTTTGGCACGCTCGACGAGTTCTTCGAATGCCTGACGCTGATCCAGACGGGCCGCATGGAAAAGATGCCGCTCATCCTGTTTGGGGAAAAGTTCTGGCGCAGCATTATCGATTTCGAGGCGTTGGCTGAGTTCGGCACGATCGCGCCCGACGATGTCGATCTGATCAGCTTCGTCGACACTGCGGACGCCGCGTGGAAGATCATCGAGGATTTCTACGAGCACCACGAATAGAAAGGCCCGCCGGAGCGGCAGGCCTCGCTATCGGTAAGTCTTTGCTTACGGGAGCGGCCGATCCGGCATGTCGTCGAGCGAGATCACGCCGTTCTTGTCGCGGTCCATCCAGGTAAAGAACTTCTCGAAGGCGGCTTCGGCTTCCTGCTTGGAAATCTGGCCGTTCTCGTCGGTATCGAAGCGCTGCATCATCATCATGCCGCGCATCATCCCGCCATGCATGCCGCGGCGATCGGGGCCGCCGTCGGGTCCGGGCTGCGATGGTGCCGGCTGCGCGTTGTCGGCATCGGTCGGCGGTGCCATCGGTGCAGCATCGTCATCCGCGGCATCGTCGGCTGGAGCTTTCGCCTTGGCCATCTTGGCTTCGTGGTACTTGCGGATCTCGCCCGGCGTCAGCGAGCCGTCCTTGTCGGTATCGATGGCAACGAAGATTGCCTCCATGCCATCCTTGGCTTCCTGCTTGGAAATCTGACCGTCCTTGTTCGTGTCGAACTGCTTCAGCATCCGAACGAAGATGACTTCACGGATCGCGCCCATGCGCGGTCCCATCATCATGCCCATGCCGTGTTGCTGGCGAGGCGGATGATGCTTCTTGTCGTGTGACGCAGCAAAACTGGTGCCGGCTGCGGCACCGACGATCATGACGGAGGAGAGTGCGGCCAGTATCAGCTTGTTCCGAGACATTTCAATTCCTTTCAATCTGCAATCTTAATGGGGATTACAGATGAAAGGGTAGGGCCGGTGCGGCAAACTGCCCAATTAAAGATCGGTAAGCTGGATGAAACTTTGGTAATCTAGCCGGCAATCTTCGCAAGAAAATCAGTAAGATCGTCAGTCACGAAGTCGATGTGATCGTCCTCGCCGCTGGTCTTTTCCCACCATTCGACAACCGTATCCTCGAGGTTGTTCGGCACCAGCAGGACGGTCTGCATGCCAAGCGTCTTTGGAACTTTGAGATTGCGGGGCAGGTCCTCGAACATTGCCGCCTTGCCGGTCTCGATGCGCTTGAGCGCCGCGAACTTGTCATAGGTCGCCTGCGCTGGCTTCGGCACAAAGTCCGCCGCCACAATGTCGAAGATATCGTCGAAATGCTCGAGGATGCCGAGCGCGCCGGCCGCCATCTCGGCATGCTTGACGCTGCCGTTGGTGAAGATGAACTTGCGACCCGGCAGGGCCTTGATTGCCGCACCCAGTTCGGGCTGCGCCGTCAGGCTCGAATAGTCGATCGCATGCGCCTTCTCGAGGAAGTCATTCGGGTCGACGCCGTGGTGGATCATCAAACCCTGCAGCGTCGTGCCATGATCGAGATAGTATTGCTTCTGCAGCTTGCGCGCCTCGTCCCGCTCCATCTGCAGCAGCGTCGAGACGTAGGCCGTCATATTCTTGTCGATCTGCGCGAAAAGGTTGACGTGGTGCGGGTAGAGCGTGTTGTCGAGGTCGAAAACCCACTCGGTCACATGCGAGAAGTCCGCCTTGGTTGGCGTGCGATCTATCTTGGTCATGGGGGCGTTATGGCATGGCCTGCGGCCTGTGCCAAAGTCTTTCGGCGCAAATCTTCGCAAAAATGCCTTCGGAAGTTCTCAACTTTAAGACGATATTCGCTGATTTTTGCCATCGTGTGGGTCTGTTCTGCAGCGTCTGCAACCCGGGGGACAGCCAGTGAAGATCACCCTGATAAATCCGCCGCATACCGCAATCGGCAGCCGTATCCCGGATGATCATCTTCCGCCGCTTGGCCTACTTTCGATCGGCGTCCCGCTGATCGATGCCGGGCATGAGGTCACTTTGATCGACGCCGAGTTCGCGCCAGCGGGTCCAGAAACCACGCCGGCCGCAATAGTTGCAGAGATACGGACAGCCGCGCGAGAACTGCATGACGACCGCGCGCTTGCCGCCCCAATAGCTGTAGCGAGCGTGGTCGATCAGCTCCCAGGCGACACGGTAGCTGTCGAGCGATGCAATCGCTCGGGCGGGTTGGGTCGCGGATGCTTCGCCCCGGCGGTCCCGAAAAGCAATGCCGTGGACCTACGCAGATGGGAAGGCGCGTCTGGTTTCACGAGCTTGTCGAGTTCTTCGTTCGCAGACGGATGGTGAAGAATGGCCCGACGCTGGAGGCCTTCTGGGGAGCACCGCAGGATGCGGAGGAGGAATCAATGCTGCTGCCGGCGCGTTCGCCCAGGCGGTCGATACCAGCCGTCATTGATGCCGCCGAATAAAATAGACGCCCGATTTGCGGCAGACGCGGCCCGCAAGGGATGGTAGAACGCCTCATGCTTTTCGATCTTCCTAGTGACGATGCGCTCTACGA
This sequence comes from Rhizobium favelukesii, assembly GCF_000577275.2. NCBI lineage: Bacteria > Pseudomonadati > Pseudomonadota > Alphaproteobacteria > Hyphomicrobiales > Rhizobiaceae > Rhizobium > Rhizobium favelukesii. The sequence continues at coordinate 501,871 of NZ_HG916852.1, forward strand.
TGCGCTGATTGCCCGTAGCCCGGCCTACGAAGGCCTTGCCTACGTTTGCGTCAAGACAACGGGTATCTTCTGCCGGCTGACCTGCCCGGCTCGCAAGCCCAAACGGGAAAACACGCTGTTCTATGATACCGTCGCCACCTGCATGCAATCGGGATTCCGACCCTGCCAACGGTGCCGGCCGCTGGAAGAGGCGGGCCGGGAGCCGCTCGTCGACGAGCTGCTCAATGCACTCGACGGCGATCCGGCAGCGCGTTGGACGGAGGACGACCTGATCGGTCGCGGCTACGATCCCTCGACCGTACGGAGGGCTTTCAAGCGGACGCTCGGCATGACTTTTCTCGATATCGCCCGCTACCGGCGTCTCGGCGAGGCGGCAAAACAACTGGCGAACGGCGCGCGGGTCATCGATGCTCAGATCGAGGCTGGATATGAGTCCGGCAGCGGGTTCCGCGCCGCATTTCGGCGGCTGATCGGCAAAGCGCCTGTCATGTCGCAGAACCGCGATCTTCTGGTTGCCGATTGGTTTGAAACGCCGCTCGGCCCCATGGTGGCGGTGGCCGACAAGACGCATCTGCATCTTCTTGAGTTCCATGACCGCAAGGCGTTGCCAGCAGAACTGGAGAAGCTGCAGCGCAAGACGCGCTCCTCGGTTGCATCCGGCCGCACGCCGGCGATCGAGCAGATCGATGCCGAGCTGAAAGCCTATTTCGGTGGCCGGTCCACGGCGTTCCGGACGCCGCTTGCGCTGGGATTCGGCACGGCTTTCGAGCGCCGGGTCTGGTCGAAGCTGATGGAAATACCCATTGGCGAGACACGCGCCTACGGCGACATTGCACGTGGCATGGAGAACCCGCAGATGGTGCGTGCCGTCGGCCGCGCCAACGGGGCGAACCAGATGGCGATTGTCATCCCCTGCCACCGGCTGATCGGTGCCGACGGGTCGCTGACCGGTTATGGCGGCGGGCTCTGGCGCAAGCAATGGCTTTTGCAACACGAAGAGAAGATGAAGCCCAAGAGGCTGTTTGTGGAGGAAATTCAATGAACCAGGCTGAGAAAGCAAGGGCGTTCGGCGCGCTGCACCAAAAGGGCAATCCGGTCGTCCTTTACAACATATGGGACGCTGGAACGGCGAAGGCCGTGACCGAGGCTGGGGCCAAAGCGCTGGCGACGGGAAGCTGGTCGGTTGCCGCAGCACAAGGCTATGGGGATGGTCAGAAGATTCCGCTGGACGCCTTGGTAGCCACGGCTCGCCAGATCACGGCGGTCAACGACCTGCCGCTTTCCGTCGATTTCGAAGGGGCGTACTCGACCGAGCCTGCCGGAGCGGCCGCCAATGTCGCCACGCTGATCGACGCGGGCGCCGTCGGCATCAATTTCGAAGACCAAGTGGTTGGCGGAGAGGGGCTGCATCCTGTGGATAAGCAGACTGCCCGCATCCGCTTTATTCGCGAGATGGCGCACGGCCGTGGCATTGCCTTCTTCATCAATGCGCGCACCGATCTGTTCCTGCGCGAAGGCGACCAATCCAAGCATGCGGGCCTCGTCGACGAAGCAATCGAGCGCGGCAAGGCTTACGCTGCGTCCGGTGCCAGCGGCTTCTTCGTGCCTTGGCTGATTGATCCAGCGTTGATCGAGAAAATCTGCGGCGCGTCAACACTGCCGGTCAACATCATGATGAGGCCGGGGGCGCCGGATGTGAAGACGCTCGCAAGACTCGGCGTCGCTCGCGTCAGCTACGGACCGGGACCATATCGGGCGATGATGGAGAAGCTGAAGGAAGCTGCCGCGGCGGTCTATGCCGCCGCGGGTTAAATGCGATCAGGGAACGATCAGCGTTCCGGCGCCATGCTCGGTGAAGATCTCGAGCAGCACGGAATGGGCCGTCTTGCCGTTCAGGATGACGACGCCCTGGACGCCTGCCTTGATCGCATCGATGCAGGTCTCGACCTTCGGGATCATGCCGCCTGAGATCGTTCCGTCGGCGATAAGCGCGTGCGCCTGCGCAACGGAAAGTTCTTTGATCAGGTTGCCCTGCTTGTCGAGAACGCCGGGAACATCCGTCAGGAAAAGCAGGCGGGTGGCATTCAGCGCACCGGCGATCGCCCCGGCAAACGTGTCGGCGTTGATGTTGTAGGTTGCGCCGTCGCGACCGGGAGCCACCGGAGCGATGACAGGGATCATCTCGGAGCGGGCAAGCAGGTCGAGCAGCGTGCGGTCCACTTCGACCACCTCACCGACGAAGCCGAGGTCGAGCACGCGCTCGATGTTCGAATCCGGATCCTTGACCTTCTTCTGCGCCTTTTCGGCAAAGACCATGTTGCCGTCCTTGCCGCAAAGGCCGATCGCCCATTCACCGGTCTGGTTGATGAGCGCGACGATCTCCTTGTTGATCGAGCCGGCGAGAACCATCTCGACGATCTCGACGGTCTTGGCGTCGGTGACGCGCAGCCCGCCTTCGAATTTCGATTCGATGCCCATCTTGGTCAGCATCGCGCCGATCTGCGGTCCGCCGCCATGGACGACGATCGGGTTGACACCCGATTGTTTCAGCAGTGCGATATCGCTCGCGAAAGCCTTGCCGAGTTCGGCGTTGCCCATGGCATGGCCGCCGTATTTCACGACGATCGTCTTGTTTTCGTAACGCTGCATGAAGGGCAGGGCCTGTGCAAGGAGGCGTGCCTGGGTTTCGCTTTCGGACTGGTTCATGGGATACCCCGCGGAATTGATCGCGGCCTTTTATCTCAAGTTTTTGACAGATGGAATAATCTAGAGCCCATTAGTTTTCCGTATGTGCTGGCGAGCGGGTTCGAGGAGGCGGGGCGTTTGGCAAGAGGCATGGGATGACCAGCGACGAAATCGCATATTTGATAAGCCTCGTTGCGATCGGCGATCGCAAGGCCTTTGCGACGTTCTATCGCGAGACGAGCCCGAAACTCCTTTCCATCTGCCTGCGTATCTTGAGAGACAGGACCGAGGCCGAGGAGGCGCTGCAGGAAGTCTACGTCAAGATCTGGCAACGCGCCGGCGTCTTTGCCGCCGGCTCCGGGTCGCCGTCCTCCTGGCTTGCGGCAATTGCCCGCAATCAGGCGATCGATATCATGCGCGCGCGCAAGCCGGTCGCCGACGAACTGGACAGCGCATACGACCTCGCGGATGACGATCCTTCCCCAGAGATACAGACTGTGATCAAGGATGAGGGAAGGCGGATTGACACCTGCATGGAAGAGTTGGAAGCTGATCGGGCAATGGCGGTGAAGAAAGCTTACGTCGAAGGACAAAGCTATCAGGAACTGTCCGATCAGTTTGGCGTCCCTTTGAACACGATGCGCACATGGCTGCGTCGCAGCCTTTTGAAACTGAGAGAGTGCATGGAACGATGACATCGCCGGATCAGAGCAAGGGAGGCCGCTCCCGCGACGAGGTACTCGCCGGTGAGTATGTTCTTGGTGTTCTTTCTTTCAAGGATCGGCGGGTCGTGGAGGAGCGGATGCGCCGCGATAGACAGTTCGCAGCCATCGTCAGCCGCTGGGAGACCAACCTCTCCGCTTTCAACGATGATTACGACGTCGTCAGCCCCGGTCAGGAAACGTTCAAGCAGATCGAAGAGCGGCTGTTCGGCTCGCCAGAGGCGACCGCGGCTCCTGCACGCGGTCTGTGGGCCTCCATCGTCTTCTGGCGCTGTCTTGCGCTCGTCTCGCTGCTAATGACGGTGGGCGCACTGACGATTGCGACCGTCGTTGTCGCTCCGCCGCAGACTTCCGCGCCGCTTGTGGCTGAGCTGACCGCCGCCAACAGCCAGGTCAACCTCTTGGCCTCTTATGAGCGGCGGAGCGGAAAACTGAAGATCGTACCCGTGGCGACCGGCAAGCCTGAAGAGAAGTCCTTGGAGCTTTGGCTTGTTCCGGCAAGCGGCGCGCCAAGATCGCTTGGCCTGTTTCCTCCAGATCAGGCAGGCGAGTTGGTCATACCCGCTGAAATGCGTGGCAGTATAGACGAGGGCGCGACCCTCGCCGTTAGCCTCGAACCCTTTGGCGGGTCGCCGACGGGGCAGGTCACGGGGCCGATCGTGGCGAGCGGCACGGCGCATCGCCGCTGATGTTTTTCAGCAAGCGCACTGAAACTCTTCCTACGAGCCTTTCGTAGATCCTCATGTCCGCAACGGAACGCCGGCATTCGGCCGGTCTTGTGCGCGGACGTTAGAGGAGAACAATCATGATGAAGTCCGCACTGCGCTTGAATGTGCTTGCTGCTGCCGTTTCCGCATTTGCTTTCGCTGCGCAGGCCAAGAACCCGATGGTCGGCGGCGCTGCCATGTATCCGACGAAGGACATCGTCCAAAATGCGATGAACTCGAAGGATCACACGACACTGGTTGCCGCCGTCAAGGCAGCCGGCCTCGTATCGACGCTGGAAAGCAAGGGACCTTTCACCGTCTTCGCTCCGACCAACGAAGCCTTCGCGGAATTGCCCGCCGGCACCATCGATACGCTGCTGAAGCCTGAGAACAGGGCCCAGTTGACGAAGGTTCTGACTTGCCACGTCGTCGCCGCTGATGCGATGGCCAAGACGGTTGCCAAGATGATCAAGGCCGACGGCGGCGAACACGACATCACGACGGTCGGCGGCTGTTTGCTGAAGGCCAAGGAAAGCATGGGCAAGATCACGCTCACCGATGAAAACGGCGATGTCGCCCACGTCACGATCGCCGACGTGAAACAGTCCAACGGCGTCATCCACGTCGTTGACAAGGTTCTGCTGCCGAAGATGTAAGCAAGTTCAGGCAGGTTCTAGAGGCGCCCAATTCCACCCCGGGGCGCCTCTTTCATTTCCAGTTGGCGATGCCGACCGTTTGTGCGATCGCCTCGCGCAGGTCATCAAGCCCCTCGCTCTTTTCCGATGACGTGGCAATGATTCCGGGATAAGCGGCTGGCCGCTTCTTGATCTTTTCCGTCGTCTCCGCGAGCAGCTTGGTCACCGCCGGCGGCTTGATCTTGTCCGTCTTGGTGAGAACGATCTGGTAAGAGACGGCCGCTTTGTCGAGCAGATCGAGAACCTCGTCGTCGTTCTTCTTCACTCCGTGGCGGCTGTCGATCAGCACGTAAACGCGTTTCAACGTCGCGCGCCCGCGCAGGTAGTCGAAGACGAGCTTCGTCCAGGCATCGACCTGATCTTTCGGCGCCTGCGCGTAGCCGTAGCCCGGCATGTCGACCAGCGCCATCGGCGGCAGGTCGCCGCCTTCACCCGAATAGCCCTCCGGCACGAAGTAGTTGAGTTCCTGCGTGCGGCCAGGCGTATTGGAGGTGCGCGCCAGCCCCTTGTGACTGACGAGCGCGTTGATCAAAGAAGACTTGCCGACGTTCGAGCGGCCGGCAAAGGCCACTTCCAGCGGCCCTTCCGGCGGCAGGAATTTCAGGGATGGAACGCCCCGGATAAAGGTCCAGGGGCGCCCGAAGAGCGGCTTGTCGTTCTTGTTGTCGGTCATTCGGCCTTTTCCAGTCTAAATCCAGTGAGCCTATGGCATTCAGGTTTCAGGCGATTTTGTCAACCGCCGCTCCGCCAGTCGCCGGGACACGGCGGCAATGTCAGCACAAATGAAAAGCCCCGCCGAAGCGGTAATGCAGTTCACTTAGGTTTGCTTACGGCTCTTATCGGGTATCTGGCAGGCAGTTTTTTGACGACACGGGGCATGATCGCCCCCGTTTTTCTGTCAGCAGCAAGTCTGCCAATCTGTTTCTCAATCTGGTGAGGTGGGCGGGGATTTTGCCGGGTGCTTCGATCGCCATCCATCCCCATTCGTGACGCAGGTAATGCAGGGCTGTGATAAAGCTTAGTCGGGTTGGCTCGACTTGGGCTTCGGTCGCGACCTCTGCCATTTCGAGCCGCACCAGATTGTAGGCCAGCAACGCGCCCCAGACCTCCTGATAGACAGTCTCCGGCGTGCCGCTTCGCAGGGTCAGTTCGCTACCGAGAAGCTCCTGCTTGAGTTCGCGATAACTTGTCTCGATGCGCCATCGCTCTTCATACTGATGGACGATTTCGCTTGCCGGATAAGTTTGTCTGTCCATCAGCGATGTCAACAATATGCGCTTTTTGCCATGGCTGGTGGTCGTCTCGATGGCCCTGACCTCCCAGAAGGCCGGCAAGTCCGGTTCTGCCTGCCGCGCCTGGGGCGAGACCTTCATGCGCACCCGATAATCGGTGGGGTGCGGATCCAGTCGTTCCCATGTGCTGTTGGCTTTGGCCGGAATCAGCCAGTGACGCTCATGTCCCTTCGTCTGCAATTGCAAGAGAAGGCTGGCACTGAAGAAGCCCTTGTCGAAGACCGTCAGCGAATGGTCCGGAACCCGGTCGAGCAGGCTTTTGGCATAGAGCATCTCGTTTGTGCCATAGGCTCCGAACACCGCATCACGCACCAGATGCGTCGCCAGCGCCGTCAGCGTCAGCAGCCGCAATTGCGGATAGCTTGCGACAACGCCAGACGCGTAGGCCTGCGCTCCAAAATGCGCCCGGTTCTCCGGGCTGTCGGACGTCCGCAGCGTGCTGCCGTCCACGGCATAACGACAAAGACCCCGCCAGGCACGCCCGGATTGGTGGCGTTCATCCCAGCATGATGCACTCATTGCAAACAACTGCGCCAACGGTGCCTGACCCAAGCGCTGCCGTGCCTGTGTCAACGCGCTCTTGGCAATATCCGCGTTGACCTCATCGGGCAAAACCAGATCAAGATGGGCCACCACCTCCGGGATCGACTGATGACGATAAAGGGCCAACGCAATCACCAGCCAGACGACCTGCTCGGCTGGCAGCTTGCGCTTGCGGATGCTCGCCTTGCCTGTCGTGGCGAGAGCCTGAGCGATCCAGTCCGGGTCGATCGCCTGCGAAAGAGCCGATAATTCGGCCGAATGTCCAAGGGTGCGTGACATCACAAACAAAAACAGGATGGGAAAACGAATCCCCATCCTGAACCATCAAACTTGCCCGCAGCTCACTAAGTGAACTGCATTACCGCCGAAGCGGGGCTTTCGTCATTTTTCTGTCGGTGCCGGCTTTCGTTTGAAGAGGCCCTTCAGATTGCTGAAGAGTTCGATCTTCACGCCGTGGCGGCGCATGATCACCGACTGCTGGATGACCGAAAGCGTGTTGTTCCAGGCCCAGTAGATGACCAGACCGGCCGGGAAACTCGCCAGCATGAACGTGAAGACCAGCGGCATCCAGTTGAAGATCATCGCCTGCGTCGGATCCGGAGGCGTCGGGTTCATGCGCATCTGCAGGAACATCGTCACGCCCATGATCAGCGGCCAGACGCCGAGATGCAGGAAGGTCGGAGCCGCAAACGGCAGCAGGCCGAAAAGGTTGATGAACGAGGTCGGATCGGGCGCTGAAAGATCCTGGATCCAGCCGAAGAACGGGGCGTGGCGCATCTCGATGGTGATGTAGATCACCTTGTAGAGCGAGAAGAAGATCGGGATCTGCAACGCGATCGGCCAGCAACCGGCGATCGGATTGATCTTCTCGTCCTTGTAGAGCTGCATCGTTGCCTGCTGCAGCGCCATGCGGTCGTCGCCCAATTTCGCCTTGAGCTCTTCCATCTTCGGCTGCACGCGCTTCATGTTCGCCATCGAAGCGTACTGCTTGCTGGCGAGTGGGAAGAACAGCGCCTTGACGACGATGGTGGTCATCAGGATGGCGACACCAAAGTTGCCGAAGTAGCGGAAGAAGAAGTCCATCAGCCTGAACATCGGCTTCGTCAGGAAGTAGAACCAGCCCCAGTCGATGAGCCGATCAAATTTCGGGATCTCATAGGTCTTTTCGTAGCCGTCGATAACTGGAACTTCCTTGGCGCCGGCAAAGACGAGGTTCTTCAACTCGAGCGACTGGCCCGGTGCCACCGTGACGGCGTTCTGCTTGTAGTCGGCCTGGAAGCGCGGCTGGCCATCCGTAAAGTGCGTGAAGCGCGCATCGTATGGTGTCTGCTGCGGCGGAATAATCGTCGCTGCCCAGTATTTGTCTGTGATGCCGAGCCAGCCACCAGTTGCCGTTGCCGGCGTGACCGCTTCCTTCTCGACGGCTGCGTATTTGCTTTCGATCAGGCTGTCGCCGATGACGCCGATGAAGCCTTCGTGCAGAACGTAGGTCGAGGCGACTGCCGGCTTGTTGTAGCGCGTGACGCGGCCATAGGATGACAATGCAGCTGCCGCCTGGCCGGCGTTGGTGATCTTGTCGGTGACGGTGAACATATAGTGCTCATCGACCGAGATCGTGCGGGCGAAGGTGATGCCCTTGTCGTTGGTGTAGGTGAGCGTAACCGGCGTCTTCTCGGTCAGTTTTGCGCCTTCCGGTGCCGTCCAGACCGTCGAGGGGCCGGGAACCGCGCCGGTGGCAGCATCGCCGATGTAGCCGAGTTCTGCAAAATAGCCGTCCTTGGTTTCAGACGGGCTGAACAGCGTGATGATCGGGCTCGTGTCGTCGACGGTCTCGTGGTAGCCCTTGAGCTTCAGGTCGTCGAGACGAGCACCAACGAGATTGATCGAGCCTGCGAGAGCGGCGGTATCGATCGTAACGCGCGGCGACTTTGCCAGCGCGTCGATCAGGGACGGGGGCGTCGTTGCGGTCGGAGCCGTCCCATTCGGTTGGGCCGGATTGGCGCCGCCAGCTGCCGGCGTCTGCATCTGTTCGGTCTTCTGCTGCGCCTTTTGAGCGAGTTCTGCCTTGCGCTGCGCTTCGATGCGCGGATTCATATAGAGGAATTGCCACCCGAGAACGATCAGCACGGAGAGAGCGATCGCAATGAAGTAGTTGCGGTTGTTTTGCATCATGCGTTCCTGGGGCGGCCGTCTCCGGACCGCTTGTGTTTCGGCTTGGTCTCGACGCGAGCTTTGAGCTCTGCGGCTAATTCTCTGAAGGGCGCCTTGAGCACGTCCCTTCGCGCGACAACCACATAGTCGTGTCCGGGCTGCATTGCAAACCCTGCATGAAGTCGCACCGCCTCTTTCAGGCGCCGCCGCATGCGGTTTCGCTCGACTGCATTGCCGTGTTTCTTGGTGACGGTGAAGCCGACGCGGGCTTCGGTCTCGGGTTCCTTCCGGTCGAGCACCTCGAGCAGAAAGAAACCGCCCTTGCGTTTTTCGCCTTGGCGGACAGCAAGAAACTGCGGGCGGCTTTGCAGTCGCCCGGCAGTCATTTTCTTATTATTGGTCGTCAATTCGCCCGCCATCTCTTATCGGGCAATTCCGGCCTTAGGCCGAAAGACGCTTGCGGCCGCGTGCGCGGCGAGCAACGATAACCTTGCGGCCGCCCTTGGTGGCCATACGTGCACGGAAACCGTGGCGGCGCTTGCGAACAAGCTTGGATGGTTGGTACGTACGCTTCATTTATTTAAACACCGCGGAGTGCGGCCCTTCTTGAATTTGCATAATGCAAGGAGCGTTGTTTTTCGAACGGGCGAGGCTAACGAGAGCCTTAAATGACCGGACGTGCGGCGGCTTATACGGATGAAGGCCGCCAAAGTCAATTATCGCCCGGAATTTCCGAATTCGCGGCTGCGATACAAGATTTAGCGAGCCTCATTAATGTTTGTGATGACGTGTTAACGCGGCGCGTGCGTAATATTTTTCTTCGATCGCAACCGCCGCGCGCATTCTTGCGGCAGTCTAGCGTTTCCGGCGCAAAAAAAGAAACGGTGACGAGTAAGTACAGGTAATTTTTTGTAGTGATGCGGCCAAGCATCCGAAAGCTGACGTTAATTTATTTCGGCCAAATTTAGCTAGCGGCCGGGATGCTTTCCCGGCTTGTGATTAGTCTTGGGGGGGCTTCCTTTGAAAATTCGAGGTAAGATCAATCTGCTTGTCTCCGCCATGTGCGGCGTCGCACTGCTGATCGGGGCAACGGCACTTTGGGCCGTGCATCAATACGATGAGAACCTGTCGGCATATGGAGATGCGTCCGATCGCGCTTACGCCGGCGAGCGCCTTAACCGCTTCGTGACGGCAACAGTGATGGAGGCGCGCGGAATCTATAACGCGCAGTCGACAAAGGAGGCCGCAAACTTTGCCAAGGGACTGCTGGCCGACCTCGACCAGATAGACAAGGTCATTGTTTCCTGGGCTCCGCTGGTTCCGGAAAGCCAGAAAGATACCTTCGTGAAAATGACCGAACGCGCGAAGGAATTCCGGACATTCCGCGCCGAAACAGCGCGTCTTGGCACTGACGTGAGCCCCCAGGCTGCGAACGAGCAGGGTAACAACGACGCCAACCGCGCCAACCGCAAGGCTTTCCAGGCGGAGATCGATGCGATCGTCGCCACTGACAAGGCGACGCTGGACGCCGTCAATGCGCAGGTCGAAAGCTCGCGCACCTCCGTTTTGTGGCTGGTGGTTACGATCACCTGCGTCGGCATCATGGCCGGCGTCGGCATGGGCTTCTACATCGGCACCATTCAGCTCAGCCGCCCGATCAAGAAGGTCACGGACGCGATCAAGGAAGTCGCCGATGGCAACTTTGACGCTGAAGTGCCTTTCGCCGGCCGCCAGGATGAAATCGGCGAAATGGCTGCTGCCGTTGCCGTCTTCAAGGAAAATGGGCTCGCTGTACGCCGCATGAATGCGCAGGAAGCCGCCATGCGCGCCAAGAGCGACGATCTGCAGTCCAGCATGTCCGTTGTCGTTGCATCCGCAGCTGCGGGTGATTTCAGCCGCCGCATCGAAAAGGACTATGGCGACGACAACCTCAATCAGTTCGCCAGCAACATCAACCATCTCCTCTCCAGCATCGATGCCGGCGTCGGCGAAACGCGCCGCGTGATTGCAAGCCTGGCGGAAGGCGACCTCACGCAGACGATGCGCGGCAGCTTCCAGGGCGCCTTCGCCGAACTGCAGCAGAACGTCAACAGCACCTTCGCGACGCTGCAGACGACCATGCGCGAAGTGCGCGAGACGGCAGAAGGTTTTCACGGCAACACCAACGAGTTGCGTTCAGCAAGCGACGATCTCTCCAAGCGCACCGAGCAGCAGGCCGCTGCTCTCGAGCAGACCTCGGCCGCCCTCGACGAGATCACGGCGGTGGTCAACAATTCGACCGAGCGCGCTCAGGAAGCCAGCGTCATGGTATCCGAGGCCAAGGACGACGCCGGCAAGTCTGGCGTGGTTGTCCGCAATGCCGTCGACGCCATGGGCCGGATCGAGCAGGCCTCGCGCGAAATCAGCCAGATCATCAACGTCATTGATGAGATCGCCTTCCAGACGAACCTGCTTGCTCTCAACGCCGGTGTCGAGGCCGCGCGTGCCGGCGAGGCAGGCAAGGGCTTCGCCGTCGTCGCCCAAGAGGTTCGCGAACTCGCACAGCGCTCGGCTACGGCCGCCAAGGACATCAAGGGCCTGATCACCAAGTCCGGCGACGAGGTCCAGGTCGGCGTCAAGCTGGTGCAGGCGACCGGCGAGGCGCTGTCCCAGATTGAACGCCGTGTCAACGCGATCAACGACCACATTCACTCGATTGCGACCGCCGCGAAGGAGCAGTCGACCGGCCTTAAGGAGGTCAACACGGCGGTCAACCAGATGGACCAGGTGACTCAGCAGAACGCCGCCATGGTCGAGGAGACTTCGGCTGCAACGCACAAGCTCTCCGGCGAAGCCGACGGCCTCGTCCGTCTCATCTCACGCTTCAAGGTCTCGAACGTGGCGGCTGCGGCCCCGGTTGCCGTTGCCCGCCATCAAGAACATCGTCCCGTCGCCTCTCCGGCCCGTCGTGCCATGGGCACCGTCGCCCGGGCGTTCAGCGGCAATGCCGCCGTCGCCGAGCAGAATTGGGAAGAGTTCTGATCCTTCTTCATCTTTTCGATCGATTGGAAACGCCGCCTCGGGCGGCGTTTCCTTTTGTCGCAAATGGCTTTGCTCGCAAAGATTTGAAAGCGGACCGTCATGGTCTAATATAGAAGGCGCAAAGGGCGCCCGGCGCCGAGCGGACGAAAGACGATGCAAGCCCACGATCAAGGCGACAATCTTCCCCAAGGCGGTGCTGCCGGGACCGAGGCCGACAAGGCGGAACAGCGGCCGTCCGGGAAGTTCGGCGGGCTTACTGGCAAGCTGCTGTGGCTGACGGTTGTCTGCATCATGCTCGCCGAGGTGCTGATCTTCTTTCCCTCGGTGGCCACTATGCGCCTGCGATGGCTGGACGAGAGGTTGAACGCCGCGGCTGCGGCCGCGATCGTCATCGACGGACTGCAGCCGGTGGAGCTACCGCGCGCGTTGCAGAAGGAGACGCTGGAGGCGACCGGCACCAAGGCGATCGTGCTGCGCAAAGAGGGCACCTCGCGTCTGCTGGCGACGACCGACATGCCGACCTCCGTCGACGAGCAATACGACCTGACCAATGTGCCGGCCCTGACGGCGATCAGCGATGCGCTCGATACGCTGATCTTCGGCGGCAACCGCATGATCCGCGTTTATGGCCCGGTGCAGGACACCAACACCGGCGTCGAAGTGGTGATGAAGGACAAGCACCTTCGCAATGCGATGCTTGTTTATTCCCGCAACGTTTTTCTGTTGTCGATTTTGATTTCGCTGTTCACCGCGACACTGGTGTTCTTCGCGATCAACCGCATTCTAATCCGGCCGATTCGCAAGCTGACCGGCAGCATGCAGCAATTCTCCTCCGATCCGGAAAATCCGCAGAACGTCTTTGTCGGTGATGGCGGGCGCGATGAACTCGCGGTCGCCGGCCGGCACCTGACCTCGATGCAGATGGAACTGCAAAAGACGTTGAAGCAGCAGAAGAACCTGGCCGCGCTCGGTCTTGCTGTCTCGAAGATCAATCACGACATGCGCAACATCCTGGCCTCGGCACAGTTGATGTCGGACCGTCTCGTGGATGTCGATGATCCGATGGTGAAGGCCTTTGCGCCAAAGCTGTTGCGCACCATCGATCGCGCCGTCGGTTATACGACCGAGGTGTTGTCCTATGGTCAGGCAAGCGAAGCCGCGCCTCGCCGGCGCCGCATTCGGCTTTTTGACCTGACCCAGGACGTGAAGGACATGCTGGCGATTGATGCTCAGAGCGGCATTGAGTTCATTGAACAGATGGGGCCTGAGCTCGAGGTCGATGCAGACAGCGAGCAATTGTTCCGCGTCATCCACAATCTCTGTCGCAACGCCGTGCAGGCGCTGAATGGGCAGGGTGCGGTACGCGGACCAGATGGCAGCAAGCGTATCACGGTTTCGGCCCAGCGCGTCGGCAGCGTCGTCAGCATCATCGTCGACGACACCGGCCCCGGCATGCCGCAGAAGGCCAGACAGAATCTCTTCGCCGCCTTCCGCGGCTCAGCCCGCTCCGGCGGCACGGGCCTCGGGCTGGTGATCGCCCGCGAACTGGTGCTGGCCCACGGCGGCACGATCGCGCTTGTGGAAAAGCCCTCGGTCGGAACGCAGTTTCGCATCGAGATTCCAGACCGCCCGGTATCCCTGGACGATTACCGCAGCCGCGCGCTCCACGAAAAGTGATGCATTTCTGCGCATTTCGGTTCTGCACCACCAAAGTCGCGATTTTTTCAGAAAGCCTATTGCAATCCCCGGAAGGACCCTTTAGAGAACCGCCCACGCAAGCGGTTCGGCCGCTTCCGGCACGCACCCGTAGCTCAGCTGGATAGAGCACCAGACTACGAATCTGGGGGTCAGGAGTTCGAATCTCTTCGGGTGCGCCATTTTCTCTATAGCTACTGTGGGTGGCAAATGAGAGCCGGTATGAGACACGTCAGAGTGACGCTCATTGCCTTCATGGACCACAGTCCTCAAGAAATACCCAATCTGCTTGACGTTTCGCACTCTTCCGCTCTTCTGGTGTCTGTCAGCGCCGGAGTGGCAATCTCCGCGTCTTGACCCATCACTTTCTCGGCAATCCGGGGGGCGATGTCTGCGATAACCGAGCGGGCATGCTAAAAGGATGATCTAGCTCGCGGACCGTGCACCCTTGACTGCATCGAACGCCCTGCAACGGGCGGCATGTACTGGGAAATTCATTCTGCCGAAAACATATAGAAACGGGACGCAGCGATGAGGCTGCGCGCCGCTAATGGCGCTGCGGGTGGCGCATATCATAGAGCGCCAGCAATAAGATATTGGTTTCCAGTTTCATCCTCTCCAGTGCGCCGTTTCACGCCATTCCAGACGAAGAATCGCTCATACGGGATCACTCGGGATAAGACTCAACGCCCTCCGGCGCCGCCTTGTGGAAGAGGATGAATACCAGGGGGTTGCCGGGCTCGGACATTGCATCGCTGCGCTGGCCCGTTATCTCTCCGGCCACGCCGCTCGTATACTCCGCGACCACTTCGCCGAAGCTATTGCGCTGGATGGCCACCTTCTGTCCGGGTTCGACCTTGTCGTTGAGCTTGACCAAATGCTCGACGATCCCGCCCTGGGTTGCCAGGATCGGCAACGCACTGTTGCCGACGAAGACATTCACGTCCTTGGCTGTCCGGCCCATCGGCCCGGCAACGATGCCGTGATGCTTGAGGACGTTCATCGTGCCTTCCACGAACAGCGAGATCATCTCGATGTCCAGAACGCGAGCAGCGCCAATCTCCGGCGTAAAGGACGGTATGCCCGCGTCCATAAACGCGTTGTGCAAGACACCGGGATAGACATGGTTGTCGAAGATCTGGCCGACGGGATAGAGCTCCACCATCGCCTTGACCTCGGGCACATCCATGCCGCCAATATTAAATGCGGTGACTTCGAATCCGGTTGTTCCGGTGTGGAAGTCGATCGCGAAGTCGGCGTTCGGCCGCAGCAGCCGGTTGAACAGCAGCCCGGCGTGTCGGCTAGGCGCGGCGGCACCGTTCTCGTTCCCGGGCCATTCCCGATTCATATCGATCAGATCTAGGCCCCTGCCGTGATTGGGCCACCTTCGCTGCATGTTTTCAATGGCCGGGCGTGCCACGTCGGTGACCGCCATGACCGTGCCCGACATCTGCGCCGGATCGAGCTGGTTCATCACGGTCTGGACCGTGTGAATGTTACTCATTTCGTCGCCATGCACACCACTGGTCAGGACGCCGCGCTTACCCGGCCTTGCCCCCTTGGCGACCGTCACAGACACATACCAGTGCTGACCCGTGGGCATCTGCGCACCCTGAAAATATAAGAAGTGCTTCTGCCCCGGCTCCAGGTCGTTGACGTCGAGCGTGCTGACGACTTTTTTCCCCTGGATAACATCGCCGGTATAGGCCGTTCCTGATGCCGGATGGGCAGCGGGTGTCGCTGTGTCCTGGGCATTCGCAGCACCAGCGTTGACGGCGAGGGTAGCCGACGCGCCGACCGTGGCAATAGATGCAATCAACAGATCGCGGCGATCGATGCCTTTCTTCGATTTGTCCGACATGATGGAGGCCCTTTGTGATTTGAAAAGCTACGTTAGAACAACGGCGTGCACATCGGTCGCGAAAATCCCGCGCGACTTCAAACTAGGGTATGCTGCTGAACTGGCAAGGTTGCGTAATTTCTGCGAAGCTATGCCGGGGCTGAATCTTGCGGTGTCGTTCGGCAAGATCCGGAGATAGCGCGACGTAGGCCTGCCGCTTAAAAATCGACAGCGATAACAATTATATACCCAGTTCGCATTCTCATCTCGTCCGGTGCGCCATTTCTTTCCGAGGCCTGCCAAAAAAGAGATGGCAGCGAGCGTCGCGTCCGGTATGCGCCCCTTAACGTACCAGCCGGCAGGATTGGCCGACTTTTCGGGCCGTATCGAGTCCAGCGTCGGTAGCCCCTGCAATCACAACATTACGGCCGGTGACTGAAGCGGGCGATTTGCGCATTCTTCATGAGGTTGCGAAAGTTGGGTCCGCTGACATGCACCAGCGTCGTGTGGTCGCCGCCCTCGAAATAGACGTCGCTGGCGTTGCCGAGGCTTTCGTCGAGGATAACAGGCACGTTGTAGGCCGATCCGATCGGCGGAACTGCGCCAATGTCGCAATCGGCGAAAAGTGAGCTGACCTCATCTTCTGAGGCGAGGCCGAGACGCTTGTTCATCAGATCCTGCAAAGTACTGAGCTCGATCCGGTGTGTGCTCGGAACAACGGCCAGGACGTATCCCATTTCATGATGTACGACGACGGACTTAGCCAGCCGGCTGCCCGGAACATGGGCGGCTTGTGCCGATTGGCTGGTTGTCGCTGTTCGATGATGAGGGACGGTGTCGTAGGCGATACCTTCACCGTCGATATAATCCTGAAGTTTCCTTGCGATAGTCATCTTGGGCACCCCTTATATTGCGCGGGGAAGCATAGAAGGCATTCTCCTCTCATCGCCTGCGAAGTCAACGGCGAATGGCCGCAGCTGCCTGCGGCGGGTTCCGTTGGCCGATGACCGCCACGGGCAAGGGCGGTCACCTCGTCACTCCAGTGCTCCGCAGGCAGTCGACACGCGTCAGTTATCGCCGGCTTCAGCAGAGGCTCTCGGCTCGCCGCGCATGGCCAGCGCCTCGTTCGTCGAGAGTACAGAGGCATAGGCAAAGGCGAGCCCCGCCATGAATGCCGCGTGCGCCTGAGCGGCAGGGACCAGCGTGCCGTTGAATTCGAGGTCGCGCATTGCGCAGGCATCATGGATGACGGTTACCCGATAGCCGAAATCGCTGGCCGCCCGCGTCACGGCATCGATGCACATGTGTCTCATGCTGCCGACGACCGTGACGTCCTCGATGCCATCGCGGTCGAGTGTCGCCTTTAGATCCGTTTCACGGAACGAGTTGACATGGTTCTTGACAATGACCGTCTCGCCGGGCCGGTTTAGCACCTTCGGGTGGATCTGCGCGCCCTCCGAACCGGCCAGGAAAAAGGCGGCATTCTCGCCGACGGACTCATGTCTGATGTGGATGACAAGTTCGCCTGCATCGCGGGCTGCCGCGATGATCCGGGCGGCATTGTCGGCGGCCGTTTCGGCGCCGCTCAACGGCCACTTGCCGTTCGGAAAATAATCGTTCTGAATGTCGACGACGATGAGGGCTCGCTTGTGCATGTCCTTGTATCCTTTCATTCCTTCGGGGGACGACCCCCGTCCGTTGATGGACAAACTATGTCTGAAGCGGCATGGTGTGGATTGGCGAAATTGACATTATCAAGGTCAAAACTGACAAATGAGCCCGACCGACCTGCCGGCCGAGATCGGTATCCTGCTTTATCCGAACGTCCAGCTCGCAGCCGTCTACGGCCTGACCGATCTCTTCAACCTGGCCAATCGGTTCGCAACGGCCCGGCAATCGTCGCGAAGCCCCGCCCTGCGTGTAAGTCATTGGCGAGGGACAGAAGCCTCGGTGGCTGTCGAGCGCGTATTCGATACCGCACCCGGTACCCCGCCAGGATCGCCGACCGCACTCATCCTGCCTCCAACCTTCGGCGAGCCGATGACATCGGAGGAAGCCGTTCCGTTGGCGCGTTGGCTTTGTGAGCGGCATGCCGAGGGAACGACGCTTAGTTCCGTCTGCATCGGCGCCTTCCTGCTTGCCGAAACGGGTCTCCTGGCGCACCGCATGGCCACGACCCACTGGGTCTATGCGGAATTGCTGGCGCAGCGTTTTCCTAAGGTGCGGGTCGACACCGACAAGCTCATCATCGATGACGGCGATGTCATTACGGCCGGCGGCCTGATGGCCTGGACCGATCTCGGCCTCAAACTCGTCGACAGATTGTTAGGATCGACCATCATGCTTGAGATCGCGCGCTACCTTCTCGCCGATCCGCCGGGCAGAGAACAGCGCTGCTACAGCAGTTTCTCGCCGCGCCTGAACCATGGCGACGAGCAGATCCTCAAGGTGCAGCACTGGCTGCACGCGAGCGGTGCGCGCGAGGTGACGCTTGCGGCGATGGCGGAGCGCGCCCGCCTGGAGGAGCGCACTTTCCTGCGTCGTTTCCGCAAGGCGACCGGCCTTCGACCGACTGAATATTGTCAGCACCTGCGGGTCGGCAAGGCGCGGGAAATGCTGGAGTTCTCGAACCGCACGGTTGAGCAGATAGCCGTTGCAGCCGGTTACGAGGACACGGGCGCTTTTCGGAAGGTGTTCCAGAGGATCACCGGGCTGTCACCGGGAGACTACCGCAGCCGCTTCGGGGTGAGTGGGCGAACATAGTCTGAGGTCCGCCACCAGGGCCGGCTGGCTAGCTTGGCGCAATATTGCGAAGCGATGGTGAGGTCGGCGCTGCGCGCGTGCAGCGATTCATGGCGCATGGCCGGAGGGAATATGCTGAGGAGTACGGTGCAAGCGTTGGCGTTGTGCGCGGTTGTTGCGGCGCTTGCCGGCTGCGTCGATGCCAATGCGCCGATCCTGGTGCCAGTCGCCGCGCCCTTTGACCCACCGCTCAACCTGCCGGGCATCGCGCATCACATCTGCACCGCCGATGGCAATTTCATGTACCGCGAGGCGAAGAAGCAATACGAACTGCGCGCCGGCATGACTGGCTATCCGATCGATCCGGCCGAGGAGGAAGCGAACGCGACCGCTGCCGCACACCGGCAGTATGTCACATGCCTGTCGAGCCAGGGATACCGTATCTACGACAGATAAGTTCGGCTCGGTGAGTTTACCTTCGAGGGGCACTGGATCGCTCGATGCGCCATCTCGGCGTCGAGTGCGCAGTTGCGTGCGACCAAGGACCTACACATCACGCGCAGTCGCTGTCGATCACGACCGCAGGAGGCTGCGTGTGATCGCGGAACTTTACTACGACAGAACGCATTTTTCTCAGGTAAATCCGAAAGGAGGGTTTATCATGAAAATGTCCAGATTCGCTTCCGCCCTGTTGGCTGGAACTCTTCTCGCGCTGGCATCCATCACTCCCGTTCAGGCGGCACCTGTGCAGCAGGTTCCTCTCCCACGTGCCTCGAATATCGAAATGGTGCAATACAATCAGCAGCGGGCAGGCTATTTGAACGGCTATCGTGGTTCGCGCACTGAGCGTGCCGGTACCCGCCGCGGTCCGGATGGCTATTGGTATCCGCTGGCAGCCTTCGGTGTCGAGGGCGGCACCACAGGTTCGATCGGCAATCAGCAGGTGCGGCCGATGCAACGGCAAACCTACTGCCAAAACTCGTTCGGCGGCACCAATGGCGATGGCAGCATGCCATGCGATAGCGGCTATTGATCGCGTTGGGCCAAAGGGAAAGGCGGGACGATCTCCCGCCTCTCCCATCATCGATTTTTTTCAATTTCTGGTGATATTTTCGCGGCGGCATGGCGCGCCAGCGGCCCGGGCGCCATCTGGTAGAATGTGAGCCGCCCTCTGAGCAGATTTGGCCTGCTTCGCCTAGGAAATTGACTAACTGATCAAAAATGCCGCAAAAAGAGGCTGCATGGCCAGCTAAGCTATGCGCAAAATGCATTGCTGCATTGCGGTAATCTCCCTATTCCTGATCGAAACAATGGGCTATCTATTATCTCGAAGGCAGCGCACTCCTCCTCCCAGCGCTCCTTCATCGGACTGACAACACTCCTCCTCCCAGTTGTCAGTCAGGATCAAGAGCCCGGTGCACCTCCTCCCGCGCCGGGCTCTTTTCTATTTCAGCCCCCATGAATCCTCTTCGTCGGTGAAGCTCCGACGCTTGCCGCGATCCGATCTGCTGAAGGCTGCCGCAGACCGCCAGGATGCCACGAGGCATGGCGGCGTCGGGAAGTTTGTGCTCCGCGAAAAATTCCCGTAGGCAATCGTCAGCGATCTGATATATCAGGCCTATCGAGCTGTATCGACAATCCACGCCGGAAACGGCAGACAAGAACTGGATGAAGCACGTCGGCAAGACGACCGCGTCGCTGCTGTCGGAGGCCTCGATACATCGCCGGACAGACTTTCGCGTTGATGGCGGCATCACGCGGCACGCTTGAGAGGAGTTGACTGATGAGATGGAAGCGCACGATCCAGCTTCTGGACGTTCACGCCGAGGGTGAAATCGGCAAGGTCGCGATCGGCGGTGTGCCGAAGATTCCTGGCGATACCGTCGCCGAGCAGCTGAACTGGCTGAACACCGATCCGAAGGGCCAGGAACTGCGCCGCTTCCTCTGCCTCGAGCCGCGCGGCGCGCCGATCGGCTCCGTCAATCTGCTGCTGCCGCCGAAGCATCCGGATGCCGACGCGGCCTTCATCATCCTGCAGCCGGACCAGGCGCATGCAAGCTCGGGCTCGAACTCCATCTGCGTCACCACCGCATTGCTGGAATCCGGTATCGTCGAGATGAAGGAGCCGGAAACCGTCATCACGCTGGAGACGGCCGCCGGTCTCGTCAAGGCGACGGCATCCTGCCGCGACGGGCGCTGCGAGAAGGTGAAGCTCACCATGGTCCCGTCTTTCGTGCACGAGCTGGATGTGGAGGTCGACACGCCGCACTGGGGCAAGATTAAGGTCGATCTCTGCTACGGCGGGATCTTCTACGCGCTGGTCGACGTGGGTCAGATCAACCTGACAATCGAGAAGGGCAATGCCGCTTCCCTGGTGCAGGCAGGCATGGTGTTGAAGGAGCTGATCAACCGCAGTATTGCGGTTGTCCATCCTGAAATCCCCGCAATCTCGGGCGTTGCCTATGTCATGTTCCGCGACCTCGAGGCGGACGGTACCGTTCGTACATGTACCACCATGTGGCCGGGCCGGGCCGATCGTTCGCCTTGTGGCACCGGCAACTCTGCCAATCTCGCGGCGCGGCATGCGCGCGGCAAGGCAAAGGTCGGCGATGTCTTCAAGTCGCGCTCGATCATCGGCTCGGAGTTCGAAGTTGGACTGCTGGCGGAAACCGAGGTCGCCGGTCGTCCCGCGATCGTTCCCACCATCACAGGCCGTGGTTTCACCTTCGGCCTTTCGCAGGTCGCGCTCGATCCCTTCGATCCGCATCCGGGCGGCTTTGCCCTGACAGACGTGTGGGGGCCATTGGCCGGCGAGATCTAACGCTTAGTAGGTGAACGGGTCGACCTCTGCCTTCTCAACGGCATGATCGGCCGCCTGCTCTGGGTAGATGACGCCCTTGCGCAGGATGATATTGGCATAAAGTCGGGGCTCGCTGGTCTGGATCACGGCATGAGCGGCCCGCACACGATTGTAAAAATCAGCACCGACGAGCGGCACGACCTGCCGATGCGGCTCGTGGCGAGTACAGCAGTCGATCATTTCCTCATGAACCGGGTCGAGCTTGTCGCGCTCGGCCTTGACGGTTGACCGGAAGATCGCGTCCTGGACGAAGTCGTCAATCGGCAGGACGCTCAGAACGGCATCGAGAACGGGCACGATGCCGTGGCCATCGAGGCGGATTAATCGGCGGGCATGTTCGATGCCGGGATAATTGCCGTCGACGATGGCGATTTCGTCACCATGCCCCATGGCACGCAGCGTCGAAAGCAATTCCGGGCTCAGAAGCGGGTTAAGTCCCTTCAGCATTTTCGACCTCCTTGAATAGAACGTTCTGGTCGGTGAGATAGCGCGCGAAGATCGGTAGGCTGGCACCACCGATGGCGCGTGCATGGGCGCCGACCGCGCCTTCGATGATGTCGGGCATGACGACGCCCTGAAGATCGAGCATGGCTGCCTCGTGGATCGTTGCCTGCACAATCCGTTCTCGCACCCATCCGGGAAAGCCGCCGTCAATCACGGCAGCACTGAAGTCAATGATCGAGGCGGCTGCGACGATTGCCTGCGCGAGCGCTCGAGCAGTATCCTGGATCCACATCTCCAGAGGCTCGCCGAAGTCGATCCAGTCGTCGGCCGAATACCAGAGAGGCTGCGGGTCGAGCCCGCGCTCGCGCAGCATGTTTTCCAGAACAAAGATTGACGCGACTTCGAGCAATTGCAGCGTTTCGCCGTTCTTGCCGCGGACGGGGAGGGGGCCGATGGCACCGGCGGTACCCGTGCGCCCGGAAAAGATAGCGGAATTGAGGACAATGCCGCCGCCGATGAAGGAGCCGATGAAGAAATAGACGAAATCGGGATAGGAAGGGCCGATACCGAACACGAGTTCCGCGCCGCAGGCACTTGTCGCGTCGTTCTGCAGGTAGACGGGGTAGGGCACGCGGGCAGCAATCTCGGCGTGAAGATCGAAATCGCGCCACACATCCATCGCGCCCTTGGGCGAACCCACTTCCTCTTCCCAGTTCCAAAGCTCGAAAGGTGCTGCAATGCCGATGCCGGCAATGCGGCTACGCTGCTTCTCGTCGAGCCGGCTCTCAAGTTCGCGGATGCCTGATGTGATGAAATCCAGGAAAACGTCGGGCAGCGGATAGGCATAGGTCTGGTGAAGCTGCAGGCGGATCTTGCCCAGGAAATCCATCAGCACCAGGTCCGCGCTGCGTCGGCCCATCTTCACGCCGAAGGAGTAAACCGCGTCGGGATTGAGTCGCATCGGGATAGACGGTTGGCCAACCCGGCCACGCACCGGCTCTCCGCGCGAGAGCAGCCCTTCCTTCTCCAACGCGCGCATGATGACGGATACCGTCTGCGCCGAAAGCCCGGTTCGGCGGGCGATATCGGCCTTGGACTGGGAGCTGTAGAGGCGCACCAGCGACAGCACAAGCCGCTCGTTATAGGCGCGCACCCTGATCTGGTTCGCGCCTCCTGCCGGACTCAAAATAGGCAGTTGAGCCGGCGTATGTACCGGACCGTCCAAAGACGACATTGGCCATCCTCCCGTCTCTTGGCCTATGCCCTATTTTCATCAAGCATGCCATATCGAATTAATAATTCAATTGGATTTATTTATTGACAAGGCAATTTCTTTCGCTCTTAATTGCCATCGTCAACGGCGCGGAACGGCTTGGAGGAGGCCGCCGGCGAGACTGCAGCGTTTCTCGCGCCTGTCAATCCGGCACCGCCAAGGGGTGGGTCGACTAATCTCGGGAGGACTAAATGAAGAAATCAGTGCTTTCTGCCGCGCTTGGCGCGCTCGCCCTCGGTGTCGCCTTTTCGGCGCCGGCAATGGCCGCGGATGTTTCCGCCTGCCTCATCACCAAGACCGACACCAATCCCTTTTTCGTCAAGATGAAGGAAGGCGCGACGGCCAAGGCCAAGGAACTGGGTGTGACGCTCAAGTCCTACGCCGGCAAGATCGACGGTGACAGCGAAAGCCAGGTTGCCGCGATCGAAAGCTGCATTGCCGACGGTGCGAAGGGCATCCTGATCACAGCGTCGGACACGAAGGGCATCGTCCCCTCGGTCAAGAAGGCCCGCGATGCAGGTCTCCTGGTGATCGCCCTCGACACGCCGCTCGATCCGGCTGACGCTGCCGACGCAACCTTCGCAACCGATAACCTGCTCGCCGGCAAGCTGATCGGCCAATGGGCCAAGGAAACGCTCGGCGACAAGGCAAAGGATGCCAAGGTTGGCTTCCTCGACCTGACGCCGTCGCAGCCGACCGTCGACGTTCTGCGTGACCAGGGCTTCATGATGGGCTTCGGCATCGACACCAAGGACCCGAACAAGATCGGCGACGAAGACGATGCGCGCATCGTCGGTCACGACGTGACGAACGGCAACGAAGAAGGCGGCCGCAAGGCGATGGAGAACCTTCTGCAGAAGGATCCGAGCATCAACGTCATTCACACGATCAACGAGCCGGCCGCCGTCGGCGCTTACCAGGCCCTCAAGGCTGTCGGCATGGAAAAGAACGTTCTGATCGTCTCGGTTGACGGCGGTTGCCCAGGCGTCAAGTCCGTCAAGGAAGGCGTCATCGGCGCCACCTCCCAGCAGTATCCGCTGCTGATGGCTTCGCTCGGTATCGAGGCGATCAAGAAGTTCGCCGACAGCGGCGAAAAGCCGAAGCCGACCGAAGGCAAGTCCTTCTTCGATACGGGTGTTTCGCTCGTCACCGACAAGCCGGTCTCTGGCCTTGAGTCGATCGACACCAAGATCGGCACCGACAAGTGCTGGGGCTAAGTCTCACGATATGAATCAAGCGCCGGCCGGGGCTTGATCCTCGGCCGGTTTCGACCGACCATAGCTGCTGTCTCAGGAGCCGGCGAACAAAGACCGGTGTCATATGGGGCACGGCTTCCGCGCGCGGTTTGGCGCGAAAGCGGAGGAGGAACAATGACCGGAGCACAGGACTTCGAACGGGTGCTTGACGGCAGCGACAAGAATGTCGCGTCGTTCGAACATCAAGCCGTACCATTTGTGAAGCGTGCGCAGCATTTTCTGCACTCGACGCC
Source organism: Rhizobium favelukesii (assembly GCF_000577275.2). NCBI lineage: Bacteria > Pseudomonadati > Pseudomonadota > Alphaproteobacteria > Hyphomicrobiales > Rhizobiaceae > Rhizobium > Rhizobium favelukesii. The sequence continues at coordinate 526,030 of NZ_HG916852.1, forward strand.
GGCCGCCGTGCCGCTGATCGTGCTGGTGCTGGCGATCATCATCTTCGGCATCGCGATCGGCGGGCGGTTCTTCTCGTCCTACACGCTGACGCTCATCCTGCAGCAGATCGCCATCGTCGGTATTCTCGGCGCCGCGCAGACGCTGGTCATCCTGACCGCGGGCATCGATCTCTCGATCGGCGTCATCATGGTGATATCAGCCGTGATCATGGGCAATTGTGCCATCACCTATGGCATCCCGACGCCGATTGCCGTGCTTGCCGGCATGCTTGTCGGCGGTCTCTGCGGCCTCCTCAACGGTTTCCTCGTTGCTTACATGAAGCTGCCGCCGTTCATCGTCACGCTCGGCACGTGGAACATCGTGATGGCCACGAACTTCATCTACTCGGCGAACGAGACGATCCGCGACACCGACGTCGACGCGCAGGCGCCGCTGCTGCACTTCTTCGCGCTCAGCTTCAAGCTCGGCAGTGCGGTGTTGACGCTTGGCGTTATTGCCATGGTGCTGCTGGTGCTCGTGCTCTGGTACATCCTCAATCACACCGCCTGGGGCCGCCACGTCTACGCCGTCGGCGACGATCCGGAAGCAGCCAAGCTCTCTGGCATCCAGACCAAAAAGGTCCTGCTCACGGTCTACACCGTCTCCGGCGTCATCGCCGCCTTCGCGGCCTGGGTATCGATTGGCCGCAACGGCTCCATCTCGCCGTCGTCGGCTGTCACCGACTACAATCTTCAGGCCATCACGGCGACTGTGATCGGCGGCATCTCGCTCTTTGGCGGTCGCGGCTCGATCCTCGGCACCCTGTTCGGCGCGATGATCGTCGGCGTGGTGTCGATGGGTCTCAACATGCTCGGCGCGGATCCGCAGTGGAAGGTGCTGCTCACCGGCGTACTCATCATCGCCGCCGTCGCAATCGACCAGTGGATCAGAAAGGTGTCGGTGTAACATGGCAAACGAACCCATTCTTTCGGCTCGGGGCCTCGTCAAGCGCTATGGACGCGTCACCGCGCTCGACAACGCCGACTTCGACCTCTACCCCGGCGAAATCCTTGCGGTGATCGGCGATAACGGTGCTGGCAAGTCGTCGCTGATCAAGGCGATCTCAGGCGCGGTCACCCCCGATGAGGGCGAGATCACGCTGGAGGGCAAGCAGGTCCACTTCAAGTCTCCGATGGAGGCGCGCGAAGCGGGCATCGAGACCGTCTATCAGAACCTCGCGCTTTCCCCGGCGCTGTCGATTGCCGACAACATGTTCCTTGGTCGCGAGATCAGGAAGCCGGGCGTGCTCGGCAAATGGTTCCGCATGCTCGACCGTCCAGCGATGGAAAAGCGGGCCCGCGACAAGCTCACCGAACTCGGCCTGATGACCATCCAGAACATCAACCAGGCCGTCGAAACGCTTTCGGGCGGTCAGCGCCAGGGCGTGGCGGTGGCGCGTGCCGCTGCCTTCGGCTCCAAGGTCGTCATCATGGACGAGCCGACGGCTGCGCTCGGCGTCAAGGAAAGCCGCAAGGTCCTGGAACTGATCCTCGACGTGCGGTCGCGCGGCCTGCCGATCGTGCTGATCTCACACAACATGCCGCATGTTTTCGAGGTCGCCGACCGCATCCATATTCATCGGCTTGGCCGCCGTCTGACGGTGATCAATCCGAAGGAATACACGATGTCCGATGCCGTGGCCTTCATGACCGGCGCCAAGTCCGTACCGACGGAGCCGGTCGCCGCATGAGCATCACCATCGAAGACATCGCCGGCGAGGTCATCGGCCGCGCCGGCGACACCAAGCGTTTCCTGATCGCCATTGCCGGTCCGCCCGGCGCCGGCAAATCCACCATGGCGGACAATCTCGCCGAGGCGCTGAGAGCGAATGGCCAAACCGTGGAAGTCCTGCCGATGGATGGCTTCCATATGGACAATGCCATTCTGATCGAACGCGGCCTGCTGGCCCGCAAGGGTATTCCGGAAACGTTCGATGTCCGCGGCTTTCTCGACATTATCCGGGCCGTGCGTCCGGCCGACCAGGAAGTATTGATCCCTGTCTTCGACCGGTCCCGCGAGATTGCCATCGCCTCGGCGCGCGTCGTCTCGCCCGAGCATCGCTTTATCATCGTCGAGGGAAACTACCTGCTTTTCAGCCAGGGCAAGTGGGCCGAACTCGAAGACATCTTCGACTACTCGGTCATGCTGGCGCCGCCGATCGAGGTGCTCGAGGAACGGCTGTGGGCGCGCTGGCGCGGCTACAAGCTGAGTGAGGAAGAAGCGAACGCCAAGGTCTACGGCAATGATCTGCCCAATGGCCGGTTAATTCTCGGCAATCGCCGCCGCGCGGATGTGACGCTCGACATAGCCTGATCAGCCCGCCTTCGGGCTGGAGCGCAGGACTTGCGGCTCCCGATGGAATCGTTGCAGGTTCACCTTCATGCAACTTTTGCTCTAAAGCAAACCTGTGCGGTATGGAGGGAGCGCGCATGAGCTTTACGGAAGCCGTCTTGTCAGTCTTCTCGAAATACGCCGTCGTCAGCGGCCGCGCCGGCCGACCGGAATTCTGGTGGTTTGCACCCTTCAACGTCATCGCCTCCCTGATCCTGGCCGTCATCGACAAGTTCCTCTTCGGCTACGAAATACTTGGCGCCATCTACGGCCTTGCCCATGCTGCTTCCCGGCCTCGGCGTGGCGGTGCGCCGTCTCCATGATATCGGCCGTTCTGGTTGGTGGCTTCTGGTTGGCATCATTCCGCTGGTGGGCTGGATCGTCCTGCTCGTCTGGTATCTCGGCCGCGGCACGCCCGGCTCCAACGAATACGGCGCGCCTGCCTGAAAAACCGCCGGCAAAGTGTTTGCCATGCAGCGCATCGGGGTGATAATGCGCAGGGCTGAACCTTATAGGCCAGCCCGCGGAGTTTCAGCGCATGCAATCGATCACCATCCGTCGCCCCGATGATTGGCACCTGCACCTGCGTGACGGGGCCATGTTGGAAGGCGTGATCGGCGATACGAGCCGCGACTTCGCCCGCGCGATCATCATGCCGAACCTGGTACCGCCGGTGGTTACAACTGCCGATGCGGAGGCCTATCGCGGCCGCATCATGGCGGCGCTGCCGAAGGGCGACAAGTTCCAGCCGCTGATGACGCTCTACCTGACGGAGCATACGAATCCCGATGACGTCGAGGCGGGCAAGACGAGCGGGCTGATCACGGCGGTCAAGCTCTACCCGGCCGGCGCCACCACCAACTCCCACGGCGGCGTGCGCGATATCGAAAAGGCGATGCCGGTGCTGGAGCGTATGGCAAAGATCGGCCTGCCGCTTTGCGTCCACGGCGAGGTGACTGCGCCAGAGGTCGACATTTTCGACCGCGAGGCTGTGTTCATCGAAACCGTGCTCGATCCGCTCCGCAAGCGTCTGCCTGAACTCAAGGTAACGATGGAGCACGTCACCACCAAGGACGGCATCGACTACATCAAGTCCGCGAAGAGCAATCTCGCAGGCTCGATCACGACGCACCACCTGATCATCAATCGCAACGCCATCCTCGTTGGCGGCATCCGCCCGCACTACTACTGCCTGCCGGTCGCCAAGCGCGAGAACCACCGCCTCGCCCTCCGTGCCGCCGCAACGAGCGGCGATCTGCGCTTCTTTCTCGGCACGGATTCAGCCCCGCACGTCGACCCATTGAAGGAATGCGCCTGCGGCTGCGCCGGCATCTACACCTCGATCAATACGATGAGCTGCCTTGCGCACGTCTTCGAACAGGAAAATGGGCTCGACAGGCTCGAGGCCTTCGCATCGCTGAACGGACCTGCTTGGTATGGCCTGCCGGTCAACGAAGAAAGAATAACGCTGGTCAAGCGCGACGAACCCGTCAGGTTTCCGGCGAAAGTTGAAACCGGCGCCGGCCTTGTTACCGTTTTCGATCCAATGTTCCCGCTTTACTGGGACGTTGATCGCTAAGGATCGTCTACCATTCACGCAATTTTTACTCGCCTCTTCTTCGAGGGCGGCGCAGCTATGCTATTCGCGTAATGATACTGATTTAAATGCATGATTTTTTAACGAAATAAGTAAGACATTCGTCATAGCAAACCCGTAGGCTTCGCACGAATGAGGGACGCGGCAGCCGTCGCGATTTTTGAAGCATGACGCTTGATTACAATTCCCTTTTGATGGCGCTTGCAGTCTCGGCCACGTGCCTTGCCGTGACGCTGCTGGGCAGCTGGTTTGCGCGCCGCTCCGAGACTTTCCTATTGAGCTGCACGCTGGGGCTCGTCTTTATCGTCAGCGGCATCGTTGCGTATGGTCTGTATGTCGACAATCCGGTTGTGGCGTTTGGTGTTGTCTCGTTCGTACTTTTGCACGCGGGCTTTGCAACCGTCTGGGGGGCCGGCTATCAGTTCCGTACCGGCAGGCTGCCGCGTGTTGCCGTCGTCGCCTGCGCCCTCGCGGCAATGGTCGTTTCCATACCACCGCTGCTGATCGGTTATGACGGGCTCGCATTTATGGCCGACAACGCGGCGATCGCTGCTATGCTCTTCGCTACCGCCTATCAGTATTGGCGGGCGCGGTCAGTGGCGCCGGCGCCCCCCTGACCGGAATTACCGCCCTGTATTGCCTGACGGCGATCTCCTTCGTCCTGTGTGCCGCCGTCCTGATCGCCGATGGAAAAATGGTGCTGGGCGTTGCTCCGAGCAATTGGGCCGAGGATCTCAGCCTTGCAATCTGTATCGCCAGCATGACCGGCATCGGCGCCCTGTCGCTGGCGCTTCACCAGTGGCGGCTCGCTGCACGGCACCGCTTGGATGCCATGACGGATCCGCTGACCGGGCTCGTGAACCGTCGCGCGCTTTTCGATTGCTACGGACAGGGGCTGATGGGACCGGCCACCGCGGTGCTGATCTTCGATCTCGACCACTTCAAGTCCATCAACGACACCTTCGGGCATGCTGGGGGCGACCGTGTGCTGAAGGTTTTCGCCGCCGAGCTCGCGGCGAACTGCCGAACCGGCGATACCGCCGCGCGCCTTGGCGGCGAGGAGTTTGCGCTGGTTCTGAAGGAGATCATGCCGGGCCGCGCCGAAACGGTGGCCGAGCGCATTCGCAAGGCCTTCGCCGGCCGCGAGATCTACCTCGACGATGAAACCCTCGCATGCACGGTCAGTGTCGGTGTCGCGCCGGGGCGCTCCACACCGATGGATTTCGACGCCATGCTGAGTGCGGCCGACAAGGCGCTCTACGCGGCCAAGCGCGCGGGCCGGAACCGGATCGAACTCGCAAGCCATCTCCATGCCGTGCCGGCGGGTGCGGCTCGCACCGGCTCTTGATCGAAAACCTCAGCTCGCCTATTGTCGCCGTCGGCCGGATGCGGCCAGCCGCCCCGCGGCGCGAAAGCGCGATGGTGAATGCATCCAGATACATCCTTCACATCCTTGCCGTTTGGCGATTGATGGCGAACGGGTCAGCAGTCGCGGGCACTGATCATCCTGTTTGCCGCCAACGGAAAGAATGAACCATGCGCGATTTTCGCGACGCCAAGCTGATGGCGAAAGCTCTGCGGCAGGCTCTGGCTGCCCGCGACATAGACTTCACCCATAGCGAAACCCTGGAGATCGTTGCCCGCCAGTTCGGGTTCGATCAGTGGAATATCCTCTCGGCCAAGCTTGAAGAGCCGGAAGCGGCAACGCCCGCGATTGCCATTCAGCCGCCGATCCCGATTTTCCGCATCTTCGACGTCGCCAAGGCGAAGGAGTTCTATTGTGGCTTTCTCGGCTTCGCGCTGGATTGGGAGCACCGCTTCGGCGATCATTTCCCGCTCTACTGCCAGGTGTCGAGAAGCGGCATGATCCTGCATCTCAGCGAACATTCCGGCGATGCCAGCCCCGGCGCTCGCGCCTTCGTGCCCGTCACGGGCGTTCGTGCCTTGCAGTCCGAGCTCTCGGCCAAGCAATATCGCTACATGAAGCCAGACCTGCAGGAGGTGCCTTGGGGCCTCGAAATGGAGGTCATCGACCCCTTCAACAACCGGCTCACCTTCTGCGAACGGACGTAATGCCGTCAGGCGGGAGGTATCCCCCTCCCGCCTTATTTCACACGAGCATCAAGGCGCGCACGAAGGCGATTGAGGCGAGCAGTGAGGCGATCGTCCTCACATGGTTCCACCATGTCCAATCCTTGAGATAGGCCGTCCAGAGCGCGGTGGCCTCGGCGCCGCTGCCGCTGACTTTCACCAGCGCGTCGTTCATCGGCACGTTGAAGACGATCGTCGAGAGGAACGATGCAAACACGTAAAGCACTGCTCCGGCCAGCATCCAGACGCTGACGCCACCGCGCCAGTTGAAGAACGCGAAGGCAGCGATCACGAGGCACAGGACCACGGTCGGTACGAAAAGCAGCATGAAGGGCGAGCGCACGATCGTGACATTGATGGAGTTCATCGCCGCTATGCCTTGCTCAGTGGGAATGCGGGCGAACGACGTCATGATAAAGGTCGAGAACGCAAAGAAGATGCCAGCAACCAGGCCGCTGCCGATCGCAGCGGCCGCCAAAGCGATACTGAGTACAAGCGTCACTATCCTACCTGCCATGTCCCATTGGCAGCAGCTTCGCGTGCATAGTCACCGAAATCCTTGGCGGGGCGGCCGAGAATTTCTGCGACTCCATTCGCAACCCCCGAATTTCTGCCATCGAGCACCTGCGTGAAGAGCTCTTCGAGCAGGTCGATCATGCCTTTCGGCAGCCCGGCGGCAGCAAGTCCCTCTTTGAACTCTGCCATGGATATCTGCTGATAGGCGATATCCCTGCCGCATGCTTCCGCGATCTCGGCGACCGCTTCGCAAAAGGTCAGCGCGCGCGGGCCGGTCAGTTCGTAGGTCTTGTCAACATGGCTGGCATCGGTCAACGCCGCAACGGCCGCATCGGCGATGTCGTCGGTATGGATGAAAGGCTCCTTCACAACACCTGTTGGAAGAGCCAGTTTGCCTGCAGCGACCTGCTCGGCAAAGGCGCCTTCGCTGAAATTCTGGCAGAACCATGATGCCCGCAGGATGGTGTAGCCGATGCCGGACGCCTTGAGCGCTTCCTCGGCGTGTTGCGCGCCTTCCTCGCCGCGGCCCGATAACAGGACGATATGGGTGAGACCGCAGTCGATGGCGGTGCGGGCGAGCGCACCGATCGCATCAGCTGCCCAGGAGACGGCAAGGTCGGGCTGGAAGCTCACGTAGGCGCGCTTTGCGCCGGTAAGGGTTGCTGCCCAGTCCGCCCGCTTCTCCCAATCGAATGGGCGAGCACTGGAGCGCGAGGCAACGCGGAAGCCAAGACCTCTCTTCGCCAGCCGGTCTGCGATGCGGCCGCCTGTCTTGCCTGAGCCGCCGATGAGGACGATTTCGGAATTCTGCATGGGACCACTCCTCCGATTTAAATACGAGAAAGTCTCTCATTTGCAAAATGAGATAAACTCTCTTATTTTGTTCGTCAAGTGAAAAACGGAGGATGGAATGGGCGAAGAGGTTGCCGTCAGACGTAGAAGACAGCCGGAACCGACCGGCCAGCCGCGCCGGATTCCGCAGCAGAAGCGCGGCCGGGAGCGCTTCGAAAAGATCCTGTCGGTGGCGCTGGCGCTGATCGAGAAGAATGGCAGCGATGCGCTGAAAATGAGCGAGATCGTTGAAAAGGCTGAGCTATCCTTTGGTGCGCTCTACCAGTATTTCCCGGACAAAAGCTCGATCATCCGCACGCTTGCCGAACGCTTCAACGGACAGGGCAGGGCTTGCGTCAAGGCCGAGCTTGCAACGGTGACGGATGCCGCAACACTACGGCAGGCGCTTTGCAACATTGCCGACCAATATTACGACTTCTTCCGTCAGGAGCCCGTGATGCGTGACATATGGGTCGCCACCCAGGCCGATCGGCTGCTGCAGGAGATCGATGCCGACGACATGGAGTTTCACGCTCAGGCGTTGTTTTCCGTTCTTGCAAAGCTGGAGCCGGAGCGGCGCAAGGCCGAGCTGCTTGCCATCGCCAGGCTTACTATGCAGCTTCTTGCAGCGGCCGTTCGTTACGCGATTTCGCTGGATGATGTGGACGGACGGGCCGCGATTGCGCTTTACCAGCGGATGCTGCCCACCGCTATCGCCCGGCTGTCGTAGTCGCTACAGCGATTCATTCCCGTGTGGATTTGGTCGCGTTGGCGCAATCGGCTCAGGTCGGCAGAAAGCTGCGCATCGCAAAATACCCGACGGCTCCGAGCACGACTGCCGCCGCCGATGCCTCACCGAGTGCCATCGCGTACTCCCGGCGCCCCGCGGTGAAGGCAAGCACCACCTTCGTCACCGTGTTGACCGCGACGGCGATCAGGATGACATCGGCTGCCGTCGTCACGTCGATCGTCGAGCCGACGAGGCGTGCGGTGGAAAGCGTGATGGCATCGACGTCGACGAGGCCGGAGATCGCAGCCACGACGAAGAGCGCGGATGGCCCGACATAATCGATCGCCATCTTCGAGACGAGGCTGATGAGGCCGAGCAGCAACGCAAAGGAGATGACGGTTCTGAGCTCGAAGGGGTTTTTTAGATCGATCTCCGGTGCCTCAGTCGCTGTCTTGGAACGCCACACCGAAAACAGGCCGGCCGCCAGGAAACCGATGATCGCCGGGACGAGCGCGGAAGCGAGCGGCATCAGCATGGCGAAGGAGAGCGCGCTGGCGATGACGAGAACACGCGCGAAGGAGAGGGCGCCGGCAATGCCTGCCCCGGCCGCAAGGTGCCGTGCGCCCTCGGGGGCTTCCGCCGAATAGCGGGCGAAGGAGAGTGTCAAGGCGGTCGACGAGACAAGTCCGCCCGCGGCCCCCGCCAGCAGAACGCCACGGCCCGTGCCCATCAATCGAATCGCGGCATAGCCGGCGAAGGACAAAGCTGCGATGGTGATCGTCAGCAGCCAGAGCGAGTGGGGATTGAGCGCGTCCCAGGGATCGAGCGCCCCGTCTGGCAGCAGCGGCAGCGCGATCACGGTCATTGCAAGCAGCATAAGGGCGGAGCGGAGTTCAACCCAGGTCAACCCTCTAAGAAAGCCATGCAGGCTGTGGCGGGCCGCAAGAATTGCTGTCGTTGCGACGCCGCCGGCGGCCGCAGTAACAATGTCGCCGACGGCAGCCAGAACGCCGAGCCCGAACACCACAAGGGCGGCCACGACCGATGTGATGCTGTAGTCTTCGTTCTCCTTTGTCTCCTGCCACTTGCCGGCAATGTAGACGAGACCCAGAAGCACAGCGATTGTCGCCGGCAGAAGGGGACCGGTCATGGACTGAAGTGTTCCGGCTATTCCGCCGAGAAAGCCGGTCAGGCCGAAAGTGCGGATACCCGCAGTCCTGCCTCCCGCGCGAATATCACGCTCCTGCCAACCTCGCTCGACGCCGACGAGCAGGCCGATGGCAAGTGCGACGCCGAGGCGCTGGAAAACTTCGATATGGTCCATCGCATGACGATATCGCCGCCGCGCGGGTGCGCAAGCGCAAATATCTGAAAGAATTGATGCATTGCGGATCTGCGTGCCGCGAACATGGCTTTCGTCAGCGTTTCTTGAGCGGGGGACACCCTATCTTCCTCGATCATCAAGGCGTTTTTGCCGTCATTCTCGGTATGGAACCACTCGCTGTTCTGGAAACTTGCCGCGCTTGCTGCTATTGGCCCATAAATTTGACCAAAGGAGAGAGCGATGATCCAGGCGACATTCACCGACCGCGCAGTCATGGCGGAACTCGTGGCGAAGATGCTCTGGGAGATCAAGGCGGTGCACTTCAACGCGGCGCAGCCTTACAAGTTCGCCTCCGGTATGGCGAGCCCCGTCTACATCGATTGCCGCAAGCTGCTGTCCTTCCCGCGCGTCCGCTCGACCGTCATGGATTTTGCCGCCAGCGTCGTGTTGCGCGAGGCCGGTTTCGAGCAGTTCGATTGCGTGGCCGGCGGCGAGACAGCAGGCATTCCCTTTGCGGCATTGCTCGCCGATCGCCTCAGCCTGCCGATGATCTATGTCCGCAAGCAGCCGAAGGGTCACGGCCGCAATGCGCAGATTGAAGGCAATATGCCGGAAGGCTCGCGCGTGCTTGTCATCGAGGACCTGACGACCGCCGGCGGCAGCATGTTCAAGTTCATCGATGCCGTTCGCGCTGCCGGCGGCGTGGTCGATCACGGCATAGCGCTCTTTTACTACGGCATTTTCGACGAAGGCGCGCTGCGCTTTGCCGATGGCAAGGTGAAGCTGCACTACATCGCGACTTGGCGCGATGTGCTGGCGGTCGCAAAGGCTCTAAAGCTGTTCGACGAGAACACGTTGAGCGAAGTGGAAGCCTTCCTTGATGCGCCGCTTGCCTGGTCGGGACGCAACGGGGGCATTTCATCACTTTGAATGAAGAATTGCGTCGCGGTGCTTTGCTTTTGCCACGAAATTATCTAATCGATTTGAATACCGATGGATCGTAATGCATGGGAGGCCGGAATGATTTTGTGCTGTGGTGAAGCGCTGATTGACATGTTGCCGCGGGAGACGACTCTCGGCGAGAAGGGCTTTGCCCCTTATGCCGGCGGTGCAATCTTCAACACGGCGATCGCGCTCGGCCGCCTCGGAATTCCGACGGCTTTCTTCACCGGCCTCGCCGATGACATGATGGGCGAGATTTTGCGCGATACGCTGAAGGCGAGCAACGTCGATTTCGGCCTCTGCGCCATCACGCCGCGCCCGTCCACGGTCGCTTTCGTCAAGCTGGTCAACGGCCAGGCAACCTACGCCTTCTACGACGAAGGCACGGCCGGCCGCATGATCACCACCGACGATCTGCCTGTCCTCGGCGACGATTGCGAAGCGCTGCATTTCGGCGCGATCAGCCTCATCCCGAGCCCTTGCGGCGAAACCTACGAGGCGCTGCTCGACCGCGAATGCGATAAGCGCGTCATTTCGCTGGACCCCAACATTCGCCCCGGCTTCATCAAGAACAAGGAAGTCCACATGGCGCGTATCAAGCGCATGGCGTCCAAGTCGGATATCCTGAAGTTCTCAGATGAGGATCTGGATTGGTTTGGCCTCGAAGGCAGCCACGACGATCTGGCCGCCTACTGGCTGCAGCAGGGCGCCAAGCTCGTCGTCATCACCAAGGGTGCGGAAGGCGCTTCCGGTTACACCAAGGAGCGCAAGGTCACCGTGCCGAGCCAGCGCGTCACCGTCGTCGATACGGTCGGCGCGGGCGACACCTTCGATGCCGGCGTACTTGCTTCTCTGAAGATCGGCGATCTGCTGACCAAGGTGAAGGTCGCCTCGCTCAGCGAGAAAGCCCTGCACAACGCCCTCTCGCTCGGTGCGAAGGCCGCTGCCGTTACGGTCTCGCGCGCCGGCGCCAATCCACCTTGGGCGAAAGAAATCGGCATCTGAGACAGGCTATAGCCGGTCGAGGAAGCTGAGCACTTCGCGGTTGAAGTGCTCAGGTCGCTGCAGCGGCGCGAAATGGCTTACGTCTGGAATGAGGATCAGTTCGGCATCGGGAATGCTGCGCGCAAGATAGTCGGCGTGCTCGCGCTTGATGAATTCGTCATTCTCTCCGAGAACGACCGCCACCGGCACCTTGATGCCGGCAAGGTCAGCAGCCGTGTAGTTCGGCTCGGTCTGCATCATCTGCGACACATCGGTCACGAAGCTATCGAAGGCGTCGGGTGTGGCCGACAGTGCCTGGTAGTCTTTCCTGTGGCGGCTGAAGCAACGATCGATGACCGGCGTCGGCCGGAACTCCAGCGTGCCGCTCGGATCCATGTTGCAGGCAAAAAAGAAGACACCGGAGACACGGTCCGGCCGCCTGTCGGCAAGTATCAGCGCCGTGCAGGCGCCGTCGCTCCAGCCGACGAGGGCGGTCCTTGCGAGGTCCAAATGATCCATGACGGCGAGCACGTCTTCGGCCATCTGAGCATAGTGGAACGGCCGGTCGTCGCGGGTGCTGCGGCCGTGCCCGCGGCTGTCGATGACGACCGCCTGCCGGCCCGAAGCGACCAATGCCGGCACCTGATAACCCCAGTTCCTGGCATTGCCGAGCCCGCCATGCAGCAGCATGACGGCGGGGCCGGAACCGTAGGTCGCGTACCAGATGCGAGCCCCGTCGTTCTCGACGAAGCCTTCATCCTTGGGTTTTGCTAACGGTGCCGCGCCATGTGCGTCGAAATCTACAAGTTCGTCGTCCGTCACGTACATTCAACCTCTCCTGAAGCGTATACTAAGAACGCGTTGTGAGGTCGAATTTCGACACTGCCAATAAAAAAATTGGTCGCAATGATCGGCGCTGCTGCTTTTGGGCTGAGCAGCCTTCTGATCTCCGGCATTCGCCCGCCCCCAACCGAAGAGATTCTATGCCCGCATGGGGCAGGAGAGGGCTGTGGCCAGGAAGACACCCTGGCATGTCATACTTAATAGACGGCTAATATTCATATCCGTAGGTTCGACGTTTAACGTTGGAGGAGAAAATGATTCTACGGTTGGACGGTCAAGGCTGGTCACTCGGCAGCGTCGAAGCGGGACATTGCTCGGCGGCGACCAAGGCTGCAGTCAAATGTGCGCTGGAGGTGGCATCGGAGTTCGATAGCACGCAGATCATTGTTTCAATGCTTGGCGACTTCGTCGTGCTTGAAGGGTTCGTCCGATGTCGCGGCGATGACGAACTTGCGGTGGATGTTGCCGCCTCAATCGTCGGGTCGGAACATGTTCACAATCGGCTGATATGCCGCGGCTTCCCGAAGCGGCCGAGCTAGAGGGCGGTCGAGACTGCGTTCCTTGCTTTCGGCCTCGCGGCCGATTGCCGTCGGGGCCGTTGTCGGCGCGAAGCGGCCAGGGAGCCTCATCCATAGCCACGATCGAGGTTGGCCGAAGCGGCTCGTGTGCATGAGAGTGTCCCGCTGCGCGAGCCGCGGGAGCACTCGATGTCGGTCGCTGTTACTTGGTGAGCTTCGCCAGCGCTGCAACGAGCCCCTGCGTCGAGGAATCGTGGCCGGAAGGGCTTTCCTTACCTTCCACGACGGGCAGCAGGCCGGTCGCCAGTTCCTTGCCGAGCTCGACGCCCCATTGGTCGAAAGAGTTGATGCGGAAGAGCACGCCTTCAACAAAGACGCGGTGTTCGTAGAGAGCGATCAGGCGGCCAAGCGCATAGGGCGTCAGCTTATCGTAAACGAAGGTGATCGACGGACGGTTGCCTGTGAAGACGCGGTGCGGCGCGATGAAGTCCGCTTTCTTGTCGTCCATGCCCTTATCGGTCAGCTGCTTCTTCGCTTCCTCGAAGGTGCGGCCTTTCATAAGCGCCTCGGACTGGGCGAGCACATTTGCCATCAGAAGCTGGTGCTGGTGGCGCAGATTTGGCTCGAAAGCGTTTGCCGCGATCATGAACTCGGCCGGGATGACGCTGGTGCCCTGGTGGATCAGCTGGTAGAAGGCGTGCTGGCCGTTGGTGCCTGGCTCGCCCCAGACGACCGGGCCGGAATTGCCCTCGACCGGCGTACCGTCGACCGTCACGCCCTTGCCGTTCGATTCCATGTCAAGCTGCTGCAGGTAGGCCGGGAAGCGCGACAGGCGCTGGTCGTAGGGCAGGATCGCGCGGGTCGAATAGCCGAGCACATTGCGATGATAGAAGCCGATCAGACCGAGCAGCATGGGCAGGTTCTTGGCAATTGGCGCCTGACGGAAGTGATTGTCGACAGCATGCGCGCCGTCGAGGAACTTGCCGAAATTTTCCGGCCCGACAGCGATCATCAGCGGCAGGCCGATCGCCGACCAGATCGAGTAGCGGCCGCCGACCCAATCCCAGAAGCCGAAGACGCGTTCGCTCCCGATGCCGAAGGCGGCGACCTTGTCGAGTGCCGTCGAAACGGCAGCGAAATGATGCTGGACGGCCGCCTCGCCGAGCGCGTCGGCAATGAACTTGCGCGCCGTCTGCGCGTTGGTCATCGTTTCCACGGTCGTGAATGTCTTGGAGGCGACGATGAAAAGCGTCGTTTCAGGCTGAACGAGCTTCAGCGTGTCGGCGATATGGGCGCCGTCGATGTTGGAAACGAAGTGCGCGCGGGGGCCATCATGGAAAGGCGCCAACGCCAGCGTCGCCATGACGGGGCCGAGGTCGGAACCGCCGATGCCAATGTTGATGACGTCGGTGATCGCCTTGCCGGTCGCCCCCTTCAGGCTGCCCGAACGGATTCCGTCGGCAAACTTGCCCATGGCGGCAAGCACGGCATTGACGTCAGGCATGACATCCTTGCCATCGACGATAACGGGCGTATTGGAGCGGTTGCGCAGCGCGGTGTGCAGGACGGCGCGGCTTTCCGTGAAGTTGATCGCCTTGCCGGAGAACATCTCGTCACGCTTGGCTTCGACGCCGCCCGTTTCGGCGAGCTTGACCAGCAGGGCCAGGATATCGTCGTTCACGGACGTCTTGGAATAGTCCATCAACAGGTCGTCGAGTGACACGCTGAAGCGCGAGAAACGCTGCGGGTCGGCGACGAAGGCGGCGCGCAGATCCGTTGCCTTGGAGGCGGTCGCCGTGCTCTTCAATTGTTCGACGATGGCATTCATGGGAGGCTCCTTTTCAGGGCGAGAGGGTCGCGGAAACTATTCGCTTTGTAGGGCGCAAATCAAGTTCGGCGACGTGTCGAAGCGCAAAAAAGCCACCCGCGGCGGCGGATGGCCCGTAATTTCACGCAACCGTCAAAATCAGCCGCGCAGATCCTTGCGCAGGATCTTTCCGACCGGCGTCTTCGGCAGTTCGGTGCGGAATTCCACGAAGCGCGGCCGCTTGTAGTTGGTGAGGTTTGCTGCGCAATGGGCCTTCACGTCCGCCTCCGTCAATGCCGGATCCTTGCGCACCACGAAGAGCTTGACCGCCTCGCCGGAATGGCCGTCGGCAATGCCGACGGCTGCCGCTTCGAGAATGCCTGGATGCATTGCCGCCACTTCCTCGATCTCGTTCGGATAGACGTTGAAGCCCGACACGAGGATCATGTCCTTCTTGCGGTCGACGATCTTGGTGTAGCCGCGCGCATCCACGAAGCCCATGTCGCCGGTGCGGAAATAGCCGTCCGGCGTCATCACCCGCGCCGTCTCCTCCGGCTTGTTCCAGTAGCCGGCCATCACCTGCGGACCGCGGATGCAAATCTCTCCTATGTCGCCAAGCGGCAGCGAGTTGCCGTCCTCGTCGCGAATATCAAGTTCGGTGGACGGGATCGGCAGCCCGATCGAGCCGGTGAACTCCGCCGAATCGAAGCGGTTTGCCGTTGCCACCGGCGATGTCTCAGAGAGACCATAGCCTTCGGTAATATGCGAGCCGGTGATCTTCAGCCAGCGCTCCGCAACCGGCCGCTGTACCGCCATACCGCCGCCAAGCGACATCACCATGGAGGAGAAGTCGACCTTGGCGAAATCGGCATTGTTCATCAACGCGTTGAAGAGCGTGTTGAGGCCGGGGAATATGTGGACCTTGACCTTCCCGAACTCCTTGACCAGCGCCGGAATATCGCGTGGGTTGGCGACGAGGATGTTGTGGGCGCCGAGCGACATGCCCATCAGCGAATTCACTGTCAGCGCGAAGATATGGTAGAGCGGCAACGCGCAGAGGAAATTCAGCACCTCGGGGCGCGGCTTCCCGTCAAAGGCCGATTGCAGCCAGAGTTCAAGCTGCAGCTTGTTGGACAGCAGATTCTTGTGCGTGAGCACCGCGCCCTTGGCGATGCCCGTCGTGCCACCAGTGTATTGCAGGAAGGCGATATCGTCACCCTTGAGGCCTGCGGGCTTCAGGGCCTTACTCGCGCCTTCGCCCAGCACCTGCTTGAAGGTCTTATGCTGCGGGATGGACCAGGAGGGAACGAGCTTCTTCACCTTGCGCACGAGCAGATTGACGATCAGACCCTTGGCGCCCAGCATTTCGCCGAGTGAGGTGACGACGACATGGCGCACGTCGGTCTTGACCAACACCTGCTCCACCGTGCGCGCGAAATTCTCCAGCACGAAGATCGCCTTGGCGCCGGAGTCCCGCAACTGATGTTCGAGTTCGCGCGGCGTGTAGAGCGGATTGACGTTCACCGCGACAAAGCCGGCGCGCAGGATGCCGTAGACGGCGACCGGGTTCTGCAGCACGTTCGGCATCATGACGGCGACACGGTCGCCCTTCTCGAGGCCGAGGGCCTGAAGCCATGCCGCGATCTTGCGCGTCTGGTGTTCAAGCTCGCCGTAGGTCAGCGTCCTGCCCATGCTGGAGAAGGCGGTGCGATTGGCATAGCGCGCGCAGGATTTCTCAAGCAGTTCCGCCAATGATTCGTATTCCAGCGGGGGAAGCTGCGCCGGCACGCTGTCAGGATAGGTGGCAAGCCAGGGTTTTTCGGGCTTCGCACCGCCTGGATGGACGGAAATGCTGTTCATCTTGTCTCTCTCCCTCTCGCTGCCGGCCGGTCCCACCGGCAAGCCGATTGGACGATCCTCCATCTTCCAACACGGCAGCTTATGTCATCGCCTGAATGGTTCAAGCTGAGATTAGAGTTACACTAACCTTGACGTAAACGTCAATATTGCCGTGTCGATGATGAGGTTCATTGAATCGGGAACCTTGAGTTCAGGGCGGCGTTGTCAAACCGTGGACCAACCACGAGGAAACAAGAAGGAGGTGCACGATGCTGCACCAGGACGCCGACAACACGCGCCGTGACCCGAATGTGAAGGATACGCCGACGTTGATTGCCAGCGACCGCGTGGAAGGGACCCGCGTATATGGCGCCGATGGCAAGCATATCGGCTCGATTGAACGGTTGATCCTCGGCAAGCAGGATGGCCGCGTTGCCTACGCCGTGCTCGAGTTCGGCGGCTTCATGGGCATCGGCCACGATCACTATCCGCTGCCGTGGGAAAAGCTGACCTACGATACCCAGCTTGACGGCTACCGCATCGACCCGACCAAGGAGCAGATCGAAGGCGCGCCGAGCTATGCGGATGATGACGACACCTGGTACAACGATAATGGCCGCCGAGTTTATGACTATTATGGCGTGCCACCCTACTGGATGTAACGTCGTCCGCATACGCGCGGTCCATTGATCGCGGGTACATGCGCTGCGCCACAAGAACTCTTTGGGCGCGGGGCGTGGTAAAACGACTTGGATGGGCCCCGTCGCAGACGGGGCCTTTTCAGTTTGCGTTGACGAGATCGTTGGCCGACCGCAGTACAATGCCGATGGTGATATCGCCCGCCGACAGCGGGTTTGCGGTCTGCAGCTGGAACACGTGGCTTTCGCCAGGCAGCAGCGTCACCAGCATGGAATCGACGACAGCAGTCGGGTCGAGACGATCCGCCATCAGGCAGAGATCCTTCAGGAACGTTTCGGCTGTTACCTTCACCGCATAACCACCCACGCTGGGGCTCGTCTCGACCGACAGTTTCGGCTGCGGAAGCTTGAGGTCGACATCCTCCACGAAATAGTGGAACGCACGCCGGTCGAGCATCTGCACGACGATGACCTCGCTGTCAGCATTGCCCGGCGTTGCGATATCAGCCGGTAGCGGAAATTCCTTTGCCTCGAAGCGGGCGCAGAGCTGCCGCCAGAACTCGAATTCGGCAAGCACCGTTCCGTCCAGCCGCAGGCGATTGCCTGATATCTTCGCCCGCCAGAACAGCGTCCGCTCGTTGACGGCTACGGCCGCCAGTCCGCCGGCGTGTGGCTGGATCGTGAGGAGCCGCGGGTCGAAAGCCTGCTGCATGGCGTACCAGAGCGGCTTGCGGCGTCCGGCCGAATCGAGTGCCGCCCAGGAGGTCACCGGCCAGCAATCATTGAACTGCCAGACGACGGCGCCCTTGCAGACGGCGCGGTGCGAGCGCATGTGCTCGATCGCGAAACGGATGGCGCGCGCCTGGTTGAGCTGCGTGGCGAAGTGCCAGTCATCCATGGTCTGTGGGACCGGAAGATGCCCGGCAAGGCCGCGGATCAGCTTGTCGTTGCCCTGGGTCGCCTTCTGATGGTGGAAGACGCCATTCGAGGTCGGCGTGAGCGGCGCGTCATGCACACTTTCCTCGATCGTCGCCCAGTTTGGCGGCGCCTGCCAGCCGAACTCCGAGCAGAAGCGCGGTATGTAGTTGCGATAGACCTCGTAGCCGACATCGTTCCACACGTCCCAGATGTGCTTGCACCCATGCTCGTCGGCATTGGGATCGATCTCCATCGTGCCGGAATAGGGGCTACCGGGATAGTATGGCCGATCGGGGTCGAGCCCTGCGCAAAGCTTCGGCAGAATGTCGAGATAATAGCCGAGCCCCCAGCTCTCGCCCTCCTTGATGATCGGTCGCCAGCCCCACTCGTCGAAGCCCCAGATATTCTCGTTGTTGCCGTTCCAGACGATCAGCGACGGGTGTGGCATCAGGCGCACGACGTTGTCGCGCACCTCCGCCTCGACCTCGCTGCGCAGCGGCTCTTCCTCGGGGTAGGAGGCGCAGGCGAAAAGGAAATCCTGCCAGACGAGCATGCCGGCGCGGTCGCAGGCCTCGTAGAACTCGTCGCGTTCGAAGATGCCGCCGCCCCAGACGCGCAGCAGATTGACGTTGGCCTTCTTGGCTTCCTCGATCCGGGATGCATAGCGCTCCGCCGTGACGCGAGAGGGAAAGCAGTCGTCCGGAATCCAATTGGCGCCGCAGAGGAAGAGCGGAACATCGTTGATAACGAAAGTGAAGGCGGAGCCGTGCTCGTCGGGTGCGGTATCGAGCCTGACGGAGCGGAAGCCGATCTCCTTGACGTAGGCAT
Source organism: Rhizobium favelukesii (assembly GCF_000577275.2). NCBI lineage: Bacteria > Pseudomonadati > Pseudomonadota > Alphaproteobacteria > Hyphomicrobiales > Rhizobiaceae > Rhizobium > Rhizobium favelukesii. The sequence goes on from NZ_HG916852.1 coordinate 544,807, forward strand.
CGAGTAAGTCATCGCTTACGCTATCACGCAATTCGATCCGCAGCGCATAGAGCGGTTGCGCACCAAGATGATGCGGCCACCAGATCTGCGGTGCAGGAACGGTCAGCTGGAACTCGACTTCGTCCGATCCCTCCACGAGCTCGGCAACATGGCTGATGCCGGCAATGCTTGCGACGAGCCTTGCACCCACGCCGTCTTGCCGCTCGATGCGCGCGCGAACCGTCACACGCCCGTCGCCGCCAGCCAGCGTTGTCGAAACCCGCGTCTCCGCGAGCCTCGCTTGGTTCCAGCTTTCCAGCCGCACAGGCTTCCAGACACCCGCCGTCACCAGCGTCGGCCCCCAGTCCCAGCCGAAGTTGCAGGCCATCTTGCGCATCAGATTGCCGGGGCCGGGATAGTTGTTCGGCCGGTAGCCGTAATGCGCTTCCATCTCTGCGCCATAGGCATAGGCGGAGCGGAAGGTCACAACGAGCTCGTTCGAGCCTCGTTTCAGCCGCTCCGAGACATCGAAGCGATAGGTGCGGTGCATATTGGAGGTGCGGCCGAGTTCCTCGCCGTTCAGCGCGATCGTCGCGACCGTATCAAGACCGTCGAACACCAGCTCGCGGACTTTTCCGGCGTCCGGCGATGCATCGAAGACGCAGCGGTAACTCCAGTCTTGCTTCCCGACCCAGTCGTTGGTGATCTCGTTGACGTCGAGATAAGGATCTGGGATCAGCCGGTTGGCCAGAAGGTCGAGATGCACGCAGCCCGGCACTTTGGCCGGAATTTCGGTTGGCAGGTCGTGTCGGCCTGCAACGTTGCAGATAAGAGTCCAGCCCCGGTTCAGTTCGATCTTTTCGATCATGGGGAACTCTTAGAGGTAGCGGCCGTGGCGCTGCAGGACTTCGATCTTGTAGCCGTCAGGATCGGTGATGAAGAAGAACAGCGCCAAGAGCTTGCCGTCGCGATTGAGCTCGACGATCTTGCCGGGGTTCAATCCCGCTTCCGTCAGATGCTTGTGCTCGACTTCGACTTCCTGGACGGAGAGAGCAAGATGCCCATAGCCGTTGCCAAGATCGTAGGGCTCGGTGCGCCCCTTGTTGACCGTCAGCTCCAGCTCGAAGCCGGTCTCGTCATTGCTCATGTAGATCAGCGTGAAGGTGTCGAAGTCGATGCGATCGGCGACTTTGAGGCCGAAGACCTTGCCGTAGAACTCGACGGAGCGCGCCTCGTCGAGAACGCGGATCATGGAGTGAATCATCTTGGCCAAGGCTGCCTCCCATTGCCGATATCAAGGCAGTCTTGGTAGCCGCCGCCTCATGCCGGGCGCAAGCCAATTCTTTGCGTGATCGCTTTTTCGATAAGCCCCAGCGCATCATAGATCAGCACCGCCATCAGGCCGACGATCAGACCGCCTTGCAGGATGAAGGCGGTGTTGTCGGAGATCAGTCCGGCAATGATGACTTCGCCAAGCCCCTTGGCCGCCACCGTCGAGCCGATCGTCGCGGTGCCGATGTTGATGACCGTCGCAACCTTTAAGCCCTCCAGAATCAGCGGCAGGGCGAGCGGCAGTTCCACCCGAAAGAGCCGCTGCGTGCCATTCATTCCCATGCCGTCGGCGGCATCCAGCACGGAGGGAGAGACTTGCTTCAGGCCGGAGACAGTATTCTCGAAGATCGGCAGCAGGCCATAGAGAAAGAGGGCGATCAATGTCGGTCCGGCACCGAATCCGGTCGCCGGCACGGCCAAGGCGAGCACCGCGACTGGCGGGAAGGTCTGGCCGGCATTGGCGATCGCCCGCGACAACGGCAGGAAGTCTTCGCCGCTCTTGCGGGTAACGAAAATGCCGCCGAGGATCGCGAGGACCGCGCTGCCCGCGATCGAGATCGCCACAAGGAAGAGATGCGAAGCGGCAAGCTGAGGAAGGCTGTTTTGCGTGTAGACGACCGGCGCATTGTTGCTCGTCAACGGCACCAGCAGAAAGGACAGCCACTCTGTCCTGAACAGCAGGATCAGGAGCAATAGCAGAGCGCCAACACGGAATAGGTTCGCAAAGACGAGCTTCATGCCTTGCGGCCCAGCTCGAGCAGCCGTGTCATCGAGATCGAGCCGACCGGCGCCTTGTCGGCGTCCTGGACGGCGGCTTCGCCGACCCCTTGCCAGATCATCTCGGCCAGAGCATCGCGCAGGCTGAGCGATTGCGGCAATGCGTAGGCCAGACCCGACTTTGCCGGCTCCATGCTTTCCTTCAGCGGCAGCAGCGACATCAGTTTCAGCGCCCGGTCGGAGGTGCCGGTCAGTTGCTGCACGAAGGGGTCGGCCGGTTCGGTCAGGATTTTCTCCGGTGTCGAGCATTGCAGCAGCTTGCCGGCGCTCATGACGGCGATCTGGTTGCCGAGGTGGAAGGCCTCGTCCATATCGTGCGTGACAAGGACCACCGTCGTGCCGAATTGTTTCTGGATCGCGAGGAGATCGTCTTGCGCCTTGCCGCGGATGACAGGATCGAGCGCGCCGAACGGCTCGTCCATCAGCAGCAGTTCCGGCTCCGCCGCCAGCGCTCGCGCAACGCCGACGCGCTGCTGCTGGCCGCCGGAAAGCTGGTGCGGATACTTTTCGGCAAAGGTCGCCGGATCGAGGTTGAAGAGGCCAAGCAGTTCTTCGACGCGGCTGTTGATCTTTGTCGTGTCCCAGCCGAGAAGCTGCGGCACCGTGGCGATATTCTGTGCGACTGTCCGATGCGGAAAGAGACCGTGGCCCTGGATGGCGTAGCCGATCTTGCGGCGAAGTTCCGTCACCGGCACGTCCATGATGTTCTGGCCGCCAACAAAAATCTCACCCGCTGTGATCGGCACGAGACGGTTGATCATCCGCATCAGCGTCGATTTACCCGAGCCCGAGGTGCCGACAATGACGGTGATCGAGCCTTTCTCGACATCCATCGAGACATTGTCGACGACGGTTGCCGCGCCGTAGCGCTTGGTAACGTTCCTGATCTCGATCATGCTCATGCGGCGGATCCCCGTATGCTGTCGATGACCGCATCGAGGATGACGGCCGAAGAGAAGGCGAAGAAAACGGTCGGCACGGCGCCGAGCAGAACGAGGTCCATGGCCGTCTGACCAAGCCCCTGGAAGATGAAGATACCGAACCCGCCGCCACCGATCAGCGCCGCCACCGTTACCAGGCCGATCGCCTGCACAAGGACGATGCGGATGCCCGTGAGAATGACGGGAAAGGCAAGCGGCAGGTCGATGCCGGTGAGGACCTGTCGGCGCGTTAATCCCATCCCCGCGGCGGCATCGCGGACTGAGGGATCAACACCCTGAAGACCGACGACCGTGTTGGCAACGATCGGCAGTAGCGAATAGAGGATGAGCGCGATCAGCGCCGGCGCAGCGCCGATGCCGCGAATGCCAATGGAGGCTGCAGCAGGAACGTGCGTCGCGAGATAGCCGAGCGGCAGCATCAGGATACCGAAAAGCGCAAGGCTCGGGATCGTCTGGATCAGGCTCAGTGCCTGCAAGACGGCAGCGCGCAGTTTTGGTACCCAGAAACAGATGATGCCGAGCGGCAGGGCGATGACGACGGCGATCGCCAGCGAGCCGAGTGCCAGAAGCAGATGGGTCACCGCCTCGGTCCAGAATTGCGCGGACCGGGTCGCGAATTCCTTCATGATCGAGAGATTGTCGAGCAGACCCGAGGTGAGGAAGATGCCGAGCAGGCCGGTGTAGGCGGCAAGGGCTGCGATCCGCATCCACGGGGTAAGCCTGATCTTTACGAGCGCGTCCGAGATGATGAGGCCGATGACCGCGAACAGCACCCAGAATCCGCCGCCAGGCGTCATGCGTGCGGCATTGCTGTTCGGCGGTGTGAATGCTGCAGCCGCAAGCCCGATCGTCGCAAGCAGCGCCGCAAAGCAGAGGGTCGCAATCACCAGCCGCAGCAGCGCATTTTGCAGAAATAGAACGGACAGAGCGGTGACGATGAGGAGGATTGTCAGGATGACGGCGGACGGCTGGTCCAGAAGCTGCATCAGCAGCATGGGCTTTCCGGCGGCGATGCGGTTTGCCTTCACATAGATGAAAGGCAGGAGCGCAGTTGCGACGACACCGGCCGTCACAAGCACCACGCCGAGCCGGTCCAGCTTGCGGACCGCTAAGGTTTCTTCCATCGATCCATCCCTGTCCGGTCAGAAAGGCTGCTCCGCCCGCGGGCAGGGCGGAGCTTCGGGCGACGAGATTACTTCAGGAAGCCTTTTTCCTTCAGGTAGCCCTCAGCAACGGACTTCGCCGGTTCGCCATCCACCTGGATCTTGCCGTTCAGCTTGCGCAGTTCATCGGCGCTCAGGCTCTTGAAGATTGGTGCAAGGACTTCCTCGATCTTCGGGTTTGCCTTCAGCACTTCCTCGCGAATGATCGCGGTCGGCGCATAGACCTGCTGCACGTTCTTGTCGTCTTCGAGAACCGTCAGCTCGGCGGCCTGAATTGCGCCGTCCGTGCCATAGACCATGGCGGTGTTGGCACCGTTCGTCTGGTCGGCTGCCGCCTTGATGGTAGCGGCCGTGTCACCGCCCGACAGAACGATTTCCTGATCCGGCTTCAGCGCGAAGCCATAGGTCGTCTGGAACGCCGGAAGCGCGCCGGCCGAGTTGACGAACTCGGCGGAAGCCACAAGCTTGGCAGCGCCGCCACCGGCGACCCACTTGCCGAAATCGGACATGGTCTTCAGGTTGTTCGGACCGGCGACGTCGTTGCGTACGGCGAGCGCCCAGGTGTTGTTGGCCGGAGATGGAGTCAGCCAGACGATCTTGTTGGCGTCGTAGTCGAGCTTCTTCGCAAGCTCGTAGCCCTGCTCGAGGTTCTTCCAGGCTGCGTCATCAGCCTTGTTGAAGAAGAAGCCGGCATTGCCGGTATATTCCGGATAGATGTCGATCTCGCCGGCGGTGATCGCCTTGCGAAGAACCGGCGTCGTGCCGAGCGCAACGCGGTCCTGCGTCTTGATGCCGCTTGCATTGAGCGCCAGCACGATCACGTTGCCGAGCAGCGTGCCCTCAGTATCGATCTTCGATGAAACGACGACGTCTGCAGCGTGGGCCGCGCCTGCCGCAAAAGCGGAGAGCGAAACGGCAAGAGCGAATTTCTTCAGCATGGATTGTCCCCTTGATTTACACCGTTTGACTGCATGGAAAGCCCCGGCGGAAGGCTCCCACGTATAAAATACCGGCGAAAGCAGCCCCGCTGCGATCATGCCGGAAATACGTGCGTGATGGAAATAGCGTTCGCGTTCAAAAAATCGATGCAAGCCTCTCCAGTTTTGCGGTCGCGGCGTGATTATGGCGGTGAATGCAAACGCTTGCGCGAAAATGCATTTCCTTTTCCATCGCCGCCGCGATTTGTTTTTGTTCCCTTGGGCGTTTCCGCAGATGTCCGGTGCTCTTTTGTGGTTCTACTGCCACGCCCGGTTTTGTTCTTGGCAAGAACGATAGCCTTCTGATTTCGCGACAGGGATATCTTTTTTGGCGAACACATCATATCGTTCGATTTTTCATATCGTTACGGAGAAAGCGGTTGCAGCTCGGCACGTTGTTTGTTGCTAGTCACGTGCTCTCGTCCGGCTCGGTCAGAGAAACGGCACGAAACCTTTCACTTTCGGCATCGACCGTCTCGACGGCAGTCCGCAACCTTGAGACCGAATTGGCGCTCAAACTGACCGAGCGCAGTTCCGGCGAGCTTGCGACGTTGCTTGCCAGCGACGACGTGCGTGAAAAGCTCCGGCCGATTGTGCAGTCGGCCGAGGCGCTGGCGGGATGGATGGGAACTGACAGGCCATCGCGCCTGCCGTTCAAGATCGCCACCATGGAGCGTTTTCTCGAGGTCGCCGATCAGGGCAGCATCAACCGTGCGGCGCGGCGGCTGAAGCTTGGTCAGCCGCAGCTTTCGCTTCAGATCGCGACTTTGGAGAAGGCGCTGGGTCATCGCCTGTTCGAGCGGCAGGCTCAAGGCTCTGCGCTGACCGAGCAGGGCAACCAGGTCTATGCCATCTTCCAGGCAATCGCTCAGGGATGGAATGAACTGAAGGCATCCGCCGACGAGCGCTATCAGCGCACGGCGCGGGCGCTGCGCATCGGTTCGATCATTCCAACGGGATCGGAAAGTTGGGTTGCGCGATGCCTTGGCGCGCTCGTCGCCGAATGGAATGCCGGCCGCAATAAGAACGCGATCTCGCTGGTGTTGATGACCGCGGATGATTTGCGCGAAGCCCTCAAAGCTGGCCGTATCGATGTTGCAATTCTCGATTCCGTCTTCGGCCTTGAGCGTTTCCAGCACCGCGAACTGCTGCAGACGAATATGGTTCTTATCGCGCCGCCGCAGAGCCGCGAGCGGACGGTGGCCGAACTTGTCGAAAGGCACGCGATCTGCACGCCGAGTTCGCGCACCGGTCTCGGACACGCCACGATGTCGCTGAGCCATGAGCGCACCAACAATCGCCGATACCGAAACCAGGATATCACGGCCGCCGACTCGCTACCGGTCATCGTCGACCTTGTCGCCAACCACGGCTACATCTCGTTTCTCGGCCGCGTCAGCGCCATGCCTATTGCGGGCAAGGTTCGGATCGTCGAGCTCGACGAGTATATTCCGATGTCCTATCACATCGCCTTCAACCATCGGAAAGCCTCAGCGGATGCAAGCGCCATGATCCTCGACGCCGTCGCCAAAATAATTGCCGAGCCCGTCGCGCAAGAGACTGCCTTCGCTTAAAGAGACAGTGGCGGAGAAGGAGATTCGAGCGTGGCCGTTTTGCTGGAAGTATGCGTGGACAGCCCACAGGGCCTTGCGGCTGCAATCTTGGGCGGCGCCGGTCGCATCGAACTCTGCTCGGCTCTGGAGCTTGGTGGACTGACGCCGCTTGCAGGGCTCATGAAGGCTGCTTCCGCAGCACCTATTCCCGTCTATGCGATGATCCGGCCGCATCCCGGGCCCTTCGTATTCGATGCGGCTGACGAGGAGGCGATGACGGCCGATATCGATGCCGTGCGCGCCTTTGGCCTCGCCGGAGTTGTCATCGGCGCCAATCGCGTGGACGGCACATTGGATATGCCTCTGATCAGCCGGCTAAAGGCTCGCGCCGAGGGACTTGGATCGACCTTCCACCGGGCCTTCGACCTCGTCCCGGATGCCGATGCGGCGCTGGAACAGGCGATCGAGCTTGGCTGCGAGCGCATCCTGACATCAGGTTGCGTGCCGAAGGCAATCGACGGCCTCGAGACGTTGAGCCGTCTTTCCAGCAAGGCGGCTGGCCGTATCTCGATCATGCCCGGCAGTGGCTTAAGACCGGGCAACGTCGCCGATATACTGCGAGCCACAGGGGCGAGCGAGGTTCACGCCTCTTGCAGCTCACGGGTCGACAGCATCGATCCACGGGCCGTTGCCTTCGGCTTCGAAGCAGCGACGACGAGCCGGACGGATGCTGACGTCGTCCGTCAGATGCGGGCGGCGATCGAGGCCATTTAGGCGCTGACCTTGATAACAGCTTTGATCAGACCACTTTTTTCGTGCGCCCAGCGTGCCAAGTCGCGCGGTGCATCCGCCAGGGTCGTTCGGTGAGTGATCAACTGTTCGACGGGCACGAGGCCCTTGGCCATCGAATCCGCGACATGTTCGAAATCGACGCGGGTCGCATTGCGGCTGCCGACCACCATCATTTCGCGCTTATGAAACTCCGGGTCGGAAAACCGGATGTCGTCTTTCACGACGCTGACCAGAACCAGCGCGCCGCCATGGGCGACGAAGCCGAAGGCCTTCTCCATCGAGGGGCCATAGCCGGTGGCATCGAAGACGACGTCGAAACCATCGCCACCGGTTTTGGCCTTGACTGCCTCGGAAGTATTTTCGTCGGCAACGATGCCCGAAGAAAAGCCAAACCGATCGGCAGCCATCTGCAACCGCTCCCGGCTGGTGTCGAGCAGTGTCACGTCATGCCCGGCAATCCGCGAGAAGATCACGGCCCCGAGCCCGATCGGACCTGCACCGATGACGAGTGAGCGTGATCCGGTCGGCGCCATCGAACGGCGAACGGCATGGGCGCCGATTGCCAGGAACTCGGTCGTCGCTGCGGCCTCCAGGCTCACGCCCTTTGCTGCATAGAGATTGCCAGCCGGCACCGTGATCTCATCACAAAAAGCTCCGTCGGTGTGCACGCCGAGTACCTTGATGTCTATGCAGCAATTCGGCTTGCCCTGGCGGCAGGCGACGCAGTTGCCGCACGAAAGATAGGGGTTGACGATGACAGGCGTGCCAACTGCCATGGCGACGCCGTCACCGGCTTCCAGAACCGTCGCCGAGATCTCGTGCCCCATCACGCGCGGATATTCGAGGAACGGATGCTTGCCCTCGAAGATGTGGTAGTCAGTGCCACAGATGCCGACATGGCTGACCGCAAGGCGGACCCAGCCGGCTGACGGCGTGCCGGGGGAAAGGCGCTCCACGAGTTCGAGGACGCCGGGTTCTTGGCAGAGCACTGCTTTCATGATGGTCTCGCATTCCTGAAGTTGAAGAAGCCAGCCTCTGGGCCGGCTTCGTGTCCCCACGCCGGGCTTACGGGTTGCGGCGGCGGCGCAGCTGATCGAAGTAGACGATCACGATGATCAGCAGACCGGTGATGATGCGCTGCCAGAACGAGTTGACGTTGAGCAGGTTCGCACCGTTGTTGATGGTCGCCAGAATAAAGGCGCCGATGAGCGGCCCGTGAACCGAACCGACAGCGCCGAACAGGCTGGTGCCGCCGATCACTGAGGAGGCGATCGCCTGCAGCTCCCATCCGTCCGCCTGCGTCGCATTACCGATCGCGATGCGCGAGGCAAGCAGAACGCCGACGAACGCAGCGAACGTCGCCGAGAGAATGTAGGCGAGATAGATGATGCCGTTCACCCGGACGCCCGACAGGCGGGCGGCTTCGCGGTTCGAGCCGACGGCAAAGAGATAGCGCCCCCAACGGCTCAGATGCAGGAAGACGTAGGAGGGGACTGCGACCAGAATGACCATCCAGAACAGGCTAGGCACGCCGAGAAAATCGGCGCGAGCAAAGTTGGTGAAGGGCTCGTTGATGATATTGATCGTGGAACCGTTGGTGATCAAAAGCCCGATGCCGCGCAGCGACGTGAGTGTCGCCAGCGTGATGATAAAGGGCGGCAGTCCCATCTTGACGATGCCGAAGCCATGGAACGCGCCGATGGCGACGCCGATCATCAGTGTTATCAGGATGGACGCCCAGACCGGCACGCCCGCCTGCAGCAGCCAGGCGAGGATGACGCTGGTGAAGCCGACGATCGCGCCGACCGAAAGGTCGATGCCTGCGGTGATGATCACGAAGGTCTGGCCGAGCGCCAGGATCGCCGTCATTGCGCCTTGGCGCAACAGGTTGGAGATGTTCAGCGGCGTCCAGAAGCTGGCGGTCACGAAGCCGAGTAGAATCCAGAGGAAGGCCAGCAGACCGATAAGGGTCAGGCCGAAGAGGATGTTCACTTTCCGGCGCGGCGGCGCAGCGATTTCGGTCGGGGCTACGGTCATTGGTTCTCTCTCCCTCTTGTTCTTTTAGACGCCGATCGCTTCGCTGAGCACTTCTTCGTGCGTTGCCGCGTGGAAGTCGTGACTGGCGACAAGCTGGCCACGACGGAAAACGTGCAACCTGTCGGCAAGTTCGTAAACCTCCGGCAGATAGGACGAGATCAGGATGATCCCGGCCCCCTGCTTCAGAAGCTTGGCAAACAGCCGGTAGATTTCCGCCTTCGTGCCAACGTCGACGCCCACGGTCGGTTCATCGAAGATAAAGAGGCGTGCGCCGTAGCTCAGCCACTTGCCGATAACGACCTTCTGCTGATTGCCGCCCGACATCGCGGAAACGAGGACGCGCCGGCTTGGCGTCTTGATCGAAAGGTCTCGGATCTGCTGGTCGGCGTTCTGCGATTCCTCCCTGTGGCTGATAACCGGGCCCTTACTCATCCGCTTGAAGACGGGGAGATTGATGTTCAACCCGATCGGCAGGTTGAGGCAAAGACCCTGGTCGCGGCGGCTCTCCGGCGCCAGCGCAATCCCGAGCTCCATCGCCGTGCGCTCGTTTTTGATATCGACCTTCCTGCCCATCCAGTGGATCTCACCGGCCGTTGTCTTTTCCCGGCCGAAAAGGCCCAGCGCGAATTCGCTTCGTCCCGCACCGATCAGGCCGTAAAGGCCGACGATCTGCCCGGCCTTTACCGAGAGCGACACGTTCTCGAAGCCAGGCCCGGAAAGGCCCTGCACGTCGAGGATCGTTTCTCCGATCGGGATCTCTTCCTTGTGATAGATCTGCTCGATCGAGCGGTTGATCATGAGGGCGATCAGCTCGGCCTCGTTCGTCTCGCCGATGGCGCGCGTGCCGACATGCGTGCCGTCGCGCAGCACTGAGACACGATCCGCGAGCTCGAACACTTCCTCCATGCGGTGGCTGATGTAGACGATCGTCACGCCTTCGCCCTGAAGGCGACGGATCAGCTTGAAAAGTTGCGCCGATTCCTGACGCGTGAGGTAAGCGGTCGGTTCGTCGAAGATCAGAAACTGGGTGCCGCGCATCGCCGCACGCGCCGTCGCGACGAGCTGCTGCTGGCCGATCGTCAGATCGGCGAGCGGGATGCCGGCCGGTAGCCCGAAGCCGAGATCGTCGAGCACGGCTTGCGCCATCTTCTCCATCTCTCGCTTGCGCATCAGGCCATATTGATTGACCTCGTCGCCAAGGAAGAGGTTGGCCGCGACCGTCAGATGCGGGCAGAGCACCACTTCCTGGTGGACGGCGTTGATGCCGCGCACGATCGCCTCATTTGGCGTCGCCAGGGCGACGGGATGACCGCACCATAAAATCTCGCCTGCCGTTCTGGTGATAACGCCGGTCAGCAGCTTGATCAGCGTCGACTTGCCAGCGCCGTTCTCACCGACGATCGCATGAATCTCGCCGGCCAGGAACGTCACCGTCGCCGGTTTCAGCGCCTGCACGTAGCCGTAATTCTTCTGCAATCCCTTGAGTTCGAGGATCGGGGCGCCCGCGGGAATGCGGTTTGCCTCCGTCAGTGTGGCGCTGTCATCGTGGCGATGACTGACCTCTTCCAGGCTCATTGGCGCGTCTCCTCCTCGCGAATTGCCGTCTTTCCACCGGCCGTCCGCGCTCCTGATGCGGACGATAACACAGGTGAAGCAAAGGCCGCGCGGGATTTGTCTCGCGCGGCCACCGTCACATGACTTACTTGATCTTCGGGTTCAGCAGAGCGTCGATCTTCGGGTCGCTCATGTTCGCCTTCGTGACCAGGTTGGCGCCCGTATCGACCTTCTCTTCGACCTTCTCACCCTTGGATACGGCGAGTGCCGTCTTCACGCCGTCATAGCCCATGCGATAGGGATCTTGAACAACAAGACCGGCAAGCGAGCCGTCCTTGAGGAAGCCAACCGTCTTGCCGTCGCTGTCGAAGGCGATGACCTTGATCTTCTCGCCGAGCTTGTTTTCCGCAATCGCTTGGCCGACACCCTGTCCCAAGATGAGGTTCGAGGCGAAAACACCCACAAGGTTAGGATTGGCCGTGATCAGATCGGTCATCATGTTGAGGCCGGTTGTCGCCTGGCCATCACCGTATTTGTCGGCAATGACCTTAAGGCCGGGATGCTTCGTCTTCACTTGATCCAGGAAACCTTCGCGGCGCTGCTCGAGCGAGCCGACGCCGGGAAGGTTGGTGAGGATGACGACTTCGCCCTCTTCCTTTCCGGTCATTTCCTTGACGGCCGCGGCAAGGCCGTCGGCTGCGATGCGCCCGCCCTGAACGTTGTCGGTCGTCAGGAACGACTTAAACGCCTGGGAGTCCGCACCCGAGTCGATGCCGATGATCGGAACGGACTTGGCGGCTTCATCGATCGGCTTGCCGAGCGCCTTGAACTCCGTCGGCGAGATCACGATTGCAGCCGGCTTGCCGGCAACCGCGTTCTCAAGAATGCTGATCTGGCCGTTAATGTCGGATTCGGCCTGTGCACCGAGTTCCGGCACCTTGACGCCGAGATCCTTGCCGGCAGCGCGGGCGCCGGCCAAAACGATCTGCCAGTAGAAGGACGTCGTGTCCTTGACAATAATCGGGATCGTCACGTCAGCCGCGAACGACGTCATCGGCATTGCGGTGGCGATGACGGCGGCGCCCGCGAGAGCCGTGAAGGCTCGGCGGGAGAGAATGGATTTCATGCGCATGTAGTTCTCCTCCAAGATGCGTTCTCCTCCTGACAAACCGTACCGCTGAACGCATGCGGACGATTTTTATCGATAAAAAACATTTACCACGAGAAGCTAGCCGAGCGAAAGTCAAATTGCAAGTAGCTTGGCAGGCTCAATTGACGTTTCTTCGTTCGCCGCAAGTGGTTGTTTTTACGTTTATTCAACCGCAGTCTGAAGTTCTATCAACCGCGATATACTTCATACGGGTGAACAACGCCTTTCTTCAAAATCAAGTTGCCGTAGAGCCGGAATTCGGTCGTCGCCACGATATAGGCAGCCGTGCGAGCGCGCTCGTAAAAGGCAAAGCGTTCGAGGGAGGCGATCCTGAAGTCGCCAGCCCGCCTCGCCACGATTTCCTGAAATTCGGCACAAACTTCGGGCACGGCCTTGGGATCGCCGACCACCTCCATGCGCCACGCCGTTTCCGGCACGAACGTATCGAGCGGAAAATGTGTCAGGATGGCCTCGGCCATGTCGGTCGCGCTGACGCCGTCGGCGCGAATGACCTCCGGTCCCATCGTGCTCGACGGGAAATTGGCGTCGGCAATGACGATGTCGTCGCCATGCCCCATGCGGGCGATCGCGCGCAGCAGGTCGGGATTGAGGATGGGATGGATACCTTTGAGCATGGTCGGTCCTTAAACACGCACGGCGTCTTCGCCGAGCGGCGGCGCGACGAGCGTCAGAGCTTCGAATTCCGGGAAGATGGAGTCTGGCAAGGCCGGCTCGAAAAGCTCCATGTTGCGCTGCAGGCTCGATGCCTTGGCCGTGCCGATCAGCACGGACGCGACGAGCGAATCGCGGAGCGGAAATTGCAGGGCAGGGGCGGCCAGCGGCACACCGTGCTTAACGGCAATCTTTTCCATGCTCGCGACCTTGGCGAGCACTTCATCTGTCGCGGGCATGTAGTCGAAATGCGAGCCGGGCACGGGTCCGGTTGCAAGGATGCCCGAATTGAAGACGCCGCCGACCACGAGCGATGTGCCCTTCTTCCTGCAGAGCGGCAGCAGCTCAGCAACCGCCGACCGATCGAGTAGGGTGTAGCGACCGGCCACCAGGATGCAGTCGATGTCGGCATTGCGCATCACGTCGAGGCAGACCGGGACCTCGTTGACACCGAGCCCGAAGGCCTTGATCGCACCGGAGGATTTCAGCTCCTCCAACGCCTTGATACCGCTATCCAGGAATTGCTTCTGAAGGACGGCGTTCTTCGCCCCGCCATGCGTATACCCACCGATATCATGCACATAGAGGATATCGATCCGGTTCAGTCCAAGACGGGCGTAGCTGAACTCCACCGAACGCATGATGCCATCGTAGGAATAGTCGTAGTCGGCATCGAAGGAGAGCGGATCGACATAGCTGTAGTCTGGAACCGTCCCCGTCGCTACTGGGCGCAGCAGCCGGCCAACTTTGGTCGAGAGCACCCACTCCCTCTCCGGCTTGTCGCGCAGGAAGTCGCCGAAGCGACGCTCGGCAAGGCCGAGGCCGTACCACGGCGCGACATCGAAGTAGCGAATGCCGCTGTCCCATGCAGCCTCCAGCGTCCCCATGGCCTGCTCGCGCGGGCAGGCGCGGTACAGGCCGCCGAGAGCGGCGCCACCGAAGCTCACTTCGGTCACCTCCAGCTCAGTCCTGCCGATTCTCCTCGTCCTCATCATTCCTCCTCTGAAGACTTGATATCCGTCTGATTTAGAGCGTTGCTCCCAGATGCCACGGCACGAACTCATTGTCACCGTAGCCGAACTCTTCGCTCTTCGTCTTCTTGCCCGATGCCGTGTCGATGATCAGGTCGAAGATCTCGCGGCCCTTGGCGCTGATCGTCGCATCGCCCGTCGCGATCGTGCCGCAGTCGATATCCATGTCCTCTTCCATCGAGGCATAGAGAGCCGAATTGCTGGAAAGCTTGATCGAAGGCGCCGGACGACAGCCGAAGCAGCTGCCGCGACCGGTGGTGAAGGCGATCATGTTCGCACCGCCGGCCACCTGGCCGGTCGCGGAGACCGGATCGTAGCCTGGGGTGTCCATGAAGACGAGACCCGGCGCGCTGACGCGCTCGGCATAGCCATAGACGGCCGTCAACGGTGAACGACCGCCCTTGGCGACGGCGCCGAGCGATTTTTCCAGGATGGTCGTCAGGCCGCCGCGCTTGTTGCCCGGCGAGGGATTGTTGTCGAGCGATGCCCCGTGCAACGCCACGTACTTCTCCCACCACGCGATCTTGTCGTCGAGCTTCCTGGCAACCTCGTCGTTGACGGCACGGCTGCGTAGCAGGTGCTCCGCACCGTAGATCTCGGAGGTTTCGGAAAGTATTGCCGTGCCGCCGGCAGCCGCCAGCAAGTCGGCGGCAACTCCAAGCGCCGGGTTGGCCGTGATGCCGCAAAAGCCATCAGAACCGCCGCACTGCAGACCGATGATGATGTCGCTGATCGGCAGCGACACCCGCTTTTCCTTGCCGACATCCTGTGCGATCTCGCGAAGCATGCCCATGGCGCGCTCGACCGCACGGCGCGAGCCGCCAGCATCCTGGATGTTGAAATGGCGCTTGGAATTGCCGGCGCCGCTTTGGCCGTAGAGCGTGAGCTGGTTGACTTCGCAGCCGAGGCCGATCATCAGCACGCCGCCGAAGTTCACATGCCTGGTATAGCCGGCAAGGGTGCGGTGCAGCACCGCCATGCCGTCGCCGGTGGCGCTCATGCCGCAGCCCTGGTCATGCACGATCGGCACGAAACCGTCGATGCCCTCGAAATGCGGAAGTATCGACCGGTTGGCCTCCTCGGCGATCGCGCGACAGACCGTGGTGGAACAGTTCACACTGGCAATGATGCCGATGTAGTTGCGTGTCGCCGAGCGACCGTCGGCACGACGATAGCCCATGAAAGTGCGCGCCCGGTCGGCGGCACTTGCTTCCTCGGGCGCCGAGTTGGCGGTTGCAGCGAGGCGATCGTTTTCGAAATGGAGATTGTGGCTGTGAATATGGTCGCCGGCCTTCACATCGGCCGTCGTCCGCCCGATCGCCTGCCCGTATTTGACAACGGGCTGGCCGAGCGGAATATCGGCCAGTGCGATCTTGTGGCCGGGGTCGATCTTCTCGCGTGTCTGGACGCCGGCGACCGTCGTGCCGGAGGGGACTGTCGCCGTCGCGACCGCAACGTTATCGCCAGCAGACAAGATGATCCAGGGGTCTTTGGTCAACATTCTTCTCCCTAGGGAAACACTCGCTGCGTCGGCGAATGTTCATTGATTTTGTTTTTTATCTACAATAAACATTTTCAAGTCAACGGGATTATTGATCCTGTGGACGAGGGAGGCAAACAGCCGCATGCGATCCAAAATAAGATAAGGATTGCTGAGAGATAAGCTTCTGCCACGCTTCGCGCCGCGCCCTGCGGCCGGCCGATCCGTGTTGCCGAGGCAAGAGGGCGGGCGCGTATGGCAAGGCAGAATACAGTCTTCAAGGAAGCATACAACCGCTATGCTGCGGCCCTGCATACGGATGCGGCATTGCCCTCCGAGCCGGAAATTGCAGCCCAGCTCGGCATCAGCCGCAGCACCGCGCGAGCCATCCTGACACGGCTCAGCGATGCCGGCATCATTCGCTGGAACAAGCGTCAGAAGGTCGTCCTGCGGCAGCCGACCGAGGCCGATTTCTTTCCATCGGAAGAGACGAACTCGCTGCACGACATCATCGAGCGCAGCTTCATGCGCCGCATTCTGTCGGACGATGCTGCTCCTGGCATGCAGATCAATGAACTGGAACTTGCGCGCGAAATCGGCACCGGGACCACGAGCGTTCGCGAGTTCCTGATCCGCTTCTCGCGGTTCGGCCTGATCGAGAAGCGCCCGAACAGCCACTGGATCCTCAAGGGATTCACACGCGATTTTGCGCTGGAGTTGGCCGACGTGCGCGAGATGTTCGAGCTGCATTCGGCGGCTGAATTCGGCAAGCTTCCACCTGAGAGCGACGCATGGCGCGCGCTGGCGGACATCAAGGCCGAGCATCAGTCGATGCTGCACGATCTCGACTCGCGCTACAAGGAGTTCTCCACCCTCGACGAACGCTTCCATCTGCTCATCCACGGGGCCTCGAAGAATCGCTTCATCGCCGATTTCTACGATGCGATCGCGATCATCTTCCACTATCACTACCAGTGGAACAAAGCTTTCGCGCGCGAGCGCAACGAACGCGCCATTCACGAGCACTTGGATTATATCGCCGCACTGGAATCGCGCGATCAAGGGGCGATCGATTTCTCCTGTCGCCTGCATTTGCGCTCGGCGCGGCAGACGTTGCTACAATCGATTCCGCAGGTGCCTTCCGACGAGTTTCTGGCACAGAGTTAATCTAAAACCCGGCCGAGGCCGGGTTATCGGCACGCCTGCTGCGTGTCGGGCGAAGTCATCGTAGTGCTTAGCGTTGGGTTGGATGTGCCGTTGGAGTCGCGGCGCTCCACAGTCGTTCAGGTCGCCGCCCGAGATGCCCGACTGCCCGTTCGGGCTCGTCACGCTATTGGTAGCGTTCGGATCCATCGGCATGCCGGTGCCATTGCCGTTATTGTTGATGCCAGGCGAGTTGTTGTTTCATGCCCAGCGTCGCTGCAGAGCCGCTGCCGGTTGCATTTGCTCCGCCGCTTGCGGTGGCACCACCGGTGCCACCGCAAGATGCGCCATGGCGCTGGTTGCAAGTCCGATTGCACGAACGGGCGCTCCTATCGCTTTTAGGAGCATGGAAGGTTCTCCTTTGGCTTCGTAGGCTTCGTGACCGACAATAGTCCTCTCCCCTCGGTCGAGGCGCTTCATCGCGTCGCATTTCGGGATTGGGAGCTTTGCGCGAGAGGCCGGCCATCATTCGCGGTTATCTGCAGCGGCGTACCGTCTTGGTGACCTCGTCGCCATCATCGGTCATTGTTGTGACCGTCTTGGTGTAGCAGCGATCGCGATAATAGCGGTCACGATCTCGGAGGGCGCCAACTCTGATGCCGTGCTCGTTGATGGTAATTCCGGGACGCACACGATCATAATCGTCGTCGCTGTGTTCGCGCGTCACGGTCACGCTGTCAGCCATGGCAGGAGCGACGACCGAACAGAGCGCCATCGCCGCAACAGTACAGTTCATAAGGGTCTTTCGCATGTCGATTCTCCTTCATTCATGAGAAGACCAACGAAGGAGAAAAGAACTGGTTCCTCGAAAAATGACGCGCCGACCCGTCGGATTGCCCTCTTTCGAGGATCAAACGGGGCGGCGGCGAGGATCTATTGCGACGCTTCGCTGGCCGCTGCGGCAACCGGCGTCCGGCCGTGTTCACGTCCCACTGGAATGAGCCAAGCCGACAGGAACGTCAGTACGGCAACCACGGCCACACCCCAGAACGTCCAGTGAAGCGAGGCATCGAAGACCGCGCGGATCGTGGGATCGGCGGCCAATTCGGAAAGCCCGGTTGGCTGGTTCAGTACATCATGCAGCGAGCTTGCTGCATCGCCGGCGGCATAATGGCTGATGCCGGCATTGAGAATGGCGCCGAGCACGGTTGCGCCGAGCGTATTGCCGAGGCTGCGGGCGAAGATGATCGAGGCAGTGGCGCTGCCGCGCATCGACCATTCGACGCTGTCCTGCACGAGTGCGATGCTGGTGAGGCTGATCAGCCCCATGCCGAAGCCCATGAAGAAGGAGCCTGCTCCGGCAAGCGCCGGATGGCTGTCGGGCGTCAGAAAGAGCAGGAAACTTGCGCCGAAGGGAAACATCAGGCTGCCGACCCGCAGCGTCCGGCGGATGCCGAACGCCTTGAAGAAGCGGCTGGAGAGCATTACCGCCAGCGGCCAGCCGACGACCAGCATGGTCAAGGTAAAGCCGGCCACGATCGACGATCGCCCGAGGACGCCCTGGACGTACATGGGCAATACCGTCGATAGACCGATCAGCGCCATTCCGGCCAACAGCGTGGCGGCGTTGCTGGTCGCAACCAGCCGGCGGCTCCACAGCGCGATGGAAATGATCGGCTCTGCCGCCCGCTTCTCCTGCCGCAGGAAAAGGACGGCGGCAACGACGAACACCAGGGCGAGCAATGCCAATACCCACGCTTTGGCATCCGCGGCCTCCGTGAGGATGACGAGCAATGCGATGACGGCGATCGAAAACAGAATGGCGCCGAGATAATCGATCTTTGCCTGCTTATGTGCGACCGATTCCTTGAGGAAGAAGGCAAAGGCGGCGATCGACACGATGCCGATCGGCAGGTTGATCCAGAAGATCCAGGCCCAGGAAATGGTGTCAACGATCACACCGCCGGCGAGCGGCCCGACGACCGCCGATGTGGCCCATACCGTTGCCATGATCCCTTGCACGCGACCCCGCTCCTCCAGCGTGAAGAGGTCGCCGATGATCGTCATCGTTACCGGCTGGATCGCCCCGGCGCCGAGCCCCTGCAGCAGACGGAAGACGATCAGCGACGCCATCGACCATGCGAGGCCGCAGAACAGGGAGCCGACGAGAAAGATCAGAATGCCGGCGATCAGCACCGGCTTGCGCCCGAAGATGTCCGAAAGCTTGCCATAGATGACGGTTGTCGTCGACTGCGCCAGAAGAAACGCCGAGAAGACCCAGCTGTAGTAGGTAAAACCGCCTAACTGCCCGACGATCTTCGGCATTGCGGTCGCGACGATCGTTGCCTCGATGGCGACCATGAAGGTCGCGAGCATGATGATGGCGACGACGAGCGCACGGTTCGAGCGCTGAGCTGTAGTGGACATGACATCTTCTCCGGGTACTCCGCGAAGTGCCGGAAATGCTCGGCAGGTCGGCAGGCGGGAAACGCGCCGGCGCGAAGTGTTGCACCGTTCTATGCCGCCAACGAAAACCCGTCAATTATTATCCGTTTGGTTACGAGTGCAGTTTTCCTGCGTCGCGGCGAAGGTGGCCAGGGGCGCGGCATTCTGGACCGGACCTCGACGACACCGTCGAGGTCGCCGCCGCCGCAACCACCCTCGACCGCGCCACCGGCCAGCTCTTCTAGCTCCCGTCGCTCTCGCTTGCTGACAAAATCCTCATCAAGGACAACAAGCTCATCCTCGGAATGCCCGTCGAGGTCTTGTCCAACCGCCGAGCGAACCGCCCTCGCATCGTTCATCAAACCATTCACCGACCAAACGATGAAGGCATTAGAGACGAATGAGGCACGTAGAAGGGGAGTGGCGTGCGCATCGCGCGACACCTGTTTCAGGCGCCGCAAACCTCAGCGGGATGATGGAACAGGGTTAAAATTCAATTACCGGCTGTCGGCGGCTTTTACCAGATTGCAATAATATATATACCTATTGTCGTAAGAAGTGGATAGATGTTAGGCATTTTACAACAGGAAGGCGCATGCTATTCTTAGAAAGCTCTAGGTTTTTAGAGTTGATGTTGGGATTATTCTCGACATGGTAGCTGCTTCTATGGCTCGGTTTGGTCTTTGACCAAATGAGCGCGTTGCTTGTTGTCGGCGTGGCCGTACGACTTGAAGATATAAAAACAATCTGGAGGAGATATCCGATGTTTCATATGGAGATTTTGCTTCCCTTCGGCCTTTCCTAAAGGCCGCCGAGGCATTGAGCCATCAGGCGAGTGGCTGGGAACCACCTTCGACCGCACGGTCGGACCGCGATGAAGGTAGCCTGAAACATTCATAAAGGTGAAAGCGCGGCAATTGTGCTGCTGTATGCAATATCGGGCGGACGGCGTCATGAAACGACGCGGGCCGTACGTGAAACTCTGGAAATTCGCCACAGCATTGGAGTGGGTCCGATGATCAATAGCTTTGGTGAAGACATCTGCTTGCCCCTGGTACAGTTGATCTACGAAACCGTTGTGAGTCCGCCCGAATGGGAAAAGGTCATAGCGGAGTTGATCGACATCACCAAGGCTGCCGCAGGTGCAGTTGTGGGCTTCAAAGGGGCGGAGGATCGGCGCGCGAGCGTGTTTGCAAAGGGCGTTCCGAAAGCCTCCCTCTGCAATCCGCAGATGATCGCCGCATTGCATGCAGCGACGCTCACCCTGGGGCAAGGGGCGTTCCTGACGATCGATTTGAAGGCCAAGCTCAATCCGCAATGGGACGTGCCCGTGCACGAATGTTTTGGTGCCGAGGGCAGCCTTCTTATACTCGTCCTCGTCAAGGAAGGCGGGCGCCGCATTGCACTCGTGCTTCATTTCGATCGGGGAGGTCGAAGCGATACGGACAGAGCGGCCGAAACGCTGATGAAATTGCTGCCGCACTTTCAGACGGCCTTTGCAATACAGAAAACGACACTTCTGGAGCGGGAGAAATCCGCGCACATGGAGAGTGCCTTCTTCAGTTCCTCGGCACCCTCTGCAATCATCACGGAAGACTATCAGGTGCGCCTGGCGAATGGCAGTTTCGAGAAATTTGTCGAAGCGTCGCATCTGCTCGTCGAATACAGCGACTCGGTGATCGATTTTGTCGATACCACTCTTCAGGATGAGGTTGCTCGACTGATCGGCATGGCGGCGTCGCATGGACGCGTTCGCCATGTTGCCTGGGTCGAGGACAAAGTGAAGAACATCAAATGGCTCGTCAGCGTCGATGCGCTGTCGGGACGCGTTGGCCTAGGATCGCAATTCAAGAACGTCTTTGCCACCAACGAGCGTGTTTACATGCTCACGATACGCGAACTTGGTGGAAACAGCCTGTTGGCGCCAGACACCATCAAGTCCATCTTTGGCCTGACACCGACAGAGGCCGATCTTGCGTATTGCCTTTTGAGGGGAGAAACGGCATCGGAGATCGCGCGGCAACGCGGGGTCTCAAAGAACACGGTCCACAACCAGCTTGCCTCCGCGATGGCCCGCGTCGGGGTGAACCGGCAGACGCAATTTCTCCACTGCCTATCGATGCTTTCCGCGATGTGCTGACGTGTTGCTCAGAACCGCCAGGTAATGCTGACGGAAACGTTGTAGTCGATCGCGTGACTCATTCCGATCGTGGGCGATACACCATCACCGGCATCCGCGACATAGTTGATCGTCGGTACTTTGTTGACGAAGTTCACGCCGGCGTCCAAGCCGACCACCAGGTTCTCGCTTGGCGCGTAGCGCAGCCCGGCGCCCACGCCGGCAAGCAGGCTGGCGTCATCGCGCGTTTCGGAGACAAAGTCGAAAGCGCCAGTCGATACGCTCGGCAGAATCGCAGAGTAATGGCTTCGATAGTGGGAATGGAGGTAGGCGCCGCCAAATCTCGCATCGAACGAGACACTGAGATCCGGCTGCAGCGCCCTGCTTATGCCCAGTTCCGCGAGGGCGCCGACATAGCGCGCATCAAGTTCGTCGGTCTGCCCGACGCCGATCTCGGGGACTACCGTGCCAGGAATGCTGGCCCCTATGACGAGTGTCCTGCGAAAATCCACGTCGCGATCGATGGAGCGATACATCGGGCCGAATTTGGGCGTAATCGTCCAGCCGCCTTGGAGATCGATCGGAGCGCCGAGTAGCAGTGTCTGATCGATGACAGTGGCATCCTCGCTGCGCTCATCGATGATTGCGCTGTTGCTGAGGTCGCCGATTGCTCGCAGAGTGATACCGGTATTGTCGGCATAGGCAGCATAGGCTGCGGCACTTGGGGTGCCGCCATTGGTCACGAGCGCGGTAAATACGCCGCCGGCAACCGAACTGCTCGAAGCAAATTGTGTAATCCGGCCATCTGCAAGCGCCGATGACGCGGCCGAGTGGATGTGCGCCGTCCCCCCCGCGCTGTCGTTTACCGTGACATCTGCCACCGCGGCCGCAGGCAGCGTACCCGTAGGTGATGCCGTCAGAGTATTGATGCTGCCGTTCGCCGAGTTCCCGAAGCTCAGGTTCAGCGAATTTTGCCCGGCAAGGCTCGTTCGGTCCGTGGAACCGGAAGAAAGGTCTGCGATGCTGCCGTTCCACTCCAGGATAAACGGCTGCGATCCAATCTGCCCAAGCGGCAGATCCAGGCTGATGCCGAGGTTGAGGCCATCGTCAACGACCCTGCTGTCTCCGCTTCCGAAGAAATCGGGCCGGCGCGAACCCCAGCTTGGCAGGCTCAACCAGTTGATCCCGGTCCCGATCTGCAAGCTTGCTACGGGTTCCTCATTCTGCGCCGTTGGCGTCAGTTTGATGTCGTCCGCAACTGCAATGGAGGTGGTGCTTGCAAGGCTTGCCAGAGCCGCAACCATGATCGCAGCCAGTTTGTGCGACTGAACGGCAAGGCAGATCCGCATTCTCTCGTCACCCCAATATGGCCGCCGAAGCACGCCGGCACGACACACCGAGGTCTATTACTATTATAATTTAGTATACAATCAATTAGCCGCGGTTTCCTCCGCCGGGAAGATCATGCGAACGGTGCATAAATGTCACGGCACCGACACAACGCAGAGCTTCTCGCCGTTCGGACCAAAGACGGTGAGCCGGGCGCTCCATCCGTTCGGCGACACGGAGACGGTCGATCGCGAAAGCGCAAGCCGTCCTGGGTCAGCCTTCTGGAAATCACCGCCTTGAACATTGCTTGAGGTGTTGCCATTGGAATTCGAGAAGATCTCGAACTGGTAGCTTCCTTCACCGCGACCATCGCTTTCGATCGTCGGGACCAGGGTCATGGCGCCGCCAGTCTCCTTATGGTGCTCGATGATGCAATGTACGGGTGGGAGGGCCGCAATCATTGTAGGACTCCGTAGCGAAAGAGGTCAGCGGCATCGCCGCTGACCTTCAACTGAACTCGACTAGTGTTGAATGGTGATGGATTTGTTGCCGACGCCGGACTGATAGGTCTGAGAGTCGTTGCCAACGCCAAACTGACCGGTAAAAGACATGTTTCCTCTGCCCGATTGTTCGGTATACGATTCGTTACCGAAACCTCTTTGTAGGGTTACGGATTCGTTGTATCTGCCATGTTGAACAGTTGATGCGTCATTCCAGCCGCCGCGCTGGCCAGTGAAGCTGAAGTTGCCCCTGCCACTCTGGGCCGTGCCAGCGAAGTTGCCCCAGCCGCTCTGATCCGTGATGGACTGATTATCCGCAGCGAATACGCCGGAGATCGACGAAAGCGCAAACACGGTTGCAATTACTAGACCCTTGATTTTCATTGTATCTCTCCTCTTCCCCCGTCGGAATTGACGGTTGAGAGACACTACCGCATCGCCACTCGCGCGCGGGTTTCAAAGCTTACCTAATGGAATGGATGAATTCCCCGTTTGCGGCAAGGAATGTGGTGTCGCTTAGTGATGATGGGGGCTGCAATCGTTTCCGTGACTATGCCATTAGTGACATGTGCCAGACAGGTAGGCTGGAGCTCTAGAGTTCCTGAAGGTCGCTTCAACGACACATTGGGCGACTGCGATACGCTTCCACACGATTTTGAAAAGAGATGGTGCCGCTTACGGGCACAGGAATCGCACATCACCGCATTTCAAGCCGTATCATGACGCCTCAATATGATTGTTTTACAATGACTTACTTGTAAAATCACGACTCGTCATGTATCACTCAATACCATCAAATCTCACTCAAAAGGGTGGATTGAAAGGTGGATTGAATGGGTCGCGAGTTAAATAGGCTGTCTGCCGTTTCAGTCAAGAAATTGGCACCGGGAAAGTACGCTGACGGTGGCGGCCTTTGGCTTTATAAGCGCGAAGACGGTGGGGGGCAATGGGTGCTCAGGGTCACTGTTCACGGTCGTCGTCGCGAGATGGGGCTGGGTCCAATTGCAGATATCTCCCTGAAAGACGCACGAGACGATGCCACCAAATGGCGGGCAGTTACGCGGCAAAACCTCGATCCCATCAAAGAACGGGAACGGCTGAAGCGAGAGGCCGCAAAACGCCTGCATTTGTTAAAGGAGATAGCTGAAGACGCTTTCGAAAGCCGGAAGGCAGAGCTGAAGGAAGACGGTGTCGCCGGACGTTGGTTCAGCCCGCTGGAGATCCATATCCTGCCCAAGCTTGGTAAGGTTCCAGTTTCGGAAATCGATCAGACCGATATCCGGGACGTCCTCTCGCCCATATGGCATAAGAAGGCGGAGACGGCGAGGAAAGCTTTAAACCGCCTTAGCATTTGCTTGAAGCATGCCGCAGCCCTCGGGCTTGAAGTTGATATTCAGGCCACAGAAAAGGCTCGGGCCCTTCTTGGCCAACAGCGGCACAAAGCCACCAATATCCCCGCCATGCCGTGGCGCGAAGTGCCTGCATTCTACGGCACGCTGTCCGATGGCACAGTCACGCATCTCGCGTTGCGCCTACTGATCCTTACGGGGGTCCGCTCTGGCCCCCTGCGTTTCCTGCACGACAGCCAAATCAACGGCGATGTCTGGACAATCCCTGGCGAGGCCATGAAGGGGCGGAAGGACAAGACACCGGATTTTCGGGTGCCGCTTTCTGACGAGGCACTGGAGGTCATCAAGCAGGCTCGTCAGTTGTCACGCGACGGCTTCCTTTTCCCGAGCGTAAAGCGCGGCGTTGTGTCGGATATGACCATGTCGCGGCTGATGGAGCGGGCGAAGATGGCGGCTAGGCCGCATGGCTTTCGGTCCAGCCTTCGCGACTGGATAGCCGAAGCGACCGATACCCCGCACGACGTCGCTGAAACGACACTCGGGCACATCGTCGGCGGCGCTGTCGAGCGGGCATATCGACGAACTGATTTTTTGGAGCAGCGCCGAACTCTGCTGGCGCGTTGGGCGAAACACGTCACAGGCCAAACCGGTCAAGTGATCCAGCTTGTGAAGGAATGATAGAATGTTCGCCGTCGATGGATATGAATCGCTCAAAGTGTTCACCCGCGCTGCAACTGGCGTTATATGGGAAAGAGTTCAAGGTGAGGATGCGAGACGGTGGCGCGAAGCGATCGCAAAAGGCGAAGCGTACCAGTTACGAATGGAAAAGATTCAACGTTGAATGCGCCGCTCAGTTCCTGGTCTATGATCTATTCACCAGCTTAAGGGCGACTGGAGCTAAGCGGATACAGCTTCTGAGGCCGGATGGAGTAAGGCTCGCTTTTCCGTTAGGATTGCTCAGTCCGCATTGGTTTTGGTCCGTATCTCCTGAATCTCCATATGCCGAGGCACTTGGTGCTGAAGCTAGACGCAGAGGTAAAGAACCAAGTCGTTTGTATTTGCCGATCCCATCTTTTGACGTTGAAGCTTTATCTCACGACTATTGGGTTTTCCCGTTTTTAGAATCGCAGGCATTCGTGGCCCGCGGTGGATTCACCATGAACAGGTTCAATCAGAAAATTGAGCTGATGTTTCCTGTCGTCAACTGGGATACCGGTTGCATCGATCTCCAAGCCCACAGGACATATCTAGAAAGCGTCAAGGGCTTTAGACGGGTATCAGTGCACTCCGTCGCCTGGGCGTCGACAACGTTCCGAAACAGGCAGAGAGATTCGCATACGGGTCATCCGACAATGAAGACTTTATAGCGTCGATACTGCCTTTTGATGGCTGTTCTATCATTGCCCCTGAAGAATGGCTTGAAACGATCCATAAGGGAAACTCATTGGGGAAATTGGAAGACGCTTCGTCCGCTTCGCTTCAAGGCCCACGCGACATGATCGTGTCCATTTTAGAGGAAGAACCAAGTTTCAATAAAGCCGCCGTCAGGAAGCAAATAATGAGCGCTTTTCCAAACGTCTCAAATCGGAAATTCGATCAGTATTGGGCATCTGTCGCCGAAGAGAAGCCCTACATCCAGACGCCAGGACGGAAATCAACACGGCGTATCAAAACGCTTTCTTAATCGTGTAGACTATTTCGTTGTCTAACAATCCAGCAAATTTCAGCCTGTATCAAACAAGCTACAGGCTGAACAAATGCAAATCACCGACCCGCTTCTTACTAAGAAAGAAGCCGCTGCGATCCTGAAGATCAGCGTTCCTACGCTTTATCGTAGAGTTGCTGACGGCACTGTTCCCAAACCCATTAAGATCGGCGCACTTTCCAAGTGGCCGATGTCTGACATTCTTGGCACGATCGAAGACGCCAAAGCTGCGCGGAATCCACGCGCATGGTGAGCGTCCGGTGAGGGGATTTTGGTCAGGCGGGGAATTGGCGCAAGTTACGACACAGATGAATCATTTGTGACGTAACAGGGTATGAATGGCCAAGGTTGAGATCCTGACGGGTACGGAGCGACAACGTCGATGGTCCACAGAATTGAAGCTTTCGATTTTGCAAGAAGCGTTTAGTGCGGATGGGAGCGTTTCCGACGTAGCGCGCCGGCACGACGTCCTTCCGCAACAGATATACGCCTGGCGAAAGAAGTTCTTTCCACCTGAATTGAAATCTCCGGAGACCGCATTCATTCCGGTCTCGCTTATCGGAGCATCGGCGAGCCACAGCGACGATACCAAGAAGAGCGGTGTTCGGTCGAAGTGTAAAGACGTTGAGATCGTTCTGAGGAATGGCCGCTTGCTAAGAATTGCAGCGGACATGGATCTCCAGGTGTTATCGTCGCTGGTCGCTTGTGTGGAGGCAGCATGATCGGGCCTTCGGGAAATGTGCGGGTTTATCTGGCCTGCGGAGTGACCGACATGCGGCGTGGCATTGATGGACTGTCGGCGCTCGTTGAGACGGTTATCAAGGAGGCGCCAGGTTCCGGCGCAATCTTCGGCTTCCGCGGAAAACGTGCTGATCGGATCAAACTTTTATGGTGGGATGGCCAAGGGTTCTGCCTATTTTACAAAATTTTGGAACGCGGATACTTTCCCTGGCCGACGGCGAAAGAAGGGGTTGCGCATCTGACGCAAGCCCAGTTGTCGATGCTTGTTGAGGGGATCGACTGGCGCCGACCTGCGTGGACTTCCGCTCCCGGTCGAACGGGTTAAAAGCTATATTTTGCAATGACATCCGAGGCATAATGCTAGCGTTTCCGGCGCAAATCGGCTACGTATGCGGGTATGGAAACGACGCCGCTGGACAGTCAGGACGAGCTATCTGTTTTGCGCGCTCTCGTCGCTGAACAGGCGGCGAAACTTGAGAGCCAAGAAGCTGAAGTCAGCAAGCGAGACTCCATTATCGGGCTCCTGCGCGCGCAGTTGGATTTGCTCCGCCATCGGCAGCATGGCGCTTCTTCGGAAAAGATCGACCGCAAGATCGAGCAATTCGAGCTGATGCTGGAGGAGATCGAAGCCTCCCGTGCCGAGGCCGAGCTTCGCTCCGGGAAAGCTCCTTTGCCGGAGTTGGACGACGCACCGGACAAGCCGAAGCGCAAACCATTGCCCGATGGTCTTCCAACCGAAGAACTGGTCTATGCGGCACCCTGCAATTGTCCGACCTGTGGTGGTACATCGTTCCTGAAGGCCGCTGACAGGGTGGTCCAGGTGATGGAGCACGTGCCGGCGTCCGTCAAGATTGTCCGCCACGTCGAAAAGCGCATGATCTGCAGGGACTGCGATACGACGGTGGCAGGCGAAATGCCGACCCTGCCGATCGAACGCGGCAAGCCCGGACCGGGGTTGCTGGCCCATATCATGGTCGCCAAATTCGACGATCACATCCCGCTCTACCGTCTATCCGAGATGTACGACCGGCTGGGGATAGATATCTCCCGATCCGTGATGGCCGACTGGGTCGGCCGCGTGTCAGTTCTGCTGGCTCCTCTCATCTTGCTGATTAGAGCCCATATCGCGGCGGTCGATCGAATACATACGGACGATACCCCGGTGGATGTTCTCGACCCTGGGCGAGGAAAGACAAAAACCGGGCGGGTCTGGGTCTATGTCTTCGATGGCAGCGGCTATCAAGATCCCACTCCAAGAGCCATTGCCTACTACTATAGCCCCGACCGCAAGGGCGCGCATCCAGCCGACCATCTCGCTGCCTTCAGCGGCGTGATGCACGCGGATGGCTATGGTGGCTATAAGAAGCTTTACGGCAACCAGATCATCGAGGCTGCGTGCATGGCGCATGTACGCCGCAAGTTTCACGATGTGATCAAGCTGAAGCCATCTCCAATCGCTGACGAAGCGCTGTCGCGCATCGGTACGCTCTACGATATCGAAGATCGTATCCGCGGCATGTCGGCTGACCAGCGGCGTACACTGCGCCAGCAACACGCCAGGCCCCTTCTGGAGGACCTCAAGAGCTGGATAGAAGAGACGCTTTCGACGCTGCCACAGAAGCAGAAGCTGGCTGAAGCGATGCGATATGCCCTCTCGCGATGGGCAGCGTTGAGCGTTTACATCGATGATGGCCGTGTCGAAATCGATAACAACATAGCTGAACGAGCCATGCGTCCGCTTGGAATCGGAAGAAAAAATTGGCTCTTCGCCGGGTCAGACAAGGGCGGTGAGCGCATCGCCAACATCCTGACCATCATCGAGACTGCCAAACTCCATGGCCACAATCCGGAGGTCTATCTCACAGACGTCCTGACCCGGATACAGAGCCACCCAAAGGATCGGCTCCAGGAATTGCTACCGTGGCAGTGGGCGCCTGCAAAAGACCGATACGAGGCTGCGTGATGGCACGCTCGAGGTTCATCTATACGCTGAAAGAAGTCGCCGGCATGATCGGCGAGAACCTCGAATTAATCGAGGAGGTGACCGCCAACTCAGACAATATCGCCGAGGGCGAACTGGTATATGTCCGCGATGGCAGTGAAGATGGCACAACAGGCCTGACCGAAAATGGAATTGACGACCTTCGAGATCTCCTGGCCGACATACGGACGTGGGATGGTGGAATCCGCCAGTTCCTCGTCGATGAACAATGCGATCCCGAGATGATCGAGCGCGTCATGGCAGATGAACTAAGCCGCAAGTCCTAAACCGCGCCTCGTAGACGCAAAAAATGCGTTCGCCGGACGCTCACCGCGCATGAAGGCCACCACCGAGGAGCAACTGGAAGCCTGGGAAACGTTCCGGCTGGCGAAGATCAAGGCCGATAAGACCCTCGACTTCCGAGACGGCCGGACCGCGGCTATCGCGTGGAACCATTTCGCGAACATGTTTATCGGCGAGAAGCCGGTGACGCCGACTGATTTTCTGCTTCATCGCAAGATTGCGATTTTTCCCGTCCATAAGACCCGAGCTCCCGGAGGTCATCTCGATCGATGACCGAAGCTCTCGACGTGCAATGCCTCCCCTACATGCCGCTGCAAATTGAGCGCCTTCGAAAGTCGAAGGCGTGGCTGAGGTGCAAGCGAAATCCAGAGATTGCCTTCTACATGGTGAACCTGTGGATGCGCGCCTGGCACGAGATCCCAGCCGGCAGCATCGAAGACGATGACGACGTTCTAGCCGACGCGGCCATGTGCTCCCCCGAGAAGTGGGAAACGCTGAAAGTAGATATTCTGCAGGGCTGGGATCACCGGGACGGCCGGGTCTTTCACAGCACCGTTACAGAGATTGCGACAGAGGCAGAAAGCAAGCTTCGTCGTAACAAAACGCGTACTGCCGCAGCGAGAGAGGCGCGCGGACAGCAACGTCATTCCTCTGTGACAGACGCTGTAACAGGCAATGTCATAGAGGATGTAACAGGCAACGAAGGGAAGGGAAGGGAAGGGAAGAGAAAGAGCAACATCTGACGATGTTGTTAGCGCAGCCGACGGAAAGTATGCCTTCGAGGCCAAGGCAATTCGCCTTACCGACGCCGACTTGGCGAAATGGAAAAAGGCATTTCCCCACGTTTCGCTCGAGGCAGAGCTTTGGGGTCTCGACGAGTGGGCAGTGGCCCAAGGCAACAACTGGTTCAACGCCGTCAGCGGTGCGTTGGCGAAGAAGGAACGCAGCGCGGTCGAGCGAGCGAATGCTGCGGCCGCCATCCGCGACAAGGGAGGCGGGTCGAGGCGTCCCGATCCGCGGATATGAAAACTGCTGAGCAAATCCTGAGAGATTACAAAATCCAACTGAGGCGCGTCACATCGGGAAACCAGAAAACAATCTGCCCGAAGTGTTCAGCGACCAGACGAAACAAGCGCGAGCCGTGTCTATCGGTCCGGATAGACAGTCAGGGCATCCAATTCAACTGTCACCATTGCGGCTTCCATGGAGGCGACTACTTTGACGACCAAGCTAGGCCAAATCGGGGTTCAAGCGTTCGTAAACCGGAAGATCGACCCAAACGTCGCAGCACTTTCCGGCGCATATACGGGTAAGGCTGTAACGGATGCAGACGGACAAACCGTTGTCGAGCCTGATGTCTCCGGCAACATCGTCGTGTTTCCGTTCATCGACGGCGGTCGTGCTGTTGCCGAGAAGTATCGAGCTCCGGGAAAGAAATTCTGGCAACGGAAGAACGGCCGCAAGACGTTCTGGAACGCCGACTGCATGGACGATCCTGCGTTGGAGGACGGCCACAAAGCATTGATCATCACCGAAGGCGAGATCGACGCCCTTACCTCGATCGACTGTGGCTTTCATACGACCGTCAGTGTTCCCGATGGGGCTCCGCCGGTTCGAGACGGCGAAGACCCCGATCAAGTCGAGGATACGGCGCCGGAAGACGATAGCCGCGGCAAGTTCGAATTTGTGTTCAACAATCGCCACCGGATCAAACGCATCAAGCGTTTCATTCTCGCCGTCGACAACGACGGCCCCGGCCGTCGCCTTGCTGCCGAGCTTGTTCGTCGCATCGGTGCGGCTCGATGCTCGTTCGTGACCTATCCGGAAGGTTGCAAGGATCTGAACGACGTCAGGATGAATTTCGGTCCCGACGCCGTCGTTCGAGTGTTGACGGAAGCGAAGCCCTACCCGGTCAAAGGTATCTACCTGCTATCGGATTATCCCGAGCTGGACGAGCCGAGAACCTATTCTACAGGGTGGCCCGATCTCGACCCCTATCTTCGTGTCTGGCTCGGTGAGCTGCTCGTGGTAACGGGCATTCCCGGGCATGGCAAGTCAACCTGGACAATGAACATGTGCGTCAACCTAGCCCGCGCCAATGGCTGGCGGATAGGCGTTGCATCCTTTGAGATCCCGACGGTGCCGGCGCTGCGTTATAAGCTGCGTCTGGCCGCGTCTGGCGTCGAGAGCAAGCAATGGAACCGTGATATCGTCGCAGACGCTGACGTGTTTATTCAGAAGCACTTCGTATTCATCGACGCCGATCCCACGGGCGATGCCGATGACGATATGACGTTGGAATGGTTACTCGAGCGCGCGGCCGATGCGGTCTTGCGGCATTCAATCCGAGTGCTGGTGATCGACCCGTGGAACGAGGTTGAGCACTACCGCCCAAGGAACGAGAGCGAGACACAATACATCAACAGGGCGCTGCGCCAGATCCGCCGCTTCGCCCTGAAATACGAGGTTTTGGCGATTGTAGTTGCCCACCCGACCAAGGAGTTGGGGAAAGGCGGAGAGGCCAGAACGCCGACGCTCTACGACATCGAAGGCTCCGCGGCATGGTACAACAAGCCAGACCATGGCGTGGTGATCGATGTTCCAGACCCAGACCTGAACGAAACCGTCGTCTGGGTGAAGAAGGCTCGCTTCTCATGGTCCGGCCGCAAGGGTGATGTGACCCTTCAATACCTCCCAGAGGTCGAAGGCTACCAGTCGCTCAACGGCTTCGCGCCCATGTGGAAAGCAGCTCAGGCCGAACATGAATACCAGCCCACCAGACCGTCGAAATCAGGCGCCTACCAGGGGAAGAAGCAATGACTTCAGCGATCGAAGAACAACTCCCCGAAGACGTCCAGCAGCGCATGATCGAGAAGCTCCTCGGCAAGGTGAACGCCGAGCGCATCAAGACGGCGACAAGAGGCTTCCGCCCGGTGTCCGTCATCGTCGCCTATGAGTTCTACCGGATGCCAATGCAAGATTTCCGAAGCTGGCGGATCGATCGCATCGAGAACGGCAGGAAGGATCAGCATCTCGGGAACCTGAACGCCGAGGACTGCCGCAGGGAAGTCGAAGCCCTCCGGAGCAAGGGCTTTACCGTCAGGCAAGTGACGATCGGTCTCGCGCCTACAAAGGCCCAACTCGAGCAAGCGCGGAAAGCCGGCAAGATTCGCCGCAGCTCCATCATGGACAAATTGAAGGATGTACGAATTTGAAAATGCAAACACTAAACCGAGCCTTCAACCCCAGCAACGAAGAGCGGCTGGCGAAGGAGACGAAGGCCGAAGAGCTGACGTTTCGTGGTCTTCGCAGCGAGGAGGGCAGGCAAGGAGGGCAGGAGTTATGGTTTGCCGTCAAGGCGGTCCCAGGGTCCCAGCGCTCGCCGTCGACGCCGGCGAACGACGATCGGGCGCCGAGCCTCAGCCTCGTCGAGCGCAGTCTTGCCAACGCCGGTTTCGAGTGCTTCATGCCTACGTACCGTTTGGTGGTGAGGCATCACCGGAACCGCAAGCTCATCGAAAAGCGCTTCCCGATCTTCACGGGGTATGTGTTCGTCAACCTGCCCAAGCGGCGGTTTGTTGAGGTCGAGGCAGTCGAAGGCGTAGGCAAGCTATTGAAGTTCAGCCGGACCTATGGCGAAGAGCCGGAACCCTTCAGCTTTCCCCAAGAGACGATCGACCGTCTCCGCTTTACGGAGTGGTTTGAGGATCAGCAGTTCTTGAGCCGGAAAGCATATGAGGTGCGGCAGGACGAAGTCGATCGCGAGTTGAAGGCGATGAAGAACGCTAAATCCAAAGGCAGCAGGAAGATCCGCAGCGCGCACTATTCTGAGCTGGCCGGCAGTTTGTCGCGCAGCATGACGTCGCCGTCGTCACGTTCTTTGGTTATGGAAACGATGGCTCAGTTGTTGAAACTGAGCGGAACCGCTTGAAAACTCATTACCATATGGTAATGTCTGCGCACTGATTTGTGGATGTACAGTGCGCAGAGACGCCGGTCCACGCGGCCCTGATCGGGTAAGCCGCACGACGGGAGAATAAGCTTGTCTTCAAAGCTCACGTCTGGATACTCCAGTCGGAAGTTGTCGCCAGCAGCCTTGACGTAGTTGGCAATGTCCCCTTCTTCGGAAGCAGAAAACTCCAAGATAACCGATGATCGGGGTTCTTTTTGTCTCGTATAGACACTTTCATGCGCATGCGTAGACTCCATATCTGGACTTTCTCTTGAAGGCACACGGACCTAGAGCTGGCAGCGCACGTAGGCCATTCTTTTGTCCCCACGTTTGTAGCCTGCCCGAGGCCCCCTCGATAATTCATCGACCACATGGGTCGCGAACGTTTCATCAAGCCGCAGGTACTTCCACCCTTGACGCTCGCCGCTATTGCTGCCGCCGCGGACCTGCCAGGCGAGCATGATGTCATTGCCGTCTTGTGTCGTCCCAACGGCGTGGACCTCAACGACGCGTGTGTAGCCGTCATATCGAAGCTCAAGGCACTGTTTTAGGCGTAATGCTTCACAAGGGGTGTTCAAGCGCATTTCCGACTCACCTCACGGGGCTAAACCAGGTGAGACTTAATCGAATACAGCGAAGAGTTGCAATAAGCGGCCAGCGTGTCCGGCGACGATGATTGATGGTCAGTTAGGGTAGTGGATGAACCAGGTGGTCCTTATTACTCACTCGGTGGCACTTGTCGCTCTGGGCTTAAGCTTCCTGTTCAATGTGGTCCTGATCTGGCGAACATTGAGAGCTCTGTCTTCTAGAGTAAATTCGATCGAGATTAATTCCGCTCGAAGCCGCGATGGGATGTAGGCAAAGAAAACCTCGCGGCATCCGTCGGTCTCCCCCACCAACTTGAACTGGGATGCCGTGCCGGCGGGCGCCACCGATGATACCGGAGAGGTGACGTTGGTCAGGTTGTCCGCTGAGAGGTCAGAAGCCGCGGGAGAAATCCTGTTCCCGTAGCCGTCATCGACGAGCACGATCTGGGATGTGACGAGCTTTCCGCCAACTGGCAGGGTTAGACGTGCTGAGGCCATATCCCAAAAGCGATCGGTTCGGTTCTTGGTCATCACGTCAATTGAGTACCATTCATCCGAACCCGAGAGCCATCCATGGGAGATAACCTCTAGATCGGGTGACGTCGGTCCCTCAGCAGCGAGCGCCTGTCTTCGGCCATAGATGACCCCCGCAACGCCAGCCAAAATCCGAATATACCCGTTGCCGTTCCAAGAGCCGCGATCCAGAAGTTCGTATCAGCGTCCACTCCGAGCCCCATGTTTCGCCAATCCAAAACGCGATCATGCAATTTGCGGGTTAATGCTACCCTACAGGCGAAGTAGTCATGGGCAAGCTCAACACCATTAAGCCACTTGTGGCCACTCTTCCTCCGCTCATTGGTAGACCCAAGGGTGAGAAGGCACGAGACCGACACCGCCGCCAGACACAGCCCTGGCGAGCCTGGTACAACACTCCACGATGGGAGAGGCTGAGGCGTCAGGCCTTCGAGCGCGACCTCTACTTCTGCCAGCGCAGCGGAGAGCTATGCTCGGGCACTGGCAATGATCAGAACGCACCGGTGGCGAACCATAGGATCCCGCACCACGGTGATCCGACTCTCTTCTGGGACATCAACAACATCGAGACGGTGACCAAGCGCATCCACGATGGGCTGATCCAGTCCGAGGAGCGCAGGGCACTAGTAGGACTGTAGAGCCAAGAAGGCTTAGGGCCACTGAGGACCAACCGCGTACATGTAAACCCCAGCAATGGCGATCGCGATGAGGAAGATGATGATGACAAACCGAGACATCCCTCGGCTGGCTTTCTTATCGGTGCTCTTCATGAGCGTTCAACGGTAGCGGACCACCGAAGGTTCCAGCGATCGAGCAGCCCGGGGGGGTATGCCAGATCCGAAACGCCTCTGCGGCCGGACCCGCGTCCCCCACATGTAGAGATTTTTTTGTGATCCAGCAGTTTCCAGCCGGAAACCAGAGTGGAAACCATGGCTAAAGAGAACAAGCCCATCGACTGGGCCGGCATCGAGAAAGACTACCGGGCTGGCGCCATGAGTGTCCGCGACATTGCCCGCTGGTATGGGGTTTCTCACACCGGGATTAACAAGAAGGCGAAAGCTGATGGCTGGGTAAGGGACGCCAAACCCAAGCACATTGACCGGTCCGAGCCGGTTGAACGAGTTGCCAAGCCGGTGGAACCTACTGTGGACCTGTCGGAGAAGGGCAAACTGCTTGCTGGCCGGATGATGGACGAGCTCGACGCAGTGACGTCACTGCATGGCGAGCTGGAAGACATGATCTGCGACGAGGAGAGCGATCCGCGGAGACGGCAGGCACTCTTGAAGGCGATCTCGCTCGGTGAGCGGGCAAAGACCTTGAAGGATCTCAGCGCCACACTGAAAACGCTCACCGAGTCAGCGGCACCGGCGGGAAAGAAAGCTGCTCGAAAAGATGCGGCCGCAGCCGCTGCAGCCGGTGGCGGTAAGTTCGCTCAGCGGCCGGGCCCAAAGCTGGTGGTCGATAACAAGTGACGCTGCATTGGTCGACAGCATGCCCGGACTGGGAAAAGCGGATCGTATCGCAACGGTCGCTGATAGCATTCCGGCCACTCTTCCAGAGCGAGGCCGACTACGCCCTGAGCGTATTCAAGGCGCTGAAGGTCACAGACCTGCCAGGCCAACCGACGTTTGGCGAAGTAAGTGACCAGTGGGTGTTTGACTTCGTCGCGGCGATCTTCGGGGCGTACGATGCCGAGACCGGCAAGCAGCTCATCACCGAATTCTTTCTGCTGATCAGCAAGAAGAACACGAAATCCACTATCGCCGCAGCGATCATGCTGACGGCGCTGATCATCAACTGGCGGCATAACGAGGAGCTGCTGATCCTGGCGCCGACGATCGAAGTTGCGCAGAACAGCTACAAGCCTGCCGCCGCGATGGTCCGTGCGGATCCGGAGCTCGACGCGAATGCCGACGAGGGCGGCTTGCTTGTCGTCCAAGACCATCTGCGGACGATCAAGCACCTCGGGACCGATGCGGCGCTGAAGGTGGTGGCCGCTGATACGGACACAGTGTCCGGCAAGAAGGCTGGCCGAATCCTGATCGACGAGCTTTGGGTGTTCGGCAAACGAGCGAACGCGGATGCGATGCTCAGGGAGGCGACGGGCGGCCTGGTGTCGAGGCCGGAAGGGTTCATAATCACTCTGTCGACGCAGAGCGACGAGCCTCCGGCCGGCGTCTTCAAGGCAAAGCTCGACTACGCGCGAAACATTCGCGATGGAGTGATAGAGAACCGGAAATTCTTGCCGGTCATCTACGAATTCCCGCCAGAGATGATCAAGACGAAGGCTTACGAGGATCCGGCGAACTTCTACGTCACGAACCCGAACATTGGTCGATCGGTCAGCCAGGAGTGGCTGCAAGACGAGATGACTAAGGAGCTTTCGGGCGATCGGACGACGCTGGCGACGTTCCTCGCCAAGCATTTGAACGTCGAGATCGGCATGAACCTTCGCGCCAACAGGTGGCCGGGAGCGGATCTCTGGGACGGCAGGGCAGTAGAGAGCATCACGCTCGACTATCTCGTCGCCAACTGCGACGTGATCGTTCCGGGGTTGGATGGCGGCGGCCTCGATGACTTGTTCGGCCTTGCTGTTGTCGGAAGGCATAAAGTGACGCGAGAGTGGCTGTGCTGGGTGCACGCCTGGTGTCACCACGGTGTGCTGAAACGACGCCAGTCGATCGCAACCAAGCTGCGCGAATTCGAGAGCCGGGGCGAGTTGACGATCGTCGACGACGAGCTCGAGGATATCTCTGACATCGTCGGCATCATTGCTCAAATCAAAGATGCCGGCTTGCTCGCTTGTGTGGCCGTCGACCCTGCCGGCTTAGGCGAAATGGTCGAAGCATTGGATGAGATAGGCGTCACCCAGGAAGAGGGGATGCTGATCGGTGTTCCGCAAGGCTTCCAGCTGATGAATGCCATCAAGACGGCGGAGCGCAAGCTGGCGAACGGCACCTTGCGCCATTCTGGCACCGGCCTCATGCAGTGGTGCGTTGGCAACCTAAAAATCGAGCCCACGGCCACTGCCATTAGAGCGACGAAGCAGAACGCCGGCGATGCGAAGATTGACGTCGCGATGGCTCTTTTCAACGCCGTAACGGTGATGAGCCGCAACCCAGAACCGAAGCGTAAGCCGCAATTCCAGATGCTTGTCGTCGGCGGCCGATAAGGAAGCACACATGAACAGGATGTATTCGGTCCTGACGGTGAAAGCCGTCGAGGAGGATCAGCGCATTATCCGCGGCGTCGCAACCACACCCAACCCGGATCGTGTCGGCGACATTGTGGAACCCCTCGGTGTCCAGTTCAAGAACCCGATGCCACTGCTACATCAGCACGTTCACGACAAGCCTGTCGGCACCGTGACCTTCGACAAACCCACCAAGGACGGCATCACCTTCGAGGCAAAGCTGCCGAAGATTGAAGATGCTGGCCCACTGCGCGACCGGATCGAAACCGCGTGGGGCGAGCTTAAGGCCGGCCTCGTGCGCGCCGTCTCGATTGGATTTCGTTCGCTCGAGCATGCCTGGATGGATGATGGCGGTATCCGCTTCATCAAATCGGAAGTGCTCGAACTCTCTCTTGTGTCCGTACCGGCCAATGCCGACGCGGTGATCTCCACCATCAAGTCAATCGATCGCCCTCTGCTCGCCGCGACCGGCAAAGAGCCGAAGGCAAACGATCGGCCTGCTCGTCCCGGCGCCTCGGGAAAATCCACCAAACCGGTAAATCTCAAGCCAAAGGAAAATGCAGCTATGAAGACCGTAGCAGAACAGATCGCGGCGCTGGAAGCCTCTCGGCAGGCCAAGTCCGCACGCATGGGTGAAGTCATGCATAAGTCCATCGACGAAGGCCGATCCACCGATCAGTCCGAGCAGGAAGAGTTCGACACGCTCGAACAGGAAGTCGGCCAGATCGACGGCGACCTGAAGCGCCTTCGCGCTTTGGAAAAGACGCAGGCTCTCACCGCAAAGCCGGTAATAGCCAATCAGATCAAGACCACAGAAGCGGGCGCTGCCGTCCGTATGGGCGCTCCCGTCGTCATCAAGAGCGACAAGGACGAAGCCTTCGAAGGGCAGAGCTTCACACGCATGGTGATCGCCAAGACCCTGGCGCGCATCGATGACATGTCGGCGGTCGGCGTCGCTCATAAGCGCTGGGGCAAGAGCAACCCACAGCTCGTTGAAACCATCAAGGCTGCTGTCGCAGGCGGCGGTACAGAATCCGGCGAGTGGGGTTCGGAGCTCGTTCACATCGATCGCTATACCGGCGACTTCATCGAATACCTGTACAGCCGTACCGTGTTCGACAAGCTGCCGCTGCGCGAAGTGCCGGCCAACGTCAACATCGCTGGCCAGGATGGTGCTGCCACCGGCTACTGGGTTGGTCAATCCAAGTCCATTCCGGTCACCAAGGCTGACTTCTTCGACGTGAACCTGACGCCTCTCAAGGTTGCCGCTCTTGCTGTGGTGTCGAAGGAACTTCTTCGCGATTCATCGCCGTCCGCTGAGAAGCTCGTTCGAGACGCCCTCGTCGAGGCATCGGCGCAGCGTGTCGATCAGACCTTCCTTGGCACCGGCGCAGCCGTTGCTGGGGTATCGCCGGCTGGCATCCTCAACGGCGTCACGGCCGGCACCAGCGCGGGCTCCGACATCGAAGGCGTTATTGCCGACGTCAAGGCGCTCTATGCTGGCTTCATCGCGGCGAACAACGCTGACGGCCTCCAGTTCGTAACCACGCAGTCGCTCGCCAAGTCCGTAGGCCTCATGCAGAACGCTCTCGGCAATTGGGCATTCCCCGGTTTGTCGGCGAATGGCGGCAGCCTGCTCGGCGATCCGCTTGTTGCTGGCGGCAATGTCGGAGCCGGCGACCTGATCCTGCTGAAACCGTCCGACATCTACAAAATCGGCGACCGCGGCGTGGAAGTCTCGCTTTCGACCGAAGCCGCCATTGAGATGGACAGCGCACCGGCCGGAGCTAGCGACACGCCGACCGCGAACACGAGCGTTGTGTCGATGTTCCAGACGGATTCCGTGGCCATCAAGGTCGTGCGCCCGCTGAACTTCGCGAAGCGCCGCGCATCTGCCGTCGCTTACATTGGCGACGCCGATTACGGCGCGGTGGCACCGTAAAGCGCTAAAGCGGGGCTTCGGCCCCGCCATTCTCCTTATTTTGATGGAGGGTTCGATGGACCTGATTGCTACTCGCCGTATGAGCTATGGAACGCGTCGGCTTCTGCCGGGTGACAGGTTCACCGCACCGAGCCAGACTGCCCGCGTATTGATCGCAATCAAGAAGGCAAAGGCGGCCGGCGCTGAAGGGCTAGGCGCAGAGCCAGCAAAGCCGTTGGCAGTGCTTCGCACCGAATATCAGGCGGTGACTGGCAAGCGCCCGTTCCACGGTTGGGATGCCGAAACCCTCAAGACGAAAATCGCAGAGGCGAAGGACGCTAACTGATGCGCCTTTTTGGGTTCAATATCTCCCGCGCAAAGTCGGTTGAGAAAGCGGTCTCGCCTGTTCCGCAAGGCGGTCGCGGATGGTGGTCGATCCTCGAAAGCTTTCCGGGTGCATGGCAGCAGAACGTCGAGATCAAATTCGACTCCGTTCTGTCCAATCACGCTGATTTTGCGTGCCGGACGCTGATCGCCTCGGACATTGCCAAACTTCGTATCAAGCTGGTGGCGAAAGATAGCAATGGCATTTGGTCGGAGACCTCAAACCCAGCCTATTCGCCCGTCCTGCGCAAGCCGAACGACTGGCAGACCCGTATCCAGTTCATGGAGAGCTGGGTGCTGTCAAAGCTGCAGCGAGGGAACGCATATATCCTGAAGCAGCGCGACGGGCGCGGCGTTGTGGTCAAGCTCTATGTTCTGAACCCCGACCTAGTGACGCCGCTCGTCTCCGACAGTGGGGCGGTGTTCTACCAGATGAATACAGACGCTTTGAGTGGCGTCGACCAGCTTATTACCGTCCCGGCGCGCGAAATCATCCATGACCGGTTCAACTGCTTTTTTCACCCGTTGGTTGGCCTATCGCCGATCTTTGCCAGCGGCTTGGCAGCGATGCAGGTGCTTGCGATCCAGAACGACAGCACTCTGTTCTTCCAGAACGGAGCCCAGCCGGGCGGTGTGCTCACGGCTCCCGGTGCGATTGAGGACGCTACCGCGCAACGGATCAAGGAAAAATGGGATAGCAATTTCTCCGGCAAGAACGCCGGCAAGGTTGCGGTCCTTGGCGACGGCCTCAAGTACGAGGCGATGAGAGCCAAATCCACAGACAGCCAAATGATCGAGCAGCTGAAATGGAGTGCTGAGGTCATTTGCTCGACCTACCATGTCCCGCCCTACAAGATCGGCGTAGGGCAGATGCCGACGAACAACAACGTCCAGAGCTTGAACGTCGAGTTCTACAGTCAGTGCTTGCAGCGGCTGATCGAGGACATTGAGCTCTGCCTGGACGAGGGGCTCGGCACAGGGGAATCGCTCGGTACAGAATTCGACCTCGATGGCCTCCTACGTATGGACAGCGTGTCGATGATGGAGACGCTCGATAAGGCGTCCGGCATCATGACTATAGACGAGAAGCGGCGGAAGCTGGATCTCAAGCCTGTGCCGGGCGGTGGCAGCGTCTACCTGCAGCAGCAGAATTACAGTCTGGATGCCCTCGCCAAGCGCGATGCACAGGCTGACCCGTTCGGTACGGCCAAACCTGAAACTGCTTCGACAGAACCTGATCCGGCCAACGACAACCCGTCTGAGGCAGAGGCTCGCGCCGCCTTGGTGGAAATTCTCAAAGGACTTCGCTGATGAAATTCGATGGAAAGGCCTTCGGCGCTGAGATCGTCGGCGTGGTGAAGGGATATCTGGAGAAGGAGTTGGCGCCACTCGCGGCTCGAATGGATGCTCTTGAGAAGCGCATCGAAGCAATCCCGGCGCCAGTGGATCTGTCCTCTGATCTCGCGGCTCTGAAAACAGCTATAGAGGCGATCGTCATCCCGGAAATTCCGAACACACCAGAGCTTCCGGATATTACAGCGATAGTCGGAAAGGCCATCAAGGAAGCGGCAGCTGCTATCCCGGCCCCAGAAGACGGCAAGGACGGCCTTGGCCTGGCCTGCGCCTTCATCGATCGCGACGGCAACCTCGTCCTCACAATGACCAACGGTGAGCCGAAGAACCTCGGGCCTGTCGTCGGCAAGGACGGCGAGCCCGGCAAGCCCGGCCGCGATGGCTTCAACCTCGAAGACTTCGACGCCTCCGTAATGGATGACGGGCGCACGGTGCTCCTGTCCTTCACTGGCAAACAACTCGACTACAAGGTCGAGCTTGGCTTCCCTGTCATGCTCTACCGCGGCGTCTTCAAGGACGGCCAGCCCTACGAGCGCGGCGACACCGTCACCTGGGCGGGTTCGCTCTGGCATTGCGACAAGGCGACTTCTGAAAAGCCGGGAGACGGCTCCAAGGACTGGACCCTCTGCGCCAAGAAGGGCCGCGACGGAAAGAACGGCGAGGCAAAGGAAGCCAAGCCGTTTCAGCCGCTGACGATAGGCACTCCGGCGAAGGGGAAGTGACATGGCCCTTGTAACCGTCGACCAAGTCAATCTCGCGCTCCGCCTAGAACTCGTAGATGCCGATGAGCGCATTCCTGATATCGAGCTGAAGATTAGCCAGGCCGAAGACGCGGTGATCGACTACCTGAAAAAGCCAGATCATGGATGGGACC
Organism: Rhizobium favelukesii; assembly: GCF_000577275.2. Taxonomy (NCBI): domain Bacteria; kingdom Pseudomonadati; phylum Pseudomonadota; class Alphaproteobacteria; order Hyphomicrobiales; family Rhizobiaceae; genus Rhizobium; species Rhizobium favelukesii. Next base: position 586,658 of record NZ_HG916852.1, read on the forward strand.
AGACGACCGTCCCCGGGCGCGTTTCGGCAGCGATCTTGCTCGTCATCCAGAGCCTGCTCGATGTGGCCGACACCGGCGGCCTTCTCCCCGGTCTCGGCTCCGGTGACCCCAAGAATCCTGTGGTGGCGCTCCTGTATCGCCTCCGCGACCCTGCAATCGCCTGAAGGAGCTTTCAATGGCCCGTGTCCGTTTCACCCATGACTTCGACTACAAGCCAACGCCTCAGTCGACGATCGGCTACAAGGCCGGAATGGAATTGACCGTCAAACGAGAATGCGCCGATCAGGCGGTTGCGGCCAAGAAGGCTGTCGAGCTCCCGTCAGCAGGAAAGCCCGCCGATGGCGCCGAGTAAGCCAACCTCTGGCGAGCTGCAGCACCGCGTCGCCTTTGACGAGCGGACAACGGTTGATGATGGTTACGGCAACACCGAAGGCGGCTTTGCCGAGCGGTTCAAGTCGTGGGCCGCATTTCGCCCCCGGGGCGGCTCCGAGGCTGTTGTTGCCGCGCGGCTGGAAGGCCGCAACATCCTGGGCGTCTACCTCCGTTCCACGGCGCAGACGACGCAGATCAAAGCGGATTGGCGGATGAGGGATGTTCGCACCGGCGACGTCTACGCCATCCGGATCGTTGATGCCGTGTCAGACCGCTACTGGGTCTACGTCGAGGTGCAGACGGGAGTTGCCGCCTGATGAAGACGAAAGCCAAGTTTCTCAGCCGTCAAAAGACGATGAGCCTCCTGAACGGCATCGTTCCTGAAGCTGAGAAGGAACTGGCGAAAGCGCAGATGGACGGCGCTCAGTCGCTCGCGAACAAGATCAAGCCTCGCGCTCCGAGCGAGACCGGCTCGTATAGGCAGAGCATCCAGGCGGACAAGCTGTCCAACCGGCCGGGAGAGCGTTCTGTTAGCGGCAAAGGGATCGACAACGAAACTAAGGACCCCAATGCGACGGGGGTGTTCGCCGACTATATCTGGCGCTTCCTTGAGTTCGGTACCGTCAAGATGACGAAGCGTCCGCACATCTTCCCCACCTACCGCCAAGAGCGACCGAAGATCCGCCGGAAGATGGCGGCTGCGGTGCGCAAGGCCGTGAAAAAAGCCAAGGGTTAGCAATGGCCTCACCATCGTTGGAATTGCAGGGTGCCATAGCGGCACGCCTGAAGGCCTCGGCTGGCCTCACGCCTCTGGTCGGGAGCCGCATCTACGACGCTGTACCGGCAGACAAGGTCTTTCCCTACGTCACGATCGGGGAGGGCGACGAGACGAGCGACGACGCCGATTGCGTCGACGGCTTCGAGATCTCGCTCGACATCGATGTCTGGTCGAGAGCTACCGGGTACCCAGAAGCCAAGCGCATCAGCGACGAGATCCGAAAGGCGCTCAAGTCACCGGACCTGACTCTGCCGATAAACGCTCTCGTCTTTTTCCGTCACCGCCAAACCCGATTCCTACGAGACCCGGACGGCCTGACATCGCATGCCGTGATGACCTTCGAGGCATTCGCGGAACAACCTTAACCGCCATTAGGAGACCCTAAAATGACCAAGGCGACTACCATCAAGGGCGGGAAGTTCCGCGTCCTAATCGGTGACGATGCTACCCCAATTGGGTATTCCGCTCCCTGCGGGTTCACGCAGCGTTCGATCACCCTGAACAAGGGCCTGAATGAGGTCAACGTTCCGGACTGCGACGACCCCGACAAGGTCGACTGGCTGGGCCGTGACGCCACCTCGCTTTCTATGACGATCGCCGGTGAGGGCGTTCTCGCGGCCGAGAGCGTCGAGACCTGGCTCGATGCCTTCGACAGCATCGATTCTATCCCGGTCAAGGTCGAATGGGAGTTCCCCGCCAAGACCATCACCTGGACGGGCGCCATGCATCTCGAGAGTGTTGAAGCCGGGGCAGCCAATGCCGGCCGCGCAACGCTGAACGTCTCCATGCAGAGCGACGGCGAAATGGTCCGTACCGTCACGCCGGTGACCCCGTAATGAGCAGAGACGGTTCCTGCGAGGTTCCTTTCAATGGCCGGCGGACGTTCTTCAAGCTGGCTTGGCGTGAACTGATGAAGATCCAGGAGGCCTGCGACGCGGGCCCCTATCTCGTCCTCGATCGGCTGGTGTCTGGTCGCTGGCGGCTTCAGGATATTTCGGAGGTCATCAAATGGGGGCTGATCGGCGGCGGCATGTCACAGGGTGATGCCTTGACGCTGGTCGAGTCCGAGGTCGAGGGACGGCCTCCGCTGGAAAACCTCGTCGTTGCACAGAAGGTCCTTGGGGCTGGCGTCATCGGCAGCGCGGAGGAGGACGTCGGAAAAAAATCGGTGGCGGCAAGCCCGGTAAAGCGGAAGAGCCGCTCCCGAATGGGAAGATCCGGTTTGCCGCCGTCATCGGAAACGGAATAGCCATGGGCCTGTCGCCTCAAGAGGTGATGGGCCTGTCGATTTTCGAATATCTCGCTGCTCTAGACGCCGTCTGCGAGGAATCGGAGGGCGACAAGAAGTTGAGCGCGACTGAGAAGGACGAGCTTTGGGAGTGGCTTTCATCGGGATGATTAGAAGATGCCAGTTAAATCGAGCTGGTTTCTCTCGTAGGCATCCAAGCGGCCAAGATCATCGCAGGTGTGAGGTCCTTCAGGAACACGGTCGTTCGTGGGGCCTGACCTGGCTTCTCTGGAATCGTGGCGTTCGCCATTTGATTGCATATCTCGCGTGTCAGCTTCGCTATCTGAAGACGCTCTTTAGCTGCTTCCCGAACCTTCGACGCCTGCACTTGTGTCCAGCCGTAGTGAGCGCCGCCAGCGATGATGACAACGCATGCTGTGGCGACGAGCCCTTTCAACCAACCATCCAAGTGAGTGCCTCCCATTGGCTACTGATAACGAACAGCTGGTTTTGAGCATAAGTGCCGACACCCGTCAAATCCAACGGCAGTTAAAATCTCTGGTTGGTCAAACGCAGGCCAACACGAAGGCTATCGAGGATGCTTTCAAGGGGATAGACAAGGCCTCCGATAATGCGTTCGGCAAGGTCGCAGCCAATAGCAATCGCGCCTTCACGACGGCAGAGCAGGGTGCCAAGCGCTACCAGAATGCGATGCGATCCTCCACGGTTCAGACCGGCAACCTCGCCGCGCAATTGAACGACATCAGCGTCCAGCTCGCTGGCGGTCAATCGCCGTTCCTAATAGCTCTACAGCAGGGAACTCAGATTACGCAGGCGCTGGGCAGCGGAACAGGTGTGCGCGGTGCGGTCGCTGGCGTTGCTGGTGCTTTCACGTCACTGCTCAACCCTGTATCCCTCGCCACGATCGCTGTCATCGCCCTTGGCGGCGAGGCCGTGCAGTATTTCACCTCGCTGTTGTCAAACGGAGAGAAGTCTGAGGAAACCCTTCAGAAGCAGGCTCAGTTGATCCAGCAACTCGCCAAGGATTGGGGCGATGCTGTACCCGCGCTTCGCGAGTACGCTGACGAATTAGAGCGCGCGCAGAAGATCAGTGACCTTCAGGCTGGCGCTCAGATTATTAACGAGAACACTCTCGAAGATACGAATGCAGCCATCAAGGACGTGATCACCGCGTATGATGATTTCGTGAACAAGCTGCAGAATGCAGGCGAAGAATCGGAAGTGATTCTTCATTTCCAAGATGCCTTCAACAAGTTTTCAGAGGCGGCACGTGACGGCTCGCTTAGGGTGGAAGACGTCCAACGCGTCCAAGACGCATTGGCCGCGGCGGTCAATAGTAGCGGTATCCCTGCGATTGACGAGTTTCGGGACAGGTTCGAGAAGTTAGCCGCCGCCGCACTTCAAGCGGCCAGTAGCGTCCAACAGGTCAACGCTCAGACGGGAGCCGCGACCACAGCGCTCTACCCCTCTCAAGGCGCATATGCTGGTGTCGACAGGTCCTCGGATGGGGCAATCCAAAACGAAAGTCTCAGTCTTCCAGAAGACGGGCCGGTTCCTGGCTCTAACCCCCTCCGGGATGAGAGCCTCAACAACGACGATCTCTACGGCAAGCCGAAGAAGGCAACCCGTGACAAGGCAGCGGAGTCGGCGAAGCGCGAAAAGGAAGCTGTCGCTGAACTGATCGAGCAGCTCGAATTTGAGCAAAGCCTGATCGGGATGACGTCGGCCGAGCGGGCGGAAGCGAACGCGCTTCGTCGCGCTGGTGCCGCCGCCACCGATGAGCAGAAGGCGAAAATCTCTCAGCTGGTTGAGGCGTCCTACGCGGAGAGAGATGCTATCCGGGCCAACCGTGATGCAATGGAGGAGCTTCAAGACGTCAGCCGCGACGTTCTTGGGGGGATCATCTCCGATCTTCGAGAAGGAAAGAGCGGGGCAGACATTCTAGCTGGCGCTCTCGAAAGGGTTGCATCTCGGCTCTTTGACGCAGGGTTGAACGGCTTGTTTCCATCAACGGGTGCCGGCGGTACCGGAAAGGGAATATTCGGAGGCGCAATAATTCCCGGTATCTTGCATAATGGCGGCATCGCCGGCTCAGATGGATATGGGCATGGCCGCGCGTTCTCCCCTTCTGTTTTCAAGGGAGCGAAGCGGTATCACAACGGTGGGATTGCTGGCCTTCGTCCCAATGAGGTGCCGGCGATCCTGGAGCGAGGTGAGCGGATCACTCGGAAGGGCGATAGCGGTTCGAACGGCTCGGTCTCCATCAACTACTCGCCGTCTTACGACAACCGCGGTGTTGATGGCGAGCGCCTGGCGCGGCTTGAGCAGTTGCAGGAGAAGGATCGCCGCGAGTTCTCCTCTCGTGCCATCAGCGCTGTCCAGAAGGCTCGTAAAAGCAACGTGAAAGGTCTTTAAATGGCAATCGCCTTTCCGCGCGACATTCTCGCGGGCTTTCCGGGCTGGTCGACGAGGTTCGAGCTTGCCTATCGTCAGGAGCGTTCCCGCACTGCAGGTGGCAAGACATTCGCCAAGGATCTCGGCTCGCCGATCTGGCATGCTTCATATGTGACGAAGATCGTTCGGGCGAACACCGTCGACAAATGGCGGGCGATACTCGCCAGCATGGACGGCGGAATCCAGTCGTTCATTGGCGTCAACCTGTCCCGCTGCTACCCGATCGCCTATCCTCGCGGCGCCTGGCCGACGGGAAGCTCATTTGACGGAACTGGCGGCATTACCGGCATCGATCCCAACCGCAAGGTGTTCAGCATTCGGGGCTTCCCTCCGGGGTTCAAGCTGTCTGAAGGCGACATGATTCAGGTAGGCAACACTGATTTGCATTGGGTTCAGGCGGACGCGGTTGCAAACGTCTCCGGCGTGTTCCCTACGCTTGAAGTGCGCCCGCACCTCTGGCCGTCGGTCACGGCAGGCACAGCGGTGAGCGTCAAGCGTCCTCACTGCATCATGTCGGTCGACCCTGACACGATCAGTTCGCAGACGGACCTTTCGACCGGCGCGGGCTCGATCTCTTTCGATGCATGGGAGGCCCGCTGATGCCTCGCAATATGACTGCGGCCAACGTCGCGGCGTTGCAGGAGCGGAGGCTCGTTGCTCGCGACTTCCTCTGGATCGTGGCGCGCGATCGGATCACAGGCGAGCTTGTGCCTGATGGCACTTGGAGTGACTGGGGCGATGTAGCGGCGCAGGTGATCAATCCCGATACCGGCCTAACGGAAACCCGCAACTTCTACGGCTCTGGTACGCTTATCCAGATGAGCGACATTCCGCTCGTCAAGAACATGAGCGTCCAGAACGTCACAATTCACATGTCGCAGATCAACGACCATGTGGAGCAGCTTGTCCGCGATTACGATGTTCGCCAGGCTCGCGTCGAGGTTTATCGCGGTCTCTTCGATCCGGACACGCGGCAGATGGTTGCTCCGGCCGAAAACCGCTTCGTTGGCTTCGCCGACAACCTTGTCATTGAAACTCCGAGCGAGAACGAGGAGGGCGGCGTAACGCTCACCTGCGTCAGCCATACGCAGGAGATGACGCGCGCCAACGCCGAGACGCGAAGCCATGAAACGCAGGTTCTGCGAGACCCTGGTGACACGTTCTACAAAGACGCAGCCACAACCCCGACTTGGAAAATTTGGTGGGGTTCACAGAAGGGCGTCGTGCCCACGCAGAAGAAACGCAAGAAGTTTCTAGGGATTTTCTGATGGACATTTACGAGGCGCGACTGAGCGACCTTCCGGCGCTCGTCGCGTTGGCGGAAAGCTTCCACGCGGAGGCTGGCGGCTCATATCCCTTCAGGATTGACCGCGTGCGCTCGTTTCTCGCTCAGGCGATAGCGAGCCCCGATTTTCTCGCTGTCGTCGCTGGCGAGGCTGCCTGTGGGTTTCTCATCGCACGGGCTGGCACGAACTACCTGACTGGCGAGCGCATGGCTGAAGAGGTGGCCATGTACGTCCATCCCGATCAGCGATCGGCTGGGCTGGCGTGGAGCTTCATCAAAAGGTTCGAGGCGTGGGCCGTGACCACGGCTGGGTGCACTGTTGTCAAACTGACGGCGCAGCATTCGGCAAGGCCCGAGGCCGTCGCCAGACTTTATCGAAGAAGCGGGTACGCCGCCGCGGAAACAGCTTTCATCAAAAGGCTTTAACTGATGGCAATTTTTACGGCACTGGCCGCGACATTTTCCGCTGTCAGCTCCTTTATCGGTAGCCTTGGCGCCTTCGGGACCTTTGCCCTCCGTACCGCTGTCGGCGTCGGTCTCAGCCTCGCCGCTCAGGCTCTCGCCGGCAAGCAGAAAGACAACACGAACTTCTCCATCAATGGGGACATACAGGGCGGCGGCGACCTGGCGCGCTCGTTCATCCTTGGCCGCTATGCGACCGCGGGAAGTCTCGTCTGGTCGAATACATGGGGCAACGACGGCGATACGCCGAACGCCTGGTTCACCCAAGTCATCGCGCTTTCAGACTTGCCGATCACCGGCCTCGTCGAGGTCTGGGTCGACGGCAAGAAGGTGACCTATGATCCGGCTGGCAACAACAACACAGCGTTCGGGTATTCAATCCCGGACTACGAAAACAGCGGCCCGAACCTCTACGTCAAGTTCTATAACGGCAAGCAGACGGCAGCCGACCCTGCGCTGTACACGTATTGCCAAAGCATAGAGCGCCCGTGGGGCGTTGACCGCATCGGCTACGGCGTAGCCTACGCGATTGTGCATGCTCGCGCGACGAAGAACATGTTCAGCGGCTTTCCGGCTGTGACCTTCGTTGTCGACGGCATTCCGCTATACGACCCGTCGAAGGATTCGACCGTTGTCGGCGGCTCCGGACCTCAGCGCTACAGCGACCCGTCGACGTGGGGCGGCGATGGCGACCGGCTCCCGGCGGTTCAGACCTACAACATCATGCGCGGCCTTCGCTATGGTACGCGGTGGGTATACGGCGTGCAGGGCCTGACGACGGCCCGCCTGCCGGTTCAAAACTGGATCACCGCAATCAACGAGTGCCGCAAGGTCATCGTCTCTGTCTCCGGCGACGGTACCCAATACCGATCGGGCGGCGAGATCTCCGTTGATCAGCCTGTCAATGCCACAGTCGAGAACCTGCTGACGGCGTGCCAGGGCTCGCTCTCCGAGATCGGCGGCGTCTATCGCCTGTTTGTCGGCGAACCCGGCACTCCGACGATCAGCTTCACGGATGACGATATCCTGTCGACCGACGGGCAGACCTTCACGCCGTTCTACGGCTTGGCGGACACCATCAACGGTATCAACGGGACATATCCCGAGCCGGCCAATGGATGGGTGACGCAGACTGCGCCTCCCTACCTTCGGCCAGATCTGGAAGCGAAGGACGGTAACCGACGACTCCTGGCTGATGTGTCTTTTGACCTGGTGCCGTATGCCGAGCAGGTGCAGCGGTTGATGAAGTCGGCGCTCCTTGCCGCGCTCCGAGCTCGCCGACACACGATCGTCCTGCCGCCAAGCTTCTGGCCGTATGCGGTGCCCGGCGAGGTCATCCAGTGGACATCGGTCCGCAATGGCTACGCGAACAAGTGGTTCGTGATAGACGGTGCAGTCGACCGCGGCAATCTCGATGTGATGGTCGACATCACCGAGGTTGATCCGTCAGATTACGATTGGGATTCGGAAACCGAATTCCAGCCGCCAGTGGATGGGGCTGTCGGTCCTGTCGTGCCGCAGCCGCAGCCGATCATCGATTGGTTCGTCGAGCCGTACACGCTACTGGATAACGCCAGCAACAGCCGCCGGCCTGCGATCCGCATGGTTTGGGATAATTCACCAGGCGGGCTGATCGGCGTCATCGGCGTGCAATGGGAGGTGCGTGATGCCGAAACCTTCGTAGTCGTCTATCGCGGCAACACGCTTCGCGCTGACGTCGGCTCGGTCATTATCGCGCAGAACCTCTTGCCCAATAATGCCTATGGCGTACGCGGTCAGCTCGTGCCGTCCGATCCCGACCGGCTCATGGAGTGGAGCGACTGGCTCCCGGTCACGACGCCCAACGTCCTGCTGACGGATATGGATATCTATCTGCCGGGTGTCGTTGAGGGCGTGGAGGAACTGGTCAACGATGCGACGGCTTGGATCAGAGACGGGACCCGTCAGACGATCCTTGAAGCGCAGCGCATCTCGCGCCTGCAAGCCGACGAGGATTTCGGCAGCTTCCTGGCGCGTCAGCAGTTGCGCACGGAAATGGTGCTGACGAATGGCAGCATCACGGCCAGCTACCTCAATGCCATCACGATCGCGACCGGGCCGAATTCGGCTCTGGCGCTGCGCCTGGAGGATCTGGAGGTCTACGTTGACACGACCGTGGCGACCGCGATCGACTCGCTGCAGGTGCAGATCGACGAGCAAGGCGACGCATTGGCGTCAGCTATTACCTCGCTTTCGGCCGCATCCAATACGGGCGACGTGGCGACGGCAAACTTTCGGATGACAGTCAACGCCGGTCCCTCGGGCTACGCGGCCCGTATCGGCGCAGAGGCACGAGCGGGAGGCTCCGGGAGCTTCAAGGCGGCGGCATGGTATCTGGACGTTCCCAGCTCACCATCGCAGCCGACGCGTTTCCTTGTCGTCGCCGAGCAGTTTGTCGTCGCCAACCAATCCGACCTTGGCAATGTCAGCAACCCGCTCGTCTTCCAGTCCGGCGTGCTGTCGCTCAACGTCGCCAATATCGGCACGGTCAACACCGGCATTCTTCAAAGCCCCAACGGCAAGATGGTGGTCACCCTGACGGCCGGAACGATCGAGATCTACGACTGATGGCAGTACGAGTGAAAATGACGCCCGGCCGCGTGGTTATTTCCAAGCCGGGCTATGATGCAGGCAACTCGGATGGGATCGGAGACCGCAACAAGGTTTTCGATTCCAACTGGAATTTCTCTGGCACGATGCTGCAGGCGGGGCGGGCAGCCGGAAACAATGGAGCGAGCAATGCACCGATCACGATTCCGTTTGGCCGCACCTATACGTTTGTGCCGGCAGCGCGCGTCGTTGCGTTCTTCAGGGCAAACGGCAGCTTTCCGACGATCACCGGATATCAGGCCTACTACGACCTGCCGCAGTGGGGCGCCAACTCGCGCATCTATCAGGACCGCATCTACCTGGAGTCCGATACCGACGGTGCGACCGCGTGCGAGTACATTCTCTGGCAGATCTACGGAGTTCGATGAATGGCCAAGCGGACCAGAATAGGCCCGCACGTCACGACAGGCGAGCCGGGTGTCTACATCAGTCATCCAGGCGTCGACGTCGACAACGTGGCGGTGCCGTACTTGCTGGATTCTCGATACAAGAATCTGGATCTCTTCACGTACGGCGTTGTTGGCATGAACCGCATGAATGCGGTGTCGGAGACGGTCTACTACGCGACGGTGACGATCGCTGACCTTGGCTATCAGCCGCAGTTCTACGCGAACATGGTCTACGCCTCCAACAACGCCGGCGGCATTCCCGTCAACTCGGCATACTGGCCGTCATCTGGGGTGACTTTCTACGTCAACGCCGGCAACAGCCAGTTCACGCCGCAATTCTCGGGCGTCTGGATGCCTAACCGCACGACGATCTGTGCGCAGGCCAACATTCTGCAGAACAACGTGAACGGCAACATGGTGCTCTACTACGTCGTCTTCAAAAATCCGGAGACAGCATAATGGGGCGGCGTGTTTTTATCGGCAACGACGCTGGCGTCATGAAGTTTCGGGCGACGAACATGTCGACGATCGATTCCCGCTATGCCGACATCAGCCAGTTGACCATTCACGAGCAGATGGCTCCGATGGTTCCGAAGGACAGCGGGCAGATCACTTTTGGCGGTGCAGGCTCTGCAAACGTCGGCCTGACGAAGTCGTATAGCTATCCGCCATTCATCTTGCTCAAGTCGAGTATCGGGGTTGTCCCCGGTCACCCGAATCTATGGGCCACGATCAACGTCAACAGCTTCGTCATTACAATCTCGACACGGTTCGCTCACACCGTGACCTGGTACGCATTTGATGAGCTCGTTTAGCCAGGAGCCGCAATGTCTGAAGAGAACAAAATCATCATCTCGCCGCAGGTGCAGCTTGTAGAAACGGCGGCGCAGAAAGGCTTTCTCGAACAGCGAGTGCTGATGCTGTCCCAGCTTCTGCACGACAAGGCCGACGAGGTGGCCGCCCTGCATCGGGACGTCAATGAGCGCAACGAAGGCAATGCTGAATTATCAAGGCGCGTCGAGGACCTGACGGCCCGCCTGCAAGCGGCGGAGACAAACGCGGCCGAATTCGAGCGGCAGCTTTACCTTGCCCGCAATCAACCCGAAACGACAGAGGCGCTGTAATGGCCGCAATTCTTCCATCCTCCTACAAGGAGGGAACCGTATCGGTTGCCAACGGCAGCACGGCGGTGACGGGCACCAACACCTTCTGGGGAAACCCGAATGGCGAGGGCAACCCGATCCTGCCGGGCGACTGGTTTGGTTTGCATAAGGGCTATGCCATCCGCATCGCCTCGATCGAGGGCAACGGCGCGCTGACGCTTGCTAACCCCTGGCCTGGCCCGTCGCAGACTGATGCGGCCTACGAGGTCATGCTCCAGAGCGACAATGCCCGCATGGCGACGAGTACGAGGCTACTCCTGCAGCAGCTGATGAACGGTAACATTGCGGCGTTCACCGGGCTCGATGGCGAACCCGATACGGTTCCGTATTTCGTCGGACCCGGCGCCATGGGCCTGCTCACCCGGCAGGATCTGACGCAGGGCGTGAACTACGACGTGCAGGTTGATACGCTTGCTGATCGTGCCGCCTATGACTTGCAGGTTCCAGGATACGCTGTGTTCGTGTCAGACGTCGGGGACGGACGGGCGGCTATCTATTCGAAGGTAACGGCAGCTTCCGGAGATTGGAGCGATCCCGCTTACATCACCGGGCCGCGCGGTTTGAACTGGAAAGGCGCATGGAGTGGCGCGACGGCGTACGCGAAGGATGACGCGGTCAGCTACAACAACGCATCCTGGATCGCGCTTGTCGACAACACCAATGCAGCACCCATGGCGGGGGCAATCTGGGGCCTGCTGGCTGCGCGTGGTGCCACTGGTGCGATTGGCGTCAATCCTCGTGGAGCATATGAGAACGCAACGGCCTACGCGGTTACAGACTCCGTGCTCTACAATGGATCGACCTGGATTGCCATCGCGGCGACCACCGGAAACGCGCCGCCCAACTTGCCGACGACGTCTAACACCTGGTGGCAGCTGCTTGCACAAAAGGGCGTTGATGGAACCGGAACGGGTGATGTCGTCGGGCCGATCGGGGCTGTCGATGGCAACGTACCGGTTTTCGACACGGCGACGGGCAAGAAACTGAAGGATGGTTTCCCCGTAACCGCGTACATGAAGACCCTTCTTGATGATACCGATGCGGGCGCCGCGCGCGCGACACTTGCAGGTTTCGGCGTCGTCCGGCAGACCGTATTCACCGCATCGGGCACCTTCACCCCTCACGCTGACATGATCTACTGCATCATAGACTGCTACGGTGCGGGTGGTGGCGGCGGCGGCGCCGCTTTGACGACAAGCAACACAATCAATGGTGCAGGCGGTGGCGGCGCCGGTGCAAAGTCTCGGAAGATCGCCAGCAAGGCGGATATCGGCGCATCGCAGGCCGTGAGCATCGGGGCGGCGGGTACGGCGGGATCGAGCGCGCCGGGCGATGGCGGTAACGGTGGGACGTCCAGCGTCGGGACACTTTGTACTGCTCCGGGCGGATCAGGGGGCAAGGCTGCGGGAGCTGGTAGTTCTGGTCTCGGCGGGGCCGGTGGCGTCGCGGGGACGGGCGATCTGTCGTTGCCTGGATGTCCTGGGGTGACCGGATTTCGGTCGGGGACCACACTCACAATTGTTTACATGCGACAGGGCGGCGACGCGGCTGACAGCGTTGGGTTCGGCGGGCCGTTGCTGCTCGGCGCGGCGGGGGCTCCCGCGGTCGGATACAGTGCGGGCGGTTCAGGCGGCTCCGATTACAGTGGCGGCGGCACAAAGGCAGGCGGCGTTGGCGCCAATGGGCTCGTCGTAATCACGCAATTCTGCGCGAGGTGATCATGATATTTTGTAAAATCGAGAATGCGGTAGTCGTCGACAGGATCATTGCTGACGATCTTCCGAGTGACTGGCCAGACCTTTCTTCGTGGGTGCAGGAAGATGAAGCCCAAATCGGATGGGGATACACTGACGGCGCATTTATACCGCCTCCCGCACCTGTCCTTCCGGCCCCCGTCCCCGCTGAAATATCGAGACGACAGTTCTTCCAGGTGCTTGCAAACCGGCAGTTGATCAGCAAGGGCGAAGCCTTGACAGCAGTAACGGCTGGCACTCTGCCTGCCGCGCTGGACGCGCTAGTCTCCCAGATCCTCGATGAGGATATCGAGTGGGAGGCCCGCATGCTCTTTGCTGGTGCGCAGACCTTCAATCGTTCGAATGGCTTCGTGGATTTCTTCGGCGCCATGCAGGGGATGTCCACCGTCGATCTCGATCAGCTATGGCGGGATGCGTCCGTCTTGGATTGATCTGCTGACATCAGGGAGCCCGCCGGGGTGGGCGGGCTTCCTGACGCATTACTAACAGGAGCTGACCGCATCTCGGTCGGCTCGATAAAAGCACAACCACGCATTGCTGACGCCTCAGCCAATAGGCGTAGGTTGCCTACCTTCCGGTGAAAAAATGAAACTCATCCCCGACTGGCGCCGGGTGCTTTCGCGCGCCTGGTCACTGCGTCTCATCGAGCTCGCAGCACTGGCCGACATCATCCTCAATCTGGTTCCGGCGGTGGCCGACTACCTGCCTTGGTGGCTGACGTTGCTGCTCCTTGGCGGCGCGTACGTCGGTCGAATGCTGGCGCAGCCTGAACCGGCAAAGGCCGACAAGGAGGCAGAGAATGCCAATCAATAAAATAGTCGCCACAAAGCGCGGCAAGGCGGCAATTGCCGCTGCCATTATCGCTGCCGCGGTAGGCGGCTGGCAAAGCCAGAAGGACACGTCTGCGGCAGTCCACCCGCCGGCAGTTATTCTTGCGCAAAAGGCGCTGATCGAGACGTGGGAAGGCGTCGTACTCGAAGCGCACTGGGATCCATACGCCAAGATCTACGACATCTGCTACGGCAAGACGAAGTTGAACGGCAAGCCAATCACCAAGGGCATGAAGTTCACCAAGCAGCAGTGCGCTGACTTCCTCGAAGACGACCTCTACAACGAATATTACCTGCCGCTGGTCAAGCGTACGAACTGAGGCGGCCACCGCAGCCGCATCTGCTTCTGCGTTGGCAGCGCTAGCGCGCGAAGAGCTTGCCTTGCACAAGCTCCATACGGCCGAACATTACGTTTCCAAGGCCGGGCTCCGCGAGACGACGGATCAGATCATGGAAGCAATCAGCGGCGTGAAGGCTGCGGTTGACAACATGACGCTTCGCGTTGATCGGATCGTCGAGAACCAAGCCAAGCTGCGCACGACGCGCAGCTAATCCGGCTGCCTCTCGTTACTTGGGGGCGCGCGACCGGATACTCGCGGCTCTTAGGCGTCATCTCGCCAAGCGGAGGATGCTCCATCCCGAAGATAAATTCGAACTTCTCGAGCAGACGGCCGGCCTGATGTTGTAGGCCCTCGCGGACCAGTCGACGGAGCCGACCTAGTGTGAAGGGAATCGCTCATCAGTTGACCAGGCTAGCGACCAGAGATGAGCCGATCACCCCACCCAAAACTCGATCATAGCTGTCGAATCCAGGACATGGATTCATTTCCAAGCAGTACCAGATATTGTCCTCTGTCACCTTGAAGTCGAAACCGGCTAAATAGATATTTCTAGACTTGGCGTAGGATACGCAAAGGTCCGAAATTGTGGTCGGTATGTCGGGATAGGGCCGGAAGTGAGCAATCTGTCTACTACGACCGACGTACCTGTAATCGACCGCGCCGCTTTCTACGGCGACGCCAAATGCGTTCTCACCCACGGTATGCACTCTGACGTCAATTCCGGAAACGCGCTCTTGAAAGAAGACTGGGCATTGACGCAGCGTTGATAGACGATCCGGTGTAACGTTCCCAACCTCCTCTACAACGCTCCGTTCCCCACTGTTGGACTTGTAAATCGTTGGTCGACTTCGTGAAAATGCTTTGAAATCTTCTGCTATTGACGTGCTTAGGGAGCGCGGTACTGTGAATCCTGCTTCTGCCAACAGATAAGTTTGAAGCGGCTTGAAGTTATTCTCCCAGCCGGCGTACAAATTGTTTACGACTCTCGACTGACAAGACGCTATCGCGAGGTCGAGCGCCCGAAACCGGGCCTGCTGAATACGTGGAACGACGCCGAATGATTCGCTTTTTCCCGGATGTAGAAGTCGTTGATAAATACACTTGTAGTCTGACAAATTTAAGCAAGCGTCTGAGCAACGGATAGTCAGGCGATGGGCCGCGGTATCCAAATCAACCTCGCCCGTCGCATAAAATTCGAACAACTCCAAAAACTCATAATCGTGCCCGGCTAGGCACTGCAAAACATGTCGGATCGTGTGATCACCAGCGAAACCAATCACTAAGAGGTTAAATCTACTCATGGTCTAGGCAATTCGCGAGCTGTAGAGTGATGGAGCTGAGAACATTTTCATCGAAAACCGGAGGCGGGTCCATAAATAGCTTCGTGAATTGC
The DNA here is from genome assembly GCF_000577275.2 of Rhizobium favelukesii. Lineage (NCBI taxonomy): Bacteria > Pseudomonadati > Pseudomonadota > Alphaproteobacteria > Hyphomicrobiales > Rhizobiaceae > Rhizobium > Rhizobium favelukesii. The sequence continues at coordinate 601,777 of NZ_HG916852.1, forward strand.
CAGCCTTCATGATGCTGGATAAATGTCAGGTATGCGTACTCGAGGCCCAAAGCCTCACACACGCCCTCTGCTGATTTGATGACGGCCTCAGCAGAACCTTGGTGCTCACTCCGACAGCCATCTATGCTACTGTACGACAGGAGCTGTGTCTCACCAGGCAGCCTCACGACAATGTAGTGCTGCGCATCTGGGGAGTAATCAATGTGAGACACGATCCTTCGCCCCAAGTCTGCTGCGCTAGAACTCCACAGCGAAACTCCACTCGCCAAGTCCGTCTGAGCGTGCAAACCTTCGGCCACGTCAGAATTTCCTGGGCCTCTCACCAGATCTGCTACCGTCGGAATTCCAAGAGCTCGCGCAACAATGCGGGCCAGGAGCGGGTCCGAGTACAGTGGCGGCGTGAGGGTATGTGGACGGTTTATGGCACGACCTTGAAACAACGTCATGAAAGTGAACCAGGACGCAAACGTCTCCGCTCTCCTATAGGCGGAGTCCGATTGGTCTTCTAGATCCCCTATATAGTAGTTTGTAAATATTAGTGTGTCTGACCCGTTCAAGGTCAATATTTCCGAGCCTTTTTTCAGCCTAAACTTGCCATCTGTGTGGCAAATAGGAACACTTATTTGAACCTCTGCTAAGTCCGTTACCCACAATACTTTTTTGTTTCTTTCTGCAAGTAGTTCCGCAAGGCTGGAAAGAACCCCATCTCCTGCCGTTCCAACAAGTATTGTCGTGCTCGCATCCATAGAGCGAAGCATCTCCGGTTAGGCTAATGGCAAGAAAGGAAAGTCTTGGCTTGAGCGGTCGAACTGCTGGACCCCGAGCTTCTGATAATCGGCAAATATACCAAGCGTGTCTATTGCGCCTTTCTCGGGTGTCATTTTTACGAGGCGCTCAACGCCGTCTTTCCCGCTACCTTTGTCGGCGCCGTCTTTGCTATCTTTGCCGTCTTTCCCTGACTCCTTTCCATCCTTCGAATTACCCGCCTTGTCTGTTTTGTTGTCCTCGTTGCACCCACTGCAGCACGCCGCCTGGGCACCCCCGAAGCCGCCCGTCCCGCCGCCAACTAGTGCCATTGTGCTCGTCGACGATCCCGTGGCTGACGGAGAAGTGCCAAGTATGGCGGCAAGCGCTTCTTTCTTGCCCATCCTCAGGACAGTCTTATAAAATTCGTTTGATTCGCGAACGATGTTCTTCGTTAAATCGGGCCTTTCTTCCGGCTGAATAAACAGCGAAACTGTCGATATTGTGCGACCGTCGCCATACAGGTTGTCAATATCACCAGCTATTTCAATATTTATCTTACTGCCTGACTTCTTTAGCTCTTGGCTTATTTCAGCAACGGTTCTGTTATAGTCGTCATTTTTTGTGATGTGAAACATCAGTCTCTCGACGCCCCTGACGAGCGCCAACCGCAGGATCTGTGCGTTTAGCTGCCGGCGAATGCTCGACTCGTTCTGGACTCCAGCACGAACTAACACAAAGGGCACAAACATATGCGGCGAGTAAGTCAGCAGATCAATTGCTGCGGCTGCTATAAGTATGCGTGTGTCCTCATCTCTCAGCAGTAATAGAGTACCTGATCGCAGTGCGGCGGCGACACGCTCCTGTGCACCATTGTGCTCGTAAAAGGAGCCATATGCAGGAGGCCATAGCTCTGCAACCTCTAGAAAGTCGATTTCCGTCTCGCCGAAATGTAGAATTGTGGCCATTGCTCATCTCCGGTTAAAACCCTGGTTAGAAGAGCCTCCATCGAGAATTTATAGCACAAGTCGAAAAAGTCCGCAATCTGGCGAGTTGGCTCAATCAAGTAATATGTTGTCTGGTTAGTAGTAAAGCATTCCTGTTGTTTAGAACATTGTTCTCGACAATTGTGTTTCTGTTCTGAACATTTGTGGCTTGCCAAGGCAGGACCTCTCTGGAACTCGCGCAAGCCATTGCAATCCATTGCGACTTCCAACTGACCCATCGGCGCCCCGGAACCCATATCGTAGGCGCCTGCTACGAAGAGGCGCATCTGCTCGATATCCGCACCTGCCTTCAGTGCAGCAACATCGGTGGCCGTCCACTAGTTCACGGAAAAAGAAAAAAGGCCGGGACGAAACCTCGTACCGACCTTCCTCGATCCGCCTCGACAACAGCTGCCAGTGCATCCGTGGTCAACCGTCAGTCAATGGGCAGAAGACGACTTCTAATGGACTTGGGTTTCCTGTGGGTGGATGTGCCGCTTGGCAGAATCGATGGTATAAAGCCGGGATGCCAAGACCGACAGATGATCAAATCCTGGAATACACCAACCAATTCGTCGAGGTGATGCGAGAGGACTTTGAGCGTTCATTCGGGCTGAGAGAAGTTAGAAATTATGTCGGCGCCGAGTTTGACTTTGATGCTCGCGAAATGGATGACGAGCTCGAGCTTGCCATTATCCGGCGCTTCGATGCCCACTACGACTTAGCGCGCGCTACTTTCGACATGCGCTGGGAATTCTTGGATTCTTACGTAGAGGCGCAGTTGTAGCCCTGTTCGCTCCACACGATCGCAAAAAAATGCCCCGCAAAGCGCGGGGCAAGTTCTACGCGGCCTCGGGGTGGGTCTACCCAAGGCGATTATTCAACTCCAAATAGTCTCCCACGGTTCCATCGGCATATTTTTTTTCGACTCACCTAGACGAAACGAATCACGTCGCCATTTGTTGATTCTGCCTTGTCAAGAAGTTTCGAAAATGGACCAAGATCTTCCCGTTTTCATAAAGCCGTTGGACGTCGAGATCGATGGCGTCGATCAGTACCGACATGCCGAAACCGTTCAGGATCTCGCGCGAATGCTTCTGAGCAAATGGCCAGGCTGCGAAGGGGAAAAATTCCATAGCGCCCTCATGCGATCCATTGAGGCGATGGAGTGGTATGTCGCCGCCGCGACGGCACGCTCAGCTTTTGTCGATGCCGCTCACGAGGCGGGCATGCATGTCCTTCCGGATGACATGGCAGAGATGAAGAAGGCCAGCTAATGGCCAGGGCTCCACGTTCCCAGCCTCTACAGGCCGACGCTCAGCCGCTCCGTTCGCGCGCACGAAAGCCGCGTGACCCTTCCCAGCCGAAACTCCCCCTTGATCCAATGCCGGCTCGCATCGAGCCATGCCTTGCGCTTCTCAAGCCGCGTCCACCAATCGGTCCCGATTGGACCTATGAGGTGAAATGGGATGGCTATCGGATCGCCCTCCACCTGAACAATGGAAATGTCCGGATCCTCACCCGCGGCGGCCATGACTGGACGCATAGATTTCCCGGGATCGAGGAGGCGGCCAAGAGACTTGGCGTCGGCACGGCCATCCTGGACGGCGAGGCCGTCGTGCTCGACGAAGAGGGCAGGCCGGACTTTGGACGGTTACAGAACTCCCTCGGGGGTCGCGGTGGCAAGCTGCCGGCCGGCAACGCGATCATGTTCGCGTTTGACCTTCTCTACTTCGATGGGCATGACATTCGAAACATGGAGTTGTCGTCACGCCGCTTCTTCCTGGAATCGCTCCTTCGGAACGAGGAAGGCGCAATCCGCCTCTCGGATGAAGTCGATGGTGACGGTCGCGAGATTTTCGCTGCGGCCTACGAGCACGGCCTCGAAGGCATCATTGCGAAGCATAAGGATAGCACCTATCGCTCGGGCCGGCTCGGTGACTGGATCAAGGTGAAGTGCGTCCAGAGCGACAGCTTCATGATCGTCGGCTACGAGCATTCGCTCTCGGCTCGCGGCGGGATCGGCAGTTTGCTGTTAGCGGCCCGCAAAGAAGGCAAGCTGGTCTATGTCGGTTCGGTCGGCACTGGTTTCAGCGAGCTTACCGCGCAGCATCTACGTACGACGCTAGACCGCATCAAGCGGAAGTCGTCGCCGATCGAATACGGCGGACGGCGCCGAGTGGTCTGGGTGCAGCCGACGCTGATTGCCGAGATCGAGTATCGCGCCTGGACACATGACGGGAAGCTGCGGCACTCTTCATACAAAGGGTTGAGAGAAGTGCAGGACAACGCTGCAGTCTATGAGCTGGTTTGAACCGAACCCCTCTCACTATCGTTGCACTGCCCTTGGCTCACATCGATCAAGCACCAGCGTGGAACAAGCCACGCTGAATAGGCTTTACATTCGTGTATTGCTCACTGTAGGGCTTGCACAGGTCGCAACTCCTTCTACTCTGGTGGAGTTGCAAACATGTGAGGCCTGTACGGGCGAAACTCTTCGCATTGGAGGTTCAATATGTGGCTGTCCCGAGCCGCCGACGGACCGGCGGCAAATTCCATCTCTCCCAGACGGGAGCTTGGCGCTTACGAGGCGCTATGGCTGGAAAAAGGAGCAACCTTCAAGACTCTAGCAGATCGATTTGCTTCCGACCCTACCGCTCTTCCGTCTGATTTTGTCTCAGCGCAGGTCGCAATGTCATGTGCTGACGACGTTATGAAGACCTTAAAAAAGGCAGGCGTGCATCAATTCGGGGTTCGAATCAATCATGCCGGCGACTATCCCAAGAAGCTTCGTGATGCCAAGCACCCGGTTGAGGTGCTTTACTACCAAGGGGAATGGGAACTTACCGAAACCAGATCAGTCGCTGTCGTGGGAAGCCGTGAGGCTACTGATGAAGGCAAGCGGCGCGCAGCGAGACTAGCACGAGAGCTCGTCGATCGAGGCTTCACCGTTGTTTCAGGCTTGGCTAGAGGGATTGATATTTCCGCTCATACAGCAGCAGTCGAGCGAGGCGGAAAAACCATCGCCGTGATCGGGACGCCGCTTGGCGTATCGTATCCGAAAGAGAATGCCGAGATGCAGGCGCTCATCGCCCGGGAGTATCTGCTGATCTCGCAGGTTCCTGTCCTTCGGTATGGGAAACAGGCCGTCCCTCAAAATCGTCTTTTCTTCCCAGAGCGGAATGTGACAATGAGCGCTCTGACAGAAGCCACCATCATTGTCGAAGCTGGCGAGACCTCCGGAACCCTGACACAAGCTCGCGCTGCGATACATCAGGGTCGTAAGCTCTTCATATTAGACTCTTGTTTCAACCGCACAGACATAACTTGGCCATCTCGATTTGCGGCTGAAGGAGCAATTCGCGTGCGTTCATCTGACGATATTTGGGACGCGCTTGGCTGATCTTCTTCTTTCTCTAATCGACGACACGACACGCGGCGACCACACCCGGTTGGCAGCTTCGGACACTTGCTATTACCTTTTTGAGTATACCTCGCGCCGACGTTACGACTTCAGCGCGACCAACAACTTGATCAGCAACTTAAAAAAGAAGCCGAGCACGTCTTCATCTGCTGCGTATCGGTATAAAGGCGTAGCAATCCGACAGTGCACCGAGGCCCTCAAAAAAGTCTTGAACCCAAAGTGGCTTGCGACAGGCACGATGGTTCCCACTCCGTGCTCTAAGGTTGAAGGTCACGCTGATTACGACGATCGAATCGAGCAGATATGCCGAGGGGTGGGCGCTAACTTTGATGTTAGGAAACTCGTAAAGCAAACGCAGTCCACCACTGCCTCACATGAGATGAACGAAGGTGAGCGGCTAACCGTTGAAGACTTGTTGGCCGTTTATCAGATAGACGAAACAGTATCAGGGCCCGCTCCGACGTCGATCGCTATCGTAGATGATGTCCTTACAGCTGGGACGCATTATCGAGCTATGCATACAGTGCTGTCTGCGAGATTTCCAAAAGCAAAGATCTACGGGATTTTCATCGCCAGGCGCGTGTTTCCAGATCCTTTCGATGACGAGACATAGGCAAATTCGTCAATCCCGCCGCCGCTGCGTCTCAGCAGCGGTTACGAGTTATTCCTTACCTTTCAGGCCGTTGGCCGCCATAAGCCGATCATAATATTCCTCGGCCATTCGAGAAGCTTCCCGAGCCGTAGGCTCGAATCCCTGGTGAGGCATAAGACGCTCTCTCACCTCCGGCCCGTGGCCGCTCCATTGCCACTTCTCCCTCTTCGGGCCGCCGTCTTCGTACCTGATGCGGCCGACTGGCACTTCCCCATCCCAGGCTTGGAAATCTTGCAGCGGTTTGCCGTCTAGGCCGGTCTCTCCCGTCCATGTCGGCTTCCAGAGATATTTCGGCTGGTATTGGGGCGTGCGCACAGGGGCCTCTCCTTGAAGAGGTTGCCGACAGCCGCATGATGTCGTGGATGTTATTGTCGCTCCGCCCGAAGCGTCAGATAGATGGCGTCAATCCCTACGTCCGTCAAGCTTCTCCGAAATCAGCGGAATTGTGGATAGCGTGGAAAATCGAGATTGTGATTGGCGGCTGGTGATTTTGTGACGTGAACTGACGTCAGGAGGGCCGCGCTGTGTCACTTGCCCACTACGCTCATAATGCCAGAAGCGCACAGCGGGCGAGAGCCAGGATGGAGCGCGCCGGGATGAATATGAATGGCGACATCCTTTGGACGGATCGGGAACGTGAGGTAATCAGGCAAATCGGCCCTGACTTTGACGCCATTCGAAAGAAGCTTCCCAAGCGGACACGCATCGCGATTGCCGCGCAATGCCGCAGAATGGGGCTGAAGCAGAAGTCCCAGCACATATGGTCAGCCGCAGAGATCAGCAAGTTGAAGCGAATGTATCGGGGAGGGGCTTCCGTCGCCGAAATCTGTGAGGCCTTCCCGCATTCCATCTGGGACAATATTCAACAGGTAGCCAGATATCACGGATCTCGACGAGATTACAGGCGCCCATATAAGCTGACCGGCATACCAGGGCTGGATGAGGTCCGGCGGCGTTGCTTTGAGATCCGCTGGTCTATGCGGGATTTGGACAAGGCAGCCAAGACCGGTTCCTATTTCAGACGGTGCGGCTGGATTGGGAAGAACATCAATCACCGGGCTCTCGGTCGTGCGATCGAGGCTCTCGATGGGGTCGTGCAAGCCCGTTGGAATGAGTAGCGCGCGAGACCTCAAAGCGACAGCTGCTGCGTGACAAACACCTTACGGGTCACAGTTTTCCTCTCCGTCCTCGTCTTCATTTCCCCAGACTGCCGGCGCCACTCTTGCTTCGGTTTGCGTTGATCTTCAAAGCGTCTTCCCGACGCTTCCGAAGGCGATCCTCTGTGGCCTTTTTCTTTTCCGCCCTTCTATCAGAAAGGATCTTCTGGAAATCGGGAACCTCATCCTGGCGAGCGACTGAAGCCAGCCGGCGCCCCTTCGCTACCAATGCTGGCGTCACGGTCGTGCGCCTCTTGGCTATGAATTCCTCGATGTCTGCCAGCAGATAACGTCGGCTAGGCCGGCTACTAAGCCCGACGTCAACGAATGCGATTTCACCCGCGATGGCGAGGTCACGGAGCTGCTTTGTTGAGATGGTCAGCAGTTTTGCCGCCGCCTCCGCAGTTAGGAGAGAATTCATTTGTTGTTCCGTGGCAGGGAGGCCGTTTCGTCTGCCGTCCTCAAGGTCTCTTTCAGAAGCCGCGCGTAATACTTCTCAGCTTCCTTTTCCGCTACATCATCCCAAAACTTGGACGCCTCGTGCCATTCTTCCCATAGCTGCCGTGGAAAGCCACTCGAATCGACTTCCTTGAGGATAAGTGCCCAGCCTTTGAATATGGGCGTCTCCTCCACGAAGAACCGACGCTCGACCTCGTACACGTAAAAGTCATTGTTTGCGTAATTTGGGGATAGGATCGTGTCGCCAACGACAGGGCACGAGCCATAGAAGTCGACCGGATAGCAGGTAATCTCTTCCAGTTTGCCCTTTCGGTCGATTGTATAGGTTCTCACCTCGATCCGTGGGCGTTCTCCTGGTGGCTCGGCGCGGCCAGCGTCTGTTGTGGCTGGATCTTGCTGTTTCTTCGGCACAATCCTCTCCACCCTCGGCCCTACTCCCCGCGGGAGCCTTGATTTCGTTCGAAGTGGTCAACGTCGGCCCACTTAATCCTGATCAGCTTACCGCCCAAGCGGAAATACGGGAGTTGACCCGCGGCGAGCATATTCCGGACGTGACGTTCCGAGCACAGCCAGCGCTCTGCAAGCGACTTCGGCGTGAACGGACGATGGTCTTCGTCTAGTGGTGCGCTCATTCTTTCGGCCTCGGCTCACCGTAAACTTACGTGCTTATTCCCAACAAGTCGAACACCCGGTTGTCCGTGGTTTAAGAACTCGATGCCTCGTTCCTCCAGGACACGTTGAACCGTCTGAACATTCTGCGCCCTACCTGCAATCTGTCCGCTGCCCGCGGCTTCCATGTTCCGGATCGTGTTCACATTCACCCCGGCCATTTCGGCAACTTCCTTCTGTTCTAATCCGGCTAGCGCGCGCGCTGCCTTTAGTTGATTTCCCGTTGTAAGCATTCGAAAACCCCTTCTCAAAATTAGAAATATAGGTATCAAAACCATATATGCGTTGACAATGGTTAAAATCGGATTAGGGTTACTGAAAATAGATAACTAGTTTCTAAACCTAAATAGGAGTTCACTGCATGCCGACCCCATCGATTCCGGCTGCCGGCGAAGCTATGCCGAAGCCAACCCCAACCGACGAGCAGATCGTCCGCGCGTTCTGCGACCTTGAACATGACGTCTGCTGCCTCCGCAGCATGATCAACATCCTTGGTGATATGCTCGACGACAATCTCGTTGACGTAGACACCGGCGCCCAGAGCAGGCAGGAAGTGTTCAAGATCTGGCTCACAGACGGCCAGATGAACATGCTGTCGTTCGCATGGAATGACGTGATCTGCCGGGCCAACCGCCTCGAGCGAGCATTCTTTGCGGCCGTTGATGGTGAGCGCGCACAATGACGTCACCTTCTCTCGTGTCACGCAAGATCAGCGACGTCGAGGACATCCTGTCTAGCGTTCGCTTCCTCAACGAAGCCGTCTTCCTTGCCGCCTGCGGCATTGGAACTATTGAATACACTAACGCCATCCAGGCAGTCTGTGACGAGATCGAGAACAAGCTGTTGGTTGTAGGTGAGCGTCTCGACGAGATCCGGGAGGAGCTGAAATGAAGCCAAACGAACCTCTCGATCCGTCGGACCTCGTCTACGAGCTTGGCGACCTAGAACAGCTCCTGCGGGCGATCTATGACGTTATGCACGAGATGGATTACGTCAGGCAGGATGGCAGCCGCATCGTCGAACTCGACAAAGTCGCCTCGCTTCAGCGTATCGCCTGCACTCACGCCGCTATGTTGGTTGCTGCATCTTCAAAATTCGATCGCGTGACTTGTTACGCCAGTGGGGAGGAAGGCAGATGCTGAGCGACCTCATTGCACGCTACATGGATGCCAAGCGCGTCTGGGAAGCGCAGTTCGACGAGGATTGCGACCGCGCCGGCGACAGCCCAGAATGGGACGTCTACATGGATCTGTCCGACGATGTTATCTCCTACCGCTGCAAGACGGCAGACGAATTGCACTCGAAGGCAGTCATCTTACTTTCCGACGCGAACATCTTCGACACGCTGAGCAACACCAACGGCCACGGTCCTCTGCGGAGATTGCTGGCCTCTCTCTGCTAGCCCGAGCCTGATTTCTCTTCCCTGTGCCTGCCCGCTTCGCGAATGAAGCGGGCTTTTTCATTGCGGCCCCCCTCTCTGACGGCAGCTCGGGAGTTTATTCACAGAAATGTGAAAGGGGGATCGATAGGTGGTTCGTCAATATCAGCAAGCACTGCAATTAATTGATTTTGCTAAACAATCTACGAAAAGAATGGTGCCGCTTACGTGACTCGAACACGTGACCCCATCATTACGAATGATGTGCTCTACCGACTGAGCTAAAGCGGCAATCCCTGCGGCCGAACGATGCGGCCCGCGATTTGCATGGGGCTGATACAGGCATTGTTTGAAGATTTCAAGCGCCCTGTCATCTCTTCGGCAAAAAAGAACGACGCTGTGGAAATCCGTTGCCGGTCTCTAGAGCGACAGTCGCGCCCGGGCAGCCGCGTATTCCGCTTCGAGCCGATCGACAAGCGTGTTGACCGGTTCGATCGCCTTGATGGCGGCGATGCCTTGTCCGCTGCCCCAAATGTCCTTCCATGCCTTGGCGCCGCCGACGGCCTGTTCGAAATCCATTTTCGAGGGATCGGCGACCGGTAGGTTGTCGGGGTCGAGGCCGACTGCCCTGACCGACGGTTTGAGGTAGTTGCCGTGCACGCCGGTGAAGTAGTTGGAGTAGACGATGTCGTTCGCCATGCCATCGACGATGGCCTGCTTGTAGGCTTCAGAGGCGCGTGCCTCTTCGGTTGCGACGAAAGGCGTGCCGATATAGGCCATGTCGGCTCCCATGGCCTGCGCCGCGAGGATCGCGCCGCCATTGGCGATCGCGCCGGCAAGCAGCAGCGGCCCGTCGAACCATTCGCGGATTTCCTGGACGAGGGCAAAGGGCGAAAGCGTGCCGGCGTGACCGCCGGCACCGGCCGCGACGGCGATCAGCCCGTCCGCGCCCTTGCGAATGGCCGAGTGTGCATGCCGGTTGTTGATGACGTCGTGGAGCACGATGCCGCCGTAGGAATGCACCGCGGCATTCACCTCCGGCACGGCGCCGAGCGACGAGATGACAACAGGCACCTTGTATTTGACGCAGAGCCTGAGATCGTGCTCCAGCCGCTTGTTCGACATATGGACGATCTGGTTGACGGCAAACGGAGCCGCCGGCCGTTTAGGGTTTGCAGCGTTGTAGGCGGCCAGCTCCTCGGTGATCATGGCGAGCCATTCGTCGAGCTGGCTCTCCGGCCGTGCGTTCAGCGCCGGAAAGGCGCCAACGATCCCAGCCTTGCACTGCGCCAGCGTCAGCGCCGGATGCGAAATGATGAAAAGCGGGGAGGCGACGATCGGCAATCTGAGATTCTGGGTTAGGATCGGAGGCAGAGCCATGAGACACCGTGAGAATTGACGTTTACGAAAACGTCAATGTGATACCAGAGACTTTGGCAGAGGAAAAGCTCGCTCTATCGATTCCACAAATATCGGCTATTCTTGCAGGGACATAAGAGGTGTGCGGCAACCGTGCGTTATCCCCTGCCGATGCGATCCGGAGGCCCGGTGAGGCTTGCGATTTGCTGTGGCAGTGGTTACCGCATTTACGAACTGTTAGGGATAAGGCCCAGTCTCAGAGTAAAGGACCGGATGTGAGCGGATTAGAAACGGCTATCAGAACGGCGCTCAGCAATGCCGATCGCGACAATCCCGAAGTCCGTGCAAAAATCTATCAGTCCGCGCGTCAGGCGCTCGAAGCCGGTCTTCGCAAACAGGACATCACTGACGCGGAAGCGGTTGCCTATCACCGCCACAGGCTCGAAACGACGATTCATATGATCGAAGCGGAGGAGCGCGAGCGCCTTCATCCGCGCCAGGGACCGCCGGAAATTCCTGTTCCACCAGTCGTGGAAATGCCGAAGCCCGCTGCCCACGTGGCAGAGGAAGAGGTAGCGAACGTCTCGATCGGCGGCGAGACTCGCGAGCATTCCGTCACGGATCCGCGCTTCGACGACGAATCCAGCCTCGCCGGCGTGCATGCCGGTAGCGGTGACCATCTCGGCGTTGCGCCGGTTGCTGAGACGCCGGCTGCGGAACGAAAGCCGGCTCAGATGGACTTCCGGCCGGAGCGCGCGGCGGTTCGGCGCAAGCCGCGCAAGTTCTTCTCCCGGCTGCTCGTCGCCTGCGTGCTTCTTGCCTTCATCGGCATGGGCGCCTGGTGGGTATATTCATCGGGCTTGCTGATGACCGCTGCAGAACGAGATACAAGCGTTGCCAATCCGCCGGCGAGCACGCAACCGGAAGACTTCGACGGCGCCGACAGCGGCAGCGATAACGCTGCTGCGGGCGATAATGCGGCGCCCGTCGCGATCGACCCGCAGAATTCGTTCTCTGCCGATTGGATCGAGGTTTTCAAGCCGTCCGACGCCGACAAGATCAAAACCGGCGCACAATCTCAAACCCAAAATGTCGCGGAAAATGACGGCCCGGCTGTGCGCCTGATTTCGCAGAGCAATGGCAGTGACGGCAATGTCAGTATCAGCGTTCCGGCCGATGTGCTGCAGCAGCTGGCCGGCAAGTCCTCGACGATTGCGATCACGCTGCAATCGACGTCCGACGAACCGACGCAGATTACCGTGGAATGCGATTTCCAGTCGCTCGGCGACTGCGCCCGCCATCGCTTCTCCGTCACCCGGCAGAAGTCGGATGTGCTGCTCCAGGTCCGCTTCGATCGATCGCTGGCGCCGAACTCTGCGGGAAGCCTTATGATCAACAGCGACGTCGACGGCAAGGCGCGGGGCATCAACCTCTACGCCGTGCGAATCCTGCCTGCGCAATAGGCTATTTCAGGAAATGGGGACCTGCGCCGATGATTTTATCGTCGAGCTTGCCGATGGCGTCCTTCTCCTTGCCGTCGTAATCCATCGTCTTCAGCATGTGACGGATCAGGTTCAATCGAGCGCGACGCTTGTCGTTGGCATGAATGACCGTCCATGGCGCGAATTCCGTATGCGTCTCCTTCAGCATGCGGTCGCGTTTCTCGCTGTAGTCGCCCCATTTCGTCAGGGCCGCTATATCCATCGACGACAGTTTCCAGACCTTGAGAGGATCGTGGCGCCGATCATGGAAGCGCTTCAGTTGCATCTCGCGGCCGATATCGAGATAGAATTTGAAGAAGAAGATGCCCTCATGGGCGATGATCTTCTCGAGCTGAGGCGCCTGGTTCAGGAAATCTTCATATTGTTTCGGCGTACAGAAACCCATGACGGGCTCGACGCCGGCACGGTTGTACCAGGACCGGTCAAAGAGCACGAACTCGCCGGCAGTCGGGAATTGCGCAACGTAGCGCTGGAAATACCATTGCCCGGCTTCGCGTTCGGTGGGTTTCGTCAAGGCGACAACGCGGGCGAGGCGAGGATTCATATGAGCCGATGAGGCGGAAATCGCGCCACCCTTGCCCGCCGCATCTCGCCCCTCGAAAAGGGCCAACACCCGCCTGCCAGTGGCCTGCAGCCAGAACTGCACCTTGACCAGCTCGATCTGCAGCTTCTCCAGGTCCTCAAGGTATTCCTCTTCCTGGAGCTTTTTGTTGTAGGGGTAGTCGCCCGATTGCAAGGCAGCCTCGTCAACCCATTCCGGCAGCACGGGATCGTCGACGTCGAAGACACGTTTCTTTCCGCGGATGTCCAGTTCGACGGCTCTACGTTCGACATCATCGGCCATGGCTTCTCCCCCCACTGTGAGCTTCGAATGCAGGCGACCATATTTCTCGTTGAAAATCAAATGTCTTGCAGTTTGCGGAAATTCCTGTGCGTTCCCGTCACGGCTTTTCCGTCTGCCGGTTGCAGCCGAAAACTTCTGTCATGATTCACGGCTATCAGGCAGAGTTTGAAGATAGAAGTACGAGTCGAGATCGCGAGGGGCAGTTGGAAAACGAGACGCCATGGACACGAAGCCTGATTTTGCGCATTCGGCAGGAGCGCCCCGTCCTGCTTGTGGCGCTGCTGATCGCACTGATCGCGCTTGCCGCAGGCACGAACAAGTGGGTTGTGCTCGGCCTTCTGCTACTGATGATCATTACGGCCTTGTGGCACGCGGTTCCGATCATCCCGGAAGTCCCGCTGGAACCCATTCCCGAGACTGTCGAAACTTCCGGCAACCGCTTGGCCGAGGTTACCGCGACGCTGGAGGCGCTCGATGTGCCGGTCATGGTGCTCTCCGGCGACGCCTCGGTGCTTTACCAGAATCGCGCCGCCGAAAAGGCTTTTGGCGAGGTCACCACTGGTGCACATATTTCCGCTCGCCTGCGCTCGCCTGGCGTCCTCGACATGATTAGTGAAACGATTGCGACCAATGCACCGAACCAGATCGAGCATTCCGAACGTCTGCCATCCGAGCGCGTTTACATCGTCCGCAGCGCGCCGGTGATCCTTGATGGGCAGCAGCCTGCCGATGAGCGGTTCTTTGTGGTTTCTTTTCGGGATATTTCCGAAGTCCGTCGCATCGACCGCATGCGCTCCGATTTTGTCGCCAATGCCAGCCATGAATTGCGCACGCCGCTCGCGTCCCTGCGCGGTTTCATCGAGACCATCCAGGGACCGGCAAAGAATGATGCGAAAGCGCAGGAGCGCTTTCTCGGCATCATGCTGGATCAGACCACCCGCATGAGCCGTCTTGTCGACGACCTGCTGTCCCTTTCGCGCCTCGAGCTCAAGTCACATATCGCCCCGGATCATAAGGTCGACCTCGTTCCCCTTCTCGGCCACGTGAGGGACTCGCTGGTACCGTTGGCAAATGACGTCGGCGTTGAGATCGCCCTGCATCTTCCGCAAGGCAAAGCAGAGGTGCTCGGCGACCGCGACGAGCTGGTGCAGGTCTTTGAAAACCTGATAGAAAATGCCTGCAAATACGGGCAGGAGGGAAAGGCGGTCGATGTGTTCCTGAAGAACGGTCGGGGCGAGCCGGTGGAGGTCGCCGTCGTCGACAAGGGGCCGGGTATTCCGGCCGAGCACGTGCCGCGTCTGACGGAGCGATTCTACCGCGTGAGCATCGAGGATAGCCGCTCGAAGAAGGGCACGGGGTTGGGCCTTGCCATCGTCAAGCACATCCTGACGCGGCACCGGGCGCGCCTGATCGTCAAGTCTGAAGTCGGCAAGGGAACGAGTTTCACCGTGCGTTTTTGACATAAAACCGCAGGCGTTCGTCCGTGCACACGAATTTTATCAAATAAATTCAATAGTATAATACGTCACAAATGTTTCATCAAAATGACATAAAAGCTCTGGTCATCAGGGGCTAAAGAGAGCGGGCCGCTGATGAAGACGGCACCGCCAAGGGCCACTCAAGGCCGCACTCAGACCGCTATATGCCCGGGAGATTGTTATGAACGCCTTTAAATTTACGGTCGCTGCACTCGCCGCTTCCGCCGCTTTTGCCGGCGCGGCTGTTGCTCGCGACCAGGTTCAGGTTGCTGGTTCGTCCACCGTCCTGCCTTACGCCAAGATCGTTGCCGAAACCTTCGGCGAAACCTTCAAGGACTTCAAGACGCCGGTCGTCGAATCCGGCGGCACGGGCGCGGGCCTCAAGGAATTCTGCAAGGGCGTAGGCCCGGACACCATCGACGTTGCCAACGCTTCGCGTCCGATCAACGCCAAGGAACTGGATGCCTGCAAGGCGGCCGGCGTAACCGACATCCAGGAAGTGAAGATCGGCTATGACGGCATTGTCTTCGCAACCGACTCGTCCAACCCGGACGTTGCCTACGTTCCGGCCGACATCTACAAGGCTCTGGCTGCTCAGGTCGTTGTTGACGGCAAGCTCGTCAACAACCCGTACAAGAAGTGGTCGGAAGTTAATCCGAAGCTCCCGGCCGTTGACATCGCTGCCTACATCCCGGGCGAAAAGCACGGCACCCGCGAAGTCTTCGAACAGAACGTTCTCGCAGCTGGCTGCAAGGCCTCCGGCGCTCTGGATGTCATCAAGGCTGCGGTTTCCGAGGCTGCTGCTCAGACCAAGGCTTGCGTCGCAGTCCGCAAGGACGGCGCTGCTGTCGACATCGACGGCGACTATCCGGAAACCCTGGCACGCATCGCTGCCAACAAGACCGGCGTTGGGATCTTCGGCCTTTCCTTCTATGAAAACAACGCCGACAAGCTGAAGGTTGCAACCGTCAACGGTATCGTTCCGTCGACCGAAACCATCTCCGACGGCACGTACCCGGTTTCCCGCCCGCTGTTCTTCTATGTCAAGAAGGCACACCTCGGCGTTATCCCGGGCCTGAAGGAATATGTCAACTTCTTCGTTTCGGAGCCGATGATCGGCCCGGATAGCCCGCTCGTCGAGTACGGCCTCGTTGCTGCTCCTGATGCAGAGCGCGACGCGATCCGCAAGTCGGTCGAAGATGGCAAGACCATGTAATGACCTTGCCGGCGCGATCGCCAAGATCGCGCCGGCATTGCCTTGTCCCGCCAGTTGGTACGGGGTTTGAACTTCTCCAAGTTTGAGAGCCGGATCGGTCCGCCTGCCGTTTCCGCTTTTTGGGGTCAAAGGGCCTGGGGACCTTACGAATGAGTACATCCGTCATACTCCTGTGCCTCGTGGTGCTGGGCGCCGTTGCCTTTCTGGCAGCCAGCAGCCGCGCTACGGCACTTGCGGGAGGCAAGTCCTCCGCGCTGCATTCGCGACCGGGCTATTATGGCGCCTATGCCGCTATCTGGACGATACTTCCGGCACTGATCGTGCTGTGCGCTTGGCTGGCAATCAGCCCTTCAATCATTGAATCTTCCGTCCGTGGCGCCTTCCCGGATGACGTCAAGGCGCAGCCTGCTGCGCAGCAGAACCTGAACTACGGGATGGTCAGCGCGATCGCACGCGGCCTGCCGCTGCTCACCCCGGAGGCGATCAGCGGTGCTGCCAGCGATCCGGCGGGCCTCCAGGCAAAGCTTGCTGCGAAGGGTGTTCCCCTTGCCGGTCAGCCGCAGCCCTACATGATCGACGCAGCGCAGAAGCTGAATGCTGAATCCGGCTCCAGCCGTCTCGTCATGACGGCGCTCGTTCTCGTCCTTGCCGTTGCCGGCGCGTTCTATGCGCTTCGCGAAGTCGCTCCGCGGTTCCGTGCACGAAACCGCGTCGAACGCGTCATGCTCTGGGGCCTGCTCCTGGCGTCGTCGATCGCCATCCTGACGACGATCGGTATCGTTCTGTCGATGCTGACGGAAGCCGCACATTTCTTCGCGGCAGTTCCTGCCGCAGACTTCTTCTTTGGTACTGTCTGGGATCCGCGCTTTGCCGGTGCCGGCAGCTCGTCCTTCGGGCAATTCGGCTTGATCCCGCTGTTGCTCGGCACGCTCTACATCGGTTTCGTTGCAATGCTGGTGGCAGTGCCTGTCGGTCTCTTCGCGGCGATCTACATGGCTGAATATGCTGCCCCCAGGGTCCGGTCTATTGCAAAGCCGCTGCTCGAGGTCCTCGCCGGTATTCCGACGATCGTTTACGGCTTCTTCGCCCTCGTCACCGTCGGCCCCTTCCTGCGCGACCTGTCTTCGCAGGTGAGCGGCCTCCTGTCTGGCAATTATACGAACTTCATTCAGGCGCAGAGCGTTTTGACGGCGGGTATCGTCATGGGCATCATGCTGATCCCGTACGTTTCGTCGCTGTCGGACGATATCATCACCGCAGTGCCGCGTGCGCTGCGCGACGGTTCCCTCGGGCTCGGTGCGACTCGCTCGGAGACGATCAAGAAGGTCGTGCTTCCCGCAGCGCTGCCCGGCATCGTCGGCGCGCTTCTGATGACAGCCTCGCGCGCCATCGGCGAAACCATGATCGTGGTGCTGGCGGCGGGCGTCGCAGCGCGCATCCAGCTCAATCCTTTCGAGCCGATGACGACAGTGACGGTCAAGATCGTCAACCAGCTGACCGGCGACCTAGAGTTTACCTCGCCGCAGACGCTGGTCGCCTTCGCCCTCGGCATCACGCTGTTCTTCATCACGCTTTGCCTCAACATCTACGCGCTCTACATCGTGCGCAAATACCGGGAGCAGTACGAATGACGGATATTGTTTCTCCGGTTCAAGGCGTTGTCGTTTCGATGGCGCCTGAACGTCGCGACATCGGTCTGAAGGGCCGCTATGCCGCCGAACGCCGGTTCCGTGCCTATGGCATAGCCGCGATCTCCTTTGGCTTGATCTTCCTGGCAATCCTTCTGACAACCGTCATCAGCAAGGGCTACACGGCCTTTCAGCAGACGGCGATCACGTTGCCGATCGAATTCAGCGAGAAAACGATCGACCCGAACAACAAGCGGGCGACCGATCCGTCCGTGCTGATTGCCGCGAACTACCCGGTTCTCATCCGCGACGCGATGATCAAGACGCTGAACCTGAACGCATCGAGCCGTCCTGATGTGCGTGATGCGACAGCGATGATCTCCAAGGGTGCGCCGATCCAGTTGCGCGACATGGTCGTTGCCGATCCGTCGCTCATCGGCAAGACGGTCAATGTGACGCTGCTTGCCGACGCCAACATCGACTCCGCCAACAAGGGTCAGATCGACCTCAAGGTGGACGAAAAGAACCGCAAGGTGAACGACAAGCAGGTTGGCTGGATGAACCAGCTGGCTGCCACCGGTACCCTGCACAAGCAGTTCAACACCGGGCTCTTTGTCAACGGCAACTCCAGCCGTCCGGAAGCCGCGGGCCTTGGCGTTGCGCTGATCGGCTCGCTCTACCTGATGCTGATCGTGCTTGCCCTCGCACTGCCGATCGGCGTTGCCGCTTCGATCTACCTCGAAGAATTCGCCCCGAAAAACAAGCTGACGGACCTGATCGAGGTGAACATCAATAACCTCGCAGCCGTTCCCTCGATCGTCTATGGTCTGCTCGGTCTTGCCGTCTTCATCAACTTCGCTGGCCTGCCGCGCTCGGCGTCGCTGGTCGGCGGTCTGGTGTTGACGCTGATGACCTTGCCGACGATCATCATCGCGACCCGCGCAGCACTTCGCGCCGTGCCGCCGTCGATCCGGGCGGCTGCTCTTGGCCTCGGCGCTTCCAAGATGCAGATGGTCTTTCACCACGTACTGCCGCTTGCGATGCCCGGCATCCTGACCGGCACCATCATTGGCCTGGCGCACGCGCTCGGCGAGACCGCACCGCTCCTCCTGATCGGCATGGTCGCGTTCGTAGCCAACGCTCCGGCAACGCCGATGGATCCTTCGACGGCCCTGCCGGTGCAGGTCTATATGTGGGCCAACGAAGCCGAACGGGCGTTCGTCGAACGCACGTCGGGTGCCATCATCGTCCTGCTCCTGTTCCTGATCGTCATGAACTTCGGAGCCATCCTCTTGCGTCGTCGCTTTGAGCGCCGCTGGTAAACGGAGTAGACATTATGAACATGTTGACGGAAGCAGCAGTTGAGAAGGCGCTGGATCAGAAGATGAATACCGTTCCCTATAAGATGATCGGCCAGGACGTCTCGGTTTACTACGGCGAGAAGCGCGCGCTCTTCGACGTAAAACTGAACATTCGCGAAAACACCGTGACGGCGCTCATCGGCCCTTCGGGCTGCGGCAAGTCCACCTTCCTGCGCAGCCTGAACCGTATGAACGACACGATCGACGGTTGCCGCGTCACCGGCAAGATCACGCTCGACGGCGAAGATATCTACGATCCGGATATCGACGTCGTGGAACTGCGGGCCCGCGTCGGCATGGTGTTCCAGAAGCCGAACCCGTTCCCGAAGACGATCTACGAAAACGTCGCCTACGGCCCGCGCATCCACGGTCTCGCCAAGTCGAAGGCCGACATGGATCAGATCGTCGAACTCAGCCTGCAGCGCGCCGGCCTGTGGAACGAAGTGAAGGATCGCGTTCATGAAGCCGGCACCGGCCTTTCCGGTGGCCAGCAGCAGCGCCTCTGCATCGCCCGCGCCGTTGCCGTGAGCCCTGAAGTGATCCTGATGGACGAGCCGTGCTCTGCGCTCGATCCGATTGCGACGGCAAAGGTCGAGGAGCTGATCCACGAGCTTCGCGAGAACTACACGATCGTCATCGTGACGCACTCGATGCAGCAGGCTGCCCGTGTTTCGCAGCGCACCGCCATGTTCCACCTCGGCAACCTCGTCGAGGAGAACGATACCGACAAGATGTTCACCAACCCGGACGATCCGCGCACCCAGGACTACATCATGGGGCGCTTCGGTTGATCGCCGGCGTCGGTAACACTCACGATATTCAAGGATGATCCCTATGGCATCGACACATATCTTTTCTGCCTACGACGATGATTTGAAGTTCCTGTCCCGCCGTATCTCGGAAATGGGCGGCCTGGCCGAGCAGATGGTCTCGGATGCCGTTCGCGCTCTTGTAAACGGCGATACTGCCCTGGCCCAGAAGGTCATTTCTGACGACGTGATCCTCGACCACGCTGAACGCGAGATCGGTGACAAGGCAATCGTTACGATCGCCCGTCGCCAGCCGATGGCGGCCGACCTCCGCGAGATCATGGGTTCGATCCGCATCGCGGCCGATCTTGAGCGCGTCGGCGATCTCGGCAAGAACACCGCCAAGCGCGTCATTGCTGTCCAGAGTGCCGGCGTGCCGCGCAAGCTCGCCCGCGGCCTCGAGCACCTTTCCGAACTGGCGCTCGTCCAGCTCAAGGAAGTCCTCGACGTCTATACGAGCCGTGCTGCCGACAAGGCAAAGTCGATCCGCGAGCGCGACGAGGAAATCGACGCGATGTACACCTCGCTGTTCCGCGAGATGCTCACCTACATGATGGAAGATCCGCGCAACATCACCAGCTGCACGCATCTTCTGTTCTGCGCCAAGAACATCGAGCGCATCGGCGACCACGCCACCAACATTGCCGAGACCATCTATTACATGGCCACCGGTGCTCAGCCGGAAGGCGAACGTCCGAAGGACGATACCGCCAACACCGTCGGCGCCGTCACGGAATAGTCGTTCTGCGACCGCGCCCCCAGGAGACCGAAACGAATGATCCCTAAAGTAGCTGTCGTTGAAGACGAAGAAGCACTGAGCGTGCTTCTTCGCTATAACCTTGAAGCTGAAGGTTTTGAGGTCGATACCATCCTGCGCGGCGACGAGGCCGAGATCCGGCTGCAGGAACGCACGCCAGACCTTTTGATCCTGGATTGGATGCTGCCGGGTGTGTCCGGCATCGAGCTCTGCCGGCGTCTGCGTATGCGACCGGAAACCGAGCGCCTTCCCATCATTATGCTGACGGCTCGCGGCGAGGAAAGCGAACGCGTTCGCGGTCTCTCCACCGGCGCCGACGACTACGTCGTCAAGCCGTTTTCGACGCCGGAGCTTGTCGCGCGCGTCAAGGCAATGCTTCGTCGCGCCAAGCCGGAGGTGCTCTCCACGCTGCTGAAGTGCGGCGACATCGAGCTCGACCGCGAGACGCATCGCGTTCATCGCAAGAGCCGTGAAGTCCGCCTCGGCCCAACCGAGTTCCGGCTCCTCGAGTTCCTGATGGCGTCCCCCGGACGCGTCTTCTCGCGTTCACAGCTCCTCGACGGCGTCTGGGGTCACGATATCTATGTGGACGAACGCACCGTCGACGTCCATGTCGGTCGCCTGCGCAAGGCGCTGAACTTCTCCAACATGCAGGATGTCATCCGCACCGTGCGCGGCGCCGGATATTCCATGGAAGCATAAGGCTTCGATGGGGACCGAGCGGCTTTCATCTCGGAAACAAAAAAACGGGCCCGCCTCGTGCGGTAATGCAGTTCACTTAGGTTTGCTTACGGCTCTTATCGGGTATCTGGCAGGCAGTTTTTTGACGACACGGGGGCATGATCGCCCCCGTTTTTCTGTCAGCAGCAAGTCTGCCAATCTGTTTCTCAATCTGGTGAGGTGGGCGGGGATTTTGCCGGGTGCTTCGATCGCCATCCATCCCCATTCGTGACGCAGGTAATGCAGGGCTGTGATAAAGCTTAGTCGGGTTGGCTCGACTTGGGCTTCGGTCGCGACCTCTGCCATTTCGAGCCGCACCAGATTGTAGGCCAGCAACGCGCCCCAGACCTCCTGATAGACAGTCTCCGGCGTGCCGCTTCGCAGGGTCAGTTCGCTACCGAGAAGCTCCTGCTTGAGTTCGCGATAACTTGTCTCGATGCGCCATCGCTCTTCATACTGATGGACGATTTCGCTTGCCGGATAAGTTTGTCTGTCCATCAGCGATGTCAACAATATGCGCTTTTTGCCATGGCTGGTGGTCGTCTCGATGGCCCTGACCTCCCAGAAGGCCGGCAAGTCCGGTTCTGCCTGCCGCGCCTGGGGCGAGACCTTCATGCGCACCCGATAATCGGTGGGGTGCGGATCCAGTCGTTCCCATGTGCTGTTGGCTTTGGCCGGAATCAGCCAGTGACGCTCATGTCCCTTCGTCTGCAATTGCAAGAGAAGGCTGGCACTGAAGAAGCCCTTGTCGAAGACCGTCAGCGAATGGTCCGGAACCCGGTCGAGCAGGCTTTTGGCGTAGAGCATCTCGTTTGTGCCATAGGCTCCGAACACCGCATCACGCACCAGATGCGTCGCCAGCGCCGTCAGCGTCAGCAGCCGCAATTGCGGATAGCTTGCGACAACGCCAGACGCGTAGGCCTGCGCTCCAAAATGCGCCCGGTTCTCCGGGCTGTTGGACGTCCGCAGCGTGCTGCCGTCCACGGCATAACGACAAAGACCCCGCCAGGCACGCCCGGATTGGTGGCGTTCATCCCAGCATGATGCACTCATTGCAAACAAGTGCGCCAACGGTGCCTGACCCAAGCGCTGCCGTGCCTGTGTCAACGCGCTCTTGGCAATATCCGCGTTGACCTCATCGGGCAAAACCAGATCAAGATGGGCCACCACCTCCGGGATCGACTGATGACGATAAAGGGCCAACGCAATCACCAGCCAGACGACCTGCTCGGCTGGCAGCTTGCGCTTGCGGATGCTCGCCTTGCCTGTCGTGGCGAGAGCCTGAGCGATCCAGTCCGGGTCGATCGCCTGCGAAAGAGCCGATAATTCGGCCGAATGTCCAAGGGTGCGTGACATCACAAACAAAAACAGGATGGGAAACGAATCCCCATCCTGAACCATCAAACTTGCCCGCAGCTCACTAAGTGAACTGCATTAGCCCGCGCGGGCCCGTTTTCTTTATTCCTTATCCGGCTTGCGCATCAGGCGACCCGGTTAGCGGCCTTGCGGCGCTCATTGACCGGCTGGTAGGCCATGCGCTGATGGTACGTGCAATACGGGGAGGAATCCGGGGACTCGCAGCCGCAGAAGTGGAAGTCGTCCTTCAGCGGATCGCCGACCGGCCACTTGCAGGTGCGCTCGGTCAGTTCCGTCAGGCCGAGGCGACGCGAAATCGGGACGACCACATTTGCGGCCGGGCGGAAGCGGACTTCCTCGACCGTGTCGATCTCGATCTCTTCCTTGAGCATCGTTGCACCCTGCTGGCGGGTGACGGTACGCGTGGTGATCCGCGATGCGTAGTTCGGTGCGCGCGGCGCCGATGTGGTGCGCTTGGGCGTTCTGACGGTGGTCGTCGAGCCGCCGGCCTTGGCACGACCGGGCAAACTCAAACGGTGAACTTTGCCAATGACGGCGTTACGGCTTACACCGCCAAGTTGCGCTGCGATCTGGCTGGCGCTCAGGCCCTCTGACCACAGCTTCTTCAGTTTTTCAACGCGCTCGTCTGTCCAGTTCATGCCCCTGTCTCCGCCTTATTAGCGTTGGTGTAGGCAGAATCCCTCACCGTTGCCTCGGACGTATCCGAAGCAAGAAACGCTTGCTCGATTTTGGTGACTAGTTCCGCCGCATGCAGTCTAGTAATTGAGTTTTAACCTAGTGTGAGGCTGACTCCGTGACAAGAGTCGGTTGAATCTCGGCGAATCGATTCTCAGGTTTTCCCCAACTTGCTGGGCGCGAGAGTCATTTCTGCAACATTAATTGTTGATAGATCCGGAGCCTCCCGATCGCCGCTTGACGCATGCATCAAAACCTCAGTTTTGTTGACATTGCAGTGCGAAAAGTAAATAGTGCTGCTCGCCGCCGAAAGGCGGCATTTTTAATTTCCGGACCTGCATTCCTTAGCCGGCGTCCGGCTGCTGATGGTTATTGACAGGAGATCGCGCCATGGCTGAAGCCGCGCTTTACGACACCTACTCTCGTGCCCCGCTGCGGTTCGAGCGAGGGGAAGGCGTGTGGCTGATCACCGAAACGGGCGAGCGATATCTTGACTTCGGCGCAGGCGTTGCCGTTACCTCCGTCGGCCACAGCCATCCGCATGTGGTGGGTGCGCTGAAGGAGCAGGCCGACAAGGTCTGGCACCTGTCCAATATCTACGAAATCCCGGGTCAGGAAGTGCTCGCGAAGCGGCTGACCGAGGCTACATTCGCCGAAAAGGTGTTCTTTACGAACTCCGGCGCGGAAGCCCTGGAATGCGCGATCAAGACGGCGCGCCGCTATCAGTTTTCCAACGGCCACCCCGAGCGGTTTCATATCATCACGTTCGAAGGTGCCTTCCATGGCCGCACGCTGGCGACGATCGCTGCGGGTGGCCAGGAGAAGTACCTCGAAGGCTTCGGTCCGAAGGCGCACGGCTTCGATCAGGTTCCTTTTGGCGATCTCGATGCCGTCCGCAGCGCCATCACAAACGAGACGGCCGCGATCCTCATCGAGCCTGTCCAGGGGGAGGGTGGCGTCCGTGCGGCGACCAACCAGTTCCTGAAGGCACTTCGTGAGATCTGCGACGAGCACGGTCTGCTGCTGGTCTTCGACGAAGTGCAGACCGGCATGGGCCGCACGGGCAAGCTGTTTGCACATGAATGGTCCGGCGCCACCCCTGACATCATGGCAGTGGCCAAGGGCATCGGTGGCGGCTTCCCGCTCGGCGCCTGCCTTGCGACTGCAGAGGCAGCGTCCGGCATGAAGGCCGGCACGCATGGCTCCACTTATGGCGGCAATCCGCTTGCCATGGCTGTAGGCAGTGCCGTGCTCGACGTGATCCTCGCGGACGGCTTCCTGCAGCAGGTGCGCGACGTCTCGCTGGTTTTCCGCCAAGGGCTCGCCTCGCTCAAGGATCGCTATCCTGATATCATCGAGGACGTTCGCGGCGAGGGACTACTGCTCGGCGTCAAGGCAGCCGTGCCGTCTTCCGAGCTGCTGCAGGCAATGCGTGACGCTCATCTGCTCGGCGTTCCCGCTGGCGACAACGTCATCCGTCTTCTGCCGCCTCTGGTCGTCACACCGGACGAAGCTCGTGAGGGCCTCGCCCGCCTTGAGCGTGCCGCCGAAAGCGTGCGCGCTTCGAAGGTCAAGAAGACGGCTTAATGGATAATGCCTGCCGCAAGGCGGGCCTGATAGGTAAAGACAATGGCTTCCACCAAACACTTTCTCGATCTCTCCGTCGTTGCGGCATCAGACCTGCGGCTCATCATGGATGACGCCATGTCCCGCAAGCAGGCCTTCAAGGCTGGGCAAGGCGACAAGCCGCTCGCCGGCAAGATGCTCGCGATGATCTTCGAGAAGCCTTCGACCCGTACCCGCGTCTCCTTCGACGTCGGCATGCGCCAGCTGGGCGGCGAGACGCTCTTCCTCTCGGGCACCGAAATGCAGCTTGGTCGCGCCGAGACCATTGGCGACACGGCGAAGGTGCTCTCACGTTACGTCGATGCGATCATGATCCGCACCACCGATCATGCCCGCATGCTGGAGCTGGCCGAGCACGCCACGGTTCCCGTCATCAACGCGCTGACGGACGATACCCATCCCTGCCAGATCATGGCCGATATCATGACCTTCGAGGAGCATCGCGGCCCCATCAAGGGCAAGACGATCGCCTGGACCGGCGACGGCAACAACGTTCTGCATTCGCTGGTCGAAGGGGCTGCCCGTTTTGGCTATCGTATGAATATGGCTGTCCCCCTTGGTTCCGAGCCGAAGGATCACTATTTGAACTGGGCCCGCAATGAGGGCGCCGAAATCATGCTCTGCCATGATGCCGACCGTGCGGTCGCCGGCGTCGATTGCGTGGTGACCGATACCTGGGTCTCCATGAATCAGGAACATCGGGCCCGGGGTCACAACGTCTTCCAGCCTTATCAGGTCAATTCGGCTTTGATGGCACAGGCCAACAAGGATGCATTGTTCATGCATTGCCTGCCCGCCCATCGTGGTGAGGAAGTCACGGACGAGGTGATCGACGGCCCGCAATCCGTCGTCTTCGATGAAGCGGAAAACCGTCTTCATGCGCAGAAGTCGATTCTTGCTTGGTGCCTGGGCGCGATCTGAACCATACTTGACGCCACGTTTGGCCGGAAGGCCCGTTGGCCGCGCGAGCGGATGGACACTCTTGTCTGCCGCTCTCAGACTAGGAGAAGACCATGGCAGAACCTGCAGCCGCCCTCAGCGAATTCAATTTCGCCGGCGATGATCACGTCGTTCCATTTCAGGTTGAAGGGCTGGATGTGCGCGGTCGCGCCGTCCAACTCGGGCCGATGCTGGACGCGATCCTCGAGCGTCATCGCTATCCTGCGCCTGTCGCGAGGCTTCTTGCCGAAGTCGTCGTGTTGACGGTGCTGCTCGGCACGTCGCTGAAATTTGACGGCAAGTTCACGGTGCAGACCAAAGGCGACGGCCCGGTGGACCTGCTTGTTTGCGATTTCTCGACGCCCGAAAACGTGCGTGCTTATGCGCGCTTCGACCAGGGCCTCCTCGACAAGGCCATCGCCGCTGGGCAAATCGAGCCTGAACAGCTGCTCGGCAAGGGTATGCTGGCGTTTACGATCGATCAGGGGAAGTTTAGCCAACCCTATCAGGGCATCGTTGCGCTCGACGGAGCGACCCTCGAGGAAATCGCCGGCGCCTATTTCCGCCAGTCGGAGCAAATTCCGACGCGAGTGCGTCTTGCCGCTGCCGAGCTCTTCGATCGCGACGACGTGGGCAAGCCGCGTCACCGTTGGCGGGCAGGGGGGCTCGTGGCCCAGTTCCTGCCGGTAGCGCCGGAGCGCATGCGCCAGCCGGATCTTCATGGGGGCGACGGTGACACGGCCGGCGGTTCCCACAAGGAAGACGATGCATGGATGGAAGCCCGCTCGCTCGTTGAAACGATCGACGCCGACGAGTTGACGGATCCGCAGGTGGGCACAGAGAGGCTGCTGTACCGCCTGTTCCACGAACGCGGCGTTCGCGTCTACGAACCGCGCGAGGTCTTCGATCGCTGCAGCTGTTCGCGCGAAAAGATCAAGGGCGTGCTGAAGGGTTTCTCTGCCGAGGAAATCGATGACAGCCAGGAAGACGGCGCGATCTCGGTCACCTGCGAGTTCTGCTCGACAACCTACCGCTTCGAAGTGGAAGAGGTGGCTGAGGCTGCCGAGTGATCAGTTCAGGACTCTGAGCAGCCCTGGCGAATCCAGCGAGAAGGCGGGTATTTCGACATCGAAAAGCTCGCCTTCATCCGTTTCCATCTGGTAGTGGCCGAACATCAGCCCTGATGGCGTATCCAGTGGGCAGCCCGAGGAATATTCATAGGTATCGCCCGGAGCAAGCCGCGGCTGTTCGCCGACAACGCCGGCGCCCGTGACCTCATCGACGATCCCGTTCTGGTCTGTGATGTTCCAGTAGCGGTTCACCAATCGCACGGTCGTGTCGGAATTGTTGCTGATGACGATCTTGTAGCCCCAGACATAACGATCGTCCTCCGGATCGGATTGCTCCTCCAGATAAAAGGGTTCGACGACGACTTCAATGTCGCGTGTAAGGGCGCGGTACATGCCTACACCATAGTCAACATACGTTACCGGTATCTTATACGGCGGCCCATCCGTCAATAAACCGATAGGCGATCAAGTCCCGAATGCCTGCAATGGCAAGAGGTTTCGCGTGCTAAGCCTAATTTTAGCCCGCCTCGCGTGTGGCGGAAGCGCATGGCGGTCGGCCGGATCGCAGGTGATCCGGCCGATATGGGCTGATCAGGCGTTCACCTTGGCGAGCGCCTGGGCAAAATCCTCGATCAGATCGTCCGTGTCCTCGATGCCCGCAGAGAGACGAACGGTGCCGCCGGAGATGCCGAGCTCTGCGCGCGCCTCGTCGGTCAGGTTCTTGTGCGTCGTCGTCGCCGGGTGCGTGATCAGGCTCTTGGCGTCGCCCAGATTGTTGGAGATCTTGACGATATCAAGCGCGTTTTGAAGCGCGAAGGCTGCCTCCTTGCCACCCTTCAATTCGATGGCAACAAGCGTTGAGCCGCCCTTCATCTGCTTGGCGACGATGTCGGCCTGCGGATGATCCTTGCGGCCGGGATAGATTACCTTGGCGACCTTCGGCTGATCAGCCAGGAAGTCGGCGATCTTCGACGCATTTTCGGTCTGCTGCTTGACGCGCAGTGGCAGTGTCTCGAGGCCCTTCAGCAGCGTCCACGCCGTGAACGGCGACATCGCCGGGCCGGTGTGGCGGTAGTAGTCTTGCAGGTTCTCGTTGACCCATTCCGTGTCGGAGAGGATCACGCCGCCGAGGCTGCGGCCCTGACCATCGATGTGCTTGGTGGCCGAGTAGACGACGATATGCGCGCCGAGCTCGAGTGGCTTCTGGAAGATCGGGGTTGCAAAGACGTTATCGACCACGACCTTGGCGCCGATCTGGTTGGCGAGCCTGGCAACACCGGCGATGTCGATCACTTCCAGCGTCGGGTTCGTCGGGCTTTCCAGGAAGAACACCTTCGTGTTCGGACGGATCGCCTTTTCCCAGTTCTCGAGATGGCGACCATCGACCAGCGTGCATTCGATGCCGTATTTCGGCGCAAGCGTCTCGACGACCCAACGGCAGGAGCCGAAGAGGGCGCGGGCTGCGACGATGTGGTCGCCTGCCTGCACCTGGCAGAGGATCGCGGCGGTGACGGCTGCCATGCCCGAGGCCGTGGCACGGGCCTCCTCGGCACCTTCGAGCGCGCACATGCGCTTCTCGAACATGTCGTTGGTCGGGCTGCCGTAGCGAGCGTAAATATAGCCTTCGGTCTCGCCCTTGAAGCGTGCTTCGGCCGCTTCCGCGCTTTCATAGACGAAGCCCTGCGTGAGGTAGATTGCTTCGGAGGTCTCGCCATATTGCGAGCGCAGCGAACCGCCGTGGACGAGTTGGGTTGCCGGGCGCCAAGTCTTGCTCATGAATCACCACTTTCAAACAACAAAAAAACCGGCCGCGAAAGCAGACCGGTTTTGCACCCGGTCCTTTTAGCCACTTGTTTAACGTGGCTGCAAGCCGACCGGCCAAATCACCACGGGATAAAGCTGCAATACTGCCGTTCTATGCTTGCGTCAATTCCTTGAGTTTGGTTTTGTCTGCGACAAATATGGATGAGGCATGATGGCTCGCGTAACAGGAATTTTGGCAGATCGTGCGATTGCCGCGCTCTTTGAGGCCGGGCGTCTCACCTCTGAGCGCGATTTAGATCACGACCAGATCCAGCCGGCAAGCCTCGACCTCAGGCTTGGCGCCAAGGCGTTCCGCGTTCGCGCGAGTTTCATGCCGGGCCCATCCCATCTCGTGTCCGACAAGCTCGATCGCCTAAGCCTTCACGTCGTCGACCTCTCCGAAGGTGCCGTGCTGGAGACAGGCTGTGTCTATATCGTTCCGCTGATGGAGCGCCTCGACCTGCCGACCGATATGTCGGCCTCGGCCAACCCGAAGAGCTCGACGGGGCGTTTGGATATCTTCACGCGTGTCATCACCGACTATGCGCAGGAGTTCGATAAGATCCCGGCCGGCTATTCCGGCCCTCTCTACCTCGAAATCAGCCCGCGCACTTTCCCGATTGTCGTGCGCCGGGGCTCGCGCCTGTCGCAGATCCGCTTCCGTGTCGGGCATTCTCTGCTCGGCGAGCCCGAACTTCTGGCGCTGCACGATGCCGAAACGCTGGTTGCCAGCAAGCAGCCGAACGTCTCGGGCGGCGGTATTGCGCTGTCGATCGATCTTGCGGGCGACAAGGACGGCCTGATCGGCTACCGCGGCAAGCATCACACCGCCGTCGTCGATGTCGACAAGAAGGCGCAGCACGACATCTATGATTTCTGGGAGCCTCTCTATAGTCGCGGCCGCAACGAGCTGATCCTGGATCCTGACGAGTTCTACATCCTCGTCTCCCGCGAAGCCATCCATGTGCCGCCGCACTACGCGGCCGAGATGACCCCCTTCGATCCGCTGGTCGGCGAATTCCGCGTGCACTATGCCGGCTTCTTCGACCCAGGCTTCGGCCACGCGCCCGCTGGCGGCCGCGGCAGCCGCGCCGTGCTCGAGGTCCGCAGCCACGAGGTTCCCTTCATCCTCGAAGACGGCCAGATCGTCGGCCGCCTCGTCTACGAACATATGCGGGAGCACCCGGAAAGCCTCTACGGCTCCGGCCTCGGCTCGAACTATCAGGCCCAGGGCCTGAAGCTTTCCAAGCACTTCCGCATTTGAGCGTCCTGGTGTGCTCGGTCGCTGGTTGTCGCTTTCGCGTCGGCAGCCAGAGGGCGCCGTTCGCCATCATTCGGCCAGAGGTGGGGCAATGTTTCTGCCGTCGATTTGAAGGAGCGGCGCGTGATAGTCCGGCCGGTAGAATCTTCTTGAGCCTTGTGGTGTTCGTGCTGTGACGGTGTGGGGTCCTAGATCGCGGACAAGGACCGATGGGCGCGCGAACACACGCTTAATCCTGACATTGTCATGAGTCAGATGAATTGAAGGGCGGTTCGCGCGTGCTTTTGTTTTGTTTGTGAGAGCGCTTATAACGTTCGGGTTATTTGCCGCCAAAGGTATTTTACTATGAAAAGGAAGTATTGATCCGCAGTTGTGACCCCGCCCACCAAACCGCGCGGTGGCTGCAATATCAGAAGTGCCTTGTTACCGTTGTCGGTGTTTGACCGCTTGACAGCGGCCATCATCTGTAGAAAGTCTCGCTCTAGTGCGGGTGTAGCTCAATGGCAGAGCAGCAGCTTCCCAAGCTGAATACGAGGGTTCGATTCCCTTCACCCGCTCCAGCAACCTTTTCAACAAGTTAGATAAGGATTTCGGCCCCGGAACAAACCGTGGTTTTACAGGCAGTTTTACAGCGCCTGTTCGTCGTTCGTGCTTTTCGACTCGATTTTTTTCTGTTCGCGAGCCTCATTAAGCTGACGGATTGCCTCGCGTGTAGCCGCGCCGCGACTGACATAACGACGAATAATCTTCTCCACCTGGTCTTCTTCCCAGCCCATGATTTCCGCAATGACGCGGATTGACAGTCCAGCGGTGTAGAAGTTGGTCGCAGCTGTGCCGCGCAGGTCATGGAAATGCAGATCGCGTTCCTGCATCCGCGCCTCAACCTTGGCGGTCCAAAATGAACTGGCGAGGCCATCTTGCGTCCAAGGCCGCTTGCGGCTGTTGGTGAGAATGATGGGCGAGCGCTTCGGAATTCGGTCTAGAAGTTCATTGAGCGCATCGTAGCGGGGAATGACCGCTTCCTTGCGGTGCTTGCTTTTACCCGTAGATATCACAATGGCATCCTGCCCGACGTGCGACCATGCCAATCGGACCAAGTCGCCCGCTCTCAGACCTGTATGTGCCGCAAGGTCAACGGCGAGGGCAACGTCGACAGAGGCTTCGGGTCTTAAGCTGGGCGATGTCGTCGGCTGTCCAAATGATTTCCGCCCTGGATTGACTGTACAGGTGTTTGATACCTTCGCACGGGTTCGAAGCGATCTTACCCATGGGATCAACGGCGTGAGATAGCAGCCGAGACAGAACCTGCAGCGCGAAATCTGCCGTTCGCGGCGTCTCGGAATACTCACTACGCCACCGAATAATGTGGGGACGGATCTTTTCGGGACGGTTAAACTGCGCGATGCTGAGACCGCCAAATCGATCGGTTATACGGTCGAGCCATGGCGACCAAACGCGCCTTGTTGAAGCAGCGAGCTTGCCGTACTCATGTGTCTTGTAGTGCGTGATCACTGACAGGAATCTGCCGTCGTTTGGCGTCCGTCTGTCGGCGATTGCCTCATTATAGGATTTCATGAATTCAAAGGAGCCTGGAATGCCCTTAAGGGCAGGGCCGCCGCGCCAAGCGTAATAGTAGACACGGCCCTTCGACCTGACTGTATGGATGCCCTTAAGCTCGATTTCGACCATGACGCTGTTCAAATTCCCTCAGTTCGCGATCGAGCTCATCCTCATCAGGTTTACCCGGTGGCGTAAAATGCCACCGCATGCCGCCGTCTGGCAATGTGTCCATTGCAAGTGGCACGATACCGGCTGCTTTTAGGGCAGCGAGGGTTGTAGTGATGTCCGCAGACCTGATGACGGCTCGGCGTCCCATCGCTTACCTTCCTGTCCATGCATCAAATTCGGCGCGAAGCTCTAACCACCGGTTACGAGCGCCGGCGTCGGTGTTCAATTCGTTGCGACTATCGATTTTCAGAAGGTATCGAACGTGGGAGTCCACGCGGACGGCGTCGCTGACTTCAGTCGCGCCCTTCTTTTCGAGCAGAAAGCGCCGGAACATCTGATCGTTCGATCTCATCGCACATTCGGCCGCGTAATTGGCGTTCTTACGCGCATACTCTGCCCGTAGCTGGCGGCGAGGCTTCCAGCGCCGGATCTCAGCGAATGCATCCTGGAGTAGTCCAAGGAGAAAACGTAGATCGTCATGGGCATGAAGCAGGAAGTCGCGGTCAACGTAGCCACATTCGACGGTCAACTGCGCCACGGGGACCGGCTGTGTGTTTGGCCCGATGACGGCGATTAGCTCAGTGCCGGTGCTGCCTAGCTGCCAGTTGGTGCTGGCCTCGGCATGGCGCGCACGTATCGCGGAGAGACGCTTGGCGTCTTCTTTAGAAGCCAAGGATGCCTCCCTGGCGATCGGGCTCATGGGCGGCGGCATACATGGAAACCCAAGGCATCGTGAAGTCTACATAGGCAATTCCGCCGTGGTCACCGGCAACGACGCGGCGTTTCACTACGATCTTCCTGATCTCGATCGGCCGATCGAGCGTCTGCTGACGAAGGTCGCGGCCTTTCAGCTTTTTCAGCTTGCTGGATGAAAGAGGGGTGGGGACGTCGGCTATCACATGTCCCTCCACGGCGAATTGCTCCATGTGTCGTCGGCGCGGAGCGAGCGCAGGCGTCGCCATTCGACGAAGCGGCAAATGGCCTTCGGCAGCTTGCCGATAAGCAGGGCGGTATCAAACAAGAGTATGCCTCTTGCATTCCTGAAAAAGCTGTGACAGCAATTGCGCCACTGGACGAGCCAGACCAGCGGACCCTCCGATCCCCGATGCATCGATATCGGGCAGAGCAGGCCAAGTGCCTCAGGGAACACCGCTACCGGCCCCAGCCTTGAATGCCTCAGTCTGGAGGCGCCGACTCAAGGTCAGTGCTACTGCTATGTTCAGCCACTCAGATAGGTATCCTCGGCTCAGGTTTAGTTGCCGCTATTTATTGCTACTTAGGATTATGCTATAAGTTGCTAATATTCCAGGGGCAGGACTATGGTGCACAAAGGGCGCATGATTGCCACCGCAGCGTATTTGTACGGAGCGTCTTGCCTGTGCTTGAGGGCTCAAGACGCACCGCAACCGCCCGTAAATCGCGCCGGCCAAAATCTGGCGGTTGTAAATCCGCTGACATCCTTCCAGATGTGGGCGTGCTTTCTTTGCGTTTTCATTGGGCTTCTCGTCTTTGCCGGGCAGTTCTATCTTTTGTTAAAGGTAGAAAGAGTTACAGCTGATGACATCGTCAAGAACTGCACGATTACGCTGGTTATAATCGGCGCGCTAATTTTGATTGTCGCCGGCTATAACAGCCAGCAAACTGCTCAAGCGTTCGGGTTATTCGGAACCGTTATCGGCTACCTTTTGGGAAGGTCAGCAGGAAAGAGTGAAGGACGTCAGGAAAGGTCCGGAGGAAGTTCATGAGGCTGAGGTCTCAACTTACTCTCTTTGTTGCGACAACGCTGTCTAGCGCTGCTTATATGCAGGCGGGACCAGTGGCGATGGCGGCCTGTACTGGTGTGGAATGTAATATTCCCCTCAAAAAAGGAACCCCGACTTCCAAAGCGCGCACTGGTCTGCCACCGCCTATTAGCATCCCACAGCCTCCGCCACCGATATCACCCGCACCGGGTGATCCTGACAGCTCCGGTGTTAGCCCACCACCTCTCGCGGAACAGTTCTACCTTCAGAATTTCGGCGATCAACGGATTGCAGCCATCCTACTCACTTCTGAAAGAAAAGCTTGTGGTGAGGTGCAGGTCGCAGCCGGAGGATCCGAAACCGTAGCTGCGTGCGGCAAGTACCTAATTTGGAACGATGGGACTAAGACGCGGGAGATAGAATTTCATCTTGGCCGCGCCTATAAGATCCATTGGGATGGCGTAGGCTGGGCTATCGACGATGTGACAGGCGACATTCAATAGCTGGGCGACCCCTGTGGTCGTCTTTTCTGTATCTAGGGGTATGAGCAAACTCTCATCTCTCAAGCCTCGTCTATCGACCCTTGGCTCTCGTCTCTCTCCGATGTCCTCCACAACGAGACAGGAAGCGGAGACGCAGCGCCATCGTGAACGTGACCAGACGCAGCCATGGCGTGCCTGGTACAAGACAAGCAGGTGGCAGGAGCTCAGACGCGATGTTCTCGTGCGGGATGCCTACATCTGCCAACGGACAGGCGTTCTTTGTATCGGCAAGCACCCTGCAGGCAACAGTCCGGTGGCTGACCACATTAAGCCGCACCATGGTGACGAGCGGTTGTTCTGGGATCCGAGCAACCTGCACTGTGTCACCAAGGCCTACCACGACAGTCAGAAGCAAAAAGAAGAACGCGCGCAGGCCCGTTGGTAAGCCTGTGGCGACCCGCCGAACCTACCCCTGACCCCAAGGGGTGGACCAAAAGTCTGGAAGGCCTCGCCGCCCTAGACCCACCCGTCGAGTATGGGGGCCGGCGCAAGAACCTTGTGTGGGTCCAGCCGACGCGGATTGCCGAGATTGAGTATCGCGCCTGGACACATGAGGGCAAGCTCCGCCACGCCTCATATAAGGGCCTGCGAGAGGTTCAGGACAACGCCGCAGTTTTTGAGATATTGCCGGAAGCGTGAGACAAAGCGGGCAAAAAGCATAATGATCAGGCGAGCAGTCTCGCTGCCTCACGATTCCGCAAGATCATGATTTTGCTCGCTTGCTGTACTCCGGCATGGGGCACCACCAACTCACGGCCTCCCGCCTTCTATTACCGTCGGCTGGATTACTATCACCGTATGCTACGGCGACATACCCCCACTAAATGGCGATCTGACCTTATCTGCAATCGCGTGATAGGATGCGGCCGTCGCTGGTGCAATATGCGCAAGCGTTAGAGCGGAGGCGATCGCTCGCTTCCGGTGCCGAGGTTCTAACAGGGAGCAATCAACGATGAAAACGCGCGTTTATCTAGCAGTGCTCGCCGCCAGTTGTTTTTCATGCCTTCCCGTCTCCGCTCAACAGGTAGTCACCGGGACCGTCGGTTCACCCAGCGCAACCTCCACCATCGACGGGCAGTCGCTGCCAGCAGCGCCACCGGCCTTCGGAGGTACCATCAACTTGGACGCAAAGGACTCCACGTCTTGGTGGCCACCGACTGTGGTGCCTCCCAAGGGCGCTCCGAACGTACTGCTGATCATGACAGACGATGCGGGCTACGGCGTCTCCGGTACCTTTGGCGGCGTCATTCCGACACCGACGCTCGACAGGATCGCGGCTGACGGGCTGCGGTTTACCCAGTTCCACTCCACCGCACTCTGCTCGCCGACGCGCGCAGCGCTGATTACCGGTCGCAATCATCATTCGGCGGGCTTCGGGGTAATCGCCGAACAGTCCACCGGGTTTCCGGGATACGATTCAATCATCGGGCCGAACAACGGCACCATTGGCACGATCCTCAAGGAACACGGTTACGCCACCTCCTGGATAGGCAAAAACCACAACACTCCCACATATGCGATCTCCACCTCTGGACCCTTCGACCAGTGGCCCTCGGGGATGGGTTTCGACTATTTCTATGGCTTCATGGGCGGGGAGACCAACCAGTGGACACCATGGTTGTTTCGCAACCACAGTCAAATCTTCCCATGGAATGAAAATCCCAACTACAACATGACAACTGGGATGGCTGACGACGCCATCAACTATCTGCGCGAGGTAAATGCCGCGACGCCCGATAAACCGTTCTTTATGTACTATGTTCCTGGCGCTACCCATGCTCCGCATCAGCCTACGAAAGAATGGATCGACAAGTTCAAGGGTAAGTTCGACATGGGCTGGAACGCCATGCGCGACCAGATCTTCGCCAATCAGAAACGCCTTGGGGTAATCCCGGAGAACACTCAGCTCACACCCTGGCCGGACGACCTGCCGCAGTGGGATACGCTGGGACCTGACGAGAAGAAGATGTTCGCTCGACAGGCCGAGGTCTATGCCGCGTATGTGGCCTACGCGGACAATGAGATCGGTCGTGTTATCGATGAAGTTCGCAAGCAGGGTAAGCTCGACAACACTTTGATCATCTATATTGAGGGGGACAACGGAACGAGCGCCGAGGGCTCTACCGTTGGCACAGCATTTGACCTTGCGGCTATTCAGGGCATCAACATGCCTGTCGCCGACCAATTGAAATACTACGACGCTTGGGGGGATCCAACGACCGAGCCGCACATGTCGGTGGCCTGGTCCTGGGCATTCGATACGCCGTTCAAGTGGACCAAGCAGATTGCGTCCCACTTTGGTGGTACCCGGCAGGGCATGGCGATGTCCTGGCCCGGCCACATTACCGACAAGGGGGTGTTCGCAGCCAGTTCCATCACGTGATTGACATCGTTCCGACGATCCTTGAAGCGACCGGGATTGAAGCGCCACAGACCATCAATGGTATCGCACAGAAGCCGATCGAGGGCGTGAGCATGGCTTACACGTGGACAAAGGGCGCAAAGGATATGCCCTCCGCGCGCAAGACTCAGTATTTCGAGATGTTGGGCAATCGTGCAATCTATCACGACGGCTGGATCGCCTCCACTACGCCACCGGCTGGACCATGGCTGATGGGGCTCGGCACACTGCCAGACGTGATCGACGGCTATAACTGGGAACTATATAACCTCAACGATGACTATTCACAGTTCAACGATCTCGCAGCCAAGGAGCCGGACAAGCTGCGCGACATGCAGCAACTTTTCCTCGTCGAGGCGGCTAAATACCAGGTGTTGCCGCTGGACAATTCTGTCGCAGCGCGTCTCTTGGCGCCTCGGCCGAGCGCCACTGCAGGCCGCAATGAATTCGTGTATACAAGTGAGCTGTCGGGCCTCCCCGCCGCATCGGCGCCGAGCCCGCTAAACCGGTCCTATACTCTCACTGCGGATGTCGAGGTTCCAGAGGGCGGCGGCGACGGGATGTTAGCCACGCTCGGCGGTCGCTTTGGTGGCTATGGCCTGTACCTGATTAAGGGAAAGCCTGTCTTTACTTACAACCTTCTGGCGCTTGAACGCTTCCGTTGGGCGGGCGAGCAGGCACTGACGCCCGGCAAACACACCGTCGCCTTCGATTTCACCTATGACGGCCCCGGTTTTGGGAAGGGCGGCAGAGGCGTACTAAGTGTTGACGGCTCCAAGGTCGCGGAGCGGTCGATCCCTCACACGATCCCGTTCCTGATGACAATCGACGAGTCATTCGATGTCGGCGTTGATACCCGCACATCTGTCGACGACGAGGACTATCAGGTGCCCTTCCGCTTCACCGGGATGCTCGACAAGGTAACGGTCAAGGTCGGACCGCCGCAGTTATAGGCGACCCCTGTACAGGCGTCACGAAAGCCCGACTTCAGTGCCTCGCGACGGGCACTGACCGTCTGAATGGAAGCCATAGCCCCAATACGCAACAGCAACGGCGGCGCGGCTCACCAATCCTCTCTTGCAGCGATGGGCGGCTGTGGGATTGCAGTTCCCCCCTGTGTCCGCTTAATTGGGGACCAATTGCAGTCGCGGTCAGCGTCGGGAACGGGCCAAAATCCCACATGCTAGCCTCTGCCTGCTCTCCTTGGCTTCGCCCCTGGGTGCTGCTACAATCGGGTTCTAACGTACCCTGGCCTCCTTTTGGATCGGTTGTCTATTCGGCGCGTAGGCTATATGACTATGTATAGGCGGCATCGCTCGAATGCCGGCAGCTCGGAAGTAGCGGGCAAGCGACGGAAAGCGAATGCCTTCACATGGGCACCAGCCGACCATTGACCAAGTCGTGACGTTAGTTCCCAGGCCGCCGGAAGGAATTTCGATCCGCACGTCGCCGTTGTCATTGCCTCGGAGGATTATCTGAAGGCGATGCGGCTGAACCGTTCGACGCTTTCACTTTCTTGCCCGCGGTGTACCGAGCTCGGCAACTTCGGGACAGTCCAGAAGAAATTCAAGCGATGGGAGTGCAGCCGTGAACAATCAATCCATGCAGGTTAGTCGGCGGAACGTTCTCCTTGCCTCCGCTGCCGGCACGCTGGCGCTCGCTGCGCGCAACGCGGCGGCGCAGGATGCTTCCAAGGCCGGTTTCTCGTTTGCCGCCTATGGAGACTCGCGGCCTATGATGTACTTGCCTTCCAAGGAGGGAAGTCCCGATCTGACGCAGATGTTCGTGGAAATGTTTGGGCTGGTCATGCCCGAAAAGGTCGCCAAGGAGGTGGTGGAGAAGGACGTGAAGCTGACCTTTGATCCCACCACCAAGGAGCTTATCCAGGTAGTCATGCCGTTCACGTCCAAGAGCGAAATCACGACCATGACGCTGGACCAGGGCTGGGTCACCGAGGCCTCCGTCGAGGATGTGAAGCTGCTTCCCGGCGTGCACCGGACGATGTTTCGGCTTGCAGGTGGCGAGTGGGTGGCGCGCGAGATCGTCCAGGACGTCAAGGCGGGACGCGCCGAATTTGTGGTTAGCAGCGGCGACGTCGTCTGGTGGGGAAATCAGGGACTCACGGTCACCGACAGCCCGTACTGGAAGCGCGTCAACGACACAATGCTGAAGCAATTGCCGCCTCCGGATAGCGATATGCTTGCGGCCGGGTTGGAAGGCCGCTGGTTTATCGGTGTGGGTAATCACGAGGTTTGGGCCGATCCCAAGATCGAGGGTGTGCTTACCGCAGTGCCCTATCTGAAGAAGTTAGGCGTGACGCCGGAGAACCTGATCTACAAATTCGACTTCAAGGGCGCCCGCTTCATCTTCCTGTGGAGCGGCAAGACCGACTACCGGTCGCCGTCCCTATGGGATGCCGACCGACCGAAATATGCAGACCAAATGAAGCAGATGCAAGCGTGGCTGGACGAGGCCAAAGCCAATGGCATTGGCAAGGCTTTCATCGCATTTCACTACCCAGTGTTCTGCCGATCTGGTTTTGGAGCCATTCCAGCCGCCGACAATCCGCACAAGCTGATCGCGGCCTATGCCAAGGACATGGAGATCGTCGTTTTCAACGGGCACGTCCACACCACCGAAATGTTCGAGGTCGACGGCGTCAAATACCTGGTCTTGGGCGGTGGAGGGGCGGAGCAGGATCCCACTCTTCCTGGCCGGACGAGCATCAAGGTGCCTGACGACTACCCACCGGACCTTTACTGGAAAGGGCAGCCGCCGAAGGAAGACTACAACTACGTCCTCGTGGATGTCGTGCCCGGCCAGAAGACCAAATTTACGCTCAAGCGCTTCCGGCCTTGGTCGGCCGAGCCCTACGCGACAGTTGAGCTGTTCGTATGAGGAGGTCGCTTCTGGAGCCAGGAGCGCGATCATGCCGACAGCGCTTCTGATCGTTCATGGCCTTGTCGCGGTCGCTTTGCTCGGTGCGATAACGCACCAGGTGTTGTCGACGTGGGCGCCGGTGCACAATCGGTTCGGTTCCGTATTCAGCCGCTTTCGCGCCGTGCCGGCCGCCTCGTTCGCCAACGCCGTTACTTTGTTATATGCGGTCTCGGCGTGTCTGGGTGGGATCGTTTACCTGTATTTTCGAGTCGACATCAGGCCGGGTCTGGAGCAGGCCGGCCAGTGGTCCGCGCTAGGCCTTTTCGACCTCAAGGAGCATTTCGTCGCCATCGGCGCCGCGTTGCTGCCGGCCTACTGGGTGTCCTGGCAACGCCCGCTATCCGAAGAACGCTCCCGAACCCCAGCCGCTCTGACCCTGATCCTCGCGTTCGTCGTCTGGTGGAGCTTTCTGATGGGTCACGTCCTGAATAACATCATGGGCTTTGGTCTATGACGTCGTCGCCCTTGTTCCGCCGGTTCGCGTTTGCATACGGGACGTCGTTTGCGGTCCTGTACGTTGTGGCGCTCAAGTTCGATCTCGCGCTGTTCACCGTCTATCCCTCCCTGGGCGTCGTCCTCCTTGGTACCCATCATTCCGGAGACGTCGCCGATCCGGCGGTAGGCTTCGCCGCGCCCGGCATGTACTGGTATGGGTGGGTCGCTACCGCCGCGCTCGCCGCGCTCATGACAGGCCTCATCGCCGTAGCACTACCGGCACGCTGGGCGAAGGGTGTCTGGCCGGTGATCGTGTGGGTGGCGCCGGTGGCGGCGATGATTGCGTGCGTTTATCTCACATTGCCTTGGTTTCGACTCTAGCCACCGGCTGAAGAACCGCAAGACGTACTCAGACATGCGATCTTGGTCGCGAAGCGCTTTCGATTCCGTTTTCTGCCCCAAATCGGTCACTCATTCAGGCCGAGCCGCAATGTCCACTCATGGCGCAAAGCCGCCTATCTCGTTCAGCCGACCTATCGTAACAGGGGGATGCGTGTAAACGGTCCAGCGTTTTATATCCCCAACCCGCTGCAGGTTTATTGCCCTGCCGGGGTCACCTGGCGAGACCTTTTTTTCGGGTCTGCACGAGGCAGAAATGGAGGCTTCAGAGTTTTACACCCCCGTTGATCTTATTGAGCAATCTCCGACAGAAATCGCACAGTTTTACTCTTAAGTGTTTGATAAAGGCCGATTAAGTCGAGCTTCCCAAGCTGAATACGAGGGTTCGATTCCCTTCACCCGCTCCACGAAGGCCACAGGGCGCATCGCCGACAACGCAGAAAGCAAAAAGATCCTGATCGCTACCTGACGGAGCGAAGCGGCGGAACACTCTTATCTCGACTTTGTACATTATGCAGCGAAGCAAAGTGCTTGTGTCATCCGCTTGAGGCGGCTTGGTTGAGTTTCAGGAATGTCCGGGTCTGGCGGGTGCTGTCGATAAATATCCTGATCCCACAGGATCATGCGAACCGCACCGATGGCATCGGAGAAGGTGAACTCTGTTTTCTTGTACCAGGCGGCGGCATAGGGAAGGACGCCATGACCGAGCAGATCGCATGCCCAGAGTGTGACGAGGCTGTAGAGCGCCAGCAGCGACGGGGTCGTGCGCATGATGGCTTTGTCGTTCCACTGCCGTTGGGTTTCCACGCCAAGATGCGCTCGCGTTTCGGCGAAGGTGACCTCGATCTGCCAGCGCCGAACGAAATAGGCAATGATCTGAGCGGGCTCAAGGTTGACGTTGGTGCTCATGAACGCCTGGGGTTCACGACGGCCTGATGGATCGCGAACGAGAACCCAGCGAATTGGTCTTGGGGGCGTTCCACGCCGATACCAGAGGCCGGTTCCTGATGTGACATCAAGGGTTTTGTCGGTTTGCTTGCCGTACCAGGACGATGCGACGATGCGCTGCCACTCGGTCTTTGCGTCTTTGAGGAGCGTTTTCAGTTTCGGCAATGGCCTGCCTTTTTGCGCCGGTCGCCCGAGCGTATGTTCGTGCCGTTGATCTGGTGGAGCAAAGAGACTGGCATCCAGACGCAACCGCGTGATGAGAGTGGCCGTGTCGGGAAGAGCCGCAGCCAGTGTATGAACGGCAAAGCTGCTATCGCCGACAAAGATGATTTCGCGGCCCGGCAGCCAGCGGCAAAGCTGCAAGACGCCTTGCCTTGCCCAATCAGTCAGCAGCTTGTGCTTTCGGCCCTTCTTCTGATCATGGCGCTCAGAGGGACACAGGATCGTCAGCACCGGCAGGGCTTTAATACATTTTGCCCATGGGACAGGTGAAAGAACCATGAAGCTCAACCATCTCAAGCCGCTGGCCTTGACAAAGTGGCCATGGCTGGAGCGCACCGGGTCACGATAAATTCCACGCGCGGCGATGCGTTGGCCCCAACGCCGTTCGATTGTATCATCCATGCCAATCACGACAGGGCCCTCGGGCACGAGCCGGGCAACAATGATGGACAGCAGACGGGCCGCCAACGTGCGAGGGTTCCAGCGGGCTCGGTTGAGGAGTTGATGATAGGCGGCAAAATTACTTACCTCCGCGCGTCCGGTGATGCGCAGGCAGGCCGTCACCGTTCGCTTGCCAGGCGAAAGGAGCGCACCCATCACCAGGACCAGCAGATGCTCCCAGCTTGGCGCGGTAAACCAGAAACGAAACGGCGACAGCCATTTGCGAAGGATGTGGGGGACCGCGTCTCCCGGCTCACGGCTACAATCATGTTGTTCGCTCATCCATTCGTTCGAATCCGATCAAACGAATGGCGCAAGGCCGGGACCCTGCGGCGAATTGATTCACCCAGGGCTGCTCAGATGCCCCCGAAATCACCACCGATTTTGTACAAAGTCGAGCTTATGCCGCGGCCGTTTAGTCTCCAGTCCAACAAAGCAAGGAGAAACGTTATGGATTGGAACCGCGTCGAAGGAAACTGGAAGCAGATGAAGGGCAAGATCAAGGAGCAGTGGGGCAAACTCACTGATGACGACCTTGATCAGATTGCCGGCAAGCGCGACCAGTTGGAAGGCAAAATCCAGGAACGCTACGGTATCGCCCGCGATCGCGCGCGGCGAGACATCGACGATTGGTACGGCAATCAGACTTGGCATTGACCATGACGAGCCCGGAGCCAACCCTCCGGGCTTTCCGCGTCATGCCAGCTTCACGATGGGAAGTTGATCTTGGTCATGAAGCCGCGATCGATCAGTTGCTGCGGCCCGTCATAGCGAATCGACTGACCGTAGCTGAAGTCGATTTCCCCTTCGCGATGAAGGACATCCATCATCTTCTGGTAGTGCTCGGAAGAATTATAGTGCTGCTTGCCCTCAGCTGCTTCGGCTATCTTGGCCTTGTAATTGGTAAAGAATTTGAAGTGCAGGATAGCGCCCCAGACAGACGGGAAATTGCGCTCATATGGCAGTGGCTGGTGCGGGCTGCTACCAAAAAAGCATTCATTGTCCCAATAAATGACGGGGTATTTGATAAGCTCATTGCCCTCAGAAAATTTCCGCCCTCTCGGACCGCCATTAATACTAATGCCGCGTTTGGTAAGCGTTGATACATAGCTATCGCCATCAAGGTAGCGCGAGAACTGCCAAGGCCTGTCGATAGGAGGCGAGGCTTCGGCGACTTCGCTCAATTTAGGATACATATCCAGCATTGGCGCTGCCATTCGCTTGAGGTTGCGAGCTTCAAGCGCATTGATAAGTGATGACAATGGTCGTCTGAAGCAGTCGTCGTAGACGAGGAACTCATCAGAATCGACGTTCAGATACCATCGGTCGAAGCCATAAGTGGCGAACAGACGTTCCCGCCAATTTCGGCCCCGCCTCGCGTTCCCATACCTCACCGGAGATGTCCAGACGTCAACGTCTGGCTCACTCAAAAGGGCCTCTCTCGTGCCGTCTGTCGAGACGTCGTCAACGCAGATGAACCGCGTCACGCCCAGCTGGCGATAGTGTTGAATGAATGCGTTTAAAAGAACAGCGTCGTTATGGGTAACAAAGACAAGGGGCACATCTGCTGACGTGAGGGGCTTGATCTCGCGAACTGGCTGGATGGTCACATCAGCTCGATTGCGCCTCTCGCGGCGCGTTACCCGAAATGTGTCATAGCCCGTCTGGAGACGATCGAGGAAAGAGCGCGCAAGATCGGGCACGCCGGAGAGAAACGGGTAGTTCATGAGTGGGACACAGGACTCCTAGAATATCCAAAGCAGCTTATAACGCGTTTTCCGGCGTGCATCGTTCCAACACATCCTGAAAAACTTCGCTTTCGTCAAAAGACCCGTCGGTGGCAGTTTGTCGACCAGGCGGTAGCAGCCAAGGGTGTATGTCAGTCGTTGGGAGAGCTTATCACGAAACCCCTTCGCCCCATACCTTTGCTCGGAACCCGATCCTTCCCTGAAGTCCAAGGTGGGGCCGGGGACATAGGCGACCAGATCGCGAACGACAAATTCCGAGAGGACATAAGAGGCGAAGCCCCAAGGATTGCCCAGTTCGTACCAGCGCGCCATCAATATATCGACTGACCGCGATCTGAACATGCCGTAGATCCACTCGGACGGAAATGTCAGATTGCGTGGTACGCGACCTTTTGCATACGACTCCTGAAAGTTGAATATGTTGGCTGCCGGATTCTTGAGCTTGAAGCCTTGGGCATTGAAGCTCTTTGTCGAGCAGGCGGCGAGCAACTTTGCGTCGTCGGCATCGAGCGCCTCGACCAGCTTTCCCAAGAAATCTCGAGATGAAAGATCGTCGGCTGCCCGAAGGCAAAAATAGCCTGCCGCCTCAGCGCCGAGCTTCATGGCCTTGGCGAAGTTAGCTTCTGCACTCAGATGGGTTTCGTTTGATATGACGGAAAAGCGGGCATCGTCCTCGCAGAAGCGCTGCGCCACCTGCAATGTCTCATCTGTTGAGCAGTTATTGAGGATAATGGCGCGGAAATCGCCGAAGTCCTGACCGGCGATTGACTGCAAGCTCTCTCGCAGGGTCGTTGCGCCGTTGTAGACCGGAAACATCACCACAACTCTGGCATTCATCGGCAAGACACCACGACAGAACCATTAATCGAAAAAAAGCTGCCGATATCCACGCGCGGCACCGGCTTCCCAGCTTTGGGTCCCCGCTGATTTATCCCCTTGCCACGGAAATGCAACGGCCACGTAGCCAGCCTGCCTTGATCGCCTTGCAAACACCGCGAAGGATGCCCTTAAGACGTAGGCTCGCAGGAAATTTCGATAGTTGACAATCCTCTAATAAACATAGTTAATTTTTAACTATTCTCCGATATCACGGGAACGCAGACGACCCCTTGGTCGTTGTCGGCATGATCAGGAGGAGTGGCAGCATGCTTTTGAAGATTTTCACGGCAAAGCGCGAAATCCGGGACAATGGCGATACCGGCACCTATGCGGATGGCTACCATGCGCCGGAAGCGCCTCTTGCGTCGGCGCGCGATGACGATCGTGCTTCCTATGAGCGCGATTATGGTCGCGGCCGCAAGGTAGAACAGATTCCGCTCGGGTTTGCCTGAGTTCTCTTTTTGAGTTGCCTCTCGGCGCGAGCTTGCGTGCCCTGCAGCGAAGCCATGGCTTGCTGCTTGAAGTCAGAAGACGATAATCAAAGGGTGGCAATGAGCCGCCCTTCGTCTTTTGTGTCTTTTGGTTGGATCAGAATTCCGTCCAGTCGGCGTCGTCGCGCGCGCTGGAAGGAGCGCTGCCAGCACTGAAGGCG
Organism: Rhizobium favelukesii; assembly: GCF_000577275.2. Lineage (NCBI taxonomy): Bacteria > Pseudomonadati > Pseudomonadota > Alphaproteobacteria > Hyphomicrobiales > Rhizobiaceae > Rhizobium > Rhizobium favelukesii. The sequence continues at coordinate 646,748 of NZ_HG916852.1, forward strand.
CTTGCAAGCTTCTGCCCGAGCGCCCGAGCCGGCGAGTTGGACGGGCGTGTGATCCCTGAAGTGGCGATGCGGACCGGCGCTTTTCTGGCTGCGGTCGGCGGCACGGCCGGACGTGGCGCGGAATGGATCGGAGTGCCCTGGAGTGGAACGCCGGCGACGGTCGCGCTGAACCCGCCGGTGCCGGTGAGCTTGAACTGGTCGAGCAGATTGTTCAGTGTCGCCGCTTCCGTCGCGAGCTTGTGGCTCGCCGCCGTGCTTTCCTCCACCATGGCCGCATTCTTCTGCGTTCCCTGGTCCATCGTGTTCACGGCCGTGTTGATCTCGTGCAAGCCGGTCGATTGCTCGCGGGCGGCTTCGGCGATCGCGTCGACGTGCTTGTTGATCTCCTGGACTTCATGAACGATGGCATCCAGCGCCTTGCCGGTTTCGCCGACAAGCGACACGCCCGTCTGCACATGACCGCCTGACGCGGTGATCAGCGACTTGATCTCCCTGGCGGCGTTGGCCGAGCGCTGCGCGAGTTCGCGCACTTCCTGAGCAACGACGGCAAAGCCCTTGCCGGCTTCACCCGCGCGGGCGGCCTCGACGCCGGCGTTGAGTGCGAGAAGGTTCGTCTGGAAGGCGATGTCGTCGATGACGCCGATGATGTTGCCGATCTCCGCCGAGGACTGCTCGATCTGCTGCATGGCGTTGACTGCCTTGCGCACGACCTGGCCGGACTTTTCGGCACCCGCCCGCGTGCGCGCCACGAGGCCGCGTGCTTCATCGGCGCGTCTGGCGGCATCCTTCACCGTGGTGGTGATCTCCTCAAGTGCGGCCGCCGTCTCCTCGACGGAGGCGGCCTGCTGCTCCGTGCGCTTTGAAAGCTCGTCTGCGGAGGCGCGGATCTCGCTTGCGCCGGCGGTGATGGAGCGGGCGTTGGCGCCGACCGTCTGCATGGTGTCGTTCAGCCGCAGGATCGAGTTGTTGAAATCTTGCCGCAGCGTGTCGAGATTGCCAACAAAAGCTGTGTCGATCCGTGATGCGAGGTCCCCGGCGGCCAGTCGGCGCAAGCCGTCGCCAAGCGCGCCAACCGCGCGTGAGAGGTCTGCGGCGTCGGTCGCGCGCTGCGCCTCGCGCTCGCGGCGTTCGCTGTCGCTGAGATTGCGGTTCCTCTCGGCCTCGCTCTCGAGCCGGAGGCGCTCGACGGCGTTGTCGCGGAAGACGGCAACGGCGCAGGCCATTTGGCCGATTTCGTCGCGACGATCAAGGCCGTCGATCGCGCTCTGCGTATCGCCCCGCGCGAGCTGTGTCGTCCGATCACGCAGACGGGCCATCGGGGCGGTGATCCCCGCTTGAGCGACCCATACGCTAAGGCCGAGCGCGCCTAGTACAGCAAGGCCGATCAGCGCGAAACAGAAGGTTATGCGCTGGTTGACCGTGGAGGAGAGCGCATCGCCGCCGTCGTTCAGCAACGCCATCAGCGCGTCGTTGTTGGCGATCATTTTCGGGGTGACCGTGTTCAACTTGGCGTTCAGCATGCTGGCCGCAAGCTGCGCGCCAGCGCTGTCCTTTGCCTTGGCAAGGGCGACGACCTTGCTGGAAAGCGCTTCCATCTCGCCAATGCCGACAAGAATGTCGTCGATTGCCTGCGTGCGGCTTGGAACCAGGGCGGCGGCCTGTTCGAGACGTTCGCGCGCCTGAGGCATCTTGCTTGGCGTTGCGAGCGCCGTATTGAAAGCGGGCGTGTCCGGCTTGAGGCCGGCGATCAGCGTCACCTGAAGCACGGCGGCTGTTGCCGAAGCGCTGGCGCGCGATGCCTGCATGGCAGCCATCGCCTCGTGGTCGATGAAGGCACTGTAGGCGGCGTCGGCACCGCGAAATTCCGTGATGACGTAAACGAGGCCCCCGAGCGCGATCGCTCCGAGAAGCGCGACGACAGATATGATCTTCGTCTGGATTTTGAAATTCTTCAGCATGGATATGTCCAGTCGTTTCATCCGGCCAATGGCGGGCCGGCTATGAAAGCATTTTAAGAGGCAGGGCATGACGCATGACACGGCATGGTGGGATGCCTTGAAGGCTCGACATGCGCATCATGCATTCGGCCCGCGAGCCGGCGTCGTCCCGGCGAATAGAATGGGACATTGTTTAATGCGCCCCTAACGCTTACTGCCTGTCCCAGGAAAAATTTGGACCGTGCCGCCTAGTGCCGAGCGGCGCTAAGCGCGACGCAACCTCTTAGGCGTGGTGACGGGTGCACGAGGCGTCCTGTCCCAGAAGAAGGGTCTTCTCGGCAGCTCGAAAAGCGCGCGCCATGCCGCGACGAAATCATGCGGGACATAGATCCATCGCCAGCCGACGCTGCGCCTTTCGTCTCGCAGCATCAGCGCGCGGTCGTCGATCCCGCCCGGCGCATATTCCCCGACACGCATGACTCTGATACACCGTTTCCAGAATGGCAGTGCGTGCTTCCCCGAGGCGGATCATCATGGTGCAATTTAAACTGGCATCCCTGAATCTTAAGGGGCTATGCAGCTTTCTGCTATGTATGGTTGTATTTTTTTGCCCGCTCTCGCTGTTCGCCCAGCAGGCGGCGCCGAGCTTGCCGCTGCTTTTCGATTCCAGGGAGCGCCTTGCAAAGCCGGACCTTTCGTCGCTCGTGCGCCTGCGGTTCCTGACGACGATCGATTTTCCGCCGTTCAACTTTACGGATCAGAACGGCAAGCTTGCCGGCTTCAACATCGATCTCGCCCGCGAGATCTGCGATGAACTAGAGATTGCAAGCAAATGCCAGATCCAGGCACTGCCGTTCGTTGACCTGAATGCTGCGCTGGCAGCATCGCAAGGCGATGCCGTCATCGCCGGCATTGCCGTCAGCGAGGAGTTGCGGCGGCAATTCGCCTTTTCTCGCCCGTATCTGATGCTGCCCGCCCGCTTTGTTCGAAACTTGAAGGCTCCCATCAAGGGTGAAGATGCCAGTGTTTTGGCCGACCATTCGGTCGGCGTCGTCAAGAAGACGGCGCACGAGGCCATGCTGTCCGCCTATTTCCCGAAGGTGAAGGTCGTATCCTTCGACAGCAAGGATGCCCTTTTGGTGGCATTGAGAGAGGGCAAGGTGGAGGCTGCCTTCGCAGATTCCCTCCAGCTTTCGTTCTGGGTTTCGTCACAGGCTTCGGCGAAATGCTGCGCGCTCTTCGACGGGCCCTATCTCTCCGAGCAGTTTCTTGGCGAAGGCATGACGATTATGCTGCGTCAGAAGGACGATGTTCTGACGGCAGCGCTCGACCATGCGCTGGCAGCGTTGTCGCGCAGTGGCCGCCTGCAGGAAATCTACCTGCGCTATTTCCCTTACGGCTTGTACTAAAGGCGCATGTCTTTATCTCGAAACCGGTTCCCATTTTCGGGAGACACGCGTTAGCCCTTGCGGAAGCGGGCGATCGCGCTGCGCTCGATGGCGGCGCAGGTCAGCTTGTCGAGGCCGAGGCGATCGCGCAGCAGGCTGAGCAGGCGCAATTCTTCCGCCTTGACCGAGAGATCGGCCGAGGCAACTTCGACAGCTAGGGCGTAGGCCGTGTCGTAGAGGCGCGAAGGCAGCGTGTCCTTGACGGTTTCAAGCACGATGTCGAGACCCTCGGGGCCGGCCAGCAGCGCTGCGCAGTCGCGCGCAACAGAAATCAGCTTCTCGTCGTCGAAATCATGGAAGACCGGCAGGAAGCCGATCAGTTGGCCGATGCGCTCCATCTCGCGATCGTTCATCGTGCTGTCGACGGCGGATGCCATCACCATCACGTAGATCAATGCGTCGTGGGCGGAAAGCGGCTTGTTCATATCTCGATGATTCCTCTGGAACGAGCTCAGAGTCTAGGAACTGGCCAGCGATATTACAAGCCGTCAAGCGGTCGATCGGAAGGCAGATTCTCGGGGATGCTGGTTTCTGCGGCGCTGCGAGGGTCGTCACCATAGAGGCCTTTGCCTGTCTGCCTTGCCTTCTCGCCGACTTCGGCAAGCGCAGATCCCTTTTCAGCCTCTGCCCAGCCGTTTTCGACGAGCCACTGCGAAATGTCCTGCGTGCCGATCCTGCAGGCGGCGGTAACTGTGCCGGTCCACTAACTGCTATCGAGATCGCAGCGGACGGTTCTGAGGCGCAGAAACAGCCGCACATTGGTTTTCGCCAGCATTCCGCATGGCCATTCCCGGCCTTTCCTGTCGGTGCATATCTTGTCTGCTGGCGTAGGATTGATGCCGGCAAGTTGCAGGCGGCGTTCGCCAAACGCCAGCACGCCCGCACTTTCGGCGACGGGGCGAACGAGGTTCGCGTCCTTGTCTTCGGCGATTCTTGCCGGTTGCGCCGGCTCCGCTGCCGCAATGCGCTCGAGTGGCTTGCCGTCGACGACGGCTGGGTAAAACTGGCTGACGTCGTCGACGCGCCGCGCATTCATGCTGGCTTCGGGACTTGTCGTTGGTCGCGCTGCGGCGGCGGGAGGCGGCACATGCAAATCCGTCGGAGCTGCAGTCTCCTCCGGATCAAGGGCCGAGCCAAGCCGCTCTCCACCCGCCGCGATCAGGCCGGCAACAGTTCCGATCCCTGCAACAGCCGTCAGAATTGCCGCGGGACGCATGGAATATCTTCCTACTGGCTGGCCCAGATGATGCGGGCGATCCAATCCACGTCTGAAAACTCGATCGTCCGGTTCGGATGCTCGGGGTTGAGCGACATCAATTCGATCGATCGCGGGCTCTGGCGCAACAGTACCTTGGCCATAACCTCGCCCTCGCGCGTCTTGACGACGACGCGATCGTTGCGGCGAACTTGCGCGCCAGGCGCGACGATCAGAACGTCGCCGTCGCGGTAGAGCGGCATCATGCTCTCGCCCTGAACCTCGAGCGCATAGACGCCCACCTTCTGCGAAGGCGCCGTTGGGAATTCCACGACGTCCCAGCCTTGCCCGGCCGGAGAGCCGCCATCATCGAAGAAACCGCCGGCGCCGGCCTGCGCAAAGCCGAGAAGCGGGATCGAGCTGCCCTGCGGCGGGAAGGCGCCCTCCGGAAGGCTGGAAAAGCTGCCTGCCGGGCGCATGAAGGCCAGGAATTGCTCCATGCTGGCGCCGGTTGCATCCAGCACCTTGGCGATCGATTCCGTCGATGGCCAGCGCAGCCGTCCATCGGCAGACAGTCGCTTGGACTTGTTGAAGGAGGTCGGATCGAGCCCCGCGCGTCGGGCAAGGCCGGACGGCGTCAGGTCATGCCGTTCGGCAAGCCTGTCGATCGCTCCCCAGATTTGCTCGTGTGACAGCATGTCGCCTGATTCCTGCGCGCGTGCGCGATCCTTCAACGGCGAAATATTAACCGCAAGCCCAGCGGGAGTAAAGAGATGAAAGGAATAAAATCCTGTCCCGAGGCCTCAGGCCACCATTGCCATGTTGATCTTCCCGAGCTGGATCACCGCTTGCGTGCGGCTATCGACATTGAGCTTGAGCAGGATGGCCGAGACATGCGCCTTGATCGTCGCCTCGGAAACGCCGAGCTCGTAGGCGATCTGCTTGTTGAGAAGGCCTTCCGCCAGCATCGTCAAGACACGGCTCTGCTGTGGTGTCAGCGTATGCAGACGGTGGATCAAGTCTGCGACGTCAGGGTCCAGTTCCTGTCCGTCCCGGTAGGTCTCTGGCGTGGCGATATCGCCGGCCAGAACCGTCTGGATGCCGCGGCGGATGTCGTCGATCCCTGAGGATTTGGAGATGAAGCCGGATGCGCCGAGTTCCAGCGCGCGGCGGATCGTGGTCGCATCATCGGTCGCGGAGATGATGACGATCGGCAGCCCGGCGAATTCGGAGCGCAGCGCCATCAAGCCGGAGAAGCCGCTGACGCCAGGCATCGAAAGATCGAGCAGCATCAGGTCCGCTTCCGGGTGTTCCCCGGCGGCCATCCGCGCTGCGGCGAAATCGCCGGCTTCGACGATCTCAGGATGGCCTTCCATGCCGATCACCGCCTGACGAAGCGCATCACGGAAAAGCGGATGGTCGTCGGCAATGATGATTGTCTGTTCCTGCATCGATCGCTCCCTCCCAAGGGCCCGATTGCCTGGTCATGGCTCGTGCTCCCCACACGATACATGCCTTCATTCTGATATGACTATACCAAATCATGTCTTTTGCGGAAGGGTATTGCGCTCCTCCTCGCTTTGGAATTCCTTGACTATCCCCATGAAGCTGCGCATCCAACGCTCCATGATGCCGATCGAGCGGTCGATTTCCGCGTCTGAGGGCAGGGCCTTGTTGACGATGCTCTTGTTCTCCAGCGCCGTGACGCGGGCCGAAAGTCGGTCGAGTTCCTGCTCGTAGGCGGCGCGCTCGTCGGCGGCCATTCGGCAGGCGAGAGTACCGTCCTTCTCCTCGCAGAGCGACATGGCGCCAGTCTTCCGGTCGAGGCGCACGAAGTGGTCGCCGCTGCGCTCCAGCTGGAATCGGGACGTGTCTGTTTCTGCCGCGTGGCCACCGAGCGGCAACAGAAGCGCAAAAAGGCCGATTGCGATATGTCTCATGATTTCCTCCGGAAATCTCGGTGGCCGCCGCATTTTTCGCAGCGAGGCGTGGACATCGCCTTCGCTTTGCGGCAAAGCCCGGGAAAGACCAGTCATTCCGAGGCCATCATGACCCTGACACCCACGCTTTACAAGATCGTGACGGAAACGCTCTGGCAGGAGACGAAGGCGGCCGGCATTTTCCGGGGTGCCGGGATTGACCTCCAGGACGGTTATATCCACTTCTCGACAGCCGCCCAGGTCAAGCAGACGGCGGCACTGTATTTCGCGGGTCAGACGGGGCTTCTGCTCGTTGCCGTCGATGGCAGCAAGTTCGGCGAGGAGCTCGTTTTCGAACCGTCACGCGGCGGCGATCTCTTCCCGCATCTCTATGCCGATCTGCCGTTCTCGGCCGTATTGTGGGAAAAGCCGCTGCCGCTCGATGCCGCCGGCCAGCATATATTTCCGGACCTTCAGCCATGATCGATCTGTTCAAGCATGCCGCCCGCAAGGGGCTCTTCCTCTTCGACCCAGAGACTGCGCACGGCATGTCGATCGCCGCGCTGAAGGCAGGTGCCGTTCCAGCCTGCCGGATCGCGCCCGATCCGCGCTTGAGGCAGAGTATTGCCGGCCTCGATTTCGTCAATCCGATCGGTATGGCCGCCGGCTATGACAAGAATGCCGAAGTGCCGGAAGCGCTGCTGAAGATCGGCTTCGGCTTTACCGAGATCGGCACCGTGACGCCGAAGCCGCAATCCGGAAATCCGCGACCGCGTATCTTCCGGCTGGTCGAGGATGAAGGCGTCATCAACCGCCTCGGCTTCAACAACGAGGGACACGACGCCGCCTTCGCGCGGCTATCGGCCGTGCGCGGCAACGGCATGATCGGCGTCAACATCGGCGCCAATAAGGACAGCGAAGACCGCATCGGTGACTATGTTCTCGGCATCCGCCGTTTCTATTCCGTCGCGCGCTATTTCACCGCCAACATCTCCTCGCCGAACACGCCGGGCCTGCGCGATCTGCAGGCGCGCGAAAGCCTCGCTGCGCTCTTGTCGGCGGTGCTTTCCGCCCGCGATGCCGAGGCCGCTAAGTCTGGCAGGAAGATCCCGGTCTTTCTGAAGATCGCGCCCGATCTGACGGAGGAGGGGCTGGATGACATCGCGGCCGAGGCATTGTCGCACGCGCTGGATGGCCTGATCGTCTCGAACACCACGCTTTCCCGCGATGGCCTTAGGGATCAGCGCCAGGCGAAGGAAGCGGGCGGGCTCTCCGGCAAGCCGCTGTTCGACAAATCGACCGCCGTTCTGGCAAAGATCCGCAGGCGTGTCGGCGGGGCGATGCCGATCATCGGCGTCGGAGGCGTGTCGTCGGCGGAAACGGCGCTGGAGAAGATCAAGGCCGGCGCCGATCTCGTACAGCTCTATTCCTGCATGGTCTATGAAGGGCCGGGACTGCCGGGCACGATCGTCCGCGGCCTATCGAAGCTGCTGGATCGCGAGCAGGTGAAATCGATCCGCGACCTCAGGGACAGCAGGACGGATCACTGGGCAACGCGGAACGTCTGATCCGCCCGCCGCCGGACGAGCATCGCCAGGAATACCCCGCGAACTAGCAGGAAGCCGTTCATCGCCAACCACAGGCCGTGGTTGGCAAAGAGCGGCACGAAAACGGCGAGCGCGACGAGGTAGCCGGCAAACGACATCAGCATGCGGTTGCGCATGTCCGTCGACCACGTGGCGCCAATGAACACCCCGTCCATCAGGAAGGCGAGGGCGCCGGTAAGGCCGGTGACGGCGGCCCAGGGCAGGTAGGTCTCGGCCGCCTGCTGGACTTCCGGCGATGTGGTCAGCACCGAAATCAGCCAGGGACCGGCCAGCAGGAAGAACACCGAGATGATGCCGGCAAGTCCGAAAGACCAGAGCGCCGACAGCTTCAGTCCGCGGTCGAAGGCCGGCCGGTAGCGTGCACCGATGGCACGTCCGGTGATCTGTTCGGCCGCGTTGGCAAGTCCGTCGAGATAATATCCCGAGAGCAGGAAGAAGTTCATCAGCACGGCGTTGGCAGCGAGCGTCACCGCCCCGAAGCTGGTGCCGATCCGCGTCATCAGCGTGAAGGCGGCAAGCAGCACGAAGGTGCGGATCAGGATGTCGCGGTTCAATGCGAAGAGTTCGGCCAACTGATGCCGCGAGAAGATCTGCGCACGCGTCGGTCGGTCGGCGTGGTCGAAGCCGCGGAGGACGATCAGCAGGCCGACGACTGCACCAGCCGTCTCGCCGACCATCGTTCCCCAGGCGACACCGGCGACACCCCAGTCGCGCCAAAGGCCCAGGTAAATCGCGAGCACGATGTTGGTGCCGTTGATGATCGTCTGCAGCAGGAGCCCGACACCGCCCTGGCCGCGGCCGAGCACGAAGCCGAGGATCGCGTAGTTGGCGAGCGCTGCCGGTCCGGCGAGAATGCGGATGGAGAAATAGATGCTGGTCGCAGCCGCAACGGCGTTCTCCGGTCCCATCAGCTTCAGCCCCGCTGCGAGAAGCAGCGGCGACAGACAGAGAAGCGCCACGCCGCAGCCGAGCGCCGAGATCAGCGCCCGCCAGAAAACGCCCTGCTCAGCATGCCGGTCGTGCCGCCCGAAGGCCTGGGCGGTCAGCCCGGTGGTGGAGGCGCGCAGGAAGTTGAAGCTGCCGAGGATCAGGTCGAACAGCATGGCCCCGATCGCAAGCCCGGCGAGCGCGTCCGGCTGGCCCGTATGCCCGACGACGCCGGTGCCGACGAGACCGAGCAGCGGCGTCGTGATGAAGCCGAGCGTCATCGGAATCGCGATGGAGAGCACCAGCCGGTGCGTCACGTCGAATGCCAGCCTGTTTCCGTGACCGTGGGTATCCATGCTTGCCTCTGAAAGCTGAGGCAGAATCGTCTCAGCCGGAAAGCACCATTGCCCAGTAGGGCACGTTTCTGGAAGCGGAATTGTGGGCGACCGCAACGCCCAAGCCATTATATCGGCCGAGCATGTTCTCCAGATGGTGCGGCGAGTTGATCCAGGCGGTCACAACCGAGGGAACCGACTGCTGACCGGCCGCGATGTTTTCAGCGGCCGGCATCTGCACGCCGCTTGCCTTGACGCGCGGGGCAAAGCCGTCACCGATGCCCATGACGTGCTTCATCTTGCCGGCAGATGCCATGCGCTTTGCCTGAAACATCGCCGCAGCCTTTGCCGCTGGATCAGCCGAGAGCGGCGGCAGCCCGTTCTTGCTGCGCAACTGGTTGACAAGCGGCAATGCGTCCGCCGTCTCGTCGTCGCCGTTCGAAGGAATGGAGGATAGCTGGGGTGCCGTGGTGCAACTGGCGACGCCAGCGATGAGTACAAGCCCAGACATGTGCAGCAGGCCGCGTCGCGAAAGGATGAGAGAAGTCATGTTAGCGCCGATAGCTGAAGAGACGGATGAGAAGGAAGACGGGAATGACAATGGTCGCGCCAAGCAGCAGATAGTCGCCGACGCGTCCGAGAGCGGAAAAGCCGCGATGCCAGACTTCCAGAACGAAATTGCGGAAGCCGTAGATGAAATCGAGCGGCGCCCAGCCGAACACGGCCATGATGAAGCCGACGATCAACGATACGACCAAAAGCTTGACCAATGTGCGGCCGACGGAATCGCCGAGAAACTTGTTCACCTGATCGGACATGCGCCATCTCCTGTTTATCCCTGAAATACGGACGCGAATCGCTGCTCGCAAGCCTTTTTCAGGTCTGGCGTCCTCGCCTCTGAAATAGGACTTGAGTTTTTTTGTGGCCGCGGCCAAATGCGGGCCGATGCCAACAGGTCTTCACCATGCAGTCCAACCAGCTCACTTCAGGCGACGTCATCGCCGACCGCCGTGCCGACTACGCCAAGATGCTCGACGAAAGCGGCGAGCCGCATGCCGCCGCCGAACTGATGGAGCAGGCGCTGGAGCTGGTACCGCGCTGGGCTGCCGGCTGGTATCGCCTTGCCGGCTACCGTGAGAAATCAGGCAACACGGCCGGCGCGATCGAGGCCTACACGCAGACCTTGGATGCGAGCCCGGACGATATTTTCGGTGCGAAGCTCAAGCTTGCTCTGCTCGGCGAGGTCATGACACCCGACCAGCCACCGAGCAGCTATGTCGAACGCCTGTTCGACGACTATGCGGATCGCTTCGAGACGTCGCTGGTGGAGAAACTGGACTACAGCGTTCCGGGGAAGCTTGCCGCACTCGTTGCCACGACGGGCAGGCACTATTCGCTGGCCGTGGATCTTGGCTGCGGCACCGGCCTGCTGGGGCCTGAGATCCGCGATCGCGTTGCGCGCCTCGAGGGCTTCGATCTGTCGCGGAACATGCTTGCCAAGGCGGCCGAAAAGCATGTCTACGATCACCTGGAACAGGCCGATCTGTCGTTGGCTCCGGAGGCCACGGGCCTCTTTGCGGAGGGTGCGAGGCATCGTGCCGACCTCGTCACGGCGGCTGACGTCCTGATGTATCTCGGCAATCTCGAGAGCGTGTTCGAGGCTGTTTCAGCGCTTGTCGTGCCGGGTGCCGATTTTGCATTTTCGGTCGAGGATGCCGGCGGAGACGATGGGTTCCATCTCGCGCCGTCGTTGCGCTACTCCCATTCCGAAGCCTACGTCCGCGCGCTCTGCGCCCGCTATGGCCTTGATGTCAGCGCCGTCAGCAAGACGGCCATTCGCAAAGATGGCGCAAACACTATTTCAGGCATTCTGTTCCTTACGCATAAGGCGGTATAGCGGAACGATTCTTGCGAAGTGATAATAGGTCAGTATTGCTTACGTATTTCGCTTGATTGCAGTGCAAAATCGCCTGATAACCCTACGTCATTCGCCACAGCACGGGGGCGCTCGCAAGAGCCCGAAAACGCTCGGCATCATTCATCATCCACATTTTGTCCCGCTCGGGCCTTCCCCCCGGGTGCGCTTGGACTCTGCCGTTTGGGGATCAACGACATGGCACAGCTCTTCAATGCCCTCGGCTTCTGGAACACCAGTGCCACCCGCCATACCCCGATCGAGGACGTTCAGGGCATTTTCTCGGGCAGCCTCATTGCGGCATTAGGACTCTTCATGCTGGCCAGCGCCGGCCTGCTGACCGGCAGCACCGCCGGCATCGCGTTCCTGCTCCACTATGCCTTCGGCGTGAACTTTGGTCTCGCCTTCTTCCTGCTCAACCTGCCGTTCTTCTATCTGTCGTGGACGCGGCTCGGCATGGCCTTCACGGTAAAAACTTTCATCGCCATCGGCCTGACGTCCGTCATGACCAGCTTGCAGCCGAAGGTGATGGACATTTCGGCCATTCATCCTGCTTGGGCGGCCCTGCTCGGCGGTCTTTTGCTGGGGTTCGGCCTTCTGGCCCTCTATCGCCACCGCGCCAGCCTCGGCGGCGTCGGCATTCTCGGCATCTACATGCAAGAGCGTTTTGGGATCCGCGCGGGCCTTGTGCAGATGGCGATCGACCTCTGCGTGCTGGCTGTCGCCTTCTTCGTCACCACGCCACCGGTGGTGTTTTATTCGGTTCTCGGCGCGGTGGTGTTGAACCTCTTCGTGGCCATCAACCACCGCGCCGATCGCTATATCGCGCTTTAGGCGGCCTGTGCCGGCTTGTCGATCGGGTGCTGTGACCGGAAGCCGACAGCGAGCCGGTTCCAGACGTTGATCGCGCCGATCGCCACCGTGATCTTGGTGATGGCTTCTTCCGTAAACTGCGCCTTCAGGGCTTCGAAATCGGCGTCCGGTGCACCGGTTTCGGCGATGCGGGTGACTGCATCGACCCAGCCGAGCAGGGCGCGTTCCTTGGCGTCATAGACCGGCGATTCCCGCCACACGCACATCAGGTTGATCCACTGCTCGCTCAGGCCGTCATGGCGGGCTTCCTTAACGTGCATGTCGACGCAATAGGCGCAGCCGTTGATCTGCGAGGCGCGAAGCTTGATCAGATGGATGAAGCGGCGCTCGAGGCCCGATCCCTGAACATATTGCTCCAGTGCGGCAACAGCCTTGTAAGCTTCCGGCGATGCCTTGGCGAAGTTGAAACGTGCTTGCATGGTTCATTCTCCTTTGGGTTTTGCGGCTCAGCGAGCCGCTCTTCGTTCATTCAATTCAAGGAAGGCGCAGCCGCGGGCGGCGATCCCGCCGTCATCGTCAGCAGTCAGCTGCGCAAGGATGTCCGCGATGCTGGTCTTGGCGAGCTCGGCGCGGTAGGCGCGCTCGGCCCGGAGCATCGCCGCGCTGATCTGGCACGGCTTGGCGAAATAGCGTTGCGGTAGTTGGTTCGGTCCACGCTGGCGGATCTCGCTGCAACGGAAGGCCGGCTCCGGCCCTTCGACCGCGAGGACGATATCGAGGAGGCTGATGTCATCGGTCTGTTTCGCCAGCCGATACCCGCCCTTCGGGCCCGGAACCGTATTTAGGATGCCGGCACCGGAGAGCGCCTGCAGGTGCTTCAGAAGATAGCTCGTCGAGACGCCGTGAAACTCCGCAAGTGCGGCGGCCGAGAGCACGCCCCCTTCGGAAAGGCCGGCCAGCATAGCAACGCTGTGTATGGCCTGCTCGACGCCATCGCCCAATTTCATCGGAAAGTCTCCTCAATTCGTGGATAAAATATATCTATGATTAGGCGACGCGTCAAGTCGGCATATGAGCGAGATAGAATACAAGGGGTGCCGTGCTCGTGCGGGGTTGTGAAGCGGCAAGGAACCGCTAAAGTCAGCCCTGTTGGGCAAAAACAATTCCAATAAGGGAACAGCAATGAGAAAGACCATCTTCCTGGCGGCCGCTGCCTTGCTTGCGGCGACGCATCTCGCCTCCGCCGAGGACACGATCCGCATCGCAACGGAGGGCGCCTATCCTCCCTTCAACTACGTCGAATCCGACGGCAGCCTCAAGGGTCTCGACGTCGACATGGCCAATGCGCTCTGCGAGGAGATGAAGGCCAAATGCACGATCGTCGCACAGGACTGGGACGGCATCATTCCGGGGCTTCTTGCCAAGAAGTACGATGCCATCATCGCGTCGATGAGCATCACCGAGGAGCGCAAGAAGCAGATCGACTTCACGAACAAGTACTACACGACGCCGCTCGCGGTCGCCGTGCCGAAGGATAGCGCGCTGAAGGGCGTCAGCGTCGAGGACATGAAGGGCAAGGTCGTCGGCGCGCAGGCTTCGACCACGCAGGCCGACTACGCCAACGACGTCTACGCGAAGGGCGGCGCCGAGGCGAAGATGTATCCGACGCAGGACGAGGCCGTCGCCGACCTCCAGAACGGCCGTATGGACGCGTTGATCTCCGACAAGTTTGTGGTGGTCGATTGGCTGAACAAGGCCGGCAAGGATTGCTGCAAGCTGCTCGGCGACGTGCCCGGCACCGAAACGCAAGCCGGCATCGGTATCCGTCAGGGCGAGACCGAGCTGAAGGAGCGCTTCAACAAGGCCATCGACGCGCTCGTCGCCAACGGGAAGTATCAGGAAATCACCAAGAAATACTTCCCGTTCGACATCTACTGATCGCTTGCCGATCCAATCGCGCGGAGGCCCAAAGCCTCCGCGCCCTTTGACCAAGTCCATCCGATGAAAACAGATATCCTCGTTCTCGGTGCCGGCATTGTCGGCGTCAGTGCGGCCATTCATTTGCTTGATCGCGGCCGGTCCGTCATCCTTGCCGATCGCGGCGAGCCGGGCGGCGGCACCAGCTACGGCAATGCCGGGCTGATCGAGCGCTCCTCCGTTATTCCCTACGCCTTCCCGCGGCAGCTCGGCGCCATTGCCAAATATGCGCTGAACGGTTCATCGGACGTGCGTTACGATCCGGCCTATCTGCCGCGCATTGCCACATGGCTGGCGCGCTACTGGTGGCATTCCTCGCGGACCAATCTGGAGAAGGCGACGCGGGCGTTGCTGCCCTTGATCGAGGCGAGCGTCTCCGAGCATGACAAACTGATTACCCGCGCCGGTGCCTCCGAGCTCATCCGCGAACGCGGCTGGGTGTCGTTCTACAAGAATCCGCGCCGTTTCGAGGCCGCTCGTGCGGAGGCCGAAAGTCTGTCTGCCCACGGTCTGGCGATCCGCATTCTTGATGGAAGCGAGTTTCTGGCGCTGGAGCCCGCCTTTGCCGCCGCCGGCAGCCGCATCTCCGGCGGCGTGCACTGGCTCGACCCCAAGACCGTGACCGACCCGCAGGCGCTGACGGCTGCCTATGCGACGCTATTTGCGACGGCCGGCGGCCAGATCGTCCGCGCAGATGCCTCCGCATTGCGCGAGGAGAAGAACGGCTGGTCGATCACCACGGCCGAAGGCGAGATCATCGAAGCCGGCGAGATTGTCGTCGCCCTCGGCCCGCAATCCGGCCTGATCTTCCGCAAGCTCGGCTACCCCTTACCGCTGGCGATCAAGCGCGGCTATCACCGCCACTATGCGCAGCGCGAAGGTCAGCCACTTGGCCATTCGGTCGTCGACGAGGAGGCGGGCTACGTGCTGGCGCCGATGGCGCGCGGCATCCGGCTGACGACGGGCATCGAATTCGCTGCGCCCGATGCGCCGCCGAATACCATCCAGCTACGCCGCGACGAGGCTCATGCCCGCGCGCTGTTGCCGCTCGGCGAGCCGGTGGAGGCGACGCCCTGGCTCGGTCTGCGGCCATGCCTGCCCGACATGCGTCCAGTGATCGGTCCAGCGCCACGCCATCGCGGCCTCTGGTTTAATTTCGGCCACGCCCATCACGGCTTGACGCTCGGCCCCGCCAGCGGCCGGCTGCTGGCAGAGCAGATGGCCGGCAACGATACCTTCGCCGATCCCAAGCCGTTCCATCCGCATCGCTTCCTCTAGATCAGGATGATTTAGGCCGATCGGGCCGAACATCTGAATCCTGATCTACTTCAAAGAGATAGCGCGGGATTTCGGCCGAAAACCAGTTACACTTTTCGGCATCCCGCTCTAGATCCGCCATTCTATTTCGACGGTCGGTGCGCTACCTTTAGCGCCGTGGACCAGATCGATTCCGAAGCCCGCATTGTCCTGCCTCCGCCTTTCGCCCGCTGGTTCGCGGACAAGGGGTGGCGTCCACGTGCCCATCAGCTGGAATTGCTGGCCCGCGCCGAGGCCGGCGAAAGCACGCTGTTGATCGCGCCGACCGGCGCCGGCAAGACGCTCGCGGGCTTCCTGCCCTCGCTGACGGACCTGACCCGCCGCGGCAGGATCCCGCCGGGCTCCCGCTTCACCGGCATCCACACACTCTACATCTCGCCGCTGAAGGCGCTCGCCGTCGATATCGAGCGGAACCTGATGAAGCCGGTGGAGGAGATGCGGCTGCCGGTGACGGTTGAGAACCGCACCGGCGACACACCGAACGCCAAGCGCCAGCGCCAGAAGTTGAGCCCGCCCGATATTCTGCTGACGACGCCAGAGCAGGTGGCCTTGCTGCTTGCCAATCGCGAGGCGGAGCGCTTCTTCAAAGACCTGAAATACGTCATTTTCGACGAGCTGCACTCGCTCGTCACCTCCAAGCGCGGCCACATGCTCTCGCTCGGCCTTGCCCGCCTGCGCCGGCTCGCCCCGTCTCTACAGACGATCGGCCTGTCCGCCACCGTCGCCGAGCCGCTGGACCTGCAGAAATGGCTGGTCGCGCAAGAGGGGGGCGAGGAGCGGCACGCCGGGCTGGTGATCGTCGAAGGCGGCGCCAAACCTGATATATCGATCCTCACCACCGAGGAACATATCCCCTGGTCAGGTCATTCGGCGAAATACGCGATCCCCGATGTCTACCGGCAACTTCTCGAACACCGCACGACGCTGCTCTTCGTCAATACCCGCTCGCAGGCCGAAACGCTGTTTCAGGAGCTCTGGACTGCGAACGAGGAAAACCTGCCGATCGCACTGCATCACGGCTCCCTCGATGTCGCCCAGCGGCGAAAGGTGGAAGCTGCGATGGCGGCCAACCGGCTGCGCGCCGTCGTCGCCACCTCCACGCTCGACCTCGGCATCGACTGGGGCGATGTCGACCTCGTCGTGCATGTCGGCGCGCCGAAGGGTGCCTCTCGTCTCGCCCAACGCATCGGTCGTGCGAACCACCGCATGGACGAGCCCTCGAAGGCGATCCTTGTGCCCGCCAATCGCTTCGAGGTGATGGAATGCCAGGCCGCACTCGACGCGAACTATATCGGCGCGCAGGACACCCCGCCGGTCGGCAGAGGCGCGCTTGATGCGCTCGCACAGCATGTGCTCGGTATGGCCTGCGCCGAGCCGTTCGAGATGCTGGAACTTTACGACGAGATCAGGAGTGCCTCACCTTACGCCGATCTCTCCTGGGAGACCTTCGAGCGCGTCGTCGAATTCGTCGCGACGGGCGGCTATGCGTTGCGCACCTATGAGCGCTATGCCCGTATCCGCAAGACCAAGGAAGGCCGCTGGCGCGTCTCCAATCCGCAGGTCGCCCAGCAATACCGGCTGAACCTCGGCACCATTGTCGAAAGCCCGATGCTCAATCTGCGCATGGTCAAGCGCGGCGAAGGCGGCCGGCTCGGCCGCGGCGGCGCGCCGTTGGGAAAGGTCGAGGAATACTTCCTCGAACAGTTGTCGCCCGGCGATACCTTCATCTTCGCCGGCAAGGTGCTACGCTTCGAGGGCATCCGCGAAAATGAGGCGCTCGCCTCGCAGGCCTTCTCAATGGATCCGAAGATCCCGTCCTATGCCGGCGGCAAGTTTCCGCTTTCCACCTATCTGGCCGATCAGGTGCGCTCGATGATCGCGGACCCGGAGCGCTGGCGTCACCTGCCGGATCAGGTACGGGACTGGCTGGCGATCCAGCAGGAAAAATCGATGCTGCCGAAGCGCGACGAGCTACTGATCGAAACTTTCCCGCGCGGCAGCCGCTGCTACATGGTCATCTATCCCTTCGAGGGGCGACTGGCGCACCAGACGCTCGGCATGCTGCTGACACGGCGATTGGAGCGCGCCGGCGCCAAACCGCTCGGCTTCGTCGCAACGGACTATTCGCTCGGCATCTGGGGCTTCGAGGACATGGGGCTGATGATCCGCAACGGCAGGCTCAGCCTCGCTGATCTCTTCGACGAAGACATGCTGGGCGATGATCTCGAAAGCTGGCTCGACGAATCCTTCCTTTTGAAACGTACCTTCCGCAATTGCGCCGTGATTGCAGGCTTGATCGAGCGCCGTCATCCGGGCAAGGAAAAGACCGGGCGGCAGGTCACGGTCTCGGCCGATCTGATTTACGACGTGCTCCGGACACACGAACCGGATCATATCCTGCTGCAGGCGACGCGGCAGGATGCCGCAAGCGGGCTTTTGGATATTTCCCGGCTTGGCGATATGCTGAGGCGAATCAAGGGCCACATCACGCATCGGGCGTTGGACCATATCTCGCCGCTAGCGGTGCCCGTCATGCTGGAGATCGGCAAGGAGCCGGTGCATGGCGAGGCTCACGACGCGGTGCTGGCCGAAGCCGCCGACGACCTGATTGCCGAGGCGCTGGCCTAGAGAAAGTCCCGGAAAGGTTCGCGCCGGCTTACCATCCGGAATTGCATGAGACGAAGAGATGAGCGTCTGCCTGAAGGTAGCGCTTCCATGACAAAGGACTGACAGGATTGATGAACCGCCTGGCGCTCGCGCGTGAACTCAACGGACTGACCGCACTGCCAGGCGTCGAGACGTCTGTGCATGGCGTTGCTGCCGTTTGCGATCCGCTCGGCGCGCTCTACGTGCCCGATGCCGGTATCCTCGTCGTTTCCGACCTACACCTCGAGAAGGGCGCGGCTTTTGCCCGTCGCGGGATGCTCCTGCCGCCCTACGACACGCTGGCGACGCTGACAGTGCTTTCGGCCGTCGTCAGCCGCTACGATCCGAAGCTGGTTGTGTCGCTCGGCGACAATTTCCATGACCGCGTCGGCTCGGCGCATCTCCCCGAGGCGTTCCGCAACCTGATATCGGAAATGGCCCGTGGCCGCGAATGGATTTGGATCAACGGCAACCACGATCCCGACGGGACCGTCGATCTGCCGGGCGCTTCGGTCGATGAAATGCATTTCGGCGGCCTGACCTTTCGCCACGAGCCGAAGGGCGGCCTGCAGAAGGGCGAGATCGCCGGACACCTGCATCCCGCCGCGACGGTGCGCCGCCGCGAAAAGTCGGTCCGCCGTCCGTGTTTCGCCACTGACGGCGCCCGCTTGCTGATGCCGGCTTTCGGCGTGATGACCGGCGGCCTTGATCTTCGCCACAAGGCGATGAAGGGGCTGTTCGATCAGGCCTCGTTGATTGCCCACCTTCTTGGGCGCGACCGGATCTACTCCGTCAGGTTTGGGAACCTCGTGGGGTGAGCGCCACTGGGCGGCAGGCGGGGAGCTATCCAGCCGTCTTCGCCTTAGTCGCCGAAATAGTAGAGAGGCTGGCGTGTCAGCTCGCCGCGGCCGAGATGGCCGTAGACGTCCTTTCCCAGAATCCAGAACGAAATCGCCTGGGTCTTCATGCAGAAAATATAGTCGCCGGAAATCCAGTGCTCTGCCTTGCTGCCGGAGAGCGGATAGAGATGGTCGCCAACGCCATACATGACCGCCCGGTGCGAGCTGTAATCGTATAAGTAGCGCTCTGCCATCTATTCTCCTGATTCTATTTCAGAAAGAATCCCATGGGCGCGAATGTATTGTCAAACAATACTGTCGCGACATGCCGACCAACCCAAATTTGTTTCGTTCTTCAGGGTTGTGTATGAATTCTACTAGGTTTTTTCGGTGAATGCGAAGAACTCAATTGCACTCCTGCAACTGCCGCTGATAGGTCGTCGCCATGTTGGAAAAACGCTGCGCCGTCTTCTGTAGCTGCGCGTTCGAGCGCCAGTCGCCGCGCATGTAGCCTTTCGGGCCGGAATAGTAGGCGAGGTATAGACCGTAGGCATCGTTCACGGGGATGCCGGTCATCTGGCTGTTTTGCGAATGGTACCAGCCGATGAAGTCGATGGCATCGGCGAAGTTGGTGCGGCGCGCGGCCCAGCTGCCGGTCGCGGATTGATAGTGATCCCAGGTGCCGTCGAGCGCTTGCGAATAGCCGTAGGCGGTGGACGGTCGCGTCCAGGGAATGAAACCGAACAGCTTGGTGCGCGGCGGTCGCGCATAGGGTTGGAAGCCGGACTCGGTATACATCGTCGCCATCAGGATCGGGACCGGAACCCCATATTTGCGCTCCGTCTTTTCAGCCGCGCGCTGCCAGCTCGTAAACATCCCGTCGCGCTGCTCGAAGACGGCGCAGATGTTTCGGGTCTGTCGGGGAGTCGTGGCGCAGCCGGCAACAAGTGCCAGAAGCACGAGGGCGAGGAAGGCACGGATACGCATTACAGGGAACCTCTCGTTACCGAGAGATTACTAACTCGTAAATATTAACGAGCGGTTTTTAGTCGAATGCGAGTTGCCACTGGTGAAATGGCGACGGTGCTCGCCCGATCTATGGGAGCAATTTTCCCATCCGGAAGTTGGCCAGCGCCTGTCCCCGCTTTTCGACGCTTTGGCGCGTCAGCACGACGAAACCTCGCCGTTCGAAGAAAGGCCTGGCCGTCAGGCTTGCTTCCGTAAAGATGCGGCTGAGCCCGAGTGCCCGGGCTTCCTCTTCTATTGTCCGCAGCAGCGCAGTCGCCGCCCCGATCCCTTGATGGCCGGGATACACGAACATCATGTCCAGATGCCCGTCGGACCCCAGATCGGCAAAGCCGATCGGCAGGTCTGCGGCCTCGGCAACCCAGGTCGGCCGGTTTGACCGGCGCTCCGCCCAGGCCTGCCGGTCGGCCACCTGGGCCCAGGCTTCTATCTGCGCCGGCGTATAGTCTTTGGACGCGACTTCGCGGATCGCCCGCAGGAAAATCTCCACCGTCGCATCGCAATCTGCCGGTACGTAGCGTCGCAAAGTCACCATGGTCGCAAGCATCCGTTTCGCTGTCTGGATGGTCTATACTCTTTGCGGCGCGGGTCACCGGCTGATAGCCAAACTGCCTGGCCCGAAAGAGCTAAAGGAGCGCGTGTCGCGTCTTTTCCGCGGCGCACCGTCCCCGTTGCGCTTGGCCTCAGGGCATCTATTCTGAGAAAATGCCTGGTCAGTTCGTGGAGTATTGAATGTCGGCAGTGCCTTTCTCGAAGATCTCTTCGCCACTCAATGCGCTGCTGACCGCGATTGGTCTTTTGTCGGTGGCAACGCTCACGACCCCCGATCTCGCCGGAGAGACAAGGCTCGTCGTGGAAGCCGTGCTTGCAGCAATCTGGGTCGTCTATGTCCTACAGCTGAGTGGCACGCTTCTTGTGCGGCGTCGCAGTCGCCTATCGGGTGGGAACGCCGCCCTCGTGATCGACCTGCTGGCGGTTTTCGTCCCCATGGCGGCCTTCCTTTTGATCGCCTCGCGCGATTGGAGTCTGTACTGCGCCGTCTGGCTCCTCAAGCCGATGCGCGATTCGACGTTTTTCAGGCTGATGGCAAAGGTCGTTGCGAATGAATCGCGCAATCTGCTTGGCGTGACATCTGTCTTCGGCATCGTTCTTTTTGGCGCTGCGTTGGCTGGTTATGTCATCGAGCGTGACGTCCAGCCGGATAAGTTCGGCAGCATTCCGCAGGCGATGTGGTGGGCGGTCGTGACGCTGTCGACGACCGGCTACGGCGACGAGATCCCACAAAGCCTGGCAGGCCGGGTGCTGGCCGGATTGGTGATGATGAGCGGCATCGGCATTTTTGCGCTTTGGGCCGGTATCCTCGCCACCGGCTTCTACGAAGAGGTCCGTCGCCGGGACTTCGTTCGCAACTGGCAGCTGGTCGCCGCCGTGCCCCTGTTCCAAAAGCTTGGCTCCGCGGCACTGATCGAGATCGTGCGGGCGCTGCGGCCGCGTATCGTGCCCGCCGGTGCAGTGATCTGCCGCAAAGGCGATGTTGGCGACCAGATGTTCTTCATCGTCGAAGGCCGGGTCAGTGTAGCGACGCCCGATCATCCGGTAGAGCTTGGTACAGGAAGCTTTTTTGGCGAGATGGCGCTCATCAGCGGCGAACCGCGCTCAGCGACCGTCAGCGCAGCAACCGAGGTCTCCCTGCTGTCGCTCTATGCGGTTGACTTCCAGATGTTGTCGAGCAGCAGTCCCGAGATTGCGGAGATCATCCGCAAGACGGCACTCGAGCGACGGGGCGCCATACCAAAGAGCTGATCGCTGCTGCGGCCTCTCATCCGCTGTCTTGTACATCCTGTTCCGGCCAGGGATTGATGCCATCGCGCAGCCAGAGAAGCGTATCCAGCCAGAATCCAGCGGCATGGCGGGTATGAAACAGACCGAAATGCCCGACCGATTCAAAGCCGAGCCTCTCTGGCGTCATCAAGACTTCTCTCCTGACGGCATTTCTGTAATAGCCAAGCGATCGGCGAATGGCTGGCACTGTGCCCAACTCGTCATCGGAAAGGGCGACTGCAAGGATCGGCGCCGTGACGGCATCGAAACGGCCGAGCACGTCTGCGCGCTCCACGCGCGGATAAGACATCTCCATCTTCGCGCGGCGGAAACTCCATTCGTTGGCGACACCGGCGGGTAAGTCCTCCAGCCACCCCAGGCGCTTGCCGGGGAAGTAGCCGAAGAGCGCAGTCAGTAGTGGCATCACCAGGTGCCATTTGACGAAGAGCCTCGCTCGCCTATCCGGCGCATAGTCGCACCAGTAAGCATATTGCGCGCCAACCGTCAGCATCCGGCTAATCAGATGCGCGTTGGCCGACTGGCCGGGCAGGTGGCCGCCGATGCTGTGGCCCACGACCATCACCGGTGCCTCGGGGTAGCGGCCATGCATGAAACGCAGTGCCGCGTCGAAGTCCTTTTCGCCCCAATCGCGCCAGAGGTAGCCGATGCCCCGAAGGCATTCCGGTCGTGATTGGCCGATACCGCGGTAGTCGTAGGTGAGCACGTCGAAGCCGTGCCGCGCGAGAAACTGGGCGTAGTAGTGATAGTAGTGAGCAAGGACGCCCGTTGCCGGATTGATGATGACGCTGGCCAGCGGCGCTTGCCTGTTGGCATGCCAGAGATGGCCTCCAAGCGGCACGGCATCGCCAGCGACGATTACGATGGGCGTTGCACCCGTTGCCGGGTGGCGTCTTTCCGTTCGCAAATTCTGGTTGTCGACCTCATCGTCAAGCATGCTCTGCCTCGATCTTCCTCTTGGCAGAAGCTACACGCGAAGCAGTGTTGTTGACACTCACTGGTCGGTATACATTGCCCTATGGCCTTATCTGTATCGAACACTCGAGAACGTCTGGTTGCTGCTGCCGCCAAGCTCTTCTATGCCGAGGGGATCAAAAGCGTCGGCGTCGACGCTGTTGCCGAGGCAGCCGGGGGTTACGAAACGAACGCTTTATTATCACTTTGACAGCAAGGACGCCCTGATCGCGGCCTATCCGGAAGAGCGAGATCAGCCGAACCTGGCATTGTTTCAACGTTGGTTTGGCGAGGCTGAGGGCGACGTCGCCATCAAAATCAAGGCAATCTTCGATAGGTTGGCAAGATCCACGCGGCATCCCAAGTGGAGAGGCTGCGGCTTTCTTCGCACGGCAGCAGAGCTCGCCAATATGCCGGGGCATCCGGCTATGAGGGCTGCTGCCTTGCACAAGCGCCGCGTGGAGGACTGGTTGGCAGGTATTTTCGAACAAGAGGGTGTGAAGGACGCTCGGCAGCTGGCTCGCCAGGTCATTCTTCTGCTCGACGGTGCCTTCTCCGTCGTGCTGCTTCATCGCGATTCGACTTATCTGGAGACGGCGGGAGGCGCGGCGGCGGCGCTCATCGCGACGGCTCCTCGAAGGTAGCTTCAGCCTGCCTTGACCGGTTCGTATCGCAGGATTACCGCGCCGCCCTCAGTCGTCGTGCTTTCGAGCAGTTTCAGGGGAAGCTGCTGACTGGCCGGTTTGAAATGCGGGTTGCCGCCGCCGAGGATAACCGGCACGAGGCAGATGCGGATCTCGTCCACCAGCCCCGCCTTCAGCAGCGAATCCGCGAGCTCCGCACTTCCGAAAATGAAGATCGTCTTGCCCGCCTCGGCCGTCAGCTTTTTCAATTCTGCGACAGGGTCGCTGACGACGCGTGTGTTGTTCCAGTTCGCCGCCGTCATCGTCTTTGATACGGCAATCTTGGCGATGTCGTTCATGTATGCCTTGATCTTCTCTTCGCTCTCGGCTGTCGGCCAGTAGGCGGCCATACCCTCATATGTCTTGCGGCCGAAGACGAGCAGGTCGCCTTCCTCGCCAAACTGCTCGGCGTAGCGCTCCAGCTCGGGACCCCAGGCAAGATTGTGAAATTCGATATCCCACGGTTTCGTGCCTTCGAAATAGCCGTCAAGCGGCATCAGATTCCAAACAACAAGCTTCCTCATGGATTCGTCCTCCTCGAGACTGATTGCAATTAGCAATTGGTTGAAAGTTAGGTTGACTGGTGGCAAAGTGCAAGCAGTTTATTTGGAGGAACCTATGGACGATGCTCACCGCTCCGGCTGCCCGATCAATCTGACGCTAGAAGTGCTCGGCGATCGCTGGAGCCTGCTAGTCATTCGCGACATCATGTTCGGCAATCGGCGCCACTTCCGCGAATTGCTGCAGCATTCCGAAGAGCGGATTGCGTCGAACATCCTGGCCGACCGCCTGCGTCGCCTGGTCGACAGAGGCCTGCTGACGCGTGAGGCCGATCCGACGCACAAGCAGAAGGCAATCTACAGTCTGACGGAAATGGCGATCCAGCTGGTGCCGATCTTTGCGCATATGGGTGCCTGGGGACGCAGGCATCTTCCGGTTTCCGAGGAGCTCTCCATTCGGGCCGAACATCTGGAGACCGGAGGTGCGGAACTCTGGGAGGAATTCATGGACGAGTTGCGCGCCAAGCATTGCGGCAAGAAGCTGCCTGCTGGAACGCCGTCCGTGCTCGCACGCCTGACCGAAGCCTATCTCGATGTCGTCGCCGGAAATCGGCCTGATCAATCCTTGCGGAACACCACGCTGGCGCCCCAGCCCGTGACGAGCGCGAGGAAGACGGAGAGCAAGCCATAGGCGATCGGTTGGGCGTGCGCCGCGTCCGTAATCATCTGCTCGATCCCTGTCTTGATGACGCGCAGCGGAACGGACTTCTCGGTGACGAAGCTGCCGCTCTTGAAGAGATAGGCACGCACGGTGTGCACGCCGTTCGGAATGTTTGCCGGCAACCGCAGGCTTGCCTTGAAAAGGCTGGAGCTTACGAAACGCACGCCGCTCGGGTCGCGATCATAGAGGCCGCCGTTCTCCTGCAGCCGGCGAAAGGCCTGCCGGAACTCGCCGAGATTGCTGGCATCGCCGACGAAGCCGACCGGCGTCAGCGGAATGTGATCGATCCCGATTCCCCTGTCCGTAAGGTCGAGCGGCGTGGTGATGTCATCCAGCATGCGCGAACTCGACATGGAATAGGAGTGCGGCACCGCCTCGAAGGTCATCGAGCGCGTATTGATCCAGATGCCGAACACACGCTCCTTCCGGCGCACGGTTGCGTCTTCGCGCGGCCCCTCAAGAACGACCACCACATCATACTGGCCAATCGCCAGCAGCAGGCTGTCGGTGTTGGTCACGGCCCCGAAAATCGTCAGGTCTGCGCCGCGAAAATCCGAGGTGATGGCGATCTCGCTGGTGGACGTGCCGATCTCAAGTCCTTCGGCCGTCGTTTGGCTCGCCTGGCCCGGGAGCAGCATTTGCGCGGTCGCGACACCATGAAGCATCATGGCGCAAAATAGCAGAGCAGCGAGGAAGCGGCGCATCAATTCGCCCCCATGACCACGGAGTAGACATCCGCTGGCGTTACGACCAGCGCAACGGCAAGGCGAAGGCCGACGGCGAGCACCAGAAGCCCGAGCAGCGCACGCAGCTGCTCGCCGCGCAGCTTTTGTCCGACGCGCACGCCATATTGTGCGCCGATCACACCGGCGATCATCAGGATAAAGGCGAGCACGATATCGACCGAGAAGTTGGTCGCAGCCTGCACGACAGTCGTGTAGGCGGTCACGAAAATGATCTGGAACAGAGACGTGCCGACAACCACGTTGGTCGGGATGCGCAGGAGATAGATCATCGCCGGCACCATGATGAAGCCGCCGCCGACGCCCATGATCGATGTCAGGATGCCGATGCCGAAGCCGAGCGCGATGACCGGGATCACGCTCAGAAAGATCTTCGATTTCTTGAACCGCATTTTCAGCGGCAGCTTGTGCACCCAATGGTGATGGCCGGGTCGTCGTGGTGTTGGCGGCACGTTCTTTGCCGCGCGGCGCATGGCATTGACGCTTTCGAGCAGCATAAGCCCACCGACCGTGCCGAGGAAGACGACGTAGAGCAGCGAGATGATGAGATCGAGCTGGCCGATCTGCCTCAGCAGCGAGAAGATCCATATGCCGAGGGTCGCGCCGGAAAGGCCGCCGACGAGCAGCACGGTTCCGAGCTTCACATCGAGCGTTCCACGTCGGAAGTGAGTGATGGCACCAGAGATAGAGGAGGCAACAACCTGGTTGGCGCCGGTGGCGACGGCCACGACCGGCGGGATGTTGTAGAAGATCAGGAGCGGTGTGATCAGGAAGCCGCCGCCGACACCGAACATTCCGGAGAGAAAGCCGACGGCCGCCCCCATGCCGAGAATGATGAAGATGTTCACCGACAATTCTGCGATAGGCAGATAGATTGTCACAGCAGACCCCGATCTATGAACTGCCCCCACAGGCAGGCGTTCTTACATCCTGTTCGAATGGCGCATCCTACGGTGAAATCGTTGCCAGAGGATTTCGATAAGCGACATGCGATCCGCTCGATAGCGTGATCACTCTCGAATAATCAGGCTTTTTTTGGGTTTTATGACAGACCTTTAGAGGACGAGCCCGCAGGATCCATCGTTGTGCTCGATCCGTCGCGGTTGAACGCGACGCACCTGCCGACTAGGGTCGACACTGCATGATGGGGGATTCGCGTGAAGGCAGGATTGGTTCGTTGGTTATTGGTTGCTTGGGTCTTGCAGCCGATTGCCGCAAAGGCGGAATGGCAGCCGGTTGAACAGGTGCGGACCTATGCGGTGACTGGCAGTTCAGGCGCAGCACTCTACGATTCAATCGGCGAGAAAGGTCCCGAGCTTGGCGGCAGTCGCGCGGTGGCGCATACGACGTTCAAACTGACCTGGACCAGAAAATACGAGCGCCGAGGAAACGCCTGCGTCCTGGCTGTGGCGCGGCCAAAGCTGATCATCACCTATACGCTGCCGAAGCCTGCGGTAGAGCTTTCCGCGGTCACTCAGGCAAGCTGGGCCACCTTCATTGCCGGCATCGAAACGCATGAGCGGGTGCATGGCGACCACATCAAGGAAATGGTCAGGGATATCGAGGCGACGAGCGTCGGGCTGTCTGCCGACGATGATCCCGACTGCAGGAAGATCCGGATCGAGCTGACGAAGCGGCTCGGCGAACTCTCCGCGCGGCAGCGACAGCGCGGCCGCGATTTCGACAAGGCCGAGATGAGCGAGGGCGGCAATATCCGCCGCCTCATCCTGCAGCTCGTGAACGGCCCTTGAGGACCGTTCGAACGCCATGCCGGATCAGCCCAAAGCGGCGGCGGCGACCGGGGCCAAATGCGGCCAGACCTCAAGCGCCCCGCGATAGATCATGCTCAGCGCCACGTAGATGATGATGGCCAGACCGAGGTAAGCGATCCAGTGGTAGCGGTTGAGCAGGCGCGCGATGAAGTTCGCCGCGATACCCATCATCGCGATCGACAGGATCAGGCCGATGACGAGGATCGTCGGATGCTCACGGGCCGCGCCGGCAACGGCAAGCACGTTGTCGAGCGACATCGACACGTCGGCGATCACGATCTGGCTGGCCGCCTGGTAGAAGGTCTTCTTTGGCGCCGCGCCGCCTTCGGCTCCTTCCGCTTCATTGCCGCTGCCGTTGCGCAGATCGCGCCACATCTTCCAGCAGACCCAGAGCAGGAGGATGCCGCCGGCCAGCAGCAGGCCGATGATCTCGAGAAGCTGGACGGTGACGCTGGCAAGCGCGATCCGCAGTACGGTGGCGGCGAGAATGCCGACGAGGATCGCCTTCTTGCGTTGGTCGGTCGGCAGCCCCGCCGCGGCAAGACCGATGACAACGGCGTTGTCGCCAGCAAGCACGAGGTCGATGAGGATGACCTGCAGAAGCGCCAGCAAGCCGGCAGAAGTGAAAATTTCCATGACGTGACAATCCCTGACATATGCGAAACGCCTGCCGGCGCGCTGCTAACGCATAAATGATCGCTGATCTGCTTATCAAGTGGCTGAAGGACATTGTGGAAAAGTTCTCACGCCTGTTGATGTTCCGCCCCGTCGATTGAGTACCCTTCATGCACCGTTGTCCGGGCGCTTTCCGGATGCATCGAATTCTTTGCATCGCCCGGGATTGGCCATGACGTTCTGAACATGCTAGCGAGAGCCGCAAAAGGCCCCGGTACGCATGACGGAGGGGCGCCGCAACTCTTTCGGACTCCACGCAAACATGATTCGTATCGAGAATATCAGCAAGCAGAACAGCCACCGGATCCTCTTCATCGAGGCTTCCGCGGCGCTTAACAGAGGCGAGAAGATTGGCCTTGTCGGCCCGAACGGCGCAGGCAAGACGACGCTCTTCCGCATGATCACCGGGCAGGAGCAGGCCGACGAAGGCCAGGTCTCCGCCGAGAAGGGCGTGACCATCGGCTACTTCAATCAGGACGTCGGCGAGATGGAGGGCCGCAGCGCGGTGGCTGAGGTCATGGAAGGCGCCGGCCCGGTCAGCGTCGTTGCGGCCGAGCTGCGCGAGCTCGAAGCGGAGATGATCGATCCCGACAAGCTCGACGAGATGGACCGGATCATCGAGCGCTACGGCGAAGTCCAGGCGCGCTACGAGGAACTGGACGGCTACGCACTCGAGGGCCGTGCGCGCGAAGTGCTGGCCGGTCTCAGCTTCACCCAGGAGATGATGGACGGCGACGTCGGAGCGCTTTCGGGCGGGTGGAAAATGCGCGTGGCGCTTGCCCGCATCCTCCTGATGCGCCCGGACGTCATGCTGCTCGACGAACCGAGCAACCACCTGGACCTCGAGAGCCTGATCTGGCTGGAAGAATTCCTGAAGACCTACGACGGCGCGCTGCTGATGACCTCACACGACCGCGAGTTCATGAACCGCATCGTCAGCAAGATCATCGAGATCGACGGCGGCTCGTTGAATAGCTATTCCGGCGATTACGGGTTCTATGAGCAGCAGCGGGCGCAGAACGAGAAGCAGCAGCAGGCGCAGTTCGAGCGCCAGCAGGCAATGCTTGCCAAGGAAATCAAGTTCATCGAGCGCTTCAAGGCACGCGCCTCGCACGCTTCGCAGGTGCAAAGCCGCGTCAAGAAGCTGGAGAAAATCGATCGGGTCGAGCCGCCGAAGCGACGCCAGACCGTCGCCTTCGACTTCCTGCCCGCACCACGGTCGGGCGAAGACGTGATCAACCTGAAGAACGTCCACAAGAAGTACGGCAGCCGGGCCATCTATGAAGGCCTGGACTTCATGGTCCGCCGCAAGGAGCGTTGGTGCATCATGGGCATCAATGGCGCCGGCAAGTCGACCCTGCTGAAACTGGTGGCGGGTTCCACCGAACCGGATCAGGGCAGCGTCGCCCTCGGTGCCAGCGTCAAGTTGGGCTACTTCGCCCAACACGCTATGGATCTGCTCGACGGAGATCGAACTGTGCTGGAATGGCTGGAGGACTCCTTCCCCCAGGCAGGCCAGGCGCCGCTCAGGGCGCTCGCAGGATGCTTCGGTTTTTCCGGTGACGATGTCGAGAAGAAATGCCGCGTTCTTTCCGGCGGCGAAAAAGCCCGGCTCGTGATGGCCAAGATGCTCTTCGATCCGCCGAACCTGCTGGTGCTGGACGAGCCGACGAACCATCTGGATCTCGATACCAAGGAGATGCTGATCAAGGCGCTGTCGCAATACGAGGGCACCATGCTGTTCGTCTCCCACGACCGGCATTTCCTTGCCGCTTTGTCCAACCGCGTGCTGGAACTGACGCCCGACGGTATCCACCAATATGGCGGCGGCTATACGGAATATGTCGCCCGCACCGGCCAGGAAGCCCCCGGTCTGCGGAGCTGACGACATCACGACGAATGCCGTGGCTGGCCTCCGCGAGCGCCTCTCCCGGGCGCTAGGGTTCGCCGGAGCCCGGACTTCGTTCACCATCAGCATTTCGGTGCGGCCGGCAGGCCGTACCGGCCAGGAAAGGCGCTGAGCCGTGACCTGAGTTCCGGCTGGCGCCGTGCCGCCTCCGCAAGGCGTCGTTCCAGATCCCCGAACTCCTCCGTGTCGTCGGCCGCCGTCCCGGCGCCGGCAAGTTCGAAATGCCGAAATGGGATCAGAAAAGCCAGAAGGCTGTCCGCGATGCCCTTCTGATCTTGGGCGCTACAATTCCGGACTTCAAAGGCGCCTTCGGCACAAGGAAGCCGTCGATCCGGCGCGTCATCTGATCGGTACGGCGACGGGATGGGGAGGAAACCCTGAAAAGGATGCAACCTATCTCAATGTGACACCCGAAAAGAACGACGGCAAGACAGTCTACGAGCTCACCGTCAAGGACGTGCTGGTGGATGGCTTCTGGTCCATCAGCGTCTAAAATGCAAAGGGCCACTTCCAGAAAAACAAGCGCAACGCGTACACGCTCAACAACATCACCGCCGCAAAGGCTGCCGACGGTTCTCGACGTGCAATTCGGCGGCTGCAATGGGAAGGTCGCAAACTGCCTGCCCGTCGTCAAAGGCTGGAACACTGTTCACCTGTATCGGCCTCGGGCGGATATACTCGACGGAAATGGAGTTCCCTCCGCCACAGAATGCCGAGTAGTGTCGTCGGTTCGTTGCGAGCGTTTGGCGGAAGCTCGTGGCGAGGTAATCGCGGGTGGGCAGTGGGTTTTAACGGCAGCATCGCTTCCTTGTCCTTCGCACAAGCGCGGCGCGGCCCTAGAACGCCTCGTCTTGCGCGGCCATATCCTTCGGAACGGCCGCTGCATATCGTACTTCGGATCAGCAAGAGGCCTCCATGACGGATGCAGAGACGATCATCATCGGCGCGGGACCGGCAGGATTGGCCTGCGCAGCGGCGCTGCGGGCGCGCGGACGCTCGTTCCTGGTGCTTGAGAAAGGGCATACGCTCGCCGCCTCCTGGCATCGCCACTATGACCGCCTTCGGCTGCATACCCACAAGATGCACTCGGCCCTGCCGGGAAAGCCGATGCCGCGGCATTTTCCGAAGTATCCGTCGCGGCTGCAGGTGATCGAGTATCTCGAAGTCTATAGCTCTTCG
The DNA here is from genome assembly GCF_000577275.2 of Rhizobium favelukesii. Taxonomy (NCBI): domain Bacteria; kingdom Pseudomonadati; phylum Pseudomonadota; class Alphaproteobacteria; order Hyphomicrobiales; family Rhizobiaceae; genus Rhizobium; species Rhizobium favelukesii. The sequence continues at coordinate 677,624 of NZ_HG916852.1, forward strand.
AACGACATCGAGGTCAGATTTGGTGTGCGCGCGACGACGATCCGCAAGGACAAGACGTGGACCGTGGAGACCTCCTACGGAGTTTTCGAGGCGAGCAACGTCATTGTCGCGACCGGCCTCGCAAACGCGCCGATAAGGCCGACCTGGGAAGGACAGGAGCTGTTTGCGGGCAAGCTTCTCCACTCCTCGGAGTTCAGGAATGCCGCGGCGCTTGCGGCTAAGCGCGTCCTTGTCGTCGGCTTCGGCAATTCGGCAGGCGAGATCGCGCTCGAATGCGCTGAGGCCGGCCTTGATGTCGCCATGTCCGTGCGCGGCCCGGTCAGTGTCGTGCCGCTCGAACTTTTCGGACTGACGAGCGCCAGCATTGCCATAGCCCAGCGGTTCCTTCCCTATCGCCTGGTCGATGCGGCGAACGCTCCGATCCTGCGCCTGCGGTTCGGGGACCTCGGGAAGTTCGGACTGGAACGAGCGAGAAATGGCCCGCTGACCGGCATCATCGAAAGGGGCCGTACGCCTCTGATCAATATCGGAACGATCGAGCGGATCCGGTCAGGGGATATCCGGGTGTTCCCCGCAATCTCGACATCCGAGGATCGGCGGGTGCATTTCTCCGACGGCCGATCCGATATATTCGACGCAATCATTCTGGCGACCGGCTACCGGCCGGGGCTTGATGCGCTTCTGCCCGATTTCGCGCAGCGATTTGGCGGCGCCGACGGTCCCCTCCGCGGGCAGATTCAACCGGCAAATGACGGCCTCTACTTTTGCGGCTTCACTGCCGTGCCGACCGGCCTTCTCCGGGAAATCGGAATTGAGGCCGAGAGGATCGCGGCCTCCATCGATAGGTAGCACCTCCACGAGGCCGCAACACGGTCTGGCCACGCAACCGCGTGATACCCAGAGGCGGCTCACGCCGCCTCCTTCTCCTTCGCGTACGGGTCGAAGCGCCCGTAGAAGGTCTCGCCCTGGGCGGCCATGTCCTTCAGCAGTGCCGTCGGCTTGAAGTGCGCCCCATAGGCTGCCGAGAGTCTATCACAGAGCGCCACGAAGGCCTTCACGCCCATGCCGTCGATATAGGAGAGCACCCCGCCGGTGTAGGGGGCGAAGCCGAAGCCGAGGATGGAGCCGACGTCTGCTTCGCGCGGATCGGTGACGATGCCTTCCTCAATGGTGCGGGCGGCTTCCAGCGCGATGGTGACGAGGAAGCGCTGCTTCAGCACCTCGACATCGACCTCTTCGGCCTTCTTCTGCGGGTAGAAGGTCTTCAGCTCCGGCCAAAGCGACTTCTTGGCCGGTTTTGCCGGATAGTCGTAGAAGCCCTTGCCGTTCTTGCGGCCACGGCGATCGAACTCGTCAACCATTTTATTGATCAGCGCCATGTGCTTCGCATCGACGGCGGCTTCGCCGAGATCGGCGACGGTGGCTTTCAGGATCTTCTGCGAGAGGTCGATCGCCACCTCGTCGTTCAAGGACAGCGGACCGACCGGCATGCCGGCCATCTTGGCGGCATTCTCGATCATGACGGGCGGCACGCCCTCGATCAGCATGTCATAGGCTTCGTGGATATAGCGGAAGACGCAGCGGTTGACGAAGAAGCCGCGCGTGTCGTTGACGACCACAGGCGTTTTCTTGATGGCGGCAACGTAGTCGAGCGCGACGGCCAGCGCCTTGTCGCCGGTCTCCTTGCCGAGAATGACTTCCGTCAGCATCATCTTCTCGACCGGCGAGAAGAAATGCACGCCGATGAAATCAGCCGGTCGTTTGGAGTTTTTGGCAAGGCCCGTGATCGGTAGGGTCGAGGTGTTGGAGGCGAAGATGGCGCCATCAGGCAATACCGCTTCAACGGCCTCGATGACGGCCTTCTTGACCTCGCGGTCCTCGAACACGGCTTCGATGACGAGATCAGCGTCCTTCAGGTCGGCATAGTCGGCGGAGGGCGTGATGCGGGAAAGCAGTGCCGCGCCCTCGTCTTGCGTAAGACGTCCCTTACCGATTGAGTCTTTCACGAGGCCTTCGCCGACGCTTTTGCCCTTTGTCGCCGCTTCGATGTCGCGGTCGATCAGGGTGACGGGGATGCCGGCGGCGGCGGTCACATAGGCGATCGAGGCTCCCATGAAACCGGCGCCGACGACACCCACCTTCTTCAACTCCGTCTTTGCAACGCCAGTGGGGCGGCGGGCCCCTTTGGCGAGCTCCTGCATGGAGATGAAGAGCGAGCGGATCATCGAAAAAGCTTCGTTGGTCTGCAGTATCTCGGTGAAATAGCGCTGTTCGATCTTCAGACCCGTATCGAAGGGCACCTGCAGGCCCTCGTAGACGCATTTGAGGATGGCGAGCGCCGCCGGATAGTTGCCTGACGTCTCGCGGCGCAGGATGGCGGGAGCAGCGGGCCAGAGCTGGGCCGCCGCTGGCGTCCAGATGCCGCCGCCCGGAGCCTTGAAGCCCTTCTCGTCCCAGGGTGCGACGGGCTTCAGGCCGTCCTTGATCATCTGCTTGGCGGCGGGGATCAGTTGATCCGGCTCGACCACTTGATGGACGAGGTTCATCGCCCTGGCGCGGGCGGCCGTCAGCGACTGGCCTGTCGTCATCATCTGCAGGGCCGACTGCGCATCCGCCAGTCGAGAAACGCGCTGCGTGCCGCCCGCACCCGGGAAGATGCCGACCTTGACCTCGGGCAGCGCGATCTTCACTGACTTGGCATTCGAGGCGATGCGGCCATGGCAGGCGAGCGACATCTCGAAAGCGCCGCCCATGCAGGTGCCGTTGATCGCCGAAACCCACGGCTTCCCCGATGTTTCGATCTTGCGGAAGAGGCCGGTCATGCGGCCGACGAGATCGAAGAGTTTTTGCGCGGCGCCATCGGGGTTGGCGGCCTTCTCCTGCTGGTAGAGGGAGAACATCGACTTGATCATCGAGAGGTCCGCGCCACCTGAGAAGCTCGACTTGCCCGAGGTGATGACCGCGCCCTTGACGGCGCCATCGGCGACCACGGCGTCGACGATGGCGTTAAGCTCGTCCATCACCGCCTCGGTGAAGACGTTCGTGGATTTGCCGGGCATGTCCCAGGTGACAAGGGCGATGCCGTCCGCGTCGGTTTCGACGGTGAAATTGGTGTAGGTGCTCATTGGGGATTTCCTCATCCCTAAATTTCCCAGGCTTTCAGAAGACGCCGAGCAGATAGCAGCTCACGCCAAGGACCAGGACGAGGAACAGCAGCAGGAAGCGGTTTTCGCCCCGCAGTCGCCGTGCGTGCTCCTTCGGATTGACATGGGATGCCTCGGCCGAAGCTTTTTCCATGTCCTTATCCAGATTTCGAAGCTCGAAATGGCGTTCTGTCTCGTTCTGGCTCATTGGGTGCTCTCCGCTCGGCAGCCCCTTAGACGCGTTCGATGATGGTCGCCGTGCCCATGCCGGCGCCGATGCAGAGGGTGACGAGCGCGGTGTTGAGGTCGCGCCGCTCCAGTTCGTCCAGCACCGTGCCGAGGATCATCGCGCCGGTGGCGCCGAGCGGATGGCCCATCGCGATGGCGCCGCCGTTGACGTTGATCTTGTCATGCGCGATGTCGAAGGCCTGCATGTAGCGCAGCACGACGGCGGCGAAGGCTTCATTGAGTTCGAAGAGATCGATGTCGGCAAGTGTCATGCTTGATCGTTTCAGGAGCTTCTCGGTGACGTCGACAGGGCCGGTCAGCATCAGCGCCGGGTCGGAGCCGATATTGGCGAAGGCCTTGATGCGACAGCGGGGCTTCAGCCCCATGCTCTCGCCGCCCGCCTTCGAGCCAAGGAGCACGGCGGCCGCGCCGTCGACGATGCCGGAAGAATTGCCGGCGTGGTGGACGTAGGTGAGGCGCTCGACCTCCGGATGAGCCTGGATCGCGACGGCCTCGAAGCCGCCCATTTCGCCCGGCATCTGGAAGGACGGGTTGAGGCTTGCCAGCGCCTGCATGTCCGTGCCTGGGCGCATGTGCTCGTCATGATCAAGGATCATCAGGCCGTTCTGGTCCTTGACCGGGATGACGGAATTCTTGAAATAGCCCTTATCCCAGGCGTTGGCCGCGCGCTTCTGGCTCTCGACCGCATAGGCATCGACGTCGTCGCGCGAAAAACCGTACTTGGTGGCGATGAGATCGGCCGAGACGCCCTGCGGCATGAAATAGGCCGGGAAGTTCACCGACGGATCCATGAACCAGGCGCCGCCCGACATGCCGAGGCCGACGCGCGACATGCTTTCGACGCCGCCGGCAATGACGATGTCGTCGGCGCCTTGCGCGATCTTGGCGGCGCCGAAATTCACAGCATCGAGGCCGGATGCGCAGAAGCGCGAGATCTGCATGCCCGGCGCCTTGGTGGAATAGCCGGCCTCGAAGGCAGCGCCGCGCGGGATGACCGCGCCGGCTTCCATGACAGGATCGACGCAGCCCATGATGATGTCGTCTACCTCAGACGTATCGAGTCCATTGCGGTCGCGGATCGCCTCGAGCGTCTTGGCGGCAAGCCGCACCGACGGTACCTCGTGCAGCGAACCGTCCTTCTTGCCACGGCCGCGCGGGGTGCGCACGTGGTCGTAAATGAAAACCTCGGTCATTCCTCTATCTCCCTATCGGCGTCGGGCGCCGTTGAACTCAAAAGGCCTCGGCGGCCAAGGTCATCATCGTCTCTGCGCCGGTCTCGATGCGGGCCTTACGCAGGGCCGTTTCCGGCATGATACGCTCCATGAAGAAGCGGGCTGTGACGAGCTTGTTGCGAAGGTAGCTTTCGCGCGGGCTGTCGCCGTTCGCAAGGCCATCCTCGGCGGCCTTCGCCATCTTCGCCCACATGTAGCCGAGCACCACGATGCCGAAGAGGTGCATGTAGTCGGTCGAACCGGCGCCGGCATTGTCGGGCTTGGCCATGGCGTGCGGCATGAACCACATGGTCGCCGCCTGCACGTCGTTCAACCCCTTCTTCAGGTTCTTGGTGAAGAAGGTCATCTGCTCGTCGTTGCGGTTCTCCTCGCAGAAATCACCGATTTCCTTGAAGAGGGCCATGACGGCGCGACCGCCGTTCTGGCCGAGCTTGCGGCCGACGAGATCGAGCGCCTGAATGCCATTGGCGCCTTCGTAGATCATGGCGATGCGGGCATCGCGCACATACTGGCTCATGCCATGCTCTTCGATATAGCCGTGGCCGCCGAAGACCTGCTGGGCCATGACGGCGTGGTCGAAGCCCTTGTCGGTCAGAACCCCCTTTAGGATCGGGGTGACGAGGCCGAGAATGTCATCGGCCGTCTGGCGGTCCTTCTCGTCCGCCGAGCGGTGGGCGATGTCGGATTTCAGCGCCGTCCAGAGCAGGAAGGCGCGGCCCGCCTCGTTGAAGGCGCGGATCGTCATCAGCGAGCGACGAATGTCGGGATGCACGATGATCGGGTCGGCTTTCTTGTCCGGCGCCTTCGGGCCGGAGAGCGAGCGCCCCTGGATTCGCTCGCGGGCATAGTTGACCGCGTTCTGATAGGCAATTTCAGAGATTGCCAGTCCCTGCAGGCCGACGCTGAGACGCGCCTCGTTCATCATCACGAACATGGCGCTAAGGCCCTTGTTCTCGGCGCCGATGAGGAAGCCGGTCGCCTCGTCATAGTTCATGACGCAGGTGGCGTTGCCGTGAATGCCCATCTTGTGCTCGATCGCACCGCAGGAGACAGCGTTGCGCTCGCCGGGCGTGCCATCGGCCGTGACCATGAACTTCGGCACGATGAATAGCGAAATGCCCTTGGTGCCCTCGGGCGCGCCTTCGATGCGCGCAAGTACCAGATGCACGATATTGTCCGTCATACCGTGCTCGCCGGCGGAGATGAAGATCTTCTGGCCCGATAGCTTATAGCTGCCATCGGCCTGCGGCACGGCCTTGGTGCGCAAGAGGCCGAGATCGGTGCCGCAATGGGGCTCGGTCAGGTTCATGGTGCCGGACCATTCGCCAGAAACCATCTTCGGCAGATAGGTCTGCTTCTGCTCGTCCGAGCCATGGACAAGGATCGCGGCGATTGCACCCTGGGTTAGCCCTGGATACATCATCAGCGACATGTTGGCGGCAGAGGTATATTCGCCGACGGCAGCATGCAGTGCATATGGAAGGCCCTGGCCGCCAAATTCCTCGGGAACGGCAAGCCCGGTCCAGCCGCCCTGGCAATAGGCGTCATAGCCGTCCTTGAAGCCCTTTGGAACGGAAACCGAGCCGTCCTCGTGGCGCACGCAGCCTTCTTGGTCACCGGAGTGGTTCAGCGGGAAGAGCACTTCCTCTGCAACCTTCGCTGCCTCGCCGAGGATCGCTTCGACCATGTCAGGCGTCGCATCGGCAAACCCCGGGAGATTGTTGTAGCGTTCCAGGCCGAGCACGTCGTTCAGCACGAAGAGCGTGTCGTTAACCGGGGCCTTGTAGACTGGCATCGTTCGAATTCCTCCAATTCGGCACGCCGGACCAGACCGGCATTTGAGAGTCTCTTACAAAATATTGACGTTTGCGTAAACGTCAAATTTCATCGGTCCTCGAATTTGTGATGATGATCGTGTGACTGCAGTGTCGGGAATGGCCGGTCGGGAACGTCCTGGGGCTGTCGAACATTTCGTCAGAGCAGCAACGAGGAGGACATCCATGCTCAAGGTCAGTTCGAATCTGTGGTTCGAGAAGGAAGTGCAGGAAGCCGTCGAATTCTATGTGGCGACGATTCCAAATTCGTCCATGGGGGGCATAACCATCCTTCCGGCCGAAACGCCGAGCGGCCCCCCGGGCAGCGTCAAGATCATCGACTTCAAGCTCGCAGATCAGGATTTCGTGGCAATGCAGGCGGGACCACTCGATGCCTTCAACCACGCCTTCTCGATCTCGGTCGAATGCGAAACGCAGGCGGAGATCGACAGGATATGGAACGCGTTCCTCGATAACGGCGGGGTGGAAGAGCAGTGCGGCTGGCTGAAGGATCGCTGGGGCCTCTCCTGGCAGATCGTTCCGCGGGTGCTGATCGAGATGATTTCCGGTCCGGACCGCGAGCGCGCCAAGCGCGTCACCGAAGTCATGCTCGACATGGTCAAACTCGATATCGCGAAGCTCGAGCAAGCGTATCGGTGAGATGCGGGTCGCGGGCTGAAAAGCAATGCGCAGCCGTCGCTCCGTCATCCTTGCAATCACCCGCCCTCGTCCCTCGAGGCACCTCAGGATGAGGGCGGCGATTTCCTCTATTGCGCTGCACCGCTCCGTCCCCATCCCGGGGTGCTCCGCCGAAGCCTCGAAGGGTCAGGGCGGCCACCGGCCGGGCCGCTGATGTCGTACAGTTGTCGCATCTGGGTTGCGTCCGAACGAAGACGCGCTAGACTTCATATGCAGACTGACGAAAAGAGCCTGGGAGGAGCGAATTTATGAGACGGATGTGGCCGGAAGAGTTCAATTCCATTCTCGACGGAGCCGAGGAAGTCACGCTGGAACTGCCGGCGGTGGAGCATGAGGACGGCACGCGCAGCGAAGCGGTCAGCCGCAAGGCCCTGAAGGTCTGCATTCCGATGGAAGACTACGAGCGCATCTGGCCGCTGGCGGAAATGCGCTACCGGCTCGACGGCAGGATGGCGGGCAAGGCGATCACGCTGATCACCACCAGTCCGCACTACCATCGCTGGCACCCCGCCGACGGCGGCAGCGTCGACAATGTTTCCGAGAGTGGCCGCCACTACACGACGAAATATATCGTCGTGCATTTCCTGCTCGACGATGTGAGGGAAACGGCGGCCGCCTGAGCCAAATTCACGCCGCGTCCAGCGCCTGTTGCAGATCGGCGACGAGATCGTCCGGATGCTCGATGCCGATTGACAGGCGGATGGTCGATTCCAGCACGCCGATCCGCTGGCGGACGTCGGCCGGCACGCCGGAGTGCGTCATCGTTGCGGGATGGCTGGCGAGCGATTCCGTGCCGCCCAGGCTGACCGCCAGCTTGAAGATCTGCAAGGCATTCAGGAATTTGAAGGACGCCGGTTGGCCGCCGACGATATCGAACGAGAAGGTCGATCCCGCACCGCTGCACTGCGCCGCGAAGGTGCGCCCGACTGGCGAATTGGCGTCGTGATAGGGCAGGTAGTGAATCCCCGCGACCTTGGGATGCTCGCGCAGGAAGTCGGCGACGACGCGGGCGTTGTTGTTGGCCCGCTCCATGCGGATCTGCAGCGTTTCCAGCGAACGGCCAAGCATCCAGCAGGAGTGCGGGTCAAGCTGCGTGCCGATGGCACCGCGCAGCGCCTTGACCTGCTTCATGACGGCCTTCGAGCCGAGGGCCGCGCCTGCGATCAGATCGGAATGGCCGCCCACATATTTGGTCAGCGAGTAAAGCGAGATGTCAGCGCCGTGTTCGATTGGCCGCTGAAAGACCGGGCCGAGCAGCGTGTTGTCGCAGGCGATAATGGGCGTGTGTCCCTGTTTCCTACCGATCATATCGGCGACGCGACGGATCATCGCGACGTCGACGAGGCTGTTTGTCGGATTGGCAGGCGTCTCGACAAGGATCACCGACACCCGGCCCTTGGCCATGGCTTCTTCGGCGGCAGCCTGGACCGACGCTTCGCTGACGCCATCGGCGAAGCCGACAGCCGCAACGCCGAGATTGAGGAACGTCTTTGCCAGCAGTGTCTCCGTTCCGCCGTACAGCGGCTGGGAATGCAGGATCGCGTCGCCCGGGCGCACGAAGGCCAGCAGCGTCGTGGCGATTGCCGACATGCCGGATGAGAAGAGGGCTGAGCTTTCAGTACGTTCATAGACGGCAAGCCGGTCTTCGACGATTTCGCTGTTGGGATGATTGAACCGGGAATAGACGAGCCCCGCACCCTTACCGGCGGGTGGTTCCTTTCGGCCGGACACGTAGTCGAAGAAATCCCGACCGTCCTCGGCGGATTTGAAGACGAATGTTGATGTCAGGAACACCGGCGGCTTCACCGCCCCTTCCGACAGTTCCGGGTCGTAGCCATAGTTCAGCATCTGCGTTTCGGGATGCAGGGCATGGTTGCCGATATGCGTCTTGGAGGGGTGCGGTGCGGTCATTGTCGTCTCCTCAAGAGGTGCGCGTGATGCCCGCAAATTATATCAGAACACGAGGACTGTTCTTGCTATTTGCTGCGCGCCTATGCTCTCTAAAGCAACTTATTGCGGAGAATGTGGAATTATGACGCAGAAAATTGCTGACGATATGGATCGGAAAATCCTCAAGGAATTGATAGGCGATGCCCGGCTTGCGAACAACGAGCTCGCCGAACGCGTCGGGCTTTCCGCCTCTGCCTGTCTTCGTCGCCTGCGCCGACTGGAGGATGCGGAGATTATCCAGGGATACACGACGCTCGTCGATCCAGCCGTCGACGGCTGGACGATGACGGCGCTGGCATCCATTCGGCTCAGCCGCCAGCATGAGGACGAGATTGAGATGTTCGAGAGCGCTGTTCGCGGATGGGACGAGGTGATCGAATGCCATCTGGTGACCGGGTCGCGCGACTATGTGCTGAAGGTGATGAGTTCTGGCCTCGAGGACTATGAGCGTTTCATCAAGGAAAAGATTGCCCGGCTGAAATGCGTCGATACGATCGAGACCAGCTTCGTGATGAACACTATCAAGGCGCGGCGGGTGTAGTATCGGCAGGCAAACTTGAGGCGTATTCTGCGGCTTAGGTTTCGGCGACATCGATCCGGAGGACGACAGGCATGACCCAGTTTCCTTACAGCTCGGCTCTTATCGTCGGTGCAGGCCCTGGCCTCAGCGCGTCGCTTGCACGCCAGCTGATAGCGCGTGGCGTCAAGGTCGCGCTGGCGGCGCGCAACGTCGACAAGCTGAGCGAACTCGCCGGCGAAACCGGTGCAAGGACCTTTGCCGCGGATGCCGCGCAGCCGGCTTCCGTCGCTGCGCTCTTTGACGACGTCGCGAGTGTCATCGGTGATCCTGAGGTCGTCGTCTATAACGCCAGTGGCCGCCTGCGCGGTCCTTTGACCGAGCTCGACCCCGGGGCTGTCGAACAGGCAATTGCAATTAGCGCCTATGGCGGCTTCCTGGTCAGCCAGCAGGCCGCAAAGCGCATGATTCCGCATGGGCGTGGCGCGATCCTGTTTACCGGGGCGACGGCGAGCATCAAGGGATATGCTCAGTCCGCCGCCTTTGCCATGGGCAAGTTCGCGCTTCGCGGCCTTGCCCAGAGCGCTGCCCGCGAGCTGGGGCCGAAGGGAATTCACGTCGCTCACGTCATCATCGACGGCGCCATCCGCTCGAAGACGCGTCGGGAAGAGCCGGCCAAGCCGGATTCGACGCTCGATCCCGATGCCATTGCGCAGAGCTACATCGATGTGCTGTTGCAGCACAGGAGCGCCTGGTCGCAGGAAATCGAGGTGCGGCCGTGGACGGAATCGTTCTGATATTGGCCTAACATGCAGTTGCCGCCTGCGGTTGCACGCGGAGCGGTGTCGGCCGGTTTCAGCACGGAAACCGGCTGAAAATCCTGAAAAGTTAAAAAAATCTCACACCGGTTAACGGGTTGTTTACCACGTTTCGCGAAAGGTACCGACTGAGCATTGGCGACTTGCATTCCTTTTTTCAGTCTCGCGTTTCATGGGATGCCGCTACGCCGTACAGGTTGCGGAAAGTCTAGTTGATTATCCCTTCATGAACGGTGCTCTCGTCCGCATCCCAATGCGGCGCTGACGGAAAAGCCAATGATCGGCCCTGACGAGGGTTCGGACAGACGAAGCGAGCAAGAAGATGAACGGATCGCGATCAAATTCCCCACGGCATTCCGACAGGGCGTCGCTCGATGCGCTGAACCGCACCATCGAAGGTCTGGAGGCGAGGATCGAGGGGCTGATCGGCACTGGTGCCCGCGACCAGCGCCAGCGCCCCCCGGCGCCGGAGCGCGAGAGCTACGCTGATCCTTATGCCGCCCGCGCACCTCATGGCGCCGAAGCGCGGCCGGATCCCTTCGCTGAAATTCGCCAGCGCCAGCGCATTCTGGAGGCGAGCCGCGAACGCCCGCCGCTGCGCGAGCCCGCATCCTACACGCGCGAGCAGCCAGCCTCTTCGCGTGCGCCGCTCCCGGTTGGCGAACACGCGCCGCGTTCCGCCGCTGCGCAGCCGGCCGCGCCACAACCGGCCTACCGCGTTGCTGAAGACACCATGACCGAGATCGCGCAGGCGCTCGTCAATCTTCGCCAGGACCTGAAGCGCGACATCTCTGAGGGCGTGACGCGCGAAATGAACGCGCTGCGCGAAGAGATCCGCAGCATCAAGGTCGGGGCGGAGGACCGCCGCTTCGCCGATGACATCCGCGCCGACATGAGCCGCCTTGCGAGTAGCATCGATCAGCTTGCCGGTCACTCCAATGTGCCTGAGGTGCAAGGGTTGCGCGGCGAGTTCGAAGAGCTGCGCTCGCTGATGGACGGGCTCGCACGCGAAGATTCAATTCGTCACATGGAGACCCGCTGGGACGGTTTCGAGCACCAGCTGCATGCACTCGACACGGCCGGCCTGCAGGAAGAGCTCGTGGCGTTTGCCTACCGGCTCGACGACATCAAGCGCCATATCGGCGGCATGGGCGAAAGCCCGGCCGTGCGGGCGCTGGAAGACAAGCTTATCTCCATCGCGACGGCGATGGAGCAGTTCGGCAGCATGATCCAGCCGCACGACCGAGCGATGGCCGAGCAGTTTGCGGCGATGGATAGCCGCCTCGACGAAATCAGCCGCGCCATCGCGGCAACCGGTCGCACCGCCGCCAGCGGCGATCCGGCCATGATGCATCGCCTCGAAGGCCGCCTCAACGCCCTGGGCGAACAGATCGATATGATGGGCCACAGCGTCGCGAGCCGCGCGGCGCCGGCCGATGGCCTGGCGGACCGGCTTGAAACCCTGACGCTGCGCGTCGAGGAACTCGCGAATGCCGAGGCCACCTCGCGCCTCGACGAGCGCCTGGAGCACCTGTCCTTTCTGCTCGAGCGGAGCCACAAGGCTGCGCCGCAGCCGGAGTTGACGGGCGCGCTTGCCGACATCTCGCGCAAGATCGACGCGCTCGAGGTCGGCTCGGTCAACGACGCCCTCGCGCAGCGCCTTGACTATCTGGCGCGCCGCATCGACGAGATGGATTTCCAGCCGCTTCAGCCCGTCGCCGCTCCCGTGGACGATAGCGCTTTCCGCCGCATCGAAAGTCGGCTCGGCGATATCGTCGCGCGCCTGGAGGAAAGCACCGCGGCATCGGCGGCCGATCCATATGCGCTGAAGAACCTCGAAGACCAGATCGCAAACCTGTCGGCGCTGATGAGCGAACCGCGGCCCGCGGCCGAGCTGCCGGCGGAGTTCGACCGCCGCATGGGCGCGATCGAAGACTACATGGCGACCAGCGACGAATATATCATCGAGGCTGCCCGCCAGGCGGCCGAAGCGGTGGTGGAGGCCTATGCGAGAAGCGGCGCTCTGCAGGGCGGTGCGCCGGCTGCGGCTGATATGTCGGCGCTCAATGCGCTTGCCGAAGACTTGCGCCAGCTCGAGGACCTCAGCCGCAGCAGCGACGAGCGCACGCACAGGACCTTTCAGGCCCTGCACGAAACGCTGGTCCAGATCGCCGAGCGGTTAGACACTATGGAAGACCGCGCTGTCGCAAGGCCGGCGCCGAGGATGCCGGCCGCCGGTGTCGAATTCGCAGTCGATACCTATGCGATGATGCAGGCCGGCGCCGACGACGCGCAGAAGCCGGCGGTGTTTGGAACCCGCGCCCCGGCGAGCCGTCAGCTCGAGGTCGCCGAAGAGGCGCCCGCCGTGCCAGTCATGGCCGCGACCGACACCAGTGCGATCGCGATCGAGGCGGCGACTAAGCCGGCATCTTCTGCAGGTCCCTCGAAGGGCAGCCTGCTTGCCGGCCTCGGCAAGCGTCTACTGCCGAGCAAGAAGGCAAAGGTGGAGACCGCTGCCGCTGAACGCACGCTTATTGATCCTGCTCCTTCCATCGATCCCGTCGACGTGATGCCGCCAGAAGCCGCCAATGAGCCGCTTGAGCCGGGCTCGGGTGCGCCGGACATCAAGAAGATCCTGGAGCGTGTGCGTGCCAGCCAGAACGCTGTGCGGACGAACGTCAAGCCGGCGACCGAAAACGAGCGCGCCGACTACATTGCTGCTGCCCGCCGCGCCGCACAAGCCGCGGCGCTGGAAACCGAACCGAGCGCAAAGCCGCAGCCCGTCAAGGCCGAGAAGAAGGCAAAGGACAAGGATGCGGTGAAGGGTAGTGCTTTCTCGCGCTTCCGCCGTCCGATCCTGCTTGCCGTCGGTGCCGTGCTGCTGGCGATCATGGCGTTCCCGCTTGCCCGCACGCTGACAAGCGGCCAACCGGCGCCGTCCGCCGAAGTTGCTGTACTGACGGATTCGTCCAGCAATGCCCTGCCGCCCGACAGCGAAACGGCGCCAGATCAGGCCGAAGCGACCGCTCCGGAAGTCCCGGCCGCAAAAGCCCCGATCGCGCCGCTTGCAAGCGCCGATCCGATACCCGCGCCGGCAGCGCCCGACCACTTGACGGCAACCGCACCACTGAATGGCGATGCGGCCGCCCCGCTCGCGCCATCCGGCACCCCGCAGGACGCATCCGGCTTCGTCGCAAAGGATACGGCTCCGGTGACCGCCGCCATGGCCACTGCGCCCGCCGCCCCGGCCACGGAAACAGCAGGTATTGCCATTCCCGATGTCGTGCAGCCGAAGTCGCTCGCCGATGCCGCCAAGAGCGGCGATGCGTTGGCGCTCTTTGAGATCGGCGCGCGCTATAGCGAAGGCCGCGCCGGCATCACCGTCGATCCAAAGGAGGCGGTAAGCTGGTATCAGCTCGCTGCGGATAAGGGCTTCGCGCCGGCCGAATACCGTCTCGGCAACATTTACGAGAAGGGCACGGGTATCGATCGCGATATCGCCAAAGCGAAGCAGTATTACGAGCAGGCTGCAAACCAGGGCAACGCCAGCGCGATGCACAATCTCGCCGTGCTCTACGCCTCCGGCGCGCTTGGCCAGCAGGACTACAAGGCGGCTGCAGACTGGTTCGTCAAGGCGGCCAATCTCGGCATCACCGACAGCCAGTTCAATCTGGCGATCCTTTGCGCCCGCGGCAATGGCGTCGCGCAGGATCTGACCGAGTCCTACAGGTGGTTCGCGATTGCCGCCAAGGGCGGTGACAAGGACGCGTCACAGAAGCGTGACGAGGTCGCCAACGCCATGAAGCCGGATCAGTTGCAGACGGCGCGCGCGAAGGCCGATCTCTGGAAGGCTGCACCGCTCGATAGCAAGGCGAATGGCGTGGACGTCCCCGATGAATGGGTCGGCAATGCCACCAAGACCTCGACCGTCGACATGAAGAAGGCGATCCGCAACATCCAGGCGATCCTCAACAACAACGGCTTCGACGCCGGCCAGCCGGACGGCGAGATGGGCGCGAAGACCGTCGCGGCGATCAAGAACTTCCAGAAGTCGATCGGCCAGGAGCCCAGCGGCAAGATCAACGACGTTACGGTGAAGGCGCTGCTGGAGCGCAACAAAGGGCCTGCCACCAAGGTCTGATCAGAGCTTGTTGCGATCTCCCATGCCGCGCGTGGGGATCGATGTGACAGTCCTGCAGGGGTCCGTCGGATGTCCCTTGAGGCAGCGTAAGCGGCCGAAAGCTCGAGTCTCCCGCGCGCGGGACTCAAGCAGAATAAATTTCGCACCGGGCGGGTGTTTTTCCGAAAATCCTATTTGCAAAATATTGCAACTATGATTCTTCTTGCTGCGTGAGTGCTCTGCGTGTCGTGATTCGTGAATGTCTTTGATGCTGAATGATTTGGCGGAGATTCCGAATGATAGGTCTTGATATTGAGAGTTGGGCGCTGACGCGAGCGCACCATATAGTCCTCAATGAGGGATTGAATCTTGCAAAGGCGGCGCAGGATCTGGATCGCAAGCGGTCGCGCACATTGGTTTACGAGCTTCAGAAAGTCATAGCCGCTGCCATCCTTGAAGCGCATGCAGCCTCGATGAACGCCGGCAGCCTGCAGGCCGGCCAGGAGACCTAGTTCACATTGGTTTGCACGCAGTGGCCGGCGTGAAGGATAAACCCGGCGACTGCTCGCGTCTTTTCCAGCAGATCTCCATAGGCAAATTGCTTCAGGCCGATTGGACGGTGAAGCGGGCCTATGCCTTGCCGGTTTCCGCATCGAGGGTTTCGATCAGTCGGGTCATCACGGCTCGGGCTGCCTCGAGCTCCGCGGGGGTGAAAGACTGTCCGAGCCTGTCGGCCCAGTCTGCCTGCGCTGCCTCGATCGCGGCGAGGCGGGCATCGCCTTCATTCGTCAATTTTACCAGCTTGGCGCGCCGATGCTGCGGATTGTCGACGTAGCTGATCAGCCTGTCAGCCTCCAGCGTATCCGCCAGCCGTTGTACGCCCTGCCGGGCAACCCCAAGCAGCCGGGCGATCTGTGCGACGGAATGCGTTCCGCTTTGAGCACCCGCAAGCACCTGCCAGCGGGCGCTCGTCTGCCCGGCCGGCCTCGCCAAGTCGTCGCCGGCGGCGGTCAGCCGGCCGGCGAGCCGCAATGCGGTGATAGCGAACAGCGAGAAGGCATCGCCTTCGGCGCTCCGCTTCGGGCGATTTTGGTTGACAACATGTTGTCGCTTATGTATTTCGTCAAGCATGACAACATATTGTCATAGTCGAGCGGCCTTGCAAAGAGCTGGAGGAGGAATTTCCATGAAGAAAACCTACACGGGCAGCTGCCATTGCGGCAAAATCCGCTACGAGGTCGATGCCGATCTCCAAGCGGGCACCGGCCGCTGCAATTGCTCGGTCTGCGGCAAGCGGCGCTATTGGGGCGCAATCGTGAAACCCGAAGACTTTCGCCTGCTGTGTGAGGAGACGGCGGCGGGCGACTATCAGTTCGCATCGATGAGCGGCCATCACCGCTTCTGCACGACATGCGGCCTGCATGCCTACGGGCACGGGCATATTCCCGAGATCGGCGGCGACTACTTTTCGATCAATATCGCTTGCCTCGACGACATACCGCCGGAGGAGCTGGCCGCGCTGCCCATCCGCTACATGGATGGGCGTCACGACAACTGGTGGAACGAGCCGGCGGTGACGAGCTACCTCTAGCCGCAGGCCGGCAGTCTCGCAGCCCTTTTGCGCTCGGCGCGGAGACCCAGCAGCCCGGCGCCCGTCACCAGAATGATCGCCGTTGCATAGAGGTCGGTGGTCAGTTGGTAGCCAAGCGATTTGACCAGGAAGCCGGCGAGGATGGCTGGGAGGCTGAAAGCCAGATAGCTCTGGATATAAAAAGCGGACAGCAGACCGGCGCGCTCGTCGGCCTTGGCGAGCGGCATGATCGTGCCGATTGAACCAAGGAAGTTTGTGCCGAACCCGGCTCCCGTCAGGAACGTGCCGATTAGCAGCAACGGCACGGCGCCGAGGTGGACGCCGCCGACCACTGTCAGAATGCCAAGCGTGGTCGCGGCTGTGCCGAAACCGAGGTTGGCCGTGCCGGACTTGCTGCGCCTGAGATAGACAGCAACCGCACCGGACGCCATCAGCGCTGTCACGATCGCCCCGCCCGTCAGCGGGGCCCGGCTGCCCGTCGTGCTGGCGACCAGCGAGGGAACCAGGGAGAGGTAGAAGCCGCCGAGCGTCCAATTGCCGATGTTGATCGGCGTCACCAAGGCGAGCGGGCGCTGGACCTGCGGCGGAATCGAGATCGTCGGCTTCAGAGAGTTCCAGAAGCCCGGCCGCCGGCCACCGCTCTCGCTCGTCGCCCAGATGGCGCCGGCCTGCCCGACGAAGGCAGCGAGCAGGATGGCGTAGACGAGGTGAAGCGGGAAAGGTCCGTATTGGATCAAGGCGCTGGTGCCGATGGCGCCAACGGCCATGCCGGAGAGCGGCGCGATGGAGTTGACGAGCTGTCCCTTCGCCCGGTCGATGTCCACAAGTGCGGCGCCGATCGAAGCGCCGGCGATGCCCGTTGCCAGGCCCTGCACGATCCGCGCTGCAATCAACCAGCCGGGGCCGCTGGCAACGACGAACAGCGCCATGGCGATGATTTCCAAAACGAGCGCGGTGAAGATCACCGGCTTGCGGCCAAGGTGGTCGGAGATCGAGCCGGCAATCAGCAGCGCCACAAGAAGCGCGAAGGCATAGACCGCGAAGATCACCGTGATCATCACCGGAGAGAGGGCGAGGTTTTCTTGATAGATCCGGTAGAGCGGCGTAGGTGCTGCCGAAGCGCCGAAGAAGGTCGCCAGCGTGATCGCGTGGAAAGGGATTGGATTGCGCGAGGTCGTTGTGGAATCGGCGGCGCGGAACATATATAAGCCCCTTAAAGCTAATTCGTTGCGTTAGCCACGTAGGTCGATCTGACGCTAAAAGCAAATGATTTGCGTTAATGAATCGGTCAAAGATTTTGAACCATGCGCCGGGGCAGGAAGACAGGACGTTAGAAATGGCAGCAAAGGAAAATCTCCGACCGGGTGGTCGCAGTGCCAGGGTGCAGGCTTCGGTGCACCAGGCGGTGCGCGCACTGCTTGCCGGCATGGACCGTGCCGATGTCACGATCCCATTGATTGCCGCAAAGGCCGGCGTCACCCCATCGACGATCTACCGTCGCTGGGGTGACCTGCAGGAGTTGCTGGCGGACGTCGCGGTCGAGCGCCTGCGCCCCGATATGCAGCCGATCGACAGCGGCAGCGGCAGGGGAGACCTGGAAGCCTGGGCGGAGCAATATGCCGAGGAGATGTCCTCCGGCGTCGGACGTGAGATGATCCGCGACGTGCTGGCCGCGCAAGACAATGCCAACGCCTGCAAGTGCTGTGCTTTCACCCGCGAGCAGATGGAACTGCTGAGCGAGCGGGCGCTTGCACGCGGCGAGAGCTTTCCGCCGGTCGATGCGGTGATGGATCAGGTTGTTGCGCCGATTATCTACCGAATTCTTTTCGGCGATGTGCCGAGCGCAGAACGGGTGCGCAGCCTCGTGGCCGACGTGATGACGAAGGACATGGACGTCACTCAGCCGCCGTGCGCTTCTGCGCAGAAATCTGCGTGATATAGGCCCTCAGCGCTGCCGGACGCACCGGCTTGTGCTGGATGCCGATGCCGTGCCGCTCCGCTTCGGCGCGAACCTCGGGCGTGCGGTCTGCAGTAACGATAAGAGCCGGGATAAACGCCGTGAACCGTTCCCTGAGTGTGACGATGGCCGAAATGCCGGTGCCGTCGCCAAGGTGATAATCGGCGATAATCACGTCGGGCGGTACCTGGCGCGCATCGACTGCACGGACCGCCCCTAGCGAGTCCAGGCATCGCACTTCGCAGCCCCAGCCGCTGATCAGCAGTTGCATGCCTTCCAGAATATGCGGTTCGTTGTCGATGCAGAGAATGCGCAGTCCCTTGAGGCTCTGCGCCGAATGCTCCACCGGTTGGGCTGCGCCGACACGCTCGGCAAGCCGTGAGGCATCACGTGGCATGACGATCCGGAAATCCGTGCCCTTGCCGTGTGTCGAGTGCAGTTCCACCGGATGGTTGAGGACGCGCGCGATACGATCGACGATCGAGAGGCCGAGCCCCAAACCGGAGGCAGTTTTGGCGCCTTCGTCGAGCCGGGCGAATTCCTTGAAGACGGTCCGGAACTTCGACGGCGGAATGCCGATCCCAGAATCCATGACCTGGATGACGACCTGACTTCCGCGGCGGCGCGCGCCGACCAGCACCTTGCCGTCGATCGTGTACTTGATTGCGTTGGAGACGAGGTTCTGCACGAGGCGGCGAAGCAAGTTGGGGTCGGAGCGGACCCGCAGCGAGGTTGGCATCACCACCAGCTTCAGCTGCTTCTCGCGGGCGATCGGCGCGAAGTCGGTCTGAATCCGCTCCAGCAGATCGGAAAGGGGCACGGAGGCGAGGCGCGGCCGCATGGCGCCGGTGTCAAGCCGCGAAATATCGAGTACCGCGCCAAGGATGGTCTCGACCGATTCCAGCGCGGAATCGATGTTGCGAACGATCGCGCTGCTTTCAGATTGGCCCATGCGCTCGACCAGCGCCGAAGAATAGAGCCGGGCGGCATTGAGAGGCTGAAGGATGTCGTGGCCGGCAGCAGCGAAGAAGCGCGTCTTCCCAAGATTGGCTTCATCTGCCGCAGCTCTCGCCTCACCGAGTTCGTGATTGACGCGGGTCAGTTCCGCCGTCCGCTCGGCCACCCGCTGTTCCAGCGTTTCGTTCGCCTGCTTCAGGGCTCGGTCGGCAGCGACCCGCTGGCTGATGTCGGTCAAGGTTGCGACGATGCCCTTATCCGGCATGGCATTGGAGCGGACTTCGATGATGCGCTCGCCGCTGCCAAGCACCAGCGCGAAGGGCTTGTCGAGCGTCAGGAAGTGGCGAACGGTCTGGTTGACGTCGCCGGCAGGAACATCGCCGCGCTGGCTAAGGATTGCCACGATGTCGGCCAGCGGGAAGCCCACTTGTCCGGCATTCTCCGGCAGATCAAGCAACTGCCGGAAACGCCGGTTCCAGATCGTCAGGTTGTTCGAGCTGTCGAAGACCGCGATGCCCTGGTCCATTTGCGAAAGCGCCGTCTGCAGCATGTCCTGGTTATATTGCAGCGCCTCGCTTGCCTGGTCGAGCAGCCAAGCGGTATCGGCGGAGGCGTCTTCTACCTTCTGAAGGATCAGCGACAACACGAGCCTGGCGGACGAAGAGCCGATGGCGCTGCCGAGCAGCTGTTCGGTAAAGTGAATGAGCGCCATGTCGGCCGGCTGGTCATCGTCCAGATTGCGGCCTGAATTTTGCTGGTAGGTCTGGAACGACCGCTCCATGCGCTCTTCGCCGAGATAGCGCGAGACCGTCGCCTTCAGGTCGCCGACGCTGATGCGGGTCTTCCAGCCACGCGTGGCAAATTGCGAGCGGGACTGCCGTTTGATGAAGATACCGGCCTGGATGCGTTCAAGCGGTCGCCCATTGCGGGTCACCGAACCGATGACAAAGAAGGCCGTGTTGACGAGCAGGCTCATCACCGTGGCATTGACCAGCGGATCGGCAGCGTTACCGGTGAAGATCGTCGTGCCGGGGAAGATGAAGCCGAGGACCGCGCTTGCGACCCCCGAATAGTCCGGTCCGCCAAGCGAGGGCAGGAACAGCAGATAGACCCAGATCACAAAGCCCGACGTCAGCCCGAGGATGGCGCCGCGGGCATTGGCCCGTCGCCAGACGAGGCCGCCGAAAAGGGCAGGGGCCATCTGCGCGATCGCGGCAAAGGAGAGGAGGCCGATCGAGGCCAGTCCCGTCGTGCTGTCGGTCGAGCGGTAATAGGCGTAGCCGAGCAGCAGCACGGCGAAGATCGCGCTGCGCCTTATGTTGAGCAGCGTCTTTGCGAAGTTGTTGCGCTGTCCTGTGCGGTCGGTCAGCTTCCGGTGCAGGAAGATCGGCATGATGATGTCGTTCGACACCATGATTGACAGTGCGACCGAAGCAACGATCACCATGGCAGTCGCCGCTGAAAAGCCGCCGATGAAGGTGATCAGCGAGACGACAGGCATCTGCCCGGCAAGCGGCAGCGAAAGCATGTACAGGTCGGCATTGCCGTTGCCGCCGAACGTCAGCAGGCCGCCGATCGCCACCGGCAGGACGAAGAGATTGATGACGACGAGATAGAGCGGGAACAGGAAGCCGGCGAACCGGAGCTCCCGGGCGGTCCTGTTCTCGACAACCGTGACGTGGAATTGCCGCGGCAGCATGATGATGGCGAAGGCCGACAGCAGGATCAGCGTGATCCAGCGACTGATCGGCGTCTGGTAATGCAGCGCCGAGAGCACGAGCTGGTTCTCGCTGGCCTTCTGCCAAAGGTCGGATGGACCGTCGAACAGGAACCAGATCACACAGACGCCGGCCGTGAGGAAGGCGAAAAGCTTGACGACGGACTCCATGGCAATGGCGAGGATCAATCCGTCCTGGTGTTCGGTCGCATCCGTGTGGCGCGTGCCGAACATGATCGCAAAGCAGGCGAGCACGAGCGTTACGAGTAGCGGCAGGTCGAGAAAATAAAGGTTGCCGCTGCCGATGCCGTAGTCCGACGGATCGAGCATCGCCGTCACGGTGCTCGATACCGATTTGAGCTGCAACGCGATGTAGGGGATGGCGCCGACGAGCGAAATCAGCGCCACGATGGTCGCGACCGTCGGGTTCTTGCCGTAGCGCGCGGAAATGAAGTCGGCGACCGATGTCAGCTTCTCGGCCTTGGCAAGCTCGATAATCCGTCGCAGCACGGGCATGCCGAGCGTGAAGACGAGAATCGGGCCAATGTAGATGCCGAGGAACTCCAGCCCGCGCTGGGATGCAAGGCCGACGCTGCCGAAATAGGTCCAGGAGGTGCAGTAGATCGCGAGGCTGAGTGCATAGACGGCCGGCCGGCCGCCAACTGGCGTTCCGTACATACGCCGCCTGCGGTCGCCATGGCTCGCCACGGCAAACAAGAGCAGCAGATAGCCGAATGCAGATGCAAGTATGACCCAGCCTGGCAGCATCGAACCTCCACCGGCGCACCACGGTTCTCCCGGAGCACCGAGATTAAGGCAATTCAAAAGCTTTGAACATCGGGTGGGCTCTAGGCCTTAAGTCAAAGACCGTTGGAGCGGCGAAATTTGTAATTAGCAATTGAATAATTGCATCGAAGATGTAGCTAATAAAAACAATGACCTGTCAGTGAGACTGTATCAGAGGGAGACGGATCGGATGCTCAATGAGTTCAAAGCATTTATCGCTCGCGGCAACGTCATGGACCTTGCTGTCGGTGTTATCATCGGTGGTGCCTTTGGGGGTATCGTGAGGTCAGTGGTGGACGACATCATCATGCCGATCGTCGGTGCTATCTTCGGTGGCTTCGACTTTTCGAACTATTTTGTCGGCCTGTCCTCCAACGTGAACGCGCCGACACTGACTGCTGCGCGCCAGCAGGGCGCGGTTCTTGCCTATGGCAGCTTCATCACGGTTCTGATCAACTTCCTCATACTTGCATGGATCATCTTCCTGATGGTCAAAGGTGTGAATAAATTGCAGGCTCAGGTGGAGCGGCAGAAGAAGGTTGCTCCCGAGGAGGCGCCTCCTCCGCCAGCCGACGTTGCGCTTCTGACCGAGATCCGTGACCTGCTCGCCAAACGCCCAGCCGTCTGATCAAATCATGAGCCTTCGCCGGCTCATCCATCATGAAAATCGACATCGCATCACCGATTGTCATGGGATTTGCCGCCGCATTTGCTTTATGTAGGCGGAAACCGGAGTGATGCATGTCGATTGTAAGCAGCCTTAGCCCGCGCGCAGTCCAGGCGCCCGAAAGCGGGATCGTCGAAGTCGTCAACTATGCCCGTGGCCGCGATGGCCTTCTGCCGCTTTGGGTCGGCGAGGGGGATTTGCCGACGCCTGAATTCATCAGCAGGGCAGCGATGGACGCGCTCTCCGGCGGCGAGACCTTCTATACCTATCAGCGCGGCATCCCGGAGCTGCGCCAGGCGCTCTCGGACTACTACGCAAGGCATTTCGACATAACCCTGCCGGTCGAGCATTTCTATGTCACCGGTTCCGGCATGCAGGCGATCCAGATCGCCGTGCAGGCATTGACCTCGCCTTGCGACGAGCTCGTCTACCTGACACCCGCCTGGCCGAACATCGCGGCCGCCCTGGAAATTGCCGGCACGCGTTCGGTCGGCGTCCAGCTGACTTTCGAGGGCGGCAAATGGGCGGTTGATCTCGACCGCATCGCGGCGGCGATCACGCCGAAGACGACGGCCTTCTTCATAAACACGCCGTCCAATCCGACCGGCTGGACCGCAAGCAAGGACGACCTCGTGGCCATCCTGGCGCTGGCGCGCAAGCATGATCTCTGGATCATGGCGGACGAGATTTATGCGCGCTATTACTTCGCCGGCGGCCGCGCACCGTCCTTCCTCGATGTGATGGAGCCGGACGACAAGGTGATGTTCGTCAACTCCTTCTCGAAGAACTGGTCGATGACCGGCTGGCGCGTCGGCTGGATCGTTGCCCCGCCGCAAACCGGCCAGGTGCTCGAGAACCTCATCCAGTATTCGACCTCAGGTGTCGCCCAGTTTATCCAGCGCGGAGCGGTCGCTGCCCTGAACGACGGCGACGAGTTCGTCCAATCCAACATCGACAAGGCCAAACGCTCCCGCGATATCCTTTGCGACGCGCTGATCGCAACGAACCGCGTCGAGACATTGAAGCCGGATGGCGCTCTTTATGCATTCCTGAAGATCGACGGGGTGACCGACAGCCGCAGGGCGGCCATCGACATCGTCGACAAGACCGGTGTCGGGCTTGCGCCGGGAACGGCCTTCGGGTCGGGCGGAGAACTCTTCCTGCGGGCCTGCTTCCTGCGCGATCCGACCCAGATCCAGACGGCCGCTGACCGGCTGTGCGACTATATCCTCAAGCTCTGACAGGATGAAAGGCCCGGCTCAAGCCGGGCTTTCGCGGGATTGTGCAGTTGATGCCACCGCGCGAACCGTGATGATCCGCGAGAGGCAAGTTTGCGCCGATATTGTTGAAAGTCCGTTTTCTGCAAACCTTCATTGTTTTAACGGCCGCAGAGGCCGGCACAGAAAATTGAGCAGGGGGGCCTGCCAATTTTGCGTTCAAGCAGTGTGTGCCGCGTAGCGGAAGTGAAACAGCATCGAGCGGCAATATTCGCTCAAATCGCGAATTGGCTGACCTTTCGGTAAGCCCGGATTTTGGACTTTTTCAACACTGTCAGCCAATTGCGGTTAGACAACATGCAGAGAGCAGCCAGCCTCTTTGCATGCTTCGGTCGCGAGGATTGCATCCTGCGGTCGGGCATTCTTCTCCTTTGAGGCGACCCTTCCCTTAGATGCGGCCAACAATAGCCAGGACGACCAGAAGGCCAGTGAGGCAGCTATACAGCTTGGCCATGTTTGGTGTAGCAATTCCCTTAGAGGTTTAGCGTGGGGGTGGGTCTTGGTGAGGAAGATAATTTCCCTCGTTTTGGGTACGGTGCTGGTAGTCGCGGGAGCCTACGGCTTCCTGTACCTGCTGTTCTTCACCGTTGATCCCGTCAAAATCCTGTACTTCATGGTTCCCGGAGGGCTGTTCGCCATCGGGATAGCGATCCTGTGGGAAGACATCACGGAATTCCTTCGACGGAATTGAACGTCTGGCGATAGTCCGTGTGGCCGGTCCCAGTATGTTCCGTGGACGTCTGGTATCAGCGTATAAAATCATAAATGCGCAACCCCTTCGGAGGAATGTCGGCGTGGCTCGGGCTTTGGAATGGCTTTTACGTCTGGAAAGGTCTGGATCGCGCATCGCTGCGTCCACCGTTTTTGCCCGAAATGGCACATCGATAGAATTGTAGCAAAGCTGGAAAGCCGCATCTAACCACATCGGCAAACTTACCCGGCCGGAGGCCTCCGCACCGGCCGTTTATACGAAATTCTGAAAGGAAAACGGCTTCAGATCTCCCCGCGTATGAAAACGGGGATTCAGGACATGGCAATTTTGGTCACGGGCGGGGCGGGCTATATCGGCAGCCACATGGTCTGGACATTGCTGGATGCAGGCGAGGACGTCGTTGTCCTGGATAACCTTTCGACAGGCTTTCGCTGGACGGTCTCGCAGCGCGCACGCTTCTATCTCGGCGATGTTGCCGATGCACAGGTTCTGAAGACGATCTTTATCGAGAACGACATCGAAGCCATCATCCACTTTGCCGGCTCGGCGATCGTGCCCGCATCCGTTGCCGATCCGCTTGCCTATTACGATAACAACTCCGGCAAGACGCGTGCGCTGTTGAGCGCTGCGATCACCGCCGGCATTCGCCATTTCGTCTTCTCCTCCACCGCCGCCGTCTACGGGCCGCAGAAGACGTCCGAACCGGTAAAGGAGACCGCGCCGCTCAATCCGGAAAATCCTTACGGCCAATCCAAGCTGATGACGGAATTCATGCTGCGGGACGCCGCGGCCGCCTATGACTTCGATTATGTCGCGCTGCGCTATTTTAACGTTGCCGGTGCCGATCCGCTGGGACGCACAGGCCAATCGACCTCCGGCGCCACCCACCTGATCAAGGTCGCCTGCGAGGCCGCGCTCGGCAAACGCGGCAGCGTTCAAGTCTACGGCATCGATTACGCGACCCATGACGGCACCGGTGTGCGCGACTATATTCATGTCAGCGACCTGACGGCGGTTCACCTGGAGGCGCTGCAGCATCTACGCCGTGGCAATCGCTCGCTGGTTGCCAATTGCGGCTACGGCACCGGCTATTCCGTCCTCGACGTGCTCAACATGGTGACGCGCCTCCACGGCCACTCCTTCAAGGTCGATATGGCTCCGAGACGTCCGGGCGATGCTGCAAGCGTTGTCGCGGACTCGGCGCTTGCCCAGCGTGTTCTCGACTGGAAGCCGAAGCACGATTCGCTGGAGACGGTCGTTCAAAGTGCGCTTGACTGGGAACTGTTCCTGATGAATCGCAACGTCGACGATCTGCAGACTATCCAGAAGGCGCTCGCCGCCGCGTCGTTCTGAGGAACGAAACCAATCCTCGGCCTTGCCGGCAACCATCGACTATGCCGCCGAGTACGGTAAGGTGCCGTAAGGGCGACAGCCCCGGTTCACTCCAAGGCGCGGTGCCGGGATTGCGAGAAACGATGGCCATGGGAGCGAGGAGATCAGCATGCGGGACGAGGCTCAGCAGAGTGAGGTGATTGTCGAACGACGCGCCTCGGCCGGGATCATCCGCCTCAATCGACCGCGTGCGCTGAACAGTCTGACGCTTGAGATGGTCCGTGCGGTTGCGGCTGCGTTGGACGACTTCGCGGCAGACGCCACTATCGCCACCGTGGTCGTATCGGGGCAGGGGGAACGCGGCTTCTGCGCCGGCGGCGACATCCGCGCATTGCACGAAAGCGGCCGTGCCGGCACGGATTTGGCCATGACCTTCTGGCGCGACGAGTTCCGCCTGAACTATCGCATCGCCACCTATCCGAAGCCCTATGTGGCGCTGATGGACGGGATCACCATGGGCGGAGGCGTCGGTCTGTCTTCACATGGCCGCCATCGCGTCGTGACCGAACGGACCAGGCTTGCCATGCCGGAAACCGGGATCGGCTATTTTCCGGATGTGGGGGCGACGTGGCTGCTGTCGCGCACGCCGGGCGAGGTCGGCACCTGGATGGGCCTGACTGGGCTGACCATCGACGCGGCGGACGTCATCTATGCCGGTCTGGCCGACCACCACATCGCCTCCTTTCGGCTGCCGGATCTTGTCGATACGCTGGCCGAGCTCCCGCGCAACGCCGCATCGCGCGATGTCGAAGCGGTGTTGAAGAATCTGTCCAGCGATCCGGGAACGAGCGCCGTCAAAAGCAATAGAGACCTGATCGAGCGCAGCTTTCATTTCGGCGCTGTCGAGGAGATCATCCATGCGCTTGAGAACGAGCCTGATGATTTTGCCGCCGAGATGCTGCGCATTCTCCATACGCGCTCCCCGACCAGTCTGAAGCTGGCGCTTCGTTTGTTGCGCCAGGGCAGGCAAAGTCGGAACCTCGCCGAATGCCTCAACCGCGAACTCGGTGCTTGCGTGCAGATATTGAAAAGCCCGGATTTTTATGAGGGCATTCGTGCTGCCATCATCGACAAGGATCGCAATCCGCGCTGGATGCCAGCGACCGTCGAAACGGTCGACCCGGCGGTCATCGATGCCTTCTTCCGGCCTGCCGAGCCGCCGTTGGCGCTGTAATCTCTTGTTTGACGCATGTCTTTGGCCCGAAACCGGCTCCCTGTTTCAGAAGACAGCTCTAGCGCCACATGCCGCGCATGCGCGCCCCGACATCGACGCGTACCTGCCGCGCCTGGTGCGATGCTCCGCCATCGGTCCTGGCCTGCGGCCAGCCCACCACCTCGAAGAACTGCAGCAGCGTCGCCGGAATGAAGCGTGTGCGTGACGCGTAGACATGCCGGTCGCCCTGCGCGTTCTGGCCGTGCGTGAAGAAGCGCTGCGGCACGACGAGGTCGAGATTGTCCTTGGCGCGGGTCATCGCGACGTAGAGCAGCCGCCGCTCTTCCTCGATCTCGGCGCTGGTTCCGACCGCGAGGTCGGAAGGGATGCAGCCATCGACAACGTTTAGCATGAACACTCTGGTCCACTCCTGCCCCTTGGCGGAATGGATCGTGGAGAGGATCAGATAGTCCTCGTCCAGCAGCGGCACGCCGGCCTGGTCGCTGGTCGCATCCGGCGGGTCGAGCGTCAGCTCGGTCAGGAAACGCTCTCGCGAAGGATAGCCGCCGGCGATCTGTTCCAGTTGCAACAGGTCGGCCTGGCGGGTCGAGGCATCCTCGTGCAGGCGTTCCAGATGCGGGCAATACCACTCGCGAACGAGACCAATCTCGGCCGGCCATCCGGCCTTGCCCGTCTTGACTT
Organism: Rhizobium favelukesii; assembly: GCF_000577275.2. NCBI lineage: Bacteria > Pseudomonadati > Pseudomonadota > Alphaproteobacteria > Hyphomicrobiales > Rhizobiaceae > Rhizobium > Rhizobium favelukesii. The sequence goes on from NZ_HG916852.1 coordinate 705,077, forward strand.
CCTGCAGCATCGAAACGAAGGCGGTCCAATTCTCGCCGGAACGGGGCGGGGCCGGCAGTTCGGCGAGCGCCTGCAGCGGGCTGGCATCGGCAGCCATCTGGTCGATGACGCGCTGTGCGGTCGAAGGCCCGACGCCCGGAAGCAACTGCATCAGCCGGAAGCCGGCGACGCGATCGCGCGGGTTCTGGGCGAAGCGCAGGGCGGAGAGCATGTCCTTCACATGCGCGCTGTCAAGGAACTTCAGTCCACCGAATTTCACGAACGGAATGTTGCGCCGGGTCAGTTCGACCTCCAGCGCGCCGCTGTGATGGGAGGCGCGGAACAGCACCGACTGCTGCTTCAGCCTCACGCCCTCTTCGCGGTTTTCCAGCACCTTGTCCACAACGTATCGCGCTTGATCGGCTTCGTCGCGCACCGTGACGAGACGTGGACGTTGGGCGGATTGCCGTTCTGTCCAGAGGTTCTTGGTGAAGCGCTCCGAGGCAAGGTCGATCACCGCATTGGCCGCTGCGAGAATCGGCTGTGTCGAGCGATAGTTGCGATCGAGCGTGACAATATTCGCGGCAGGACTGAATGCCGCCGGGAAGTCGAGGATGTTGCGCACAGTGGCGGCGCGGAAGGAATAGATCGACTGCGCGTCGTCGCCAACGACCGTCAGGCCTTGTCCGCCGGGCTTCAATGCCAGCAGGATTGATGCCTGCAGGCGGTTCGTATCCTGATACTCGTCGACGAGGACATGATCGAAACGGCTGCCTATATCGTCCGCGATGATTGGCTCGCTGACCATCTGCGCCCAGTAGAGAAGCAGATCGTCATAATCGAGAATGTTCTGGTTCTGCTTGGCTTCGACATAGGCGCCAAAGAGCTCCTGCAGCTGATTTTCCCAAGCCGAACACCAGGGAAAGGCGTCGCGCAGCACCAGGCTGAGCTCGCTTTCCGAATTGACCACGCGCGAATAGATCGCAAGACAGGTGCCCTTCGTCGGGAATCGGCTCTCCATCTTCGAGAAGCCCAGCTCGTGCCGGATGAGGTTCATCAGATCGGCGCTGTCTTCGCGATCGTGGATGGTGAAGGCCGGGTCGATGCCGATCTGCTCCGCATAATCGCGCAAGAGCCTCGCCCCGATACCGTGAAACGTTCCGCTCCAGGCGAGCGCGTCCGCCATGATGCCGGAATTGCTACCGAGCACCTGGGCGCAGATGCGCTCAACGCGGCGCGCCATCTCGGCGGCCGCGCGACGGGAAAATGTCATCAGGAGGATACGGCGCGGATCGGCGCCTTTGACGATCAGATGCGCGACGCGGTGCGCGAGCGTGTTCGTCTTTCCCGAGCCGGCTCCGGCGATCACGAGCAGCGGACCGGCAATGTGGGCGCCATCAGCGAGCGTGCCGTATTCGACGGCCGCGCGCTGCTGGGGATTGAGCTTTTCAAGATACATTCAGCCGTCCGGTTGCTTCGGCGGAGAATCGCACCGCGGAAATGTTGAACGTTCCTTGAATGTTCTCGAACGGCGTCGCTGTCAAGCGGCAGCATGTCAGGGGAAATCGGGAACGATGACACGCCTGGTCAACTTCAGGGTGCGATCCGGCTGGAGGATATAGGTTTCCCTAACCCTGGTGCCGGTGGAATCGTAGAAGGAATTATAGATGGCACTGCCGGGCGGCGATTTGGTCAACTTCGTGCGCGGCTGCCCGCCGTAGGTAATACTGCCCGGAATCGGCTGAACCTCGGTCGAACTATCCGTGGTGCAGCCCGATAGCATCACGACCGATAGAACCGTCGGAAGCAGTACCTTCATCGTTGCAACCCCGCCTAAACCCCAAGGATATATGGCTCGGCAGGTCGAAACGCCAAGTGCGAGCGCCGGCCTCGGCGAGCTTCTTCGGAGTATAGATTGGTGCAGTGCAACTAAAATTGCCCTCCGGCGTTAGCCAGTAACTGGCCTGGTCATTCGGAGGCGGTCATGGTGTTTCGATTTCAGACAACGGAAGGTCACTGCAGTACCTGCGAGCAAGGCCATGGCCTCGCATCGACCCGTGCCTCGGTCGAAAGCGCCCTCAGTGCCGCCTATGACGTTGATAGCAGCGAAATTGTCGTGTCGATCCTCGGACCTTACGTCGTTCTTGAGGGATTCGTTCGGCAGAAGGGCCATTTCAAGCGGGCGGTTGAGATAGCTGAAGGGGTGGTAGGAAAGGACTATGTCCGCAGCCGGATGTTGCGACGTTAGTCAGGCTACCCAAATATAATACTGTAAACTCATCAGTTTTGGCGCTCACATCCAGCATATAGCTGTGCACATGGATGCCAGTACCTACCATCATGTAAAATCATACAATTTAGCTTGATCGAAAATACGACGAATTCACTGTGCGAAAGTAGTAGCGGCAGCACTGGAACTAAAAACGCTTTTCATTAGTTAATGCTTGTAATCAAAACACAGGAGAAGCGCATGCAAAGACTTCTTCGACTGGGAGTGCCGGCTTTTGCGCTGGCAATAGGGACCTTTATCACGCCAGCTTCGGCTTCGCTCGAGATCACGAGCGACTATTCCGCTATGCCGCAGGATGAGATGGCAATGAACGAATATAGTGGCTCGGTGTCCTGCACCGCGCCGACGACGCATTATGTTCCATCCTTCATTCGGTCTTTTGACGGCGCCATTATCGGCGTCGGCTACCTCGAGGTGCAGAGTGACGGTCGCTGTTGATCGTCCCCGTTTCGTTTTGGAATTCCTGACATAGGGTCGCCAAGATCGCGCTCTCCCCACGCAGGGCCGATCAACTTTTCTGGTTGCGCGTTGTGCATTGCAGCACATTGCGTTAGCTTCCGCGAAGCTGAGCCTCAACCGGAAGGATACCCGATGATCATTGAGAGCAAGCGGATCGGATGCCTTGACGGGCTGCGCGGCCTTGCTGCGCTTTGGGTCCTCTTAGGTCATAGCCTGCAACTGACAGGTTGGCATCTTCCGATCCTGTCGTCGCCGGATCTGGGCGTCGATCTTTTTATTATGCTGTCCGGCTTTCTGATGGTCTTTCACTATCGGTTACGCGAGACCGCCAATCCTTGGGAAAAGCCGACCACTTGGTTCGGTTTCTGGCTCAAGCGCTTCTTCCGTATTGCGCCGCTCTATTACGTGATGCTGTGCATCGCGCTGTTGCTGGGGCCGCAGCTCTATGAGAGCCGGATGGTCATCGACACCTTCCTCGCGCATGGCCCGCAATTGCCGGAGCGCTATCTGGACGGCAGCCTGCGCAACCTTCTCATCCACGCAAGTTTCCTCTTCGGGCTGCATCCGACCTATGCGTTTCGCACGCCGCTGCCTGACTGGAGCCTCGGCCTGGAGATGCAGTTCTATGTGGTTTTTCCGCTCGCGATGCTGCTTTTGAGGAAAACCAGATGGTTGCCCGGCGCCGCCTTGATTGCGCTTGCCGCCTTCATCGTCGCCAAGGCTGTCCAGGCCGCACATATCGATTTCCCGATGCCGTCTTTCCTGCCGCTGAAGATGCACGTCTTCCTGTGCGGCATGCTGATTGCCAATGGGTTGTTCGTGACGCAGCGGCAAACCGTGATGAACGGCTTGCTTGCCGTCATCCTGGTGATGATTCCGATCGGCGGCGACATGACCTCGACGAAGGTTGCCGTCCGCCTGCTACTCGTGGTCGCCTTCTTCGCGCTGGTGCACTATCATCTGTTGCCCGGCCTGGTCGGAAGGCTCGGCGACCGCGTCTCTTCTCTCATGGGAAATCGCTTCTGCCATTGGCTAGGCGAGCTTTCGTTCGGGGTCTACCTGATCCATCTGCTGCTGCTACAGCCGATCGCCGCATTCATCTCAGGCATTTCGGGTCTGAGATTTCGGCGCCGGTACGCTTTGCGATCGTGGTGACCGCTCTCCTGCCGCTAGCCTATGCGCTGGCTTACCTGGGTTTCACCCGCATCGAAGGGCCGGGCCAGAAGCTCGGGCGCAAAGTGTTGGACAAGATCGGGAGAAGGCGTCTGAAGCCGGCGTGAGACTGCTTATCGCAATCGAGGCTCGTCTGCTTTCGCAGAGGGTGACGAGCCTCTGACCATCATCATGATGGCTGCCGATGTTTTATTGAGGGACGTGCCTGAATGGCAATGAGGTTCGTCGCGATCCCAACAGCAAGCGCCGCCGAGGGTTAAGTAAAAATAAATCATTGCCCTGTTCCGGGACAGGTTATCGACAATCTGCCGGTAGTCAGCGGACCGAATGCCCGATCAATTGACCTTCAGCTTTGCTTCTTCCGCGGCGGCAACAAACTCCGCTCGAGCCTCTTCGACCGTCTTGCGACCGTCAAGGGCAGCTCTGCAGGTGCTTCTTGCCTTAAGATAACGCAACCCGCGAGCGCTCGGCCAAAGGTCTGCCAGGCACTTCAACGCGTCCAGCGGACCGAGGATGGTGCGCGCGCCGGTATTTTCGAACCCCACATGAATTGGATCATTCCATTTCTCTATGGCCATCGGCGTATTCCTCCATTGCTTACGCCAAAACATGCGAATCAGCCTCCACGTTCCTCCAGAAGGCCGCAAGCAAAGGATATTTTAGCGATATTTTCGGGGCTCGCAAACGGGAAAACCGGTGCGCTGCTTGATCCCGTATTCATCGGCATGCGCGTTTCCGATCTTTTTGCCGCGCAAGACGTTGTTCCCTCTGAGCGGCGGCAGATCGCTGCTTTTAACAGGCTGAAGACGACACTTTGTGCAACCATGGAAGGCTCAACGTCAGTCGCCCCTGTCAGCGTTGGAGATCGGTGATGCAGAACCTCAAGCATGTGCTGACTGCGGAGTGCCAGAAGTATGTTTCTCTGGTCGTCTTCATGCGGCGTGGCGAGCAGCGATGGCTCGAAATCGATGACGCCACGGGTAGGAACGTGGACGTTACCGATGCGAAGCTTGCTACATTTGAGGAGACTGTCCTAACGCTCAGACGGATGATCGAGGATCTCGACGCATCCGACTATCTGTCGTGCCGTCCGACGAAGGATTGGCACTTCGACGCCTGACCAAGACATTTCGTCTTCGAGCCAACGACTTCGCGGGGCCCGCGAACCCGAACTGAGGTTATAAAGCGATTCCGAATCGTAGACGCAGGCGCAGTCGAACAGGCACTGCCGCTTACAAGCCGCCTGTTGATGTGAGCGCACGCGCGCGACGGTTCACGAGTTTCGGCGTTCGCCCTGCCGGTTCTGAAGAGCGGTTTCAGCGACTTTCCGGAGCTCAATATCCGCGTTGCTTTCGAGGGCATACGAGACCTCTTGATTGCTAAGCTTGGTGTCAGAACTGATCTTTAACCACGGGATCGCTGCCGTATCGACGTAGTCGGGGATCGGCTCCAGTAGCTCTGGCTGTGTCAGAATACGCTTCAAGAGAATAGGACCCTTTGACGCGAGTTTCGGGGTGGCTTGCCAAATAGCGAGCGCTTTGCGGTCAGTCCTTATGATGTACTCAAAAAGATACATGACCCAAAAGTAATGAAGGGGCTTCCCGCGCTTTGTATAGTATTTCACCATCAACCGGAACCACTTGCACACAAGGTAATTTTGCGGCTCCGCAGCAAGAAAAGAAATCCCCATTGTCCGGCCGGGATAACTGTCGGGAAATGCGAAAAATCCGCTCTCCATCAACGGTGGCAGCCATTCGTCCAGTGGTTTGACACAAAAAGTCGTCGCATCCACCCAAACCCCGCCAAAGTCCCGCAGCAGGGCGACCCTGATTAAGTCCGCCCGCCACTGAATTTTGCGGTTGCTTTTGGGAGGTGGTACGTTAACGAATTCGGCTACGTTTGCATCGCTCAGGACGTTCACATCCCAGGAGGGATTTTTCCTGATCCAAGAATCGACAGCATAGCGGACAACTGGCGGCGCTTGCTCCAGAGGTTTGTCCCAATACATCCACACTGCGCGAGGAAGTTTTTTAGGCATCGTTTCGAATGCATAGCGAGCATTCTCTGAATGGAACTTCTTCTTTCCAACAAAGCTGCGTCGTATCGAATGGGCTACTTTCTTCCAGATCAGAAATGCGTCAAATAAAAACATTGATAATCCCGCTGTCTCTTACAAAGGCAGGCTGCCCAGCAAAGCCGGAAAGGTGGCGCTCTATTGATTTCTTTAAGGAAAACTGGTGCTGCCGAGTGGGATTGAACCACCGACCTCACCCTTACCAAGGGTGTGCTCTACCACTGAGCTACGGCAGCAAGGACCAGACGCGCAACCGAACCGGCTGCATTGCGTGAACGGGGGGCTATTGCCACAGCTTCATGATAAGCGCAAGCCGCAATTTCCATCTTTGTAGAGATTAAGGTCGGGCCACTTTTGAATTGGCGCAAATTCGGGTAAGCCTGCGGCATGACTGAGAACACCGAAAAAGGCCAGCACAGCCGCAAGGCGGAGATCGAACGACAGGCGACACTGCGCCGCGAGCGCGCCGCCGAAAAGCTCCGTGAAAATCTGTCCCGCCGCAAACAGCAGACCCGTGCCCGTCGATCGGGGCAGGCGGATGAGACGAATGGGCTGCCTGCCGCAAAAATGGACGAATCGTAATGTTCGGTTCACAGCGAATTGAAGCCCCCGCTAATTTCGTCTAAACACCCGCATCTTTTTTTACAGACAGCCTTTCAGAAAGGCGGGCATCGCCCGTAAGCGCACATGGATCGTATTAGAATTGTCGGCGGTAATGAGCTTAACGGCATCATTCCGATTTCCGGCGCAAAGAATGCCGCCCTGCCGCTGATGATCGCCTCGCTGCTCACCAGCGATACACTGACGCTCGAAAACGTGCCGCATCTGGCCGATGTCGAGCTTCTGATGCGCATCCTTGGCAATCACGGCGTCGATGTTGCCGTCAACGGCCGCCGCGAGCGCCAGGAAGATTCCTACTCGCGCACCATCCACTTCACCTGCCGCACCATCGTCGATACCACCGCTCCCTACGAGCTTGTATCCAAGATGCGCGCTTCCTTCTGGGTCATTGGCCCGCTTCTGGCGCGCGAAGGCCAGTGCCGCGTCTCGTTGCCGGGTGGTTGCGCCATCGGCACGCGCCCCGTCGATCTGTTCCTCGATGGCCTGACCGCGCTTGGCGCGAACCTCGAGATCGACAGCGGCTATATCAATGCGACCGCTCCGAAGGGTGGCCTAATCGGCGCCCGCTACACCTTCCCGAAGGTATCGGTCGGCGCGACGCACGTGATGATGATGGCAGCGACGCTCGCCCGCGGCACAACCGTCATCGGCAACGCCGCCCGCGAGCCTGAGGTCGTCGACCTCGCCAACTGCCTGAACGCCATGGGCGCCAAGATTTCCGGCGCCGGCACGAGCACGATCACAATCGAAGGCGTCACCTCGCTCTCCGGCGCGCGTCACCGCGTCCTGCCGGACCGCATCGAGACCGGGACCTACGCCATGGCCGTTGCCATGGCCGGCGGCGATGTGACGCTTGAGAACACCGATGCCGCGCTCCTCGACACGGCGCTTGAAACGCTCCGCCGCGCCGGAGCCGAGATTTCGCCGACCAACAACGGCATGCGCATTCGCCGCAATGGCGCAGGCATCAAGCCGGTCGATATCGTCACCGATCCCTTCCCGGGCTTCCCGACCGATCTGCAGGCGCAGTTCATGGCGCTGATGACGCGCTCGACCGGCATCTCGCATGTCACCGAGACGATCTTCGAAAACCGCTTCATGCACGTGCAGGAACTGGCGCGTCTCGGTGCGAAGATTTCGCTGTCTGGCCAGACGGCGAAGATCGAGGGCGTTCCGCGGCTGAAGGGTGCGCCAGTCATGGCGACCGATCTGCGCGCTTCCGTTTCGCTCGTCATCGCCGGCCTTGCTGCCGAAGGCGAGACGATGGTGTCGCGGGTTTATCACCTCGATCGCGGCTTCGAGCGCTTGGAAGAAAAGCTCACCCGCTGCGGCGCCATCGTCGAGCGCGTCAGCGAGTAGTTAAAAGGGCGTCACTTCGCCCTTTGTGCCGGTTGCGCATTGCGTTGCCGCGCCTTATGTCCGTTGTCAGACGCATCGCCATTCCGGTGATGCATTGGCGATGGGGTATTGCCTGCATGACCGATCTGAGGCTTGTTGCGCTCGATAGCGAGGATCTTGCCGTCGTCTCTGCGCATTTGCAGGATAGCGTCTTCAAGATCGCCGATATCGCCTGGTCGCCGCGCGAGGGTCAGGTCTCGGTCGCCGTCAACCGCTTCGTGTGGGAGGAAGCCGGCAAGAAGCGCAAGGGCTTCGAACGCCGTCGCGCAGCTGTCGTCTTCAAGCGCGTGCTTGCGGTGCGTTCGACCGGCATCGATCGCAAGAATGGCGACGAAGTCTTGTCGCTGCTGGCCATCCGCTTCGAACAGAAAGGCGAGGGGCCGGAAGGCATGGTTGAGCTGGTACTATCGGGCACGGCAACGATTGCGCTGGATGTCGAGTGCATCGAGGTTCAGCTTGCGGATGTCGGCGGGGCGTGGGAAACCGCATCCAAACCGCGTCATCCCGGCGCTTGAGATCTGGTTCGTCTGTTATCAAAGAGGAATATCGCATTGGCAATCTGGCTGGATCAGGCATCGGAAGGCTTCGAGCAACGGTTTGCCGCCTTCCTGACGACCAAGCGCGAAGTTTCAGAAGACGTGAACGCGGTCGTTCGCGCCATCATCGATGATGTCAGGGCGCGCGGCGACGTGGCGCTTGCGGAATATTCGAAGAAGTTCGACGGGATCGATTTTGCCGTGACGCCGATGCGCGTGACCGAGGCCGAGATCGACGCCGCCATTGAGGCGGTTCCTCCCGAAGTTCTGGGTGCGTTGAAGGTCGCGGCCCTGCGCATTGAATCGCATCACCGTCGGCAGCTCCCGAAGGACGATATCTACGAGGACGACATGGGCGTCGGGCTCGGCTCCCGCTGGACGGCTATCGAGGCGG